>NZ_JAGDED010000003.1:0-313755 GCF_040148765.1 Sulfitobacter sp. NFXS29
GTGAAGCTGACACTCTATCATCGACCGAAGCCTAAGAGCGCGATATACAGACGTTGATCCATCGAATGAACCAAACCGCCCACATATCTCTTCAGATATCAAATTTTCAAACAGCGTTGAGACAAAAAAACTGAGATGCGCCCTATAACCTTGGCGCGCCCCGCCCTAATACCTCGAATTCTTATCCGCTTTCCGAACCGAACCTAGCGTCTCCGCTCCCGTCCGCCCCGTCTGGCGCCCCGTCGCTGCATCTCTGCGCCGCCGGTAGAGGGGGTTCTAAGGTGAGTGAGCGAAACCCGCAAGCAGAAAGTTGAGAAAAGTGAGGGCTTCGGGGAACCTTTCAGCAAGTCGCTGAAATTGCCTGCTATTTCGGCACTTTGAAGCAACCCACTGGCTCACCGGAAGGCCAGAAGCTGGAGTATTCGAGACCTGTTGCGGCTGAGGTGGAGTGAATCGCCCTTAATCCCAGGAAGGTCGGAGTCGGATTCCCAGTGAATCGGGGCGCCAATGCAAAAGCCTACTTGGCGGTTCCGTTCGAACGGCGGGGTACAGTTCTGAAGTGTAGGAAATGCGACGACTCACGACAGCCCTTCAGGCGGCAAATCCCACGCCGATGAGACACCAAGCGGCGAAAACAAACCAACCGCCCCGCTAGAAGCGCGGGTCACCATTACAAATTTGAAGAGATGTGGCAGGGGCTGAGGGACTCGAACCCACGACCCTCGGTTTTGGAGACCGATGCTCTACCAACTGAGCTAAACCCCTATGCCGGGGGTTTGGGTAGTCGCAAACGGGCGGCGGATCAAGAGCAGATCTGACCTTTCCGGCAATATTCCTTTCTTTGGGGAACATTGCACGGCCAGCTTACGTTTTCTCGTCGAACCAAGCCCGAAATTGGAGGACGACCGATGACTATGAACAATCTCAAAGATGTCTACACCGACCAACTGCAAGACCTCTACTCTGCCTGTAAGCAGTCGCTTGAAGCGACCAACGCACTGGGCCGCGCGGCCGAGGACAAGGAACTGTCGGAAGCGCTGATCGATGGCAGCAACGGAATCGCCAAGGGGATGGATGTGCTGAAGTCCATCTGCGCGAAACACGACCTCGACCCCGACGCTGAGCACTGCCACGGCATGGAGGGTCTTGTGAAAGAGGCGCATAAACATGTGCTGGAAGAAGACTTCGGCGACAACGATGCCCGCGATGCGATGATCATCACGCAGTACCAGCGCATGGTGCATTATGCATTGGCCGGATATGGCTGCGTTGTGGCCTTCGCAAATCGCTTGGACGAGGATGAAGACGGCGCGCAGCTGCAAGAGCAGCTTGATCACACCTATGACGGCGACCGCCGCATGACTGAGATTGCGACCAAGGGCGGTGTAAACGCAGACGCCGCGTAATTGCCATAGATATGAATGCGAAAGGCCGGCTCTTATAGGAGCCGGCCTTTTTTCGTTTCAAGGGCCGCAGGTGCCCCCTCCCCCACAAAAGCAAAAGGCCGCAGCAAACGCTGCGGCCTTTCAAATCTCTCAGACGTCAGGCCCGAAGGCCCCGCCCAAAATCACTCAGTGATTTTGGAAACAACGCCAGCGCCAACAGTACGGCCACCTTCGCGGATCGCGAAGCGCAGACCGTTTTCCATGGCGATCGGTGCGATCAGCTCAACGCCGAAGGACACGTTGTCGCCGGGCATGACCATCTCGGTGCCTTCTGCCAGCTGAACGGTGCCGGTCACGTCAGTTGTACGGAAGTAGAACTGCGGACGGTAGTTCGCGAAGAACGGCGTGTGACGGCCACCTTCCTCTTTGGTGAGGATGTAGGCTTCGGCTTCGAACTTGGTGTGCGGGTTCACGGAACCGGGCTTGCAGAGAACCTGGCCGCGCTCAACGCCGTCACGCTCAACGCCACGCAGCAGCGCGCCGATGTTGTCGCCAGCTTCACCACGGTCCAGCAGCTTGCGGAACATTTCCACACCGGTGCAGGTGGTTTTCTTGGTGTCGCGGATGCCGACGATTTCGATTTCGTCGCCAACGTTGATCACGCCACGCTCAACACGGCCGGTCACAACGGTACCACGGCCAGAGATCGAGAACACGTCTTCGACGGGCATCAGGAACGGCTGGTCAACAGCACGCTCTGGTGTCGGGATGTAGTTGTCGACTTCTTCCATCAGCTTGCGGATCGCGTTCTCGCCGATGTTTTCGTCACGGCCTTCCATCGCCGCCAGAGCGGAACCGGGCACAACGGGGATGTCGTCGCCGGGGTAGTCGTAGGAAGACAGCAGCTCGCGGATTTCCATCTCAACCAGCTCAAGCAGCTCTTCGTCGTCCACTTGGTCGACTTTGTTCATGAAGACGACCATGGCGGGGATGCCAACCTGACGGCCGAGCAGGATGTGCTCACGCGTCTGGGGCATCGGGCCGTCGGCCGCGTTCACAACCAAGATCGCGCCGTCCATCTGAGCGGCACCGGTGATCATGTTTTTGACATAGTCAGCGTGGCCGGGGCAGTCGACGTGGGCGTAGTGACGTGCTTCGGTTTCATACTCAACGTGCGCGGTCGAGATGGTGATGCCGCGGGCCTTTTCTTCGGGCGCGCCGTCGATCTGGTCATACGCTTGGAAGTCACCGAAGTATTTGGTGATCGCCGCGGTCAGCGTGGTTTTACCGTGGTCAACGTGGCCGATTGTGCCGATGTTGACGTGTGGCTTGTTACGTTCAAACTTTGCCTTTGCCATGGTGGCGCCCTTTTAATTGAGGGGCCCCAACGGGGACCCGAACCCTATCTGGCGGGCGATGTATTGGGTTCGGGCGGTAAAATCAAGCGTGACTTGCGTCTTGGGGCCACTTAAAGCCCATCGGGGCCATGCGGCAGCGGTTCGGCGCGCCTTGATGGGGGGTTATTTATCCTCCGGCTCCCCGGCAGGCGACGATGCCACACCACCACTGAACCAACCCTCTTCGCGGTTTTGCTTGACCAGATAGGTCTCGATCGACTTTGCCGCGTTCTGGCTGAGGTTCTTGAGCTGCTCTTCGGCGGATTTGGTATAGCCGGAGCCAACAACCGGACCCTGATCGAGGGATTCGAAAACGGTGATCTGATGCGGCTCGGGGTTCAGCTTCATGTTCTTCGCGTCATCCCAGACCGTGAGATTAAGGATCAGGATCGACTTCGGGGCAAAGACCAGCGGGATGCCCGGCTGCGCCAGCACGTAGCCTTCGACGCTGATGCCGAAGTGATAGAGGCGTTCCCCGTCATAACGGTCAAAGCGTTCGGCGGTGGCGGCGCGCACGGCCTCGGCCAGTTCTTCTTTGCTGACCTCGCGGCTCAGCGGCCCCTTCTGCGCTTTGGGCGCCACCACGATATTGTGGTGCAGGTTGAAGTTCCCCAGCGGGGTCGGCGCTTTGTCGAGGTCGGAGGCCCCGTTGCAGGCGGCCAGCGTCGCGACGAAGGTCAACAGGGCGAGAACTCGGAGCATGGGCAATCCTTCGGGGCGTTAAGATTTCGAAAAGGGGTAGCCGATGGCCGGGAGGGGCGCAATCATTTGCCGCAGTTGCGCGCCTGCCGGTCCGGTCTATCTTGGATATGAGTGAGGACAGCATCATGACCCAACCATCCCCCCTGCCCGTGCGCGTACCGCTGGTGACCGAACCTGTGGGAATGCTCGGCAGTTTGCAGATGGCCCGGCGCAACGTGCTGAGCATCATCCCCAAGATCGCAACCACCCAGCCCATGGTTTCGGGCAAGACCGGCAAGCGCTGGCATATGCTGATGGATCCGGGTGCAATCCGGGAAATCCTGCTCGACCGGCTGGAGGACTACCCGAAGTCCGATGTCACCAAGAACCTGCTGCGCCCGGCCATCGGGGAATCGCTCTTCATTGCAGAGGGCGCGCATTGGCGCTGGCAGCGTCGGGCGGCGGCCCCTGTCTTTTCGCAGCGCAACGTGCGCAACCTCGCCCCGGTGATGAGCGCCGCCGCTGACCGCTCGGCCAAGCGAATCGCCGCTGCTGGGCCGCGCGCGGTCAACATGCTCGATGAGATGGTGACGACGACTTTCGAGGTGATCGGCGACGTGACCTTCTCAGGCGATGGCACCTTTGACCGCGACAAGGTGCATGGCGCCATCGACGACTATATCGCTGAGGCGGGTAAGATCAGCCTCTTCGATATCCTCGGCCTGCCCGATTGGCTGCCACGTCCGGGGCGGATGATGTCCGGCCAGGCGCTGAAGCAGATGAAGGCGATGGCCGACCAGGCGATCGAAGCGCGGGTGGCGCGCGGCCATAACGGCACGCCCGATCTGCTGGACCTGCTGCTGGAGGGCGAGGACCCCAAGACCAAGCGTCAGATGAACACCGGAGAGCTGCGCGACAACCTTCTGACCTTCATCGTCGCGGGGCATGAGACAACGGCACTGACGCTGGCTTGGTCGATGTACCTCATGGGGTTCGACCCCGCGATGCAGGCGCGCGCCCGCGCCGAGGTGCGCGATGTACTGCAAGGACGTCCCTGCACTGGCGACGATGTGGACAAGCTGCCCTTGGTGCGGATGATCATCGACGAGGCGCTGCGGCTCTACCCCGCCGCCGGGATTATTTCGCGCACGGCGCAAAAGCACGACAGGCTCTGCGACCGCGAAATCCGCCCCGGCGACACGGTGATGATCCCGATCTACGCGCTAGGCCGCAATGAACTGCTTTGGGACGATCCCGATGTTTTCCGGCCCGAGCGCTTCGCCGACCGCAAGGCGATCGACCGCTATGCCTATCTGCCCTTCGGGGACGGACCGCGCATCTGCATTGGGGCGAGCTTTGCGTTGCAGGAGGCGGTGATCATCCTCGCCACCCTGCTGGGGCGGTTCAAGTTCACGCCTGTGCCGGGCAAGGACCCGGAGCCGGTGATGATCCTGACCCTGCGCCCCGAGGGCGGCGTCTGGATGACCGCCGAGCCGCTGGACTGACCGCGCCCCGAAAGGCGCGGCTGTTTCACGTGAACTTGTTGTCGCGCGGGAAGCCGCGGGGGGCCATGCGACCCGAACTTGCGCGCTTGCCGGTCCATTCGGCCAGATCGGCCTCGGTACGTGTCCGGCCCGCCGGGTCTTGCCAGCTAAGGCCCGCTTCCCGCGTGAAGGTCGTGGCGTCCGACAGGCCGCCATCCTTGTACTTCTGCAGGCGCACGCCCTTGCCCCGGCCCATCTCGGGCAATTCATCAAGGCCAAAGACCAGCACCTTGCGGTTCTCGCCCACGGTGGCAACGCTATCCCCCGACACCGGATGACAGACCAGCGCCGAGACGCCTTCGCCACGCACGTTGAGCACCTGTTTGCCGCTGCGGGTCTGGGCCACGACGTCATCCTCGGGCACCACGAAACCATCGCCTGCCGTCGAGGCAACCAACAGCTTGCGCCCCGGCTGGTGGATAAAGAGTGACACGATCTGCACTTCGTTGGGCAGATCAACCATCAGACGCAAAGGCTCGCCCATGCCGCGCCCGCCGGGCAGGTTGGCGGCGGAAACGGTGTAGAAACGCCCGTTCGAACCGAAGACCAGTAACCGGTCCGTTGTTTCGGCGTGGAAGATAAAGCGCGGGCCGTCGCCGTCTTTGAACTTCAACTCGCGGTTCAGGTCGATATGGCCAGTCATGGCGCGGATCCAGCCCATCTGGCTGCAGACCACGGTGATCGGCTCACGGTCGATCATCGCCTCAATCGGGACATCCTCAACCTCTCCGGCGGTGTCGAATTCGGTCAGGCGCTGGCCGCGCTTGACGCCGTCGATCACCCAGTCCTTGCCGAACTGCTTTTTCGTCGCGCGCAGTTGGTCAGCGATAGTGGACCATTGCAGGTCGTCGCTCTCCAGCAGGTCTTCGAGCCCCGCGCGTTCGGTCATCAGCGTGTCACGCTCTTTCACCAGCGCGTCTTCTTCCAAGCGCCGCAAGGACCGCAGGCGCATATTGAGGATCGCCTCGGCCTGCACATCCGACAGGCCATTCTCGCGGCCTGCATAGCTGTGCGGGATGGCGCGGGTGTCACCGCTCTCAGTCAGTACGCCGGTGGCTTCGGCCTCGGCATCCGCGATTACCGCCAGTTTCGACACATCGACCCCCGCCAAGGGCGAGACATAGGCGGATTCGTCCATCGCGCGGCTCAGCGTATCCTGATGCGCGCGGCTCCAATCCTCGTACATCAAGGCGGCTTTGGGGTCGTCGTCGTAGCGGATGATCTCTATCACCCGGTCAAGGTTCAGGAAGGCCGTGATCAAGCCCTGCAGCACCTCAAGCCGGTGGTCGATCTTGTCCATCCGGTGCCGCGAGCGGCGTTGCAGCACCTCGCGCCGGTGGTCGAGGAAAGCGCGCAACACTTCCTTGAGCGAGCAGACCTTGGGCGTTTGGCCATCGATCAACACGTTCATGTTGAGCGAGAAGCGCACCTCAAGGTCCGAGTTGCGGAACAGCATCCCCATCAGCACGTTCGGATCGACGTTCTTCGAGCGCGGCTCGATGATCATGCGGATGTCTTCGGCGGATTCGTCGCGGACATCGGCAAGAATCGGGATCTTCTTGGTCTGGATCAGTTCGGCGATCTTTTCGATCAGCTTGGATTTCTGAACCTGATAGGGAATTTCGGTAACGACAATCTGCCAAGCGCCCCGGCCAAGGTCCTCAACTTCCCAACGACAACGCAGCCGGAAGGAGCCGCGGCCCGTGCGATAGGCATTGGCGATATTCTCAGGCGGCTCGACGATCACGCCACCGGTGGGGAAATCCGGGCCGGGGACGTAGTTCAGTAACGTCTCGTCGCGGGCGTCGGGTGTCTTGATCAGATGAATACAGGCGTCACACAGCTCGGCAATGTTATGCGGCGGGATGTTCGTGGCCATGCCCACGGCGATGCCCGAAGAGCCATTGGCCAGCAGATTCGGGAACTGCGCGGGCAGCACCACCGGTTCGGTCAGCGTGCCGTCGTAATTCTCGCGGAAATCGACGGCGTTCTCGTTCAGCCCTTCCAGCATGGCTTCGGCCACGGCGGTCATCCGCGCCTCGGTATAGCGCGAGGCCGCCGGGTTATCGCCGTCGATGTTGCCAAAGTTGCCCTGCCCGTCGACCAGCGGATAGCGCACGTTGAAATCCTGCGCCAGACGCGCCATCGCGTCATAGATCGCGGCATCGCCATGCGGGTGATAGTTCCCCATCACGTCGCCCGAAATCTTCGCTGATTTGCGGAAGCCGCCCGTTGAAGACAGCCGCAACTCGCGCATGGCATAAAGGATGCGGCGGTGCACCGGTTTCAACCCATCGCGCGCATCGGGCAGCGCCCGGTGCATGATCGTGCTCAAGGCATAGGTCAGATACCGCTCTCCCAAGGCGCGGCGCAGCGGCTCGGACAGGTCATTCGGGTCGAGTTCTGGGGGTGTGCTTATGTCTGACATGACGGGTCTTTTAGCCAAGCACGGCAGAGCGGGCAAGCGACAGATTGCCCGCTGTTTGCCCGCAGTCGACTCAGAAAAAAAGATCGCCAACACGGTTTCAAGTGAGAAAAAAGCAATACTTTCCGGATATGCGAATTCTTGCCAATCGGAATTGAACCATTCGCGAAGTTTCGCGTTGGTCTCTCAACAGCAACATGGTTTGACACGGGACAAGGAACAGCAAAATGAAACGGTTCATCTTTTTGACATTTGGTTTCATGGGCTGGGCATTCTACGAGATGAGCGGCGGGGCGGATTTCGTGCCTGCAGGCCCGCAGATGGCCAGCTCTGAGACGGCAGCATCGGCGCTGATCGCCAGCGCAGAAGCCGGCACAACCTCGTCCAACCTTGTCACGGCCGCCGCGGCAAATGCAGCCCGCAAGGCCGAAAGCCCCATCACCCCCTTCGCCGAGCGCGCCCCGGCACGGGATGTGACTACGACCCGCGTGGCGCTGAACCTTACGACCCTCAGCGACTTGCCGCAGGCCAATGACGCGATGGTGCAAAAAGCCGTGGCCACCCCCGCGGACCGCGCTGGCGCGAAAGTCGTCAAAGCCGTCAGCACCAGTGCCCCCAAAGTAGAAAAAGCCGCCTATTCCACCACCAACGCCAATGCGCCTGTCGTCATTCCAAGCCTGATCAGCGCCACCGACAACGGCACGACCTATGTCAGCACCACCCAGGCCGACATCCGCAAAGTGAATGGCACCCGCGTCAATGTCCGCGGTGGGCCGGGCACCAATTTCGGTGTGGTCGGCAAACTGGGCAAAGGTGACGCCGTTGAGGTGGTCGAAGACAACGGTGCCGGTTGGGTGCGCTTTCGCAGCGTCGACGGCACGGCATCCGGCTGGATGGCGGACTTCCTGCTCAACAACGGCTAACTTGCCAATCTTACAGCATCGCGCGATGAAGGGCCTTTCAAACGAAGGGCCCTTTGCATGTCTGCGACCCGTTCTATCCTGATCACCGGTTGTTCCAGCGGCATCGGCTATGCCGCCGCCCATGGCATGCGCGCCCGCGGCTGGCGCGTCTTTGCCGCCTGCCGCCAACAGGCGGATTGCGACCGGCTGAGCGCCGAAGGGTTCGACGCGCCCCGTCTCGATTATACCGATGAGGCCAGCATCCAAACGGCCCTCGCCCAAGTATTGGATCAAACCGGCGGCAACTTGGATGCTGTCTTTAACAACGGCGCCCACGCCACGCCCGGACTGGTCGAAGACCTTCCCACCGATGCGCTGCGCGAGATATTCGAGGCGAATTTCTTTGGCTGGCACAGCCTGACCCGCGCGGTGATCCCGGTGATGCGCAATCAAGGGCATGGGCGGATCGTGCAATGTTCTTCGGTGCTTGGCATGGTGGCGATGCCCTGGCGCGGGGCGTATAACTCCACGAAATTCGCGCTGGAGGGGCTGACCGATACCCTGCGGCTTGAAATGCGCGGCACGGGGGTCGAGCTGATCCTGATCGAACCCGGCCCCGTCACCTCAAAGCTGCGGACCAAGGCGATCCCGCGCTTCGAGCGTTGGATCGACTGGAAAAACAGCCCCCGCGCGGCGGAGTATGAGGCCACCATGCGCCCCCGACTTTATGACGATAGAGGCAAAAAGGACCGTTTCGAACTTCCGCCCGAGGCGGTGGTCGAAAAACTGGCCCATGCCGTCGAATCCCCCCGGCCCCGCCCGCGCTATTTCGTCACAACCCCAACCCATATCGCCGGTGTTTTGCGGCGTATCCTGCCGACGCGGGCGCTGGACTGGGTCACCAGCCGCTGATTTTGGTTGCGCGACTGCCCCGCGCCGCTACATCTCGGGGCAACGAAAGGACAGCCCATGCCAAATGATCCGTTTTTCGTGATCGTCCTACTTGCCGTCGTGGCGGTCGCCGTCGTGCTCCTGATGGGGCTGGGCGGCTTTGCCACGGGGGGCAAATTCAACAAACGCAACGCCAACAAGCTGATGCGCTGGCGGATCATCGCGCAGTTCATCGCCGTGCTGCTGATCCTTGCCTATGTCTATTTCCGAGGGGGCACGATCTGATGGTTGTACTGAACAAGATTTACACCCGCACCGGGGACAAGGGCACGACTGCGCTTGGCAATGGCGACCGTGTCGCCAAACATGACGCGCGGGTCGAGGCCTATGGCACCTCGGATGAGTTGAACTGCTTTGTCGGCGTTGCCCGGCTCGAAGCTACCGGCGCCACGGACGAAGCACTGGCCCGCATCCAGAACGACCTTTTTGATCTGGGCGCCGATCTTTGCCGCCCCGATATGGAGGCCGACCGCGATGCGGAGTACCCGCCCCTGCGGGTCACGCAAGAACAGGTCGCCCGGCTTGAACGCGAGATCGACGTGATGAACACCGAGTTGGAGCCGCTGCGGAGCTTCATCCTGCCCGGTGGCCGCGCGCTGGCCGCACATCTGCATGTCTGCCGCACTGTGGCGCGCCGCGCCGAACGGCTGGCGGTTTTGCTGTCAGAGCAAACGGCGATCAACCCGGCCTGTGTCACCTATCTGAACCGTCTCAGCGACTGGTTCTTCGTCGCCGCCCGTATGGCCAATAACGCGGGCAAGGAAGACGTGCTATGGGTGCCAGGCGCGAACCGCGCATAAAATAGCGCTAACAGACGAAAATCGGGGAAAACGCCGCGTTCAAAACTACCGACCTGCCGATTTTGGCCTGTTTTGATCCGATCCGCTTCGTTACACCCGTGTGGAGAATTAGGGAGACCGGGCCACCAGCCCGCGTCGCAAACTGAGGAGAGAGACCGCTCATGAAGGTATTGGTGCCTGTCAAACGCGTGATCGACTATAACGTGAAAGTTCGTGTCAAAGCGGACGGATCGGGTGTTGATCTTGCCAATGTGAAAATGTCGATGAACCCCTTCGACGAAATCGCCGTTGAACAAGCGATTCGTCTGAAAGAAGCCGGTCAGGCTGAAGAGGTCGTTGCTGTCTCCATCGGTGTGAAGCAAGCGCAGGAAACGCTGCGTACCGCGCTCGCCATGGGTGCAGACCGCGCGATTCTTGTTGTGGCGTCGGACGATGTCCACAAGGACATCGAGCCGCTGGCCGTGGCAAAGATCCTCAAAGCCATCGTCGACGAAGAGCAGCCGGGCCTCGTGCTCTGCGGCAAACAGGCGATCGACAATGACATGAACGCCACCGGGCAGATGCTCTCGGCGTTGATGGGCTGGTCGCAAGCGACATTCGCCTCGGAAATCGCCATCGAAGGCGACAAAGCGAAAGTCACCCGCGAAGTCGACGGCGGCCTGCAGACCATCGAAGTCTCCATGCCCTCAGTCGTCACCGTGGACCTGCGCCTGAACGAGCCGCGCTATGCTTCGCTGCCGAACATCATGAAGGCCAAGAAAAAGCCGCTGGATGAAAAGACCGCCGAAGACTACGGCGTCGATGTCTCCAACCGCTTGGAAATCGTTAAAACCGTTGAGCCTGCCGAACGTGCCGCTGGCATCAAGGTCGGTTCGGTTGACGAGCTTGTGGCGAAACTCAAAGAAGCGGGGGCTGTGTAATGGCTGTTCTTCTGATTGCAGAGATTTCCGACGGCGAACTGTCGATGGACGCAACCGCCAAGGCGGTATCCGCGGCCAAGAAACTGGGCGACGTGACCATTCTGGCGGCGGGCAGCTCTGCCGCGGCGGCAGGCGAAGCGGCGGCCAAGATCGATGGCGTCTCCAAGGTGCTGGTCGCCGAAGACGAGATGCTGGGCCACCGTTTGGCCGAAGCCACCGCAGCGCTGATCGTGTCGCTGGCTGGTGACTACGACCACATCGTTGCCCCTGCCACCACGGATGCCAAGAACATCATGCCCCGCGTCGCGGCCCTGCTTGATGTCATGGTGATTTCGGATGCTTCGGGCGTTGTCGACGCCGACACATTCGAGCGCCCGATCTATGCGGGCAACGCCGTACAAACCGTGAAGTCGAACGACGCGAAGAAAGTCATCACCTTCCGCACATCGACTTTCGATGCCGCGGGTGAAGGCGGCTCTGCTTCGGTCGAGACCATCTCGGCTGCCGACAACCCCGGCCTGTCCACATGGGTCGAAGACAAAGTCGCCGAATCCGATCGCCCCGAGCTGACAAGCGCAGGCGTGGTGGTTTCCGGTGGTCGTGGTGTCGGGTCCGAAGAGGACTTCGCCCTGATCGAAAAACTGGCCGACAAACTTGGCGCGGCTGTTGGCGCCTCGCGCGCGGCGGTCGATTCGGGCTATGCGCCGAACGATTGGCAGGTTGGTCAGACCGGCAAAGTTGTGGCTCCTGACCTCTATATCGCGGTCGGCATCTCCGGTGCGATCCAGCACCTTGCGGGGATGAAGGACTCCAAGATCATCGTCGCGATCAACAAAGACGAAGAATCGCCGATCTTCCAAGTCGCCGACTTCGGGCTCGTAGCCGACCTCTTCGACGCGGTGCCTGAACTGATCGAAAAGCTGTAAAGTTCTTCACGTGAAACACCAAAGGCCCGCCGTTCTCGGCGGGCCTTTTTCGTCGCGTGCGCCTGTATCGTGAGCGTCAGGACATGCTTTGCAGCGCATCGGTCAGGGCGGCGGCAGCATTGGCATGAGCCATCGGGCCCAGCATTTCCGACGCGGCCTGCGCCTCGAATTCGCTGACCACCATGCCAGCGGTCGGCCCGGCAAAGGGGTCTTTGGGAGAGACGACCTCAATCTTGGCCGTGGCATGTAGGGCCACCGCGTCCAACATTTCGCGTGTCACGAACAGCGGATCATGGCCCAACTCCCCGACCGGCTGCTCTGCCTCCGCGACCGGCGGGCGGTCGGCCAACCAAAGCAAAAGCGTGCGCCCCTGTATCTGCCCCAGCATCAAACGCATGCGTGCCAGCCAGGCTTGCTGAAGCTCTGCGCGCACCGCCTCAAACCGCTCAGGCGAGACTTGCATGAGGTGGGTCAGCATATGGCGGTTGAAGTGGAACTGGGAAAAATCGACCTCGCGGTAGATCGTCTGCAACAGCGCGGAGGCCCCGACAAACCGGTCGTTCCGGCGCCGGTGGACCGAATAGAAACGGTTGGTCATGTTCTGCGCGCCCATGACCTGAACCACCGTCACATCCGCCTGCGAAGCGGCCTGCGCGACGAAAGGATCATGCGCAAAGGCGTCGATCCCCGCGTTGGGGAAACCGAAATTCACGCAGGTCTTGCCGATCTCGGCTTCGACCCGCGCGGGAAACGGCTCCTCAATGAATTTGCCATAGGTCTCCGTCCCGCCGAGAAAGGCGATATAGGGCGCCTCCAGCCTGCGGCGGGGGCCGCGAAACATCAGCTTTGAGGTGCCATAGCGGCATGGCAAATAGTCCAGAGGCGCTAGCCCCGCTGCGTCATAGGTCATTGAACCCACCTTTGTTGTTCACCCAAAGCCAGATTGCACGGTAGGGCCTGCGATTCTGTTAACGGGCGAAATTGCCGTGAGTTTTCGTAAACAGCTGCCCTTGCGGCACCCCCGCCACGCGCCCTATTGTGCGCCGAACTCAAGCAAAGGACAGGCCATGGACATCCAGAAAATCGGTATCGTTGGAGCAGGGCAAATGGGCAACGGGATCGCCCATGTCATGGCGCTGGCGGGCTACGACGTGCTGCTGAACGATGTCAGCGCCGATGCGCTGGCCAAAGCGATGAAAACCGTGACCGGCAATATGGACCGTCAAGTCAGCCGCGAGAAGATCACCGCCGCCGAGCGCGACGCCGCCATGGCGCGTATCACCACGACCCAGACGCTGAGCGATCTGGGCCAGAGCGATCTGGTGATCGAAGCCGCGACTGAGCGGGAGACGGTGAAACAGGCGATTTTCGAAGACCTGATCCCGCATCTGAAACCGACGACGATCCTGACCTCGAACACCTCGTCGATCTCGATCACCCGTCTGGCCAGCCGCACGGACCGCCCCGAGAAATTCATGGGTTTCCACTTCATGAACCCTGTGCCGGTGATGCAATTGGTCGAACTGATCCGCGGCATCGCCACGGATAAGGAGACCTATGACGCCTGCAAGGCCGTGGTGGACCGCCTGGGAAAAACCGCCGCCTCGGCCGAGGATTTCCCAGCCTTTATCGTGAACCGCATCCTGATGCCGATGATCAACGAGGCGGTCTATACGCTTTACGAAGGAGTCGGCAATGTCGAGTCGATCGACAGTTCGATGAAGCTGGGGGCCAACCATCCCATGGGGCCGCTGGAGCTTGCGGATTTTATCGGTCTGGACACCTGCCTTGCCATTATGAACGTCCTGCACGACGGGCTGGCGGATACGAAATACCGCCCCTGCCCGCTGCTGACCAAATATGTCGAAGCCGGCTGGCTGGGCCGCAAAACAAAGCGTGGTTTCTATGATTACCGGGGCGAAACACCGGTACCGACGCGCTAAGCCGCAGGGTGTTGGGGGCCCTGCCCCATCGCGCCAAAGGCGCGATTCCCCCGCGGTATTTTCAAAAGGATGAAGATCAGTTGGTCAGCGCTAGGGTGTGGGCGCGGAGCCAAGCCATGAAGCCGCGCGGGTCGTCCGCCCAGCGGTCGATCTCTTCTTTGGCAAGCGGATGGCCGACGATGGGGCCTTGGGGTTTGTCGCAGGCGTGGGCGATTTCGTGTAGCAACAACCCTTGGCGCAGCATCGGGCTGAGCTTGTTTGCGATCTGATAGGCGCGGCTGTTCTGGCCGGGAAAGCGCATCGGGACCACCTGCGCACCAGAGCGGCGGATCATCTTGGCGGTGAAAACGTTCCATTCCGCTTCGACCGCGGGGCCCCACCAGCTTTCCGATGCGGCAACGACGCCGGAGGGGAACAGCGCCACAACGCCGCCGTCTTTGAGGTGGGCCATGGCTTTGGCGCGCATTTCAACGCCTTTGCGCTGCGCATCCGGGTCGTGTGGGAAAGGCACCGGGATCATGTAGCTGCCGGCCACTTCGTCGATAGACGTGAGCAGCGACCGGGTGAGGATACGGTAGTCGGGGCGCACACGACCGATGAGATCAGCGAAAATCATGCCGTCGACCATGCCGTGGGGGTGGTTCGCCACGACCACGACCGGCCCTTCTTTGGGGATGCGGTCAAGCTGCTCTTGCGGGGTGGAGAGATCGATGCCCATCGTGTCGAGTGCGGCGCGCCAGAAGGCTTGGCCCGAGGGGGTGCCGCGCTGCTCAAACTTGCGGATCAGGCGCAGGATTTTGAGCTTGCCTGTGAAAAGCTCCATCGCGGAGATCACACGCGCCTTCCATGGGTCATCGAAGGTCGAGGCATAAGACAGGCTGCGGCGGTCGTATTTGGTGAAGGTCACCGTGCCGTCACCTGTCTGGGCCGATTTGGCCGCCTGCTTTTGCGCGTCATCCATAGGGTCGGAGGATCCTTTTTCCCGCCCGGCGGGCCTAGTACCCTTCGCCGAACTTATCCGCCACGAGGGCGGTCAAAGCATCGGCCAAGGCATCGGCGTCGGGCCCGGAAGTTTGGACATCAATCGAGGTGCCGCGGGACGCGCCGAGCATCAAGAGCCCCATGATACTGTCGCCCGAGGCAGACATGCCATCTTTGCTGACTTCGGCACGGGCATCAAAAGCCTCGACCACTTCGACCAATTTGGCGGAGGCGCGCGCGTGCAGGCCTTTTTCGTTTACGATCTTTAAAGAGAATTCGGGCATGACGTACTGGGGCCTTCTAACCTGCGCTGACATTCTGGCTGTCGATATACTTCTTACCAGCTTCGAGTGCGGCACGCACGGCATCGGGCACATCCATATGCCGCGATTTGGCGAGTTTAATCAGCATTGGCAGGTTCGCGCCGTAGATGATGCGGCGGTTTTCCGGGCGGCACGCCAAGAGGCTGAGGTTTGAGGGTGATCCGCCGAAAAGGTCGGTGACGACCACGACGCCGGCGCCTTGATCCACCGCATCGGCAGCGGTGCAGATTTCGCGCTCTTTATCGGCGCGGTCGTGGTCGGCCTCGATCGCGATGGCGCGGACACCGAATTGGGATCCCACGACATGTTCGATGGCGGCAAGATACTCTTGCGCCAGCCCCCCATGTGCGACGATGACGATCCCGATCACGGCTTGTTTTCCTCACGATGCTGACGGTCCAGCTCACGGTGCCTAATTGACACCTGCCAGCCCTGCTCTGCAAGGCGCAAAGCGTGACCTTCGGCCATAGCAACGGAGCGGTGTTGCCCGCCCGTGCAGCCAAATGCGATGGAGATATGCGATTTGCCCTCTTCGCGGTAAGCGGGCAGCAACAGCAGGCTAAGGTCGAGCACCTTATCGGCGAAATCTGTGTAGCGCTTATCGCCTGCCACATGGGCCGCGACAGCCGCATCCCGCCCGTCGCCACTGCGCAATTCGGGCACCCAATAGGGGTTTCTAAGGAAACGGCAGTCATGCACCACATCGACGCCGCGCGGCAGGCCGCGTTTGTAGGAAAAGCTCTGCACCGAGACCGTGAGGTGGCGCTGGCCGCCGGGGGCGAACCACTGCTCCACCTCGGCGCGCAGCTCGTGGACGTTGAGCGTTGTCGTGTCGATCAACACATCGGCGCGGGCGCGGATCGGGTGTAGCAGCTCTTGCTCGCGGGTGATGCCGTCAACGGGGCGGTCGGCGGGGGCCAGCGGGTGGCGGCGGCGGGTTTCGGAAAATCGCTGCAACAACACATCGGGAGCACAGTCGAGATAAAGCAGCTCTGCGCTCCACCCCTGCTCAGCCGACAGGCGGCCCATCAGTTCAAGTACACCTTCGGTTGAGAAGTCGCGGTTGCGCGCGTCGATGCCCAAGGCCACCGATTGCGCATCACCGGGCCGGTCAAGCAGCGCGGGCAGCAGACGCAGCGGCAGATTGTCAATCGCCTCAAAGCCAGCATCCTCCAGCACGTTGAGCGCAGAGGACCGCCCGGCGCCCGAAGGGCCGGTGACAAGGACCAACCGCCGAGTGGCGGGGTCTGTTGATGAGGTCTGACTGATCAATTCGGTTCTTTCACACCCGCTATATACAGATGAATTGCTGCCGCAAAATGAGCGCTATCGCATTTGTGAAAACAGGGCAACGTGACACCCTGTATCAGATGACTGTGGCGCTCTGGAAGGCGCTGGTGTTCGGTATGGGCCAGATCGACGACAAGACCCAATGGCACGGGGCCGTGATCTTCGACCCGCAGAATGCCCACGTAGCGCGCTTCGATCAGGCCGCGGATCGTGCCAGGAACGCTGGCGATCACCTGCTCGCCATGGCGGGTGACATCGGTTCGGTCATCTGCCACGAGCTTGGCGCCGAGGGCAATCAGCTGCAAGGCTAGGGCCGATTTGCCCGCGCCGGAGGGGCCGAGGATCAACACTCCACGCCCGTTGATCGCGACGCAGCTGGCGTGGAGGTTTTCGCGCTCGACTGTCATATCAGGCCCCGTGCCCGTGTTTTATGTAGGCAGCCCCACGACAAAACGCGCGCCGAGCGGTTCGGAGGTGATGTCAGCTTCGGTTGGGCGAATGTTCTCAGCCCAGATCACGCCGCCGTGGGCTTCGACGATCTGTTTCGAGATCGCGAGTCCGAGGCCGGAGTTATTGCCGAAATGCTCTTCCGGGCGCTGCGAATAGAAGCGTTTGAAAATCTTGCCAAGCGCCTGTTCAGGGATGCCGGGGCCGGTGTCCTCGACCACGATTAGCACGCGGTTGGCACGCTTGCGCGCCCAGACCCGGATCGCATCGCCATCTTCGCAAAAAGAGATCGCGTTGGTGATGAGGTTCACAAAAACTTGCGCCAAGCGAGCCTCAAGCCCATGTACGGTGATCGGCGCGGCAGGCAGATCGGTGATAAAGTCGATGCCCTTGGATTTCGCGTCCTCGCCCAGATATTGGCCTAGATTGCCCAGCATTTGCAGCAGGTCGAAGGGCTCTTCCTCTTCCTTGACCAGTTCGGAATCAAGCCGCGAGGCGTTCGAGATATCGCTGACCAGCCGGTCGAGGCGGCGCACGTCATGCTCAATCACATCCAGCAGCTTCTCGCGTTGGTCGTCGCGTTTGACCATGCGCAGGGTGCCAACAGCAGACCGCAGAGAGGCGAGCGGGTTTTTGATCTCATGGGCCACATCGGCGGCGAATTGTTCGTTGCCGTCGATCCGGTTGTATAGCGCCGAGACCATCCCGCGCAGGGCGCCTGACAGGCGGCCGATCTCGTCGGGGCGCGCGGTCAGGTCGGGGATGCGAATGCGGCCGGGGTTCATCTTGCGCGCATCCTTGTCGCGGCCCAGTTCGGCGGCAGTGGACAGTTCGGCCAGCGGGTTGGCAATGGTGGAGGCCAGCACGAGGCTGAGCCCGATAGAGACCAGTGTGGCGATGACGAACATCTGCAATACGCGCTCACGTTCGCTGCGCACAAGGCGGTCAATCTCTCCCGCCGCGCTGGCCACGGCGACCACGCCGACGGGGGTGTCGCCCTGCATGATGGGGGTCACAACGCTGAACAGCGTCCCGCCTTCGATGCCAAGCGTGCCTTCCAGTCGGGTGCCGCCGGTCACGCTGGTGCCGACCATGCCGCGCAGCTGTTCTTCGAGCGGTGGGGTGGCGGTGACCTCATCCGTGCCGAAGGGGGCCGAGACCCGCTCCCAAAGCCAGTTCAACCCGTCGTTCAACAGTGTCCGCTCGCCCGCTTCGGAAGCGGCGAGCGCTTCGGCAACAGTCAGGCTGCCAGCGGTGCGGGCCACCAGCGTTTCCGCCGGGTCATAGACGAAGACTTCGATGCCGCCGCGCAGGTCCAGCCCCTCAAGCGTGGCGGCCACATCGACACCGTCGCCGGTGGTCAGGTTCACAGGCGCCCCTGTGGGAAGCTGCGCTTCGATCACATCGGCGATCAGCTCAGTCTCGGACACCAGCGCCGCGGCGCGTTGCAGCGCCAGACTGTCGCGCGAGGAATTGAGGTAAAGGATCCCCGCCACCAAAACGCTGAGCGCGATCAGATTAAAGGTAATGATCTTGCGTGTCAGCGGCGAGGAGCGGAGCGAAAACAGCCCCCGCCGTTCGCGCTTGACCCGAATTTCATCCGGCGCGGCACTGTCAGGGGTGACCCAATCGTCCCCCAGTACAACATCACCGTCTCTGCCAGCAGTCATGTCCCGCACAAGCTTCCTTTCGACCCGCGTTAAGCGCCGGGTTTACTCTTCGTTATATCTATAGCCGATGCCGTAAAGCGTCTCGATCGCCGAGAATTCATCATCTGCGCTACGCATCTTTTTGCGCAGGCGCTTGATGTGGCTGTCGATCGTGCGGTCATCCACATAGACCTGATCGTCATAGGCCACGTCCATCAGTTGGTCGCGCGACTTCACGAATCCGGGGCGCTGCGCGAGAGCCTGCAACAGCAGGAATTCCGTCACGGTCAGGGACACGTCCTTGCCCTTCCAGCTGACCGCGTGGCGCAGCGGGTCCATCCGCAGATCGCCACGTTCCATCACTTTGGTCTCTTCGGTATCGCCCACCTCATTCGTCTCTACCGCGTCTTGGCGGCGCAGAAGCGCGCGAATACGCTCGACCAGCAGGCGTTGGCTGAACGGCTTTTTGACGTAGTCGTCGGCCCCCATGCGCAGGCCCAGCACCTCGTCGATCTCATCATCTTTGGAGGTCAAAAAGATCACCGGCATCGCGGTTTTCTGACGCAAACGTTGCAGCAGATCCATGCCGTCCATGCGGGGCATCTTGATGTCCAGCACCGCCATATCCGGCAGTTTCTTGTTGAAGGCATCCAACGCGGCTTGGCCGTCGTTGTAGGTCTCCACTTCGAAGCCTTCAGCTTCAAGAGTCATCGAAACGGATGTCAGGATGTTCCTGTCATCGTCTACCAATGCAATCTTTGACATTGCCTGCTTCCTTATGCTGCTCAATTCGTTCTTATTTTTGGAGTCAGTGATCTCCAATATTACAGATCGAATCAATCCTTAAGTGCGAATCGTGCCTTTGAGATGCACCAATTCGGTCATAATTTGGTTAGGAATGGCTAAATTGCCGCACTTTAATTACTCTCACCCAAGATAAGACAAGGGTGGTGCGCGTCGCTTTGGGCCGGGATCTAAGCGCTTCGAAACAAAGTTTTACATGATGGCGCTAACTGTGACAAAGCCGCCTGTTCAACCTGAAAACGCCCGTGTTAAGAGGCTCTCAAGGCCCCCGATGCCCAGGGCAATTGCGCCCGCTCGGACACGTACTGCGCAGCTCACGCGCTACCACAGGAGACATCATATGACATTTGGACGGGTAAACCCGCAGTTCAGCCTCGAAGATCAACAGATCAGCGGGCTCGGCGATGTCTATTACAACCTGACCGAGCCTGCGCTGGTCGAGGCGGCATTGAAACGGGGCGAAGGCAGCCTTGGCAAAGGCGGTGCCTTTCTGGTGACCACCGGCAAGTTCACAGGCCGGTCGCCCAAAGATAAACATGTGGTCAAAACCGACAGCGTGGCCGATAGCATCTGGTGGGAAAACAACGCCGAAATGTCGGCCGAGGGGTTTGACGCGCTCTATCAAGACATGATCGCCCATATGCAGGGCAAGGACTACTTCGTCCAAGACCTCGTTGGCGGGGCGGACCCAAAGCACGCGATTAACGTGCGGATGGTGACGGAACTGGCATGGCACGGCCTCTTCATCCGCACCATGCTGCGCCGCCCCGATGCCGAAGCGCTGCAGGACTTCACCGCCGATTTCACCGTCATCAACTGCCCCAGCTTCCAGGCTGATCCAGCCAAGCACAACTGCCGCAGCGAGACCGTGATCGCGATGAACTTCGACCGCAAGATGATCCTCATCGGCGGCACTGAATACGCGGGCGAGAACAAGAAGTCGGTCTTCACCCTGCTGAACTACCTGCTGCCGGAAAAGGGTATCATGCCGATGCACTGTTCGGCCAACCATGCCACCGGAAATCCCGTTGATACGGCCGTTTTCTTTGGCCTGTCGGGCACCGGCAAAACCACCCTCTCGGCTGACCCTGAGCGCACTTTGATCGGCGACGATGAGCACGGCTGGTCCGACAACGGCACCTTCAACTTCGAAGGCGGCTGCTATGCCAAGACCATCAACCTCAACCCCGAGGCAGAGCCGGAAATCTACGCGACGACCTCCAAGTTCGGCACGGTGATCGAGAATATGGTCTTCGATCCCGATACCTTCGAGCTGGACTTCGATGACGACTCGCTCACGGCCAACATGCGCGCCGCCTACCCGCTGCACTATATCTCCAATGCCAGCGAGAAGGCCGTCGGCGGCCACCCCAAGAACATCATCATGCTGACCTGCGATGCCTTCGGCGTGCTGCCTCCGATTGCGCGGCTCAGCCCGGCGCAGGCGATGTACCACTTCCTGTCGGGCTTCACCTCCAAGGTCGCAGGTACCGAGCGTGGCGTGACCGAGCCTGAGCCCACATTCTCCACCTGTTTCGGCGCGCCCTTCATGCCGCGCCGGCCCGAAGTCTACGGCAATCTGCTGCGCGAAAAGATCGCCCAGCACGGCGCGACCTGTTGGCTGGTCAACACCGGCTGGACTGGCGGCGCCTATGGCACCGGTTCGCGGATGCCGATCAAGGCGACCCGCGCGCTCTTGTCTGCCGCGCTTGAAGGGCGTCTCGCAGATGCCGAATTCCGCAAAGATCCGAACTTTGGCTTTGATGTCCCTGTCGAGGTGAACGGCGTCGCCGACATCCTGCTCGACCCGCGTCGCACATGGGATGATCCGGAATCCTATGACCGTCAGGCAGCCAAACTGGTCAAGATGTTTTCGGACAACTTTGAGCAGTACCTGCCCTACATCGACGATGATGTGAAAGCGGCAGCGATCAGCTAAGGCTTTTTGACATAGCCGATACAGAAAGGGCCGCCTTGATGGGTGGCCCTTTTTCACGTCTGACGTTCTTCACAACCTACCCTGTGAATGTCACCTTCGCATCCAACGGCATCTCCTGCAGGAAGGTATCGTCGACCCCTTCGATATTCACGGATGTCGATCGATCAACAGCAGCAATCAGCGCAAAGCTTTTGTCTGGATACCGCCCGGCCATCAGCAGGCGTTTGTAGGCCAATGGCACCGGCTCGCCCCCCTCTTCGCGTGGGATTTGGGTAGCCACTTCGTCCAATCGAACGCCACAGGTCGCCTCCACCTCCCGAAAGGGGAAGTTCAGCATATTCTCAAACTCAGGCCCGCCCGGAAACAGCTTCAGCGGCCGTCCGATGCTGCTGCGCGCGTTGGTCCAGCCCCACCACTGCGTGTAGAACGATTTCTCCCCAACTTCGGTACAGATCCATCCATTGGGCGAGTCGCGATACACCAACACATAGGGGCGCATGGCGCGAAAGGCTTCGCTCTCCAACTCTCCCCGGCTCAGGCACCACGCCTGAAGCGCGGCCTGCAGCATCGCGGAGCCCCCATCCCAGATCAGTGACAAGGGCTGCTGCTGCTGGTGAAAACTCCATCCGTTCGGCTCTTCGTGCGAAAGGCGCAGCATCCCGTCGGCGTGGCGCGTCTTGCCATCCAGCCACAGCTTGCCCCGATCAATGATATCGCGCGCTTCGGGCAAAGCCTCCACGCCCGCCTTCGTCAGGGAATAGCGCCGGTTCTCAATCGTGAACAGCGGCGCGCCCATCGCCTCTTCCAGATGCTGGATATGCCGGCGAACCGTTTGTCGCGTGCTTGCCAGTTGCGCGACCGCATGGCTGAGGTTCAGCGTCTGCGCCAAGGTCACGAACGAGCGTATCATCTCGAACAAAAGGGCCGGCGCAGGGTCCTTTTGCGGGGTCGGGGGCACGGGTGCGACCGGCTCAATATCGGACATATGTTGGTTCATAGGCAAATGATGGTACATGAATCATCCGGTAACGCAACATAATCCATCCAGCCAAGGTAAATCGGTTAACCCAAATCGGCCAGATCTAGGCAATTGATCCTCAACACATTGCGGGTAGTGAATGTATAGTACTCAACCTGAGGTATTGAACTATGTCCCACCCTGTAGACGTTCACGTCGGTCGCCGGCTCAAGCAGGCCCGCACCCTGCGAAGGCAATCCCAGACCGATGTGGCGCGTGAACTCAAACTGTCGTTTCAGCAGATCCAGAAATATGAAATCGGCTCCAACCGGATTGCCGCCAGCCGCCTGCATGAGCTTGCCCGGATACTGAATGTGACCCCCGGCTATTTCTTCGAAGGGCTGGACGACGACCACACCGAGAACAGCAACGACCCCTCCCTTGAAATCGTAAATGCCATCGGCTCCATCAAGGACGATGCGGTAAGGGCCCGAATTCTAACGTTTATTGAGGACGTCTCTGGCGTTACAGTGTCGCGCAAAAGCTGATCGCGGCTGCCTATCCACACTAGATACGGCCACGCGGCTTGCAGCAGCTTTACGGCAGCAAGCAACCCCGCGACAATCTGATGCGCGCACGCTTTAAGGGCCGGTCCTCGCAACCGGCGTCTCCCACCTTTACGCGACTAAGGTTTCCGCTTTCTTAAGATCGACAGAAACCAACTGGCTGACCCCCTGCTCCGCCATGGTCACCCCAAAGAGCCGGTCCATCCGGGCCATCGTCACCGCATGGTGCGTGATGATGAGGAACCGCGTGTCGGTCTGACGGCACATCTCATCCAGTAGATCGCAGAACCTGGTCACATTTGCGTCATCAAGCGGCGCGTCGACCTCATCCAGCACACAGATTGGCGCCGGATTGGCCAAGAACACGGCAAAGATCAGCGCCATCGCGGTCAGGGTCTGCTCCCCGCCCGACAGCAGGCTCAAGGTGCTCAGCTTCTTGCCCGGCGGCTGGCACAGGATCTCCAACCCGGCTTCCAATGGATCATCGCTTTCGACCATCACAAGGTTCGCCTCGCCGCCACCAAAGAGGTGGGTAAACAGCATCGAGAAGTTCGCGTTCACCTGCTCAAAGGCTGTCAGCAGACGTTCCCGCCCTTCGCGGTTGAGGCCCGCGATGCCGCTGCGCAGGGTCTTGATCGCCTCTTCCAAATCGGCCTTCTCGGTCAGCAGCGCGCCGTGCTCTTCGCGTATTTCTTTGGCGTCATCCTCGGCGCGCAGGTTCACCGCGCCCAAGGAATCCCGCTGCCGTTTGTAACGGTTCACGTCCTCTTCCAGCGCGTCCACCGGCGGGGTCTGATCCGCCTCGATGTCCAGCGCATCGCGCAGGGCCTCGGGCGTGGCTTGCCGCTCATCCTGAATGCGGTCCGCCGCATGGGTCACCGTCTCGCGCGCGGCATCGCGCAGGGCCTCGGCCCGGGCGCGGGCTTCCCGCGCGTCCGAGGCCTGCCGTTCCGCGTCGCGTTCGGCATCCGTCGCCGCTTTCAGCGCGGCCTCTGCGGCGGCCAGCGTGTCGGTCGCATGGGCGCGTCGCGTTTCGGCGGCGGTGATCGCACCGGACAATTCTTCCCGCTTCGCCGCGATTTCCGCCGGTACGGCACCCGCCTCGGCCAACTCCGCCTCGGAGGCGGCTTTGCGCTCGACCAATTCGGCGGTGCGCTTGCCCGCTGTTTCCAACCGGTGCCGCCAGCCGCTGACCTCTTTCGAGACTTCCTGCACCCGGCGTCTGCGGGCTTCGCCTTCGCGGCGCAATTCGTCATGGGCCGAGCGGCGCGACATCATGGTGATCCGGGACGCTTCGACCGTCATGCGGATATCGTCAACAGTCGCACGGGCAGCGGCAAGATCGTCCAACCCCGCCAAGGTACGTTCGGCGTCCATCACTTCGGCCCGCGCGGTAATCGCGGCCTCCTCATGGCGCTTCACGGCGAGGCCAAGGGATTCCAGACGGCTTTGGGCAAGGTTGCGATCCGCCTCCGCCCGGCTCAGGGCGCGGCCTGCCTCGGCCACCTGTCGATCCGCGTCGCGTCGCGCTTCGCGGGCACGTTTGTCGGCCTCGGCCTGCTCGGCCAACTGCTGCTGCAGGGTCTCATGTGCGGCCCGTGCCGCATCGGCACGTTCGCTCACCTGTTCCAGCGCCTGTTTCAGAACGTCCAACCGGTTCAACTGCTGCAGGCGCAGGGCCGCAGCCGATGGCGCGTCCTCGGCCATGGCACGGAACCCGTCCCACCGCCAAAGATCACCCTCTGCCGAGACCAGCCGTTGCCCGGGCAGCAGCTGCGCCTGAAGCTGCGCGCCCGCCTCAGGGTCTACCAGCCCAATCTGGCTCATGCGGCGTTCCAGCACCTTCGGGACGGTGACATGCTGCGTCAGCGGCGTCGCCCCTTCGGGCAGCGGCTGCGCCTCTGGGTAGCCCGGCAAGATCGACCAGCCAGAGGGCCGATCGGTAGCAACTTCTGGCGCGCGCAAGTCATCGGCCAAAGCCGCGCCGAGCGCCTTTTCAAACCCATGCTCAACCTGCAACTGGTCGAGGATCTGCCCGCCTTCCGCCGTGTCGCGTTGGACCAGCTTTGCAAGCGCGCCAACCTCTGCGCGCAGCGCATTCGCCTCGCCCTCGGCCTCGGACCGCTCTGCACGGGCATCGGCTTCGCGCGACTGCGTGTCGGCGCGGGTTTCTTCCGCGGCCAAAAGGGCCGCATCCGCCGCTGCTGAGGCCGTGACGGCGCTCGCCTCGGCCTGCTGGGCCGCTGCGAAATCCACACCCGCTTTGTCGAGGGTCGCTTGGCTCTGAGCGACTGCATCGCGGGCCTTGCGGGCTTCGGCTTCCGACTTCTCCAGCGTTTTGCGGCTGTCCTGCAGCAGACGTTCGGCTGAGCTGTGCCGCGCCGCCAGACGGGCAACATCTTCGGTCTGCTGGGAAAGGTCCGCCTCGCGGCTCTGCAAGACTTCCGCCGCCTCGCGCGCGGCCTCTGCCGCCGCCTCAAGCGCGCTGTCGTGTCCCTCATCGACTGTGGCAAGCTCGGATGCTTCCCGTTCGAGACGCTCGATCGTTTCTTCCGCGTCGCGGTTCAGCCCGCCTTCCCGCTCGATATCGCGGGTCAACTGGGTGATGCGACTGGTCAGGGTGTCGATCAATGACGCGGCACGGGTTTCTTGATCGGCCAGCGTGTCGCGCTGCGTGGTCAGACGTTGCAGAATCGCGGTCGCAATCGCCTCCTCCTCGCGCAATGCGGGCAAAGCGGTCTCGGCCTCCTCACGCCCTTCGGCCACGCGCCGCACCTGTGCTTCGGCCTCTGCCGTTGCGGCAACACGGGCGCGCAGGTCCTCCTCGGCCTTGCCGCGCGCCTCGTCCGCTTCGCGCCAGCGGCGGTAGAGCAACAAGCCCTCGGCGCGGCGCAGTGCTTCGCCAATCTCGCGGTATTTCGCGGCCTGCCGCGCTTGCCGGGCCAGCGTGGCCAATTGAGCGGCCAATTGTTCAACCACATCATCGACGCGGGCGAGGTTCTGTTCGGCCCCGTTGAGTTTCAACTCGGCCTCATGGCGGCGCTGGTAGAGGCCGGAAATACCTGCGGCCTCTTCCAGAATGCGGCGGCGGCTTTTCGGCTTGGCGTTGATCAGCTCTGCAATCTGCCCTTGCCGGACCAGCGCCGGGCTATGCGCCCCGGTGGAGGCATCAGCAAAGAGCATCTGCACATCCCGCGCTCGGACATCATTGCCGTTCACCTTGTAGGCGCTGCCGACATCGCGGGTGATGCGGCGCACGATCTCAAACGCGTCTTGTTCGTTAAAGCCCGCAGGTGCCAGCCGGTCGCTGTTGTCGAGATGCAGCGCCACTTCGGCAAAGTTACGCGCCGGGCGCGAGGCGGCCCCGGCAAAGATCACGTCTTCCATGCCGCCGCCCCGCATGGCGGTCGGGCGGTTTTCGCCCATGACCCACCGCAAGGCTTCGAGCAGGTTGGATTTGCCACAGCCGTTCGGCCCCACGACCCCGGTCAGCCCGTCTGAAATGACGAGGTCCGTCGGGTCCACGAAGCTTTTGAAGCCGGTTAATCTGAGTTTGGAAAAACGCAAGTTTGCCCTGCCGTGATTGATTCTTGCCTGAGCGGCGAACTTGCCGTTTGGCACGGGTCCGAGTCAATCAAAAGCCCCAAGGGACAGGGGGCGGTCGGCGGTTATCCACAAGATATTGTCGCATCGCGGCCATTTCAGCGACGGGCTTCCGCCAGTGCCACCGCATCGGCGCGGGTTGTCATTCTCACACCTTCCAAGTCACAGCTCGGCGTTCCGCCCCAGCCACAGCAAGCGCCTTCTAGTCGCAATCCAACACGCCAACGGCCAGCGCCTGATCGCCCAAGACCTCTTTCACCTCACAACCACTCGCCTGTGCCATCGCACGTCCTGCCCGCGCGCGGATGGGGCCAAAGCGTGGCGCGTATTGGGTGTTCACCCGCACCGCTTCCGCCCGCTCCCCCCGAACGCGCACATCGAAAACAGAGCCATCCACGGTGATGCGTTGGGCCGGAAGGCCCCTGAAGTCCCGACTAGGCGCTGTACAGGCCGCAAGGCCAATCACCACCGGAATGATAAGGAGCAAACGCATGGTTTGAGCCTGTCGCGGTTGGGTTAATAAAAGCCTAACGCAAAAGAAAAAGCCCCGGCGAAACCGGGGCTTTCAAAATTCGATGGGGCGCTGGCTTAGTGCAGCTTGGCTTCGACTTGGGCGATACCATCGTCGATCAGCTTGTTGCCCTGTGCAGCGGTCATCTGCTTGGCGATCACATCGCGCGCAGCGGCCACAGCAATGGTCACGGCTTGGTCGCGGACTTCCTTCACAGCGGCGGCCTCGGCCGAGCTGATCTGGTCCTTCGCGGCGGCCATGCGACGGTCAAGCGATTTGGCCATATCCGCCCGTGCCTGTTCGGCTGCAAGACGGGCATCTTCCTTGGCGGAAGACACGATGCGGTCCGCTTGATCCTGCACCTCTTTCTGCTTGCGCTCATAGGAGGCGAGCAAAGTCTGCGCTTCTTCACGCAGGGCGCGGGCTTCTTCCAGCTCGGTCTTGATGCCATCGGCACGTTTATCGAGCATGCCGATCAGCAGCGTCGGAACCTTAAAGTAAATCAGGATCCCGAGGAACAGCAGGAACGCCAGCAACACGATGAAATCGGTGTTGCGCAGCGAAAAGAAAGGCCCCGTGGCGGCAAGCGCCGGCGAGGCCGCAAGACCGGCGAGCAGGGTCGAAAGTGTCAGGCGCATGGATTTGGTCATGGCTTATCCTTTCATCCGCGCGTCGACGGCGGCATCAACGGTTGCAGCATCTGCCGTGCCACCAAGGGCGGCGACGAGCGCTTCTGCGGTGTCCTTGGCAACGGCTTGTACGTTGTCCATGGCGCCCGCGCGAATTTCGGCAATGGCTTTTTCCGATTCCGCCACTTGCGCGGCAATCTCGGCATCGGCCTTGGCCATTTCAGCATCCAGATCGGCCTGCATGTCCGCCTTGGCTTGGGCCACGATCTGCTGTGCCTCGGCACGGGCGTCGATCAGGGCTTTGTCATAGGCGGCTTCGGCTTCCTGTGCCTTGACCTTGAGGTCTTCGGCAGCCGCGATGTCATTGGTGATGGTTCCTTGGCGCTCGGCCAGAACCGCACCGATACGGGGCAGAGCCACGCGCGACAGGATCAGGTAGGTGGCGATCAGCGCCAGGATCAGCCAGAAAATCTGGTTGCCCCAGTGATCGAAATTTAGCTGCGGCATGCCCGGTGTGGCTGCTGCCTCGGCCAGTCCGTCGCTAGTTGTTACAGTTGCCATCGTGGCTTCTCCTTGGAAACTTTGCCGTTACAGCCGGGCAGACACGGCGATGCGCGCCTGCCCGCTCGTAAGGATTACAGTTCCGAGAGCTTAGACAGCGAACATCAGCAGCAGAGCGACGAGGAACGAGAAGATCCCCAGAGCTTCTGCAAACGCGATGCCGATGAACAGGGTCGCTGTCTGGCTTGCGGCTGCCGATGGGTTGCGCAGTGCGCCGGACAGGAAGTTGGCGGCAACGTTGCCGACACCCAGGGCTGCGATGCCCGTGCCGAGACCTGCAATGCCTGCGCCGATATGTGCGAGTTGACCTTCCATGGGGGTATCTCCTTACGATTGGAAGTTAAAACTTTGGCGAAATATTCCGCCGTTGTTGGGGTTGTTAGTGTGCGGGGTGCAGCGCGTCCTTGAGGTACACGCATGTCAGGATGGTAAAGACATAGGCCTGGATAAAGGCCACCAGCACTTCGAGACCGTACATCGCGGTAATCGCGAGCACCGACACCGGAGAGATCACTGCGATGGCAGCGAAACCGGCAAAAACTTTGATAACCGCGTGGCCCGCCATGACGTTACCCGCCAAACGAATGGAGTGGCTAACCGGGCGCACGAAGTAGCTGATCAATTCGATGATCGCCAGCACCGGGCGCAGGGCCAGAGGTGCCGACGACACCCAGAAGAGGCTCAGGAACGCCGCGCCGTTCTTGACGAAGCCCACGACGGTCACGGTGATGAAAACCGCCAGCGCCAACACCACAGTCACAGAGAAGTGGGATGTAGGGGTAAAGGCTGTCGGGATCAGGCCGAGGAAGTTGGCCATCACGATGAACATGAACAGGGTCATGATATAGGGGAAGAACTTCAGCCCTTCTTTGCCGCAGATGTCTTCGACCATCTTGTGGATGAAGCCATAAGCCAATTCGGCCACCGACTGCATCCGGCCCGGCACAACAGAGCGACGTGCGCTGCCCAGTACCAGCAGAGCGAAAGTCGCCAAAACGGCCAGCGCCATCCAGAAGGTGGCGTTGGTGATGGTGTACCAAGCAACGCTGCCGCCTTCATCAAAGAGAGGCGACACGATGAACTGGTCCATCGGGTGGAATTCGAGACCGCCTGTTTCTGCGCCTTCTGTCGTCGTTGCCATCTCAGGCTCCCTCGTCCTTGCCCGAATGGGGCGTATCCTGTTCGGCCGGTTCGGCCTGCTGCTTGTCCTGGATTTCCTTAGCGGTGCGGAGCATCGTCTTCACTCCCGCCGCAAGGCCCAGCATCACAAAAAGCACCATGAAGATGGGCAGCGTGCCAAAGAGCACATCAAGCCCGTATCCGATGCCGAAACCGATCCCAAGACCGGCCACAAGTTCGATCACCATCCGCCAAGCCATATTGGCCTGAGAATAATGCTCATCCGCTCGGGGCTTGGGTGCGCCGCGTTGTTTCGCAGCCGCCAGTTTGGCCTCAAGCTGCTCCATCTGCTGCCGTTGGTCCGGGCTGGTCACACCAAAATCCCCTTAGGAATATCTGCTGCGGTGCTACTGTCAGGGCGGGTTAGAGTCAACAACCTTGGACGCCGGAGGTTTTCTCGCTTTTACAGCGGGTTAGGCGGAACGAGACACTGCCACCCTTGAAACAGCACAGGCAAATCCCAGTGAAACCGCGCCGGAAGCTTATTCAACCCCGTGGTTAAGTTAGCCGCAATGCCCGCTTTCCCACCCCCGCGCCCCGCGCTATGCAGGCGCATGACCCAAGACCTAGATCAGGTGTTTGCCGCCCTTGCGGACCCCACCCGCCGCGCTATCCTCGCGATGCTGCTGGAGGATGATATGGCCGTGACCGATGTGGCCGAGCCGTTCGAGATGTCGCTGGCCGCGATCTCGAAACATCTGGGCGTGCTGACAGCGGCGGGGCTGATCAGTCAGGAAAAGCGGGGGCGTGTGAAATGGTGCAAACTGGAGCCGGATGCCTTACGGAATGCGTCGGTCTGGATGCAGGGGTTCGGGCAGTTTGAGCCGGTGAACCTTGATGCCTTCGAGCGATTTCTGGAAATCGAACTGCCTGAGACTGCGGAAGGCGTGACGCGCTCTGGGTCTGAGTAAAGTTAGTGATCCCCCCTTGCCACGAGGTAAATAAGACAAGGGGAGGATCAATCGACGATCAGATGACGCCGAATGCAAAACGCAAAATAGCCAATACCACTACAATCAACCCGATAAGGTAAATAATACTACGCATGGTTGTGTCCTTCACTTTGATTTCACGCCCCAACGCGGGGCCAGGCGGTCCGGTTCCATCAAATCCGCATCTTTTTGAATTTTTGTGATTTTTCCGTGCTGTCGTCGCGCAGCAGCAGGTAAAGCGCCAGAATGGTCAGCAGGACGCCACCCCAAATCAGCCCGCCCGGCAGGGCATTGCCAAAGCCCAGCTCCCACAGGATCACCCAGCTTGGCGTGAGATAGGTATAGGCCATCACTTTCGCCGAGGGCAGCCGCAGCGCCGCGAATTGCAACAGAACCACCGTCGCCGCCGTGGCAAAGACCGCAACGTATAGAATAGTGATCCAGACCAAGGGGCGAAGCGCACCCCAGTCCGTCGCACGAATATCCTGCCAGCCGTAAAGCCCCAGCAACACCGATCCCGCCAGCAAGGTGCCAAAGGTGAACATCACCGCGCTCTCGTCTCGGTTCAGCCGCCGTACCATGGGCGTATAAAGCGCGTGACTGATGCAGCCGATGAAATAGATCGCCTCCCCCCGGCCGATGTCGAACGCCAACAGCGCCGCGAGGTCGCCGCGAAAGATCACCCACAGCGCCCCGGCCCCGCCGATCGCCAAAGCCAGCGCCATGCGCGGCGTCATGATCTGCCGCATCAATGCCCAAGCAAAGCCCGCCGCCATGACTGGGACAAGGGTAAAGACCGCCGCCGCAGCCACCGGCGGCGCAGTCTTGAGCCCTTCGAACATGAGCACGAAATAGAGTGTAAAGAGCCCCGCCAGCACGAAATAGCGCCAAGGTGCTGCAAAGCCCGCCCGGTTGATATCGCCCCGCCCCCAAGCCAAAGCTCCGACCAATACCGTGGCCAAGGCGAACCGAACGGCATTGAGGGCCGTGGGGGTGATCTCATTCGCCACCTGCGCCCCGAGCGAGAATGACCCCGCCACCAGCGCCGAGAAGCAGAGCATCGCCAGATGCCCCTGCGCCGCCGCACTCAGTCGGGGCATGTGACCGCATCCTCGGCATGTTCCTTCAGGAACCGCAGCACCGCTTGCACCTTGCTGGTCCGGTGCAGATCGACATGGGTGACCAGCCACAGGGCACTGCTCCAATCCGGGCGCGGGGCGTGAATCTCGACCAACTGCGGATCATTGCGCCCCATGGCGGCGGGTAGGCCACCGATTCCTGCCCCGGCCCGCAGCGCCGCCTCCATCGCCGCGCCGCTGGTGCTGCGCCACGTCACGCTTTCTTCAGGCACCGTGGCCCAGAGCCACTTGTGATAGGGCGCGCGGCTGTCGCGGTTATCGGCAGCGATGAAGCGGTGCTTGTGGTAGTCCTCCGGCCCCTGCGGAATGCCGAATTGCGCCACGTAATCCCGGCTCGCATAGGCGCCCACCGCCAGTTGCGCATAGGGCTGTACCACATTGTCGGGCTGGTCCGGTGCGGCCCCGGCGCGGATGGCGACATGCGCCTCGCCATACTCCAGCCGGAACAGGCGATCCCCGATTAGGTAACGCACGACCAACTCAGGGTTCTGGCGCTGGAACTCGGTTAACAACGGCGCCAGTTGCGGGGCAAGGAAATCAAGCGACGTGATCACTAATTCGCCCGACACATCACTGCCACGCCCCTTGATCCGCCCGGCCAACTGGCTGAACTGATCATCCGTGGCCCGCGCCACCCGCAGCAGATCCTCGCCCGCCTCGGTCGCCGTATAACCGCGCGCGTGACGCTGGAACAACTTCACACCAAGCCGCCCCTCCAAGGCATCAATGTGGCGGATCACCGTGGCATGATGCACGCCCAGTACCTCCGCCGCGCCGCTGACGGTGCCAAGTTGCGCGACCTGATAGGCCGTCCTGATCTCATCCCAATTGTCCATGGTTCACCCTGCCTTCCTGACTTGTGCATTTACGAACATGGTCACGCTCATTCTGGCAGTTGCGTTCGGGAGCACAATGCCCAATTCCATGTCATTAGATTGACCCTTGGAACAAGGAGCCGCCAAATGGCCACCCTGCGTATCGAAACATCCGTGAACCGCGAGAGCTCTGTCACCCGTAAGCTGACAGACCGCATCATCTCAACCCTTGGTGACAGCGATGTGGTTACCCGCGACATCGCCATTGAGCCCCTGCCGCTGATCGATTCCACATGGGCCAGCGCCCGCGTGAAACCCGCCGACGAGCGCAGCACCTTGGATCAAGAAGCCCTCGCCCTGTCCGACGCGCTGGTCGCCGAAGTCCAAGCCGCCGACACCATCGTCATCAGCGCCCCGATCTACAACTTCACTATCCCCGCGTCTTTGAAAGCGTGGATTGACCTGATCGCCCGCGTCGGCGTGACCTTTAACTACACGGCAGACGGCCCCGTCGGCTTGTTGGAAAACAAGCGCGTCATCGTCGCCTTCGCCTCTGGCGGCACCGGCATCGATTCCGCCGCTGATTTCGCCAGCGGCTATCTGCGCTTCGTGCTGGGGTTCTTGGGCATCACCGATGTGACCTTTGTCGCGGCGGACCAATTGGCCGTAGACGCCGAAGGCACCATCGCCCGCGCCAACGCCCAGATCGACGCGCTGCGCGACGCGGCCTAAGCAGCCTCGCCCTCAGAAACAGCCGCGTCCCGTCACCGGGGCGCGGCTTTCGCAGGGCGGTGCTTTGCCGCCCGCCCTGCCCGGCTTGACTCGCGCCGCGCCAGCGCGTAAACGCCCTTCAACCTCCGGAAGCATTGCCTTCCGGTCCCGGCATGGCGTCGGGATCGCCCCCAGTCAGCGCGTTGCGCCCACTGGGGCATTTGTGCATTTTCGCGCGCGTCCTTAAATAGGGGCAAGTGCAACCGACCCGAAAGGCCCTGTGCCCATGTTTGAAAATCTCAGCGAACGGCTCTCTGGTGTCTTTGACCGCCTGACCAAGCAAGGCGCGCTCAGCGACGAAGATGTCAAAACCGCCCTGCGCGAAGTGCGCGTTGCCCTGCTGGAGGCTGACGTTTCGCTGCCCGTGGCGCGCGAATTCGTCAAAACGGTGCAGGACAAGGCCACCGGCCAAGCGGTGACCAAATCGGTCACGCCGGGCCAGCAGGTCGTCAAAATCGTCCATGACGCGCTGATCGACACGCTGAAAGGCGAAGGCGAGCCCGGCGCGCTGAAAATCGACAGCCCGCCCGCCCCGATCCTGATGGTCGGCCTGCAGGGTGGCGGTAAAACCACGACCACCGCAAAATTGGCCAAACGCCTAAAAGAGCGTGACGGCAAGCGCGTGCTGATGGCTTCGCTCGACGTGAACCGCCCTGCGGCGATGGAACAGCTGGCGATCCTTGGCGTGCAAATCGGCGTCGACACGCTGCCGATCGTCAAGGGCGAGACCCCAGTGCAAATCGCCAAACGCGCCAAGACGCAGGCGGGCTTGGGCGGCTATGACGTCTATATGCTCGACACCGCGGGCCGCCTGTCGATCGACGAAGAGTTGATGCAGCAGGTCAAAGCCGTGCGTGACGTGGCCAATCCACGTGAAACATTGTTGGTGGTCGACGGCCTGACCGGCCAAGACGCCGTGCACACCGCCGAGAACTTTGACGAGCGTATCGGCATCACCGGTGTCGTTCTGACCCGGATGGACGGCGATGGCCGTGGCGGTGCGGCGCTCTCGATGCGTGCCGTGACGGGCAAGCCGATCAAATTCGTCGGTCTTGGCGAAAAGATGGACGCGCTTGAGACTTTCGAGCCTGAGCGCATCGCGGGCCGTATCCTCGGCATGGGCGACATCGTCGCGCTGGTCGAAAAGGCCCAAGAAACCATCGAGGCCGAACAGGCCGAGAAGATGATGAAGCGCATGGCGAAGGGTCAGTTCAATATGAACGACCTGAAGATGCAGCTTGAGCAGATGATCAAGATGGGCGGCATGCAGGGCATGATGGGCATGATGCCCGGCATGGGGAAAATGGCGAAACAGGTCGAAGACGCCGGTTTCGACGATAAGATCCTCAAGCAACAGATTGCCCTCATTCAGTCGATGACCAAGAAAGAGCGTGCCAACCCTGCCCTGCTGCAAGCCAGCCGCAAAAAGCGCATCGCCCGCGGTGCCGGCATGGAGGTTTCTGACCTCAACAAGCTGATGAAGATGCACCGCCAGATGTCCGACATGATGAAGAAGATGGGCAAAATGGGCAAAGGCGGCATGCTCAAGCAGGCTATGAAAGGCATGATGGGCAAGGGCGGCATGCCCGGCGGCATGGACCCTAGCCAGATGGACCCAAAGGCGCTCGAAGCCGCGGCCAAGCAGATGGGCGGCAAGCTGCCCGGCGGCCTGGGCGGCGGCAATCCATTCGGCGGCGGCGGCATGGGCCTGCCCGGCGGCCTCAGCGGTTTCGGGAAAAAGAAATGACCGACACCACCACAGATATCGCCAACCGCGCCGCCGAGCTGTTGAAAGGGCACCGCGCCTCGATCGACCGGCTCGACGCGATCCTCGTCTATACCTTAGGCGAGCGGTTCAAACACACACAGGCCGTGGGGAAACTCAAGGCCACACACGACCTTCCCCCGTCCGATCCGGCCCGCGAAGCGGCCCAGATCGCACGGCTCGAAGATTTGGCGAAAGAGGCCGACCTCGACCCCGAATTCGCCAAGAAGTTCCTGAACTTCATCATCGCTGAAGTCATTCAGCACCACAAAAGCCACCAATCGTAAGGCGGGGCGCAGCCCCTTCTTGCTTACAAACTCAAAGGACTACTCATCATGGCCATGAAAATTCGTCTCGCCCGCGGCGGCTCCAAAAAGCGCCCCTTCTACCGTATCGTTGCAGCCGACAGCCGCATGCCGCGCGACGGCCGCTTCATCGAGAAGCTGGGCACCTACAACCCGCTGCTGCCCAAAGACAGCGAAGACCGCGTAAAGATGGACGTTGAAAAGATCGAAGCATGGATCGCCAAAGGCGCCCAGCCGACCGAGCGTGTGACACGTATGCTGGAAGCCGCTGGCGTTCGCGAAAAGACCGAGCGTAACAACCCCAAGAAGGGCACACCGGGCAAGAAAGCTCAGGAACGCGTTCAAGAGAAGGCTGACAAAGCCGCTGCCGCTGCCGAAGCTGCCAACGCACCTGCTGAAGAAGCTTCCGCAGAATAAGCTGCGAGCGCCCGGCATGGATGCATTCTCTGAAGACTTCCGTGCCGGGCTGCACGACCTGATGCGATGGCGGCGCGATGTGCGCCGCTTTCGCACAGACCCGCTGGACGAGGCGCTGGTGCAAACCTGCTTCGACAGTTTTACCCTCGCCCCTTCTGTGGGCCTGTCGGAACCATGGCGGATCATCCGCGTGCAGTCCGACACCGCGCGCCAAGCCGCGCTTGAGAATTTCCAAACTGCCAATGCACACGCCCTTGCCGGATATGACGGTGAGAAGGCCGCGCTCTATGCCGGGCTCAAGCTTTCGGGCATGAGCGACGCGCCCGAGCAATTGGCGATTTACTGTGATGAAAGCACCGACAAGGGCAGCGGCCTTGGTGCCGGAACGATGCCCGAGATGCGCCGCTATTCCGTGGTGGGTGCGATCAACTATTTGTGGCTCACCGCCCGCGCCCATGGCCTTGGGCTGGGCTGGGTTTCCGTGCTTGACCCTGCGCGGCTGAACCGTGATCTTGCCGTTCCAAAGGACTGGTCGCTGGTGGCATATCTTTGCATGGGCTGGCCCGAGGACAACAGCCTGACGCCGGAACTGGAAACCAAAGGGTGGGAGGTGCGCGCCCCGCACCTGAAGGTCGAGGCCCGTTAATGAAAAAGCTACTGTTCCTTCTGTCCGTGCTCGTGCTCGGCTTTGTCCTTGGCATCCGCTACGATCGGCAGTTAATGCAGGACGAATGCAAAGCCGGGGCCGGAGAATGGACCGGGACGATCTGCGTGAATTCGGAGTTGTTGCAATGAGTGACCAAGACCTGATCTGTGTCGGTGCCATCGCGGGTGCCTACGGCGTGCGCGGCGAAGTGCGCGTGAAAAGCTACTGCGCCGTTCCCGAAGACATCGAGGGCTACCGCCCGCTGAGCACCGAGGATGGCAGCCGGACCTTCACCCTTGCTCTGCTGCACCCGGTCAAGAACGGCTTTGCCGCCCGCATCGCCGAGATCACCACCAAGGAAGAGGCCGACGACATGCGCGGTGTCTCGCTCTTTGCCGCGCGCGACCAACTTCCCGGTCTGCCGGATGATGAGTTCTACCACGCCGATCTCATCGGGCTTGAGGTCTATGACACCGGCGGCGCGCTGCTGGGCCGCGTGAAAACGGTGCAAAACCACGGGGCGGACGACCTGCTGGAACTGCAATTGGCGGGCACATCGGCCACCACATTCCTGCCCTTCACCAAGGCCGCCGTGCCGACCGTCGATCTTGCATCGGGCCGGATCGTTGCCGACCCGCCCCTGGGCGTGCTGCCGGATGGCAAGGATGGCTGAGACCGGAGCCGGATGATGCCCCGCCGGATCATCCTGCACGCTGGCTTTCATAAGACCGGGACCAGCTCCCTTCAGGCCACATTGCGCGCGAACCGCAGCGCGCTGAAACCCCATGTCGCGCTGCGCCTGCGTTGGCAAATGAAAGACCTGCTGCATGCCACGCGCGGCTATTCCACATGGCGCGATCCGCTTACGCTGCTCAAGGCCGAACACCGCTTCGTCGCCTTGCTCGACGCCCTGCCCCGGATGCCACGCCGGACCCTTATCCTCTCGGCTGAGGAACTGGCGGGCCATCTGCCGGGCCGGGGCGATCTGGCCGATTACAGCGCCGCGCCCGAGTTGTTGGACAGCTTCACCAGCAGCCTGCGCCAACGGTTTCCTCGGGCAGAGATCATGGTCTACCTCTCGACCCGTGACCCGGCGGAGTGGATCGCTTCGGCCTATTGGGAACATGTCAAAGCCTCGTCCATGACGCTGGACCTTGCCGAGTTCACCGCCCGCTACGCCCCTGCGGCGGCATTGGACACGGTGGTCGAGACAATCGCCCGCCGCCTGCCCTGCCCCGTGCATCACGCGCGGCTGGAGGCGTGCCGCGACCTACCGCTTGGCCCGGCAACCCCGCTGCTGGATCTGTGCGAGCTGCCGCCCGAGGTCATGGCGCAGTTAACGCTGCCACCGCCCGTGAACCGACGCTTGCCTGCGGAACTCTTGCAGGCTCTGCTTGACGCCAACCGCCAACACGCCGATGACCCTCAGGCGCGCCGCCGCGCCAAGACCGCCCTACTGACACAGGCAGGAACCGCATGAAACCCACCCGCTCTCACGGACGCCAAAGCGCACGGCCCAGCCTGACACCCCGCGCCTTGATGCAAGACGCGCCCGATTACGCCGATGTCTGGCAAGCCCGGATCGTGACCCTGTTTCCCGATCTATTCCCCGGCGTGCTGGGGGCCAGCCTGACCGGCAAGGCCTTGCACGAAGGCCGCTGGCAGCTGCACACCCACGACCTGCGCGATTTCGGCATCGGCAAACACCGCAATGTCGACGACACCCCCGCGGGCGGCGGGGCGGGCATGGTGATGCGCGCCGATGTGGTTGGCCCGGCTCTGGCCCGCGCGCAAAGCCACGCTCATGGGCGCTGGCCGATCCTTTACATGTCACCGCGCGGGCGACGGTTCGATCAGGCCATGGCGCGCGATCTGGCAAGCTGCGCAGGGGTGACGATGCTCTGCGGGCGGTTTGAGGGCGTCGATGAGCGGGTGATCGAGCATTTCGGCATCACCGAGGTCAGCTTGGGCGATTTCGTCATGACGGGTGGCGAGCTGGCTGCACAGGCGATGGTCGACGCCACCGTGCGCCTTTTGCCCGGCGTCTTGGGCAATGCCGAGAGTATCGAAGAAGAAAGCCATGCTTCTGGACTGCTGGAACACCCGCAATACACCCGCCCCGCCGAATGGGAGGGGCGCGAAATCCCCCCCGTGCTGATGTCGGGCAACCATGGTGAGATCGCGAAATGGCGGCAGGCGCAGGCCGAAGACCTGACCCGCAAACGCCGCCCCGACATGTGGGCCGCGTTTGAGGGCAAAGACTAAGCAAGCGGCCCCCAGGGAACCCGGCCCCGCGCGATGCGTTGATCCCCCATATTGGAGGGAGAAACCAAATGCTTGAACTAATTCTCATTCTGCTGATCGTCGCCGCTGTGGCGGCTCTCTTGGGCTTTGGCCGCGTGTCGGGGGCTGCGATGACCGGGGCGAAGGTGCTGATCGGCATCGTGCTGGTGCTTTTCCTGCTCGTCGTCTTGGGCGTGATTGCGCTGGCCTGACGCGCTGAGCTGAAAATCTGGGGATCAAGGCGGCAACAGCCCCCTTGATCCTTGAGCGATTGCCCCCTATACCCCGCGCATCCGGAATCGCTTTGGCGGCTCCGGTGCTTTGCGTTTCGGCGCAAGCGAATAAAGTAATGACGACGATACCTCCGGCGGGGGCCCTTGTGATCGAGAATGATCCCGGCGCTGCCCGATAGAACCCGAAGCTCTGGGTCGCGACATAATTTCGTGGAATACCGCGAACATCATAGGAGATAGGTCAGATGAACCTGATCGCAGAGATCGAGGCGGAACAAGTCGCCGAACTGGGGAAAGAGATCCCCGACTTCCGTGCCGGTGATACCGTTCGCGTTGGCTTTAAAGTCACCGAAGGCACCCGCACCCGTGTGCAGAACTACGAAGGCGTCTGCATTTCGCGCAAGAACGGCCACGGCATCGCCGGGTCTTTCACCGTGCGCAAGATTTCCTTTGGCGAAGGCGTGGAACGTGTATTCCCGCTGCATTCGACCAACATCGACAGCATCACCGTTGTGCGCCGTGGCCGCGTGCGTCGCGCCAAGCTGTACTACCTGCGCAGCCGTCGCGGTAAATCCGCACGGATCGTCGAAAACGCTCACTACAAGCCCCGCGCGAACGCATAAAGGACTGGTCGATGAAAACCGATACACATCCCGAATACCACATCATCAACGTCAAAATGACCGACGGCACCGTTGTGGAAATGAAATCGACATGGGGCAAAGAAGGCGACCAACTGTCGCTCGACATCGACCCTTCCGTGCACCCCGCGTGGACCGGCGGCACTGGCCGCATCATGGACACCGGCGGCCGCGTGTCGAAGTTCAAGAACAAATATGCAGGTCTGGGCTTCTAAGCCTACCCTACATTGTGAATGCAAAGGCGCGGCCCCTATGGGTCGCGCCTTTTGCGTTGCGGAAAAGGGGGCCGGGACCGGGCGTATGTTGCAAGCGGTTGGGCGGTATTTTTAAAAGGATGAAATGGGGGGAGGGCTGCGCATCGGTGGAGAACGGCGCGCGTGGAGGAGGCCGGGGTTAGAGGCGGCGCTCTTGTAAAGCGGCTTGGGCACCGTAGCCGTGCAGGTGCGAGAGCACCGCGCCGTAGGCGATCAGCAGGTAGGCGAGCAGCTCGGTGCCTTCTTGGACGGTGGTTTTGACTTGGGGGTCATAGGCGGCGCCCATGACGGCCTCCCACAACGCACCGGTGCCGAAGGTCCGCGAAAAGAACAGCAGCAGCACCACACCGATATAGACAAAGGTGGCAGAGCGGGTTCGCAAATGGTGCAGCATCGGCAGGAGCGTTGTCCCGCGGTTGCGCCACGCGGTGAAGCTGCCCACGGCCAGCGTCACGAGGGCGGGATAAATCCAGAAGCCGTGTTGGATACGGTCGAGCGCGGCATCATATTCGCGCAGAAACATGCAGGCGAAGAGCGTGGCCGCCAATGTGAGATAGCCCCGCATGCCCACGTGTTTGTATGCGCCCATCATGAAGATGGCAGCTGCGATGGCGAGCAGGGTGTTGTGCATGTGTTCTGTCAGCGAGTCTTCGGAGACGCCATCGCTCAGAACCGCTGTATCAAGGTAGACCGTGATCGGCACCAGCGCCACCAGCAGACAGACAAGCGCGAATTCCGCGATCACTGCGCCTAAAGACGGCAGCACGCCCCGCGCGGTTGTCGGTTTTGATGAGGTGGGGTGGTGATCTGCCATAAGGGGACCTTGGGTGAACGGTTGCTTTGACCGCCTGTCAGGGCGGTAAGGCGCGGTGTTACACTGGGCCTTAGCTGGTGAAAATAGGGCAAATCCCTCTGTTGTCCAAACGCGGCAGCGCTGCCACGGTCTGGCTGAACACGCCGCCTCGCCACTTTCCAAAGGCGTGAACCCTACATATAGTGCGGCTCAACAATATCCTGCTGAAGCGGCAGGCGCGAAGGGACAGCAGTATGGCGCATATAATCGTCGTCGGTAACGAAAAAGGCGGCGCGGGCAAATCGACCGTTTCCATGCATGTGGCGACGGCCTTGGCGCGCCTTGGCCATAAGGTCAGCGGGCTGGACCTCGACCTGCGGCAGCGGACCTTTGGCCGCTACATCGAGAACCGCCGTGATTTCATGCGCGACTCTGGTTTGACGCTTGCCAGTCCGACGCTTTGCGAATTGCCGGATGTGGAGGCCAGCAGCCTCCGCCCCGGTGAAAACATGTATGACCACCGTATCAGTGCGGCTGTGGCGGAGTTAGAGCCCGACAATGATTTCATTCTGATCGACTGTCCCGGCTCTCATACCCGGCTGAGCCAGGTCGCGCATTCGCTGGCAGACACGCTGATCACCCCGCTTAACGACAGTTTCATCGACTTTGACCTGCTGGCCCATATCGACGCCAATGGGGAAAAGATCACTGGGCCATCGGTCTATTCCGAGATGGTTTGGAATGCGCGGCAATTGCGGGCGCAGGCCGGGCTTTCGGCGATTGACTGGGTCGTGGTGCGCAACCGTTTGGGTGCGCAGCGAATGGTCAATAAGGAAAAGATGGAACGCGCAATTGGCAATCTTAGCAAGCGGATCGGCTTTCGCACCGCACCGGGATTTAATGAGCGGGTGATCTTTCGGGAGCTTTTTCCGCGCGGCCTGACGCTGCTGGACCTCAAAGATATCGGGGTGAAACAGCTCAATATCTCCAACATCGCGGCGCGTCAGGAGCTGCGCGAATTGATCAAGGCGTTGGACCTTCCGGGCGTCACCCCCGACTTTTAAAGTTAGTGATGAGGCAGCGGCGGCACGACACGGCGGCGGCGTGACAGGGCGATGAGGTTCGACAGGAACAGCGCCCCCACAACGATGCCGCCGCCGATCAGCGGATAGATGCCCGGGTCTTCGCCCAGTACGGCCCAGACCAACAGCGGAGCGAGCACGGATTCCAAAAGCACCAGCAGGCCCACTTCGGCGCTTGAAATATAGCGCGGCCCAAGGGCGATGAGCCCAGCACTGGCCGCCATAAAGACGGCATAGAGTAGCATTTGGGGCAACTCTGAGCCGGGCATTTGCAAGGGTTGCGCCACGGGAAGCAGCACCGCTCCGGCCAGCAGATAGGCCAGCGCGACCGCCGGCACCATCGACACCGCGCGCGCGTGGCGCGCCGCAGTCAGCGCACCGGCAAAGATCGCCGAGATCGACAGCGCCAGCAGGTCCCCCGCGCGCGAGGCATTTTCGGTCTCGCCCGAGCCAAAGGCGATCACGGCAAGCCCGGCCAGCACCGCCGCGATGGTAAAGAACATGCGTCGGCTGATCGGCTCACCCAGAAAGACCTTGCTATAGATCGCCGCGAAGACGGGCAATGAGGCGAGGATGAAGACCACATTCGCCACCGAAGTCAGGCGCACCGCCAGCACAAAGCCGACCCCGGCGCAGGCCACGCCGCCGACGTAAATCGCGCTGGCCCAACCGGCGCGGCGCAGGGCGCGGAAGGGCGCGATGCCTTGGCCCAGCAGCAACCCTGTGCCAATCGCCGATCCCACGAGGGTCACTTTCCAGAACGCCAGCGTCAGCATTGGCGCGTCGATGACGCGCACGAAAAGCGCCTCGGGAACGATGCACATCACCCCGAGAAAAGTGAGCAGGAGGCCTTTGGTCTGATCTGTCATGCGCCATCGGTGGCGATTTCCACAGCCTAAGTAAAGCCCTCTTGCGCCACATCCGAAAGCTTGAGCAGCGTCCGCCGCAGCACCGCGGCCTCGGCAGGGTCGAGCGTGTCCATCAGCGCCGCATTATAGCGCTGTGCCACCGCGCGCAGATCGTCATAGGCCGCTTGGCCTTGCCGGGTCAGCGACAGATGCTCTACCCGGCGATCGCCATCGTCGCGGGTGCGGGTGACAAAGCGCCGTTCCGTCAGGCGGTGCACGGCGCGGCTGATCTTGGTCTTATGCATCCGCGCGCGCTGGCCGATCTCACTCGCCGTGAGTTGCCCGTAAAGCCCGAGGTGGAACAGCACCCGCCATTCGGTGCGCAGCATCCCATAGCGACTTTTGTAGATCTGCTGAAACTCAAGCGATGAGGCCTCTGCCGCTTGGTTCAACAGGTAGGGCAAAAAATACTGAAGCTGAAAATCGTCGTCCGCCATACTACACCGCTTGTTAGTTACAAATCCAACTATTACAGTCGCAACAGATTCTGCAAGGGGGCACAGATGACCAGCCATTCAAAGCCGACGACGATGACAACCGCGGCCACCACCTCGGGCATGCATCCGGGCTATATGCCCGGTTTTGGCAATGATTTTGAGACGGAGGCCCTGCCCGGTGCGCTGCCGCAGGGCATGAACTCCCCGCAGAAATGCAATTACGGGCTCTATGGCGAACAGCTTTCAGGCACCGCTTTTACCGCACCGTCTCATCAGAACGAGCGCACGTGGTGCTACCGCATCCGGCCCTCGGTGAAACACTCGTCGCGGTACGCGCGGATCGACCTGCCCTATTGGAAATCCGCCCCGCATCAGCCGCAGGACGTGACCAGCCTTGGCCAATACCGCTGGGATCCGGTGCCGCATTCCGACGCGCCGCTGACCTGGCTTACCGGCATGCGCACTATGACCACGGCGGGGGATGTGAACACGCAGATCGGCATGGCGAGCCATATCTATCTGGTCACCGACAGTATGGTGGACAGCTATTTCTACTCCGCCGACAGCGAGTTGCTGATCGTCCCGCAGGAAGGCACGCTGCGCTTTTGCACCGAGTTGGGCGTGATGGACATCGCCCCGCAAGAGATCGCCATCATCCCCCGCGGGCTGGTCTACCGTGTCGAAGTGCTCGACGGTCCGGCGCGGGGGTTTGTATGTGAGAACTATGGCCAGAAGTTCCACCTGCCCGGCCGCGGCCCGATTGGCGCCAACTGCATGGCGAACCCGCGCGATTTCAAAACCCCCGTGGCCGCCTTTGAAGACCGCGAGACGCCTTCGACGGTGACGATCAAATGGTGCGGCCAGTTCCATGAGACCAAGATCGGGCATTCGCCGCTCGACGTGGTGGCATGGCATGGCAACTACGCCCCGGTGAAATACGACCTGAACACCTATTGCCCCGTGGGCGCGGTGCTCTTTGACCATCCCGACCCGTCGATCTTTACCGTTCTGACCGCGCCCTCGGGCGTCGAAGGCACCGCCAACATCGACTTCGTGCTGTTCCGCGACCGCTGGATGGTGGCCGAAGATACCTTCCGCCCGCCGTGGTATCACAAGAACATCATGTCTGAGCTGATGGGCAATATCCACGGTCAGTATGACGCCAAGCCCAAGGGTTTTGTCCCTGGCGGGATGTCCCTGCACAACATGATGCTGCCGCATGGGCCGGACCGAAATGCATTCGAGGGGGCGTCAAACGCTGAGCTTGCACCGCATAAGCTCGACAACACCATGTCCTTCATGTTCGAGACCCGCTTCCCGCAGCATCTGACCGAATTCGCCGCCAAAGAAGCACCCCTGCAGGACGATTACATCGACTGCTGGGAGAGCCTTGAGAAGAAATTCGACGGCACACCTGGCAAGAAGTGACCCGCCTGCCCCCTGAAAGGACCGACATGACCCTGATGACCTCTTGGGTGGAAAGCGCCAACAGCGCCGATACCGATTTCCCCCTCAACAATCTGCCCTACGGTGTTTTCACGACCAATCGGCTGGAAGCGCGCTGTGGCGTGGCGATTGGCGATCAGATCCTCGACATGGCCGCTTTGGAAGAAGAGGGGCTAATCACCCTCGCCGAAGAGCCGGTGTTCGATGTGCCCTATTGGAACGATGTGATGGACCTTGGCCCAGCGGCATGGGCCTCCCTGCGGGCGCGGCTGGTGGAGCTGCTTAGCGCGGATGCCCCGGATCAGGCCGCCGTCGCGCCGCATCTGGTACCGATGGACGAAGCGCGGCTGCACATGCCGATGATGGTCTCGGAATATACGGATTTCTACGCGGGCAAACATCACGCCACCAATGTCGGCACGATGTTTCGCGGGGCCGAAAACGCCCTGCCGCCGAACTGGCTGCATATCCCCATCGGCTACAATGGCCGCGCTTCTACCGTCGTCGTATCGGGGACCGAGATCACCCGCCCCAATGGCCAGCTAAAAGCCCCAGACGCCGAGGCGCCGCATTTTGGCCCCTGCCAGAGGCTGGATATCGAGCTTGAGATGGGCGCGATCGTCGGCACGTCGACCGAGATGGGCCAGCCCGTCAGCATCGACGAGGCGGATGAGATGATCTTTGGCTACGTGCTGCTCAACGACTGGTCAGCGCGGGATATTCAGGCGTGGGAATACCAACCCCTCGGCCCGTTCCAAGCCAAAGCCTTCGCCACATCGATCTCCCCTTGGATCGTGAGCCGCGACGCGCTTGAGCCGTTCCGCACCTCCACGCCAGAGCGCGAGAAGGACCTCCTGTCCTACCTGCGCGAAGAGAAGCCCGGCCTCTATGACATTGACCTGTCGGTGCTGCTCCAGCCCGAGGGGGGCGCGGCCGAAGAAATCGCCCGCACCAACTACAGCGAGATGTACTACTCCGCCGCGCAGCAGTTGACCCATCACGCCTCTTCGGGCTGTGCGATGAACGCGGGCGATCTGCTGGGGTCCGGCACGATCTCAGGCCCCGAAAAATCACAACGCGGGTCGCTGCTGGAACTGTCATGGGGCGGCAAAGAGCCGATCACCCTCGCAGATGGCAGCAGCCGCAGCTTTGTCGAGGACGGCGACACGCTGACCCTCACCGGCCACGCACAGGGCGATGGCTTTCGCGTAGGCTTCGGCAGCTGCACCGGCAAAATTCGCCCGGCAATCGACTTTTCCTGAACAGGCCGCGCAACCGCGCAGGCGAACCAAGACAGAAGGACATCACATGGCCAAGCAATTCGCATCCCAAGGCGACATGACCGAAAAGGAAATCTCCTTCACAGAGGTGGGCGAGGGACTTTACGCTTTCACCGCCGAGGGCGATCCGAACTCTGGCGTCATCATCGGCGACGACAGTGTGATGATCATCGAAGCGCAGGCCACACCGCGTCTGGCGAATAAGGTCATCGAATGCGTCCGCTCGGTCACCGACAAACCGATCAGCCATGTGGTGCTGACCCACTACCACGCCGTGCGCGTGCTCGGCGCCTCGGCCTTTGGCGCGCAGCAAATCATCATGTCCGAGAAAGCCCGCGCCATGGTCGCCGAGCGTGGCCAAGAAGATTGGGACAGCGAGTTCGAGCGTTTCCCGCGCCTGTTTGAAGGCCACGAGAGCATCCCCGGCCTGACATATCCCACCACCACCTTTAACGGCCGTATGAGTGTCTATCTCGGCAAGCGCCGGGTCGACATCATGCAGCTTGGTCGCGCCCATACGGCGGGTGATGCGGTGATCTATGTGCCCGATCAGAACGTCATGTTCACCGGCGACATCGTCGAATACCACTCCGCCTGCTACTGCGGCGATGGGCATTTTCACGACTGGCCCGGCACGCTGGAACGCATCCGCGCCTTTGACCTCGACGCCATCGCGCCGGGTCGCGGCGACGCGCTGGTGGGCCGCGAGATGGTCAACTCGGCGATCGACAGCACCGCCGACTTCGTGCGCTCCACCTACCGCCCGGCGGCCCGCGTGGCCCTCCGCGGTGGTACGCTGAAAGAGGCATGGGACGCCGTGCGCGCCGAATGTGACCCCAAGTTCGGCGACTATGCGATTTATGAGCACTGCCTGCCCTTCAACGTCGCCCGCGCCTATGACGAAGCGCTCGACATTGACACGCCGCGCATCTGGACCGCCGCACGCGATAAGGAGATGTGGGAGGCGCTGTCGGACTGATGCCCCTGCCCGCGCTCCTTACTGCCCTGATATTACTGGCACTGGCGCTCTGGTTCTATCTGGTCTTTGCACTGGTGATGGATCACCGCCGCCAAGCTGCACGCCGGAGCGGGCAGCCCTATGCGGGGCTGCGCGATACGGCACAGGTTTGGTCAAAGATGCTGCGCGCGCCAGAGCACCGCAAGTCGCGCCGACGGGTGACGCTGACCACACTGGCCTTGCTTGCCCTGCTGCTTTTGCGCGCTCTTGTCTGAGGAAACCGCCATGGCCTATGCCTACACCCCCTTTCCCTACAGCCCCCCGCCCGGCCTCACCGCGCCCGAGCCACGGCACCCGGTGGTGATCGTGGGCGCGGGCCCCATTGGCCTGTCGATGGCCGTGGACTTGGCCCTGCGGGGCGTGAGCTCGGTCGTGCTGGATGACAACAATGTCGTCTCGCTCGGCTCTCGCGCGATCTGCTGGGCCAAACGGACGCTAGAGATTTTCGACAGGCTGGGCATCGGTGAGCGGATGCTGGAAAAAGGCGTGACATGGAAAGTGGGCCGCCAGTTTCACGGCGAAAGGGAGGTCTATAACTTCGATCTGCTGCCCGAACCGGGGCATAAATACCCGGCCTTCGTGAACCTCCAGCAATACTATGTCGAAGAGTACCTTGTTGAACGCGCACAGGATTTTCCCGACCTGATCGACCTGCGGTTTTTAAATAAAGTCATCGATCACAAGGGCCACGCCGATCACGTCGAACTGACGGTTGAGACGCCGGACGGCCCGTATCAACTGGAAACCGACTGGTACATCGCCTGCGATGGCGCAGGCTCCGCCACCCGCAAACGCATGGGACTGCCCTTCGAGGGCCAGACCTTTGACGAACATTTCCTGATCGCCGACGTAGAGATGGAAACCTCCCCCTTTGGCGACCATGACACGCCCGAGCGTTGGTTCTGGTTCGCCCCACCCTTTCACAACGGCCAATCCGCGCTGCTGCACAAACAGCCCGACAACATCTACCGCATCGACCTGCAACTGGGGCCAGAGACCGACCCGAAGGCCGAGGCGACCGAAGAGAAAGTCGTGCCGCGCCTGAAGCAGATGCTGGGCGATGCGCCTTTCCGACTTGATTGGATGAGCGTCTATAAGTTCCGCTGCGCACGGTTGGAGAAGTTCGTGCATGACCGCGTGGTCTTTGTCGGCGACAGCGCCCATGTGGTCAGCCCCTTCGGCGCGCGGGGCGGCAATGGCGGGGTGCAGGATGTCGACAACCTCGGCTGGAAGCTTGCCGCTGTCGTGCAGGGCGACGCGCCCACCAGCCTGATTGAGAGCTATGACATCGAACGCGGGCATGGCGCGGATGAGAACATGCGCAACTCCGCCCGCGCGACGAATTTTATGACACCCAAATCCCCCATCGAAACCCTGTTTCGCAATGAGGTGCTGACCCTCGCCGCGCGTCATCCTTTCGCCCGCAAACTGATTAACTCGGGCCGCCTGTCACAACCCTGCACGCTGGCCCATAGCCCGCTGCAAACTGCAGGCGATGCCCCTCTGCGCCCCGGCAGCGCGCTGATCGACGCGCCGCTTGCCGGGCCTGTGGGGGATCGCTGGCTGCTGGGGGAGGCTCAGGGCCAGTTCACCCTGCTGGCGGTCGGCGGGATCACGGCCCCGGACATCCCCGGCCTGAGCCGTATCGGCATCGACCAATCGCAGGATGCCTACCCCTGTTTTCAGGGCAAGGATGGCCATGCACAGCGGCGCTATGGCAGCGGGTTCCTCTATCTGCTGCGCCCCGATGGCCATGTCTGCGCCGTCTTCGACCAGCCCGACAGGGCCGCGATTTCCCGCGCCTTTGCCCGTGCCTTTGACGGCGCTTTGGACTGCGCGAAAGGAGCCACCGCATGATCCTTCAAGACAACCTCGGCGCCGAGGGCGACACCGTCTATGCCGCGCTCATGGCCGCCCACGAAGGGCTGAGCGAAGCGGAAAGCCACGCCCTGAACGCGAGACTGGTGCTGATGCTGGCCAATGAGGTCGGCGACCCCGCCCGGCTCGAGGCGCTTTTCAAAGCGGCGCGTGATCCGGCCTAAACCGCCATTTTGACGGCGATTTTTCCCGGCCAGCCCGCTTGCCGGGGCGGTTTCCTGCGCTAGCTTGCTGCTCAACTTCCCGCGACAGGCTTGACGCAACGCGCCTGATCGGCAGACTAAACACCCCGCGCCCACCTCAAGAGGCGACAAAAGCAGGTCAACTGCATCACCTGCCCCACCCTTAAAAGTGGGGATCCGCGACGGCTCCGGCCAGCGCACCAACAGAGAGGAAAATCATGGAATTTTTGACACGCACCGGAAAACCGCTGCCGCAATCCGTGCTGACATCAGCCGAGAACGCCAAGAAAGACCCCGTCAGCAGACGCGAGTTTCTGGCGATTGCGAGCGCCTTCGGGGCCACGTCCGCCACAGCTTATGGGATGCTTGGCATGGCCGCGCCCGCGCGTGCGGCGGCCCATGCCAACCTCAAGGACGGCGGCACCGTGCGGATGCAGATGGAGGTGCGTGCCCTGAAAGACCCGCGCACCTATGACTGGTCTCAGATCGCCAACTTCAGCCGCGGCTGGCTGGAATACCTCGCCATCTGGGAGAACGACGGCACCTTCACCCCCGGCCTGCTGGAAAGCTGGGAGATCAACGACGACGCCACTGAATACACGCTGAACGTCCGCAAGGGCGTGACATGGAACGACGGCACTGCCTTCACCGCGCAAGACGTGGCGCGCAACATCGAAGGCTGGTGCGATAAATCGCTCGAGGGCAACTCCATGGCGGGCCGTTTCGCCACGCTGGTGGATGAGGAAACCGGCAAGGCCATCGAAGGTGCGATTGAGGTGATTGATGACCACACGGTCAAGCTGAAGCTGCCCAAATCCGACATCACGTTGATCCCCGGCATGGCCGACTACCCCGCCGCGATCACGCCCGAGGGCTTTGACCCCGACACCATGTTGGAAAACCCCAAGGGCACCGGCCCCTACCTGCCCGAATCGCTCGAAGTGGGCGTGAAAAGCGTGTTGGTGAAGAACCCCGACCACACATGGTGGGGCACTGAAGTCTTTGGCGGCCCCTACATCGACCGTCTGGAATACATCGACTACGGCACCGACCCTTCCGCATGGATCGCCGCTGCCGAGGCCGAAGAAGTCGACGCTTTCTACTCCATGGAAGGCGAATACATCGACGTGATGAGCACGCTCGACGGTTGGGTCGAGAACGAGATCGCCACGGCGGCGACCATCGTGATCCGCCCCAACCAATTGGCCGAAATCGACGGCATGAAGCCTTACGAAGATAAGCGTGTGCGCAACGCGCTGCAACTGGCGGTCGACAACGCCGTGCTGCTGGAACTGGGCTATGCCGGTCGTGGGATCGTGGCCGAAAACCACCACGTCGGCCCGATGCACCCCGAATATGCAGAGGTCGAACCGCCCAAGACCGATCCCGAAGCCGCCCGCGCGCTGATGGAAGAAGCTGGCATGGCCGATTATGAGCATGAGCTCTTCTCGATCGACGATGCGTGGCGCAAGGACACGACCGATGCCGTGGCCGCGCAGCTGCGTGACGCGGGCATCAAGGTTAAGCGGACGATCCTGCCCGGCTCGACCTTCTGGAACGACTGGGTGAAATACCCCTTCTCCTCCACCAACTGGAACGCGCGGCCTCTGGGCGTGCAAATCTGGGCACTGGCCTACCGCTCGGGCGAGGCGTGGAACGAGTTTGGCTATGCCAACCCCGAGTTCGACGCCCTACTCTCCGAGGCGCTGGCCACAGCCGATGTTGACGCACGGCGCGAGATCATGGCCCGGGGTGAGAAGATGCTGCAAGACGATGGCGTCACGATCCAGCCCTACTGGCGCTCGCTCTACAACCACACCCGCGAAGGGTTGGTGGGTGCCGCGCACCATATCGGGTTTGAATACCACCCGGCGCGGATGGCTTGGGCAGAGGAGTGATCTGCCACTAGGTAGAAACGCAAAAGGGCCGCAGCGATGCGGCCCTTTTTCTTTGGTTGGCGCTGGCACTAACCGCCGATCAGGTCTTTCGCCATCATCATATGCACGCCCTTTTCGCGGTTCACCGTCTGAGTAATGCGCAGATCCCCCGCCAGCGAACAGAGCACATAAGCATCCTCACGGCTGATCCCCGCGCGTGCAGACACCAATGCGATCATCTCCCGCAGGGCCATCTCCGCGCAGCGGTCAAGGTCGGGGGCCATGCCCATGGTGATCACATGGCTCGGCGTTTCGGCCTGCGGATAGCTGAGCCCGCGGTCCTTCAACACAGTCAGGCGAAAGCGCCCCTGTAGCGCCGTCTCAATCGCCGTGACGCAGACTTCGCCATCGCCTTGCGCGCCGTGTCCGTCCCCGCAGGAAAACAGCGCCCCTTCGTTGAAAACCGGCAGGTAAAGCGTGCTGCCCGCCACTAACTCCTTGTTATCCAGATTGCCCCCATGTTTGCGCGGCTCAATGGTGGCGATCCGGCCCCATTCAGGCGGCGGTGCTACGGCCATGACGCCAAAGAACGGAGCCAAGGGCAGTTCCTGCCCCCAAGGCAGACGGGCGATGCCCCGCTCTGCGTCCAGCGGGATGTTGCTGTGATAGGTCTCGGTGAAATCCTGCGGCAGTGTGCCCGCCAAGGGGCGGATGAAGTTATAGCCCCAGTCCTGCCGCAGCGCGACATCAAGGATATCGACTTTCAGCACATCCCCGGGCATCGCGCCTGCAACGGCCACCGGGCCGGTCAGGATATGACCGGGCATCGGCGGCGGGCCGGCCTTGTGGATGTCGTAAAGTTCGGGCGGGACATGGAAGCCCTCGGGCGGCAGGCAGTTCGGCGCGCCCGAGACGGTGTTGATGATCACCTCGTCGCCGCTTTGGATCGTCAAGGCAGGCGGGCGGCTGGCCTCAAAGTAGCCCCAGTGGCAGGTTTCGGGCGATGACTGCAAGGTGGCGGTCATGACTGCGCCCCCCGGTTGGCCAATATGCCTTCGATAAGCTCCTGCACGCGCAGCCCCTCTTCTGGTGTGGCCAGTCGGCTCGGGCCGCCGTCCATCAGAAGCGCCATGTCGTCAAGCTGCGCTTTGAGGCTGGTGGCGCGGGTGTCGGTGGGGCTGCTGTTGGTCGGCGCGAAGGCTTCTCCGGTCGACAGGGTGTCGATAGCAAACTCCGAGATGCGGCGGCTGGCCTTGGCCCCTTTTACCGTCACTTCTTGCCGGTCCGGCTGCACGCCACCAACAGAGCCGAGGATCGAAACCGGCAAGCCCTCGGCATTGACCAGCCGTGCCGCGACATGGGTCTCGCAAAGTTTGGCGTCGGGGTATTCCGCATGGGCCCATTGCAGGGTCAGCGGCCCCAGCACCCGCTCGCTCAAAAACAGGAAATGCGAAATTACCTCGCGGGTCATGCCGCCCTCTTGGGCAAAGCGCAGCCAATCCGCGTCCACCTGCCACGCACGGGGCCAGGCCGGATAGGTCACGATGATGTCGATACCGCAAAGATCGCCAAGCGCGCCCTCACCGATCGACCGCGTCAGATCGGTCAGCGCCGCCCCTGCCGCTTGGGTGAAATTCACCGCTGCCGGGACGCCCGCAGCCTGCAACTCGGCTACCAAAGCGCGGCTCTCCGCGATGTCCACGCCCAGCGGTTTTTCGAGGAAGATCGCCTTGCCCGCCGCCGCGGCCTCAAGCGCATAGGCTTTGCGCGGCACCGGAGGGCAGGCGAGGTAAACGAGATCGACATCGGCCATCGCCTCGGACGCCGTGGCCGACACTGTGGCCTCCGGCGCGATCTTTTGCGCGGCGGCACAGGCTGCAGGATCCGGATCCCACATGGTGGTGACGGTGAAGCCGGGGTGCAGCACCATGTTCTCGGCCATGCGCCGGCCCATGATCCCCAATCCGATTACCGCAGTCCTGATCGTCATCTCTGTCTCCCTCGATATGCAGCGCGATAAGACGCTGCAATCAGGGGAACTTCAACCGCCTCAGACCGATTGCCTCAGGCGAGGTCGGTGCGGACAAGTGGTTTGATCACCCGGGCCAGTTCTTCGGGGGCGGATTGGCTTTCGAACACATCCGCGATGGTGAAGACGCAGGTGAACGACCCCTCGAAACACAGCACACCGTTCTGCCGCGCCTTCATGCCGAAGGTAATGGACTTATTGCCGAGCCGAGTCGGATAAGTTTCGCACATCAACTTGTACCGTGGCGTGACCGGGCTGCGGAAATCCATCGAAAGGTTCACGAAAGGCGTGCCGATGTTGCGGTCGATCTGCAACTGGAACCAACCATCGCCATCGAAATGCGCCTCCCACCATGCGTTGATCGCATCCAGCGCAAAATAGGGCAGCCGCGCCGTATAGGCGATCTGCGCCGGGTCACAATCGCCCCAGGTGACGTTGATCTCGTGAACGAAGTTTTCCGTGGTCATAAGGCTGCTTTCATCTGCTCAAACCCGCGCGGGGCATGGGCTATCTTCTATCCCTTCCAGCGCAGCGTGCAACCCAAGCGCAGGTGGCCTGTACAATCCCAGCAGGCATATCGTCATACGAAAAAGGGGGGAGGATGGTGGCGTTACCTGGATTTGAACCAGGGACCTAACGATTATGAGTCGTTCGCTCTAACCAACTGAGCTATAACGCCGTGGCGCGTCGGATAAGGCAGCTTGGCATTGGGGTCAAGGGCGAAAGATGGATGAATTCATTTTTGCCGAAGAAAACTGCCGCCCCGCCTTGAGGCGCGGGTTTCAATGCGCGGGGGCCGAGACCACATCAAGCAAGGTGCGCCCACCATCAATGGTCATGATCTCACCGGTCATAAAGCCCGAGCTTTCGGCGGCGAGGAATTGCACCGCCTCGCAAAGTTCATTCGGCCCGGCGATACGGCCAAGCGGCGTATGCGCGCGAATATCCTCGCGCCAATCGCGGTTTTCGGCCACGGCGGCGCGCAGCGACGCGCTCATCACCGACCCGAAAGAGATCGCATTCACCCGTATCCGGTGCTGCGCCAGCACCAGCGCCAGAGAGCGGGTCATCTGCTGCACCGCCGCCGAGGCAATGGCATAGCCCATCATATCCGGCTGGTGACGTTGTGCCGCAATGGAACTGAGGTTGATGATTGACCCCACCTGCCCCTCGCTCTGGCCCTCGGCCTGTTTTATCATCCGCCGCGCCACTTGCTGCGACAGTTGCAGCGCCGTCATCAGGTTTTGCTGTAACAGCGTATCAACCGAGCCGTCTTCCACATCCAGCGGATCGGTCGGCAACACCTGCCGCGAGGCATTCACAAGGATATCGACCTGATCGTAGGCGTCGATCGTGGCCGAAACGAGGTTGGCGATGGTCAGCCGCTGGCGTAGGTCCCCGGCAAAAACGCGGATATTGCCCTCGTCCGGCGTGTCGCCCAACTCCTCCATCAGCTTTTTCTCGTTAGAGTCGGCACACATTACATTGGCGCCCCGGTCGGCCAGATGCCGTGCAATGGCAAGGCCGATGCCGTCTGCCGCACCGGTGATGATGGCCGTTTTACCAGAGATCGAGAAAGACATCGGGATACCCCCTTAAGGCTTAGCGGCGCCGGGTCAGCGGGCGGGTGGCGTGGAACAGTTTGAACCGCGCATCGCCTCCAAGCTCCGCCACCTGAGCAAAGCGTTTCTTCAGTTCCGCCTCATAGGGCAGATGCCGGTTGGCCACCATCCACAGATCGCCCTGCCCCGATAGCATACGCGCGGCGGCGGCAACAAAGGCTTGACCAATTTGCGGCTCAGCGGCGCGGCCGGTGTGGAAGGGCGGGTTCATCACGACGGTGTCCATCCGGTGCGGCGGCTGCCATTCGGTGGCGTCTTCCCAATGAAACACGGCGCGATCATCGGTCACGTTATGACGCGCGCATTCCAGCGCCAAATGCCCGGCCTCGACCAGATGCACGGTCTTCACCTTGGGCCGGGTCAGGATATGCGCCGAGAGGAACCCCCAGCCCGCGCCCAGATCGGCCACCTCGGCCCCAAGGTTATCAGGCAGCACATCCACCAACAGCGCCGAGGCCAGATCAACCCCATCGGCAGAGAAAACCCCCGGCGCGGTCCAAAAGCCGCCCTCTGTCTGGGCGGGGCCAGCTTCCCAATCGGTGAAGAAATCGCTAGAGCCCGCGTCGATCCAGTAAAGCTTGCCATGCGCCTTGGAGATCGGCCCCTGCACCGTCACCCGCGCCCGCATCTCGCGCAGGATCGAATCCGCGCCATCAGTCTTTTGCCCATCAACCACCACCGGCCCGTCGCTTACGGCACAGGCTTGCGCGACCAAGGCGCGGGCCTCATGTTTGGCGCGCGGCAGGCAGACGATGGCAGCGGCATAGCGCCCCTCGATCGAATGCGCGGCCTCATAGCCCCGCGCCGTCCAAGCGTCATAGGCGGGTTTGAAATCGTGAATGATCTTGCAGCGCTCGGGCGGCAAACCGGCCAGATCAGCGTCCACGGGGGGCTGAAAGATGGCGATCACCCCAGTTTCGGGCAACTCCAGCCCACCGCCGTTCAGGGCCAGTTCCAGTCGCGGATCAATCACGTGTTATTCTTCTTTTTCCATAGTGCATTGCAGCGGATGCTGGTGACGCCGGGCGAAATCCATCACCTGCGCCACTTTCGTCTCCGCGATCTCGTGGCTAAAGACGCCAACCACGGCCAGGCCCTTTTTGTGAACCGTCAACATGATCTCAAACGCCTGCGCGTGGTTCAGGCCAAAGAACCGCTCCAGCACATGCACCACGAATTCCATCGGGGTGAAATCGTCGTTCAGCAGCATCACCTTGTAAAGCGGCGGGCGTTTGGTCTTGGGACGGGTCTTGGTCAACAACTCGGTGTCGTCGTCATCCTTGGGGCCGTCCGCCATCATCTGCCAACCCATCGCGGGCCGGTCTGCTGCTTGGATCGTCCAATCTGCTTTCGCGTCGTCACGGTGCATTGCTGCTCCTGCGGCTGGGGGTAGAGCTTGTTCGTCGTGCAGCCGTCTATATAACCTCTGAACCAATTTAGGAAAGAGGCAGCACATATGGGCGGGGCACTCACCACAATCGGTTTCGATGCGGATGACACATTGTGGCATAATGAACGCTACTTTGCACTCTCTCACGACCGTTTTGCAGCCCTTCTAGCCGAACATAGTGAACGCGACCACCTGATGGCACGGCTTTTGGAAGCCGAACGGCGCAATCTGCCGCATTACGGCTACGGGATCAAAGGGTTCACCCTGTCGATGATCGAGACCGCAATCGAGGTGACAGGGGGCAAAGTCCCCGCCGAGGTGATCGGTGACCTGCTCGCCGCCGGGCGCGAGATGCTGGAGCATCCGATCGAACTGCTGCCCCATGTCGAAGACGTGCTGGAAAACCTGCGCGGTGATTACCGGCTGATCGTGGTGACCAAAGGCGACCTGCTGGATCAGGAGCGTAAACTGGCGCAATCGGGCCTGCGAGAGAGGTTCGATGCGGTCGAAATCGTCTCTCACAAGACCGAAGCCGCCTATCGCCACATTTTTGAGCAGCATGGGCAAGGGGCTGCGCGGGGGCTGATGGTCGGCAACTCACTGGCCTCCGATGTGCGCCCGATGATCGCGGCGGGCGGCTGGGGCGTCTATGTGCCCCACGACCTCACATGGGCGATGGAGCACGCCGAAGCGCCAACCAATTCACCACGTTTTGCAGAAATCAGCGACCTCTCGGGCCTTCCGGAAACGGTGAAAAAGATCGTGTCGGGGTGACTCGCCCGCGCCGGTGAGTCGCCCCTGCGCCCGCCCCAAACGCCCCACTAGGGGCCAATTTACGCCCAATTCTCGCCTTATTCGCGCTTATAGTGGGTCAATGTGCGCAAGCCTCTACATATTGGAGGGGGGATCCGTCCTTTTTTACCCTGTCCATCGGATTCGACGGCTTCCGCGATGCGCCGTCCTATGCTAGCTTTGAACCAATCAATAAATGGTCAGCCGAAAATCGGCGACTTGAGGCAGTAAAAGGCAGGCAAATATGAAGGCTCGGCGCATTCAGCCGGCCCGCTACGGGCTATTTCTATTCGCAGCACTTTGGGTTCTGGTCATCCTCCCCCTCAGCGCCATGGCCGCCCCCTATGCCGCCTATGTCATCGATGCCCGCACCGGCAAAGAGATCCACGCGGAAAACGCCGACACGCGCCTGCACCCCGCCTCCCTGACCAAGATGATGACCCTCTACATCGCTTTTCAAGCGGTCGAACGCGGGGAGCTTTCACTCGACACCCAAGTTACGATCTCCAAGAACGCCGCGTCGGAGCCGCCCAGCAAACTGGGCATGCGTCCGGGCCAAAAGATCGCTCTGCGCTACCTGATCCGCGCCGCCGCCGTGAAATCCGCCAATGATGCCGCCACCGCGATCGGCGAAGCCATCGAAGGGTCCGAAGCCGCCTTTGCCCGCCGGATGAACCGCACCGCCAAACAGCTTGGCATGACGCGCACCACCTTCAAAAATATGCACGGGCTGACCGAAAGCGGTCACCTCTCTACTGCGCGCGATATGACGGCCCTGGGCCGCCACCTGCTCTATGATTACCCGCAGTACTACAATCTGTTCTCGCGCATCACCGCCGACGCGGGCGTGCGCAAGGTCTCCCACACAAACCGCCGGTTTCTGGGGTCTTACAAAGGCGCCGATGGCATCAAGACCGGCTATACCCGCGCCGCTGGCTTCAACCTGACGGCCTCGGCCGAGCGTGGCAACGAACGGATCATCGTGACCGTCTTCGGGGGCAAATCCACCGCTTCGCGCAATGCCAAAGTGGCTGAGTTGATGGACCTCGGCTTCCGCCGCGCCCCCTCCTCGGCCCCCCTGCGCAAACCAGTGCCCCCGGTCTACGCCGATGTCGAAGACACGCCCGCTGCCCCCGGTGCCGCAGGCAAAACGATCCGCCTTGTCGGAGCCGTCACCACCTCCAAACGCCCGCAACTCCGCCCCCGCAGCGAAGTCGTGGTCGTGGCCACCGCGGCTGCCCCCGAAGCAACCAGCACCGTCTCGAACAGCGACATTACGGCAGCCCTCCGCGAAGCAGTGCAAACCGCGCCAACCCCGCCCGCCGCCGCGCCCACACCAGAGATCAAAGACGCCGAAGTCGTCATCGCCGCTGCGCAGGCCTCCCCCCGCCCCGAACCGCGCCCCAAAGACGTAACGCTGGCCGTACAGCAAGCGGTAGAGCAGGAAATCGTGACCCGCGTCTCCACCTCGGGCGGTCGCCACTGGGGGGTCAACGTGGGCCGCTTCCCCAGCCGCTACGCCGCCGAGAAAGTTCTGCTGAAAACCGCACTGGCTGAAATGTCGACACTTGATGGCACATTGCGCAAAGTGGTGCAGCGTCCGCAAGGCTATGACGCGAACTTCCTCGGCCTGTCACGCGAAAGCGCCGACCTCGCCTGCCGCCGTCTGGCCGCGCGCAACGTCAGCTGCTTCATGATCGGCCCGAGCGAAGGCTAAAACCCAAAGACCGCCGCCGCCCCTCAGGCAACGCCCACCAATCTTCATCCTTTTAAAAATACCGCGGGGGAATCGCGCGCCCCGGCGCGATGGGGGCAGCGCCCCCCTCCCCCTCTCGGCACTCACGACGTCTGATTAACCAGCCGCCTGCAACAGCTTGCGCGTATAGTCGGTCTGCGGATTGTCATAAAGCGCATCAACGTCGCCGTATTCCACAACATCACCGCGTTTCATCACCATCACCTTATGCGACATCGCCCGCACGACCTTCAGATCGTGACTGATGAACAGATAGGCCAACCCGTATTTCGCCTGCAATTCCCGCAGCAAATCTACAATCTGCACCTGCACCGTCATGTCCAAGGCCGAGGTCGGCTCGTCCAGAACCAGCAGCTTCGGCCGCAGCACCATAGCGCGGGCGATAGCGATCCTCTGGCGCTGCCCGCCGGAAAACTCATGCGGGTAGCGGTCCATTGTCGCCGGGTCGAGCCCCACTTCCGTCATCACCTCCGCCACCAGTTCACGTCGGTCGCGCGCCTTGTCGATCTTGTGGATCGCCAACCCCTCCGAGATGATCTGGAAACAGGTCATCCGCGGGCTGAGCGACCCGAAAGGATCCTGAAAAACGATCTGCATGTCGGCGCGTAGGCGGCGTAGCTTTTTGGTGGACCATTTGCGCAGGTCCTCGCCACGAAAAGTCACCTCCCCTTCCGAGCCGATGAGCCGCATGATCGCCAGCGCCGCGGTGGTCTTGCCCGAGCCGCTTTCGCCGACGATGCCAAGCGTTTCGCCCGCGCGGATCGACAGGCTGGTGTCATTGACGGCCTTCACATGGCCCACGGTACGGCGCAGCAGGCCCTTCTGGATCGGGAACCAAACCTTGAGGTTGTCAGTCCGCAGCACTTCCGCAGCATCCGCCGCCACAGGGGCGGGCGCGCCGGTGGGCTCGGCGCCGAGCAGTTTGCGTGTGTAGGGGTGTTGCGGATTATCGAAAATCTCAGCCGTCGGCCCCTCTTCGACGACCAGTCCTTTCTGCATCACAAAGACCCGGTCGGCGATGCGCCGGACGATCCCGAGGTCATGGGTAATGAACAAAAGCCCCATCCCCATCTCATCCTTCAGGTCTTTCAACAGGTCGAGAATCTGCGCCTGAATGGTCACGTCGAGCGCCGTGGTCGGCTCATCCGCAATCAAGATGTCGGGCTTGTTGGCCAGCGCCATCGCGATCATCACACGCTGCCGCTGTCCGCCGGAAAGCTGGTGCGGATAGGCGCCCATGCGGCTCTCCGCGTCATTGATGCCGACCTGTTCCAGCAGGCTCAACACCCGCGCCCGGGCCTCGGCCCCCTTCAACCCCTGATGCAGTGCCAGCGACTCCGCCAGCTGCTTTTCGATCGTGTGCAGCGGATTGAGCGAGGTCATCGGCTCTTGGAAAATAAACGAGATGTCGTTGCCACGCACCTTGTGCAGCAGCTTGTCATCCGCGCCGATCATCTCTTGCCCATCATAGGTGACCGAGCCGCTGACCCGCGCGCTATCGCCCAAGAGCGACACCGTCGAGAGCGCCGAGACCGACTTGCCCGAGCCGCTTTCGCCCACCAACGCGACTGTCTCTCCCCGGTTGACGGCAAAGCTGACCCCGCGCACCGCCGGGATCAACTGCCCGTCCTGCCGGAAGGAAACTTGCAGGTCTTTGACGTCCAACAAAGCAGTCACGAGAAGGTCTTTCTGGGGTCGAATGCGTCGCGGATGCCTTCAAAGATGAAGACCAGCAGCGACAGCATGATGGCAAAGGTAAAAAAGGCCGAGAAGGCCAGCCAAGGCGCTTGCAGGTTCTGCTTGGCCTGCAGCGTCAACTCCCCCAGCGACGGCGCGGAGGACGGCAGACCGAAGCCCAAGAAGTCGAGCGTCGCCAGCGTGGAGATCGTCCCGGTAATGATAAACGGCAGCATGGTCAGCGTCGCCACCATCGCATTGGGCAGCATATGGCGCAGCATGATGGTGCCGTTGCCGACCCCAAGCGCACGGGCCGCGCGGACGTATTCAAGGTTGCGTGCGCGCAGGAATTCGGCCCGCACCACGCCCACCAGCGCGGTCCATGAGAACAACACCAAGAGGATCACCAAAAGCCAGAAACTTCGCCCCAGAATCGCGAACATAATGATGATCACGTAAAGCGACGGCGTTGAGGACCAAATCTCGATGATGCGCTGAAAGATCAGATCGAGCCAGCCGCCGAAGAAGCCCTGCACCGCGCCCGCCAAAATGCCGATGATCGACGCCGCCCCGGTGACGATCAGGGTGAAGACCACTGACAAACGGAAACCATGGATCACCCGCGCCATCACATCGCGTTTGGTGCCGTCGGTCCCGAGCCAGTTCTGCCCATTGGGCGGCAGCGGTGCGGCCCCGGGGCGGTCCACGGCGGTGTCGAAGGAATAGGGAATGACCGGCCAGAGCGCCCAGCCTGTCTCGATCGCCTCGCCTTCGACTTCGCCATCCTCGGCGTCGAGGATATAGCCCTCGGGATCGTCGAAACAGGCGTCTAGCCCGCCGGTCGCAATGAGGCATTGCACCTCCGGATCGCGGTAGGCGGCCTCGGTCTGGAAATCGCCGCCGAATGCGGTCTCGGGGTAGAAGTTGAAGATCGGCGCGTAATACTCGCCGCGGTAGCTCACGAGGATCGGCTTGTCGTTGGCCACGAACTCGGCCAGCAGCGAAATGCCAAAGAGGATCGCGAAAATCCACAACGACCAATAGGCACGGCGGTTCGCGGTGAAATTGCGCCAGCGGCGCTGGTTCAGGGGGGACAGCGCCATCAGCCTTCCCTCTTCTCAAAGTCGATGCGCGGGTCGACGAGCACATACATCATGTCCGACAAGATGCCGACGACAAGACCGATGAGGCCAAAGATGAAAAGCGTCCCGAAGACGATCGGATAATCGCGCGCCACCGCCGCCTCAAAACCCAGACGCCCCAACCCATCAAGGCTAAAGATCGTCTCGATGATGATCGACCCGCCGAAAAAGACCGAGATGAAGACCGCCGGGAAACTGGCGATCACGATCAACATCGCGTTGCGGAAGACATGTCCGTAAAGCACCTTGCGCTCTGACAGGCCCTTGGCGCGGGCCGTGATGACATATTGCTTTTTGATCTCGTCCAGAAAGCTGTTCTTGGTCAGCAGCGTCAGCGTGGCAAAGGCCGAGATCGTCGAGGCCAGCACCGGCAGGGTGATGTGCCAGAAATAATCGGCCACCTTGCCCAAGGGGCTGAGGCTGTCGAAATTATCCGAGGTCAGGCCACGCAGCGGGAAGATCTGCCAGTAAGACCCACCGGCAAAGAGCACCAGCAACAGGATGGCAAAGAGGAAACCGGGGATCGCATAGGCCGCGATGATCGCGCCCGAGGTCCAAGTGTCAAAGCGCGAGCCGTCGCGCACCGCCTTGCGGATGCCCAAGGGGATCGACACCAGATGCGCGATCAGCGTTGACCAAAGCCCCAGCGTGATCGAGACCGGCAGCTTTTCCTTGATCAGGTCGATCACACTGATGGCACGGAAGTAACTCTCGCCGAAATCAAGCCGCATGTAGTTCCACAGCATGTGAAAGAACCGCTCCACGGGGGGTTTGTCGAAGCCGAATTCCTTCTCCAACTCCTCGATCAGTTCCGGCGGCAGGCCCCGGGCGCCGACATAGGTGCTGTCCGACCCGCGCGCCATCGTGTCGACCCCGGCGTCGTTGTTGCCCCCGGCAAAGCCGCCAAAGACGTCACCGCCGCCCTGAATCCGCGCGATGGCCTGCTCTACCGGGCCACCGGGGACGAATTGCACCAAGGCAAAGTTGACCACCATGATGCCGAACAAGGTCGGAATCACCAGCAACAGCCGTCTGAGAATATAAGCACCCATGAGGTCGCTTTACCGCAAGGCGCCGGAGGCGCGCAATTGCTGCGCGCGGTCTTCATCATACCACCAGAAATCGAGGTAGCCCAAAGCATAGGACGGAATCTCGGGGTGGTCGTATTGGTCGTAATAGGCAACCCAATAGCTGTCGTTGTACCATGTGGGGATCATGAAGAATTCATGCCGCAGCGCCCGATCCAGCGCCATCAGAGCCGCATCTTCGTCCTCTGCCGTTTCGGCATCGAGCGAGGCTTCGATGATCGCGTCGACCAGCGGGCTGGCAAGCCCTGCGGGGTTGAACAGCGAAAATTCTGCCGCCTCGGACCCGTAGCGCTGTGACAGACCGGTGCCGGTGCCGAGGAAGGCGGCATAGGCGTCATAGATCATGTCATAGTCGCGGTCCCGCTCGCGGGCGGTGTATTGCGAACTGTCCACCTTCTCCAGCCGCGCGTCGATGCCGATGGATTGCAGGTTGCCCACAAAATTTTCGATCACCGCCGAAATCGTCGGCGACCCGGCGGAGTTCATCAGGAAGTTCAGCCGCAAGGGCTCGCCCGCCTCATTGACACGCATGCCGTTCTGCACGGTCCAACCCGCATCCTCCAACAGCTTGGAAGCCTGCCGCGCGTTGCGGCGGTCCAACAGGCGGCTGGGGTCTGAGGTATGCGGCACCACGGCAGGCGCGCTCAACAGCTCCCCCGGCACCAGATCGCCAAGGCTTTCCAGAAGCGTCAGTTCCGCCCCCTCGGGCGCGGCCCCGGCCATCAGCGGCGTATCTTGCGTGAACGAGGCGCGGTGGCTGAAAAGCCCGTATTGCAGCGACTCGTTGGTCCATTCAAAGTTGAACATCAGTGCCACGGCCTCGCGCACACGGCGGTCCTGCAGCGTCTCGCGGCCGAGGTTAAAGATGATGCCCGAAGGCGTGGGAGGCGAGCCGTCGGGCAACTCAGCCTTGACGATATCGCCGTCACTCACCTTGGAGAAATCGTAACCCGTGGCCCATTTCTTGGAATCCCCTTCGGCGCGGAAGGTGTATTCACCCGCCTTGAACGCCTCAAAGGCCGAAGTGTCGTCGCTGAAAATCTCCAGCCGGATGCGGTCGAAATTCATGCGGCCACGGTTGATCGGCAGGTCGCGGCCCCAGTAGTCCGGGTTGCGCTTGAGCACGATGCGTTTGGTCAGATCGACGCTTTCGACCATATAGGCGCCCGATCCGGGGGGCGGGTCCATCCAGCTGTCTTTAAGGGTATTGCCGGTTTCCTCGAACCAATGTTTCGGCCATGCGGGCACGCCGCCTACCGTCTCGATCAGGCTGCGGCGGGAGATACCGTCGGCAAAGTGGAACTTCACTGTATGATCGTCCAGCGCTTCAACCTTGGGGATGCGCTTGCGCACCGCGTCTGCATAGGATTTCAGGCCCTCGTCCAAGAGCAGGTTGTGCGAGAACACGATGTCATGCGCGGTCACGGGCGTGCCGTCCGAAAACGTCGCCTCGGGGCGCATGTGGAAGGTCACCCAAGACTTGTCCTCGGGGTACTCAAGGCTTTCGCACAGCAGGCAGTAGCTTTCGCCATAGACATCCGCCGGCAGCGGCTCACCCGATGGGGCCTCGCCCAGCAGGCTTTCAAACCCGAAGATCGAGAACAGATGCGCGCGGCCCTTGCCGGAATAGGGGTTCATCGAATCCAGCGTGCCCACGAAGGGGATCGAGATTTCCCCGCCCTTGGGCGCATCGGGGTTCACATAGTTAAAATGCTCGAAATCCGCCGGGTAGGTCAGATCGCCATAAAAAGAATAGCCATGGCTTTTGATGACCTCCTGCTCCTGCGCCGCGGCGGCACCGGCCAAGAGGGCCGCCACCATCAGCGTCAGCGTCGCGAGCCATAGCGGCAGGTCATCAAAGACCGAAGGGCGGGTCGCGGCGCGGGTCTGGGCACGGGGCATAGGTCACTCCTTGGCGTGGCATAGTCCGGGTAGGCGTCATCTAGGCTAACGCTGTGAGATGCCAAGATACAAGTTGCGAATATGTAAGGTTGCCCTGCACGGGCGGTCCACCGCGGAGGTTGCCCCGCTGAAGGGCGGTTTCCCCCGCTTCCGCTCGCGAGAATGTGTGTCCGACGCCCGGGAACTTCGCGGGCCAGCCGATTTCTCGCCCCAATATTAACAGATTCTTCACTCAAATTAACGATGCGTAAACTGGAGCAGACAATGAGAACCTACCCGATTCCCTTTAACGAAGAAGCCCGCTTGCGCGCCGTTTTTGATGTGCCCGGCCTCACAGCCGAGAACGAAGCTTTGTTCGACACTATTTGCGAGGCCACCCGCCGTCTGCTTGACTGTCCGATTGCACATATCAGCGTCGTGGAGGCCGATACCCAATGGTACAAATCCGTGGTCGGCTACCCGCTGGAACCGATGCCGAAAGACACCGGGTTTTGCAGCCATACGATCATGTCAGACGTGCCACTGGTGGTGCCCGACCTCAGCAAAGACCCTCGATTTGAGCGCCACCCCATGGTTGCCAAGGGCGGACCCGAGGCGCGTTATTACTGCGGCGTGCCGCTGATCCTGTCCTCGGGCCACCGCTTTGGCAGCCTCTGCGCGCTGGACCTGCAACCGCACGAACAGCCCTCCGAGAAACAGATCGCCCTGTTGGAAGACCTTGGCCGTATGGTCGTCGCCGCGCTTGAGCGCAGCCAGCCGAACGCCCCTGAGCTAAAGGCCGACACCAGCGCCGAATCCACATTTTTAACGCTCGTGGGTCACGAACTGCGAACACCGCTGACGGTTCTTTTCGGCAGCCTGCGCATGTTGGAGGCCAAAGCCGAACAAGGGGTAAATCCGCTGCTGATTCGCTCTGCCCGGCGGTCTGTCGACCACCTCAGCGCGTTGATCGAGACGATCATTTCCTACAGCAATGTCAGCACCGGAGAGCTGAGCCTGAACGAGCGGAAATGCAATCTGAACGATCTTTTGCAATCGGTTTCGGCCCTGCATTTCGCCACCACGGATGCGACCACGAAAACCATCACCCTACGCGACAGCCTGCCGCTGGAGGAAATGCACATAGATGGCGACCAGATCGAATTGGCGGTGACGGCCTTGGTGCTAAACTCCGTGCTGCACGGCGGCAGTGAAATCGCGCTAGGGACGTTCAAAGACGCCGAGGGCAATATCGAGATTTCGATCACCGACAATGGCTCTTTTGACGATCACGTCGACCTTGCCGAGCTTTACAAACCCTTTGTCGTCGGCGGCATGATGGATAATCGCGGCACCAAGGGCGGGCTGGGCCTTGGTCTGCCGCTGACCCGCAAGCTGATCGAAATGCACGGCGGAGATTTCGAGGTGCATGTAGAGGCGGGCCGCAGCCGCGCCGTGATCCGCCTGCCCGCCTGGCGCTGCGACATCGGCGGGATCGCCGCGGCAAACGTCGCCGCCCCGGTGATCGCGGCTCAGTAATTTTGATGCGCGGGGCGCGCACTATGCCGCGCCCCGCTCTTTGCTCAGGCTCCGTCGACCGTGCGGATCAATGCGTTGATCTCTTCCGCCAATAGGTCCGGGTGATCCTCGGGCGTGAAGTGTTTGCCCCCTTCAATCCGCCGCAGCGGTGCATTCAAATCTTTCGCAAGCCGCTCCCCATATTCGAGTTTTTGAAACTCATCGTCCGCGCCCCAAACAATCCGAGCAGGGATGTTGAGCGTGGGCAGCTTGTCCGCGATGGCCTTGGTGTCTTCCACGTCCAGCGACTGCGCCTGCCGGACAAAGGCTTCGGCCTCTCCATGTTGGGCGTAATGCGGGGCGTGGGCGTCAAAGGCAGCCTCGGCGGCGGCATCGGTCTCATGCCCCTTTGAGAACATCATCTTCAGCAACTGGTGGAACGACCCATCGGGCGCATGTTTCGCCACGCCGCCGGTCTTGGCCACAGCGCTGACCAGCGGCACCGGCCATGAATCATAGCTGATCGCATTCGTCAAAAGCAGCCCGCTGACCATTTCAGGATGACGCACCGCCGCAATTTGCGCGACACCGCCACCAAGGTCATGCGCGGCAAGGATCGCACGCGAGATACCCTGATCGCGCATCCAAGCGACCAGATAGTCCGCCTGGGCCGCGACCGAAATATCACGCCCTTCACCCTGCGGGATCGAAGCCCCATACCCCGGCATTTCCCAAGCGAGCACCCGGCGCCCGGTGACCTTCGGGGCGACATCCCGCCAAAGCGCGGGACAGGTGGGAATACCGTGAAGCAGGATGACAGGCTCCCCCGCCCCCGTCTCTTCCCAACGCATTTCGATCCCATTGACCGTGGTTGTATGACTTTGCATGTCGCGTCTCCTTTCGGTGTGGACGTTTCATGGCCCAACACCTGTATGAGGAAGACGTTCCTCCGCGTCCCAAACGCAAAAGCCGCCCCGAAGGGCGGCTTTCACTCACGCAATGCAGCGTGGAATTAGTTGGAAACGCTTTGCAGGTAAGCGATCACGTCGGCGCGGTCTTCGACCTTACGCAGACCGGCGAAACCCATGGTGGTGCCGGGGGCGTAGCCTTTGGGGCTTTCCAAGAAGGCGCTCAGCTCTTCCGGGGTCCATGCACCTTCGAGCGAGGTCAGCGCACCGGAATAGCCGAAACCGTCAACCGAGGCGATATCGCGGTCGACAACACCGTCAAGGTGCGGACCAACGGCGTTGGAACCGTCGACCTTGTGGCAAGCGGCGCATTTGCGGAACACTTTAGAGCCGCTGTCGGCATCGGCTTCGGCCATCACGGCGGTAAAGTCGATCTCTTCGCCGCCTTCGTCACCACCGGCATCGGCCACTTCGATCACATAGGACGCTTCCCCATGTGCATCGGCGTGGTAAATCTCTTCACCCGCCCATTTGCCCAGCAGAAGTACCAACCAGGCGCCGAATACGCCGGCTGCGATTTTGGTCAGGGTCATTGTATCGAACATGCGTCAGGGTCCATCACTTGGTATTGGCACCATGGGCGGGCCATGGTTCTTGGCATCGTTGCCCGCGTATCTATTGCTTTCCCTTGGCGCAGGCAAGGTGTAGTTACCGCGACCAATTGCCCTTCTCCGCGCCTTTTGCAGCAGGATACGATCCATGACCGTCCAGACCACGCCGCGCATCGCCTTCCAAGGGGCCCTTGGTGCCTATAGTCACGAGGCCTGCCTTCAAGCCTGCCCCGACATGGAACCGGTACCCTGCCAGTCGTTCGAAGGGGTGATCCGCGCCGTAAATGAAGGCCGCGCCGAACTGGCGATGCTGCCGGTGGAGAACACGACCTATGGCCGTGTGGCCGATATCCACCGCCTGCTGCCGGAAAGCGGGCTGCATATCATCGGCGAAGCTTTCGTCCGGGTGCGCATCGCTCTGATGGCCCGCCCCGGCGTGGCATTAAAAGACATCAAACACGTCCGCGCGCATCTGGTGCTGCTGCCGCAGGCGCGCAGTTTCTTGCAGCAACATGGCATCACCTCTGAACCCGCCGCCGATTCCGCCGGGGCCGCCGCCGAACTGGCCGCCACCGAGGGCTGCACCGATGGCGTTCTGGCAGGCGAGGTCGCGGCAGAGATCAACGGCTTGACCGTGTTGGCCCGCGATATCGAGGATATGGACCACAACACCACCCGCTTTTTGCTGATGGCCCCGCAGATCGACCTTTCGCGCCGGGCCGAGCGGATGCTGACCACCTTCGTCTTCGAGGTGCGCAACATTCCCGCCGCGCTTTATAAGGCGATGGGGGGCTTTGCGACCAATGGCGTCAACATGACCAAGCTGGAAAGCTATATGGTCGGCGGGTCATTTACCGCGACACAGTTCTACGCCGATATCGAAGGCCATCCCGAAGACCCGGCGGTGAAACGCGCGCTGGATGAATTGGGGTATTTCACCAATAAGCTGGAAATTCTCGGCGCCTACCCCGCCCATCCCGGCCGGGGCGCGCCGACCGGGATGTAGGCTAGGCGCGCAGCCTCAGACTTTGACGCCGCGGGCGTGGCGCACTTCCATACCGCGGGCATATTCCGCGACGCGGTCCTTGTATTTCTTGGTCAGGGTCGTCTTGGCCAGTTTGAGCGATTGCACCCAGAGCCGCGCGGAAAGGGTCAGCGGCTTGATCTCAAGCGCTACCAACACGCGCGTGCTGTTGCGCGACAGGGGCATCAATTCAAACGACATTTGCCCCGCCAACCCCTGTGACATGCTGTCGATCACCATCTCGTTGGGCCGGTCGAAGGTCACCATCTCAAGCGTCAGCTCGCGCCGCTTGCCGCGCAGGGGGAAGACCGCGTTCCACGTCATTCCCACACCGGGCTGATGCATCGCATCGGCGCGCTGCACCTCGGCACCGCGCCGCATGGCCGCCCGCTCAAAGCTCTCAAAATCGCACAACATGTCAAAGACCGCTTCGATCGGCGCTTCGACGTCTTCTTTGGTCGAGAATTTCATTCCGTCCGTTCCAATTCTTCTGCTCGCATTTGCCACCCCTGCCGCTTTGACCACGCCTGTTAGGTCGGTGTGTCAGGTCAGTGTATCCGCAAGCCAGTTTTCCAGCAAGAAATGCGCGATGGCCCCGCGGCGGGCGGGCAGCAGACGCGGGTGGCTTCCGGCAAAGACATCCATCATCTCTTCTCGGGTGACCCAGAGCGCGTCTTCGATCTCAACCGGGTCGATGGTCAGGTCGCGGCTCAGCGCTTCGCCAGCGCAGCCCAACATCAGCGAGGCCGGAAAGGGCCATGGCTGGCTGGAGAGGTAGCTGACCGCGCCGACCTGCACCCCTGCTTCTTCAAAAACCTCCCGCCGCACGGCGGCCTCTACCGTCTCTCCCGGTTCGACAAAGCCTGCCAGCAGGGAATACATCCCCTCGGGCCAGCCGGGGGAGCGGCCCATGAGCACGGAATTGCCATGGGTAATCAACATGATGACCACCGGGTCGGTGCGTGGGAAATGTGCGCCGCTGCAATCGGGGCAGACGCGCTGCCATCCGCCTTGGGCCAGATCGGTCGCAGCGCCGCAGCGCGCGCAATGGCGGTGGGTTTCGTGCCAGCCGAGGATCGCCTTGCCGCTGGCAGCCAGTTCGGCATCGCGCGGATCGAGCCATGTCATCACCCGCCGCAACTCGGCGAATGCCATGTCATCGCCCAGCAGTGGGTGCCGCTGTTCGCTGGGGTCAAGGAACGCCCCCAGTTGCGATTGGTCCAGATCGGCAGGCTGCCAGCCTGAGATATCGACGGCAAAGCGCGCGGCCCCGTCCTCACGGCCCAGCAAGATCGGCGCGGCAGCGGCCTCTTGCAGCGCCGGGTGATCCATCGCCAATCGGACCAAACCGGCAGGGCGTTCAGGCGCGATCAGGGGCTTGCCACGCCAAAAGACAATGGCACGGGCCGCAGGGTCGGCGCGAAGCTGCGCCAATGCTTCCGGGTTGCCGCGTATCTCTCCCGCCCGATCAAGAGCCGAGCCTCCAAAGGTTACCGTCTCCGCATGACGCATGGTGCTCTCCCGATACCGGCCCGATACAGGCTTTGTGCGTTTCGCCCAGCCATGCCACGGCGCGGGCGATATTGGCAATCCCAAGCCCCCTTGCCAGACCGGTTGAAATCTGGTCATATCAAAACATCTTTAGGTTGTATAATTTTAACGAGTAATTCCCTTTACGGTGAACAAGCACAGCACATATGTCACGGCCGGTGTCGTTCCCCCCGAGGGGGGCACCCCGGTCGGGGCACGTCTGCGCATACTGGCCACGACTGATTTGCACATGCAGATCGTGGGCCATGATTATGTGGGTGACCGTTCGGTGGGGCACCATGGGCTGGCCGGGGTTGCCACGCTGATCCGCACCGCCCGGCAAGAGGCCGCCGCACAGGGCGCGGCCTGTCTCTTGCTCGACAATGGTGATCTGTTGCAGGGCAATGCCTTGGGCGACCAACTCGCCCAGATGCCGGTCACCCCCACGCATCCGCTTGTCGCCTGTGTAAACCATCTGCGTTATGACGGTTTGGGCTTGGGCAATCACGACCTTGATCATGGTCTGCCCTATCTGCGCGCCGTGGCGGGCGCGATTGATATGCCGCTGATCTCAACCAATCTGCATCTGACCGATCCCGGCCCCCTGCGCCACTGGGCCGTTGTGTCATGTCTGCTGCCCGCTGTTGGGGGGCATCCCTCCTCTACGCTGCAGGTTGGCCTGCTCTCCGTTCTGCCGGGCCGAACGGCGATTTGGAACCGCGAGGTCTTGGAAGACGCGGCTGAAATCGTCAGCCCCCTCGAAAGCCTGCGCAGCGCCGCTTTGGCGCTGCGGGCAGAGGGGGCCGACCTGACCGTGCTGCTAGCCCATATGGGCATCCCCCAAAAAGGAGAAATCGCCGCCGAAGAAGACATCTGCGCCTTGGCCAAGATCGAAGGGATCGACGCCGTGATTGCCGGCCACACCCACCTTCGGTTTCCCGGCGCGGACCACGGCCCGCGCAAGGGAGTCGACACGCAGGCGGGCACCCTGTCCAACCGACCGGCGGCAATGCCGGGGTTTGGCGGGTCCGATTTGGCGGTGCTGGATTTGGCCCTCGAACGGGACGCGCGGGGGGGCTGGCGGGTGTCGCAGCATCACAGCCACCTGCGCGACAACAGCGCGCAAACACTGGCCGATCCCGTGGTGCTCAGTGCCGCGCGGATCAGCCACATTGGCACCCGCAAGCATCTGGAAGAGGTGGTCGGCCACACCGGGACGGCGCTGCACAACTACTTTGCCCTTGCCATGCCCACCTCCATCGATGCGCTGACCGCCCGCGCGCAGGCCGAGGTGATACGCGAAGGCGTGGCGGGCACGGCGGACAGCGCATTGCCCATCCTCGCGGCGACGGCGGCACATACGGCGGGCGGGCGCGGCGGGCCCGAGCATTTTTTACACATCCCCCCCGGTGCGGTGCAGCGCCGCCACATCGCCGGGCTGGTTCCATATCGAAACGCGGTCTGGGCGCTGCGTATCACGGGGGCTGACCTCCGGCGACGGCTGGAAAAAGCGGCAGAGGTTTACGCCCCGCTTGGCAGCGCGACAGGTCCGCTTCTCGATCCCTGCCGCCCGCCCTTTCACTGCGATACGATCTACGGCGTGACCTATGCAATCGACCCCCACCGCCCCCGTGGGGCGCGCATCACCGCGCTGTCGTGGCAGGGGGGACCTGTCGAGCCGGACCAACGGTTTCTATTGGCGACCAACCAGTTTCGTGCAGCGGGCGGCGGCGGATTTGACCGCGCCCCCCTCGCAGATGTCGCCCTGCGCAGCCCCCTGCCCCTGACCGAGGCGCTGATTGCCGCCCTCACGCCGGACCCGGACCACCCGTGGTCCGGCGCTCTCCCATGGCACTTCGATGGGACCGGTGCGCAAGCGGTCCTCTATACCTCACCGAACGCGTTGCCTTTCGTTAATGATATCGCGCATCTGTCGCCCGATCCCCGCGGAATGACGGCGTCGGGCTTTGCCCAGATCTGGATCCGCTTGTGAGGCTTGCACTTCGATCCTTCCCCTCCTATATGGGCCTTGAGAGGTTGGTGCGGGCAAGCGCCTCGCCAACCCGGTCAGATCCGGAAGGAAGCAGCCGTAACGAGCCCCGCTTGGGTCGTTATCAGCCTCTCACCACCGTCGCATTGTGCAGCAATGCAACGCCCCCGCAGTCGTTCCGCAGGAACGCTGAGAGGGGTCGCTACTCCAAAGAAAATGACGCGGTTGAGAGATAGCAGGCCCGCCGACGTGCCCCGCCCGCGGGCACCACGGGCATCCTCACCGCCTCACAGCCGATCCGCCTCAAAGGTATCACAGGCCGCGACTTCGCCGCTCTCAAAGCCCCGTTCGAACCAACGCGCGCGTTGCTCTGACGTACCATGGGTAAAGGTATGCGGTTGTGGCACCTGACCTGCCTGCCGTTGCAAATGGTCATCCCCGATCATCCGCGCCGCATTCAAGGCCTCCTGAAGGTCGCCCTTTTCCATCAACCCTTCGACGTTCGACGCCCAGATCCCCGAAAAACAATCGGCCATCAGTTCAAGCCGCACGGTCAGGGCATTCGCCTCAACCTGGGAGGACTGCTGCCGCATCCGAGCCACCTGCGGCAAGACGCCGATCTCATTCTGCACGTGATGAGCGACCTCATGTGCAATCACATAGGCCGCCGCGAAATCGCCCTCGGCCCCAAGACGCTGGTCCAGCGTGCGGAAAAAGGCTGTGTCGAGATAGGCCATGTTATCCGCCGGGCAGTAGAACGGCCCCGTCGCCCCCGACGCCCCGCCACAGGCGCTTTGAGTAACGTTTTCAAACACCACAAGCTTGGGCGGCGTATAGGTTTCCCCCAGTTGCTCTTGGAAAATCCGGCTCCAGACCTGCTCTGTCGTGGTCAGCACGCGGGCGGCGAAATCGACTTGCGGGTCTTCGCTGTCGCTCAGCGGGCGGGACTGCTGGACCTGACCGCCGCCTTGGCCGGTCAATAGCGGGGTCACGTCGATGCCGGTGAAATATCCGATGGCCATAACCGCCAGAACGCCCACCAGACCAAGTCCGCCAGCCTTGCCGGCCCTTCCGCTGCGGCGAATGACATTCTTACTCCGCCCAATTCCACCCAACCGCATGAACCGTCCCTCGCTATGTCAAAGCCTATTGCCACATGAACGCGCAAGGCGCAGTTTGGTTCAATGAGTGATAAGAATGACCTAGCCGAAGACCGCACCGATTGGGCCGAGGATCGCACGATTCTCGCCAATGAACGCACCTTTGCGGGCTGGATGCGCACCGGCATGGCCTGTGTGGCCGTGGCGATTGGTCTGCGCGCCGTTTTCGGTGAGTTCGAGCCGACATGGGTGGCGAAAGCCGTGGCTTCGGTCTTCATCCTTGCAGCGCTTTACGTCTATTGGGCGGCACAGGCCTCGGCGGCGAAAACCCAAAAGCGGCTGAGCGACCATCACGCCCATGCCCAGCCTAACAGCCGCATGAAAATCTTGGCGATCTTCCTCGCCTTTGCCTCAACCGGCGTCGGCGCGATCCTTTGGATGCTCTGAGCATCCCGCAAGCACGGTAGACGCCACGGCGCGGAGCGCCTAGTTTACGGCCTTGACCGAATCCGATCTGGGGCACCATGACAGATACATCCGCCTACCGCGTTCTGGCCCGCAAATACCGGCCCGAAACCTTTGCCGATCTTGTCGGCCAAGACGCCATGGTGCGCACGCTCAAGAACGCTTTTGCCGCCGACCGGATCGCGCAGGCCTTTGTGATGACGGGCATCCGTGGCACCGGCAAGACGACCACCGCGCGGATCATCGCCAAGGGGATGAACTGCATCGGCCCAGACGGCAACGGCGGGCCGACGACCGATCCTTGCGGCGTCTGCGAACACTGCACCGCCATCATGGAAGGCCGCCACGTCGATGTGATGGAGATGGACGCCGCCTCGAACACCGGTGTCGCCAACATCCGCGAGATCATCGATTCGGTGCACTACCGCGCCGCCTCGGCCCGCTACAAAGTCTACATCATCGACGAAGTGCACATGCTCTCCACCGGTGCATTCAACGCGCTGCTGAAGACGCTGGAAGAGCCGCCCGAACACGTCAAATTTATCTTTGCCACCACCGAGATCCGCAAGGTGCCGGTGACGGTGCTGTCGCGCTGCCAGCGCTTTGATCTGCGCCGGATCGAACCCGAGGTGATGATCGCCCTGCTGCGCAAGATCGCGACGTCTGAGAATGCCGAGATCACCGACGACGCGCTCGCACTCATCACCCGCGCCGCCGAAGGCTCGGCCCGCGACGCGACCTCGCTGCTGGATCAAGCGATCAGCCACGGCGCGGGCGAGACCGGGGCCGAACAGGTGCGCGCCATGCTGGGGCTGGCCGACCGGGGCCGGGTGCTGGACCTTTTCGACATGGTGCTGCGCGGCGATGCCGGTGCCGCGCTCACCGAACTTTCCGCGCAATATGCCGATGGGGCCGACCCGATGGCGGTGCTGCGTGATCTGGCCGAGATCACCCATTGGGTGTCGGTCGTGAAAATCACCCCCGACGCTGCCGAAGACCCCACCATCGCCCCCGAAGAACGCGCCCGTGGCCAGCAGATGGCCGAGACCCTGCCGATGCGGGTGCTCACGCGGCTGTGGCAGATGCTGCTGAAAGCGCTGGATGAAGTGGCCGCCGCCCCCAACGCGATGATGGCCGCCGAAATGGCCGTGATCCGTCTCACCCATGTGGCCGACCTGCCTTCGCCCGAGGAACTGGTGCGCAAGCTGCAAAACAGCACGCCACCCCCGCCCCCCGGCCCCGTCGGTGGTGGCGGTGGCGGCGGCAATGGTGCACCCCAAGGCAGCACCGGCGCGCAGGCCGTGCAACACGCCCAGCAGCGCATGGCGTCGAACCCCGGCCCGCAGGGGCAGAGCACCGCCTTGGCGCAAGACCTGAACGCCGCGCTGGCCCGCTTCCCGACATTCGAACATGTGGTCGAGTTGATCCGCGTGAACCGCGATGTGAAATTGCTGGTTGAGGTCGAAACCTGCCTGCAACTGGCCGCCTATCAGCCCGGCCGCATCGAATTCGTCCCCACCGACGACGCCCCGCGCGATCTGGCGCAACGGCTGGGGCAAAAGCTGCAACTCTGGACCGGCAACCGCTGGGCGGTGTCGCTGGTCAACGAAGGCGGTGCCGAAACCATCGCGCAGATCCGCGATGCGCGCGAACTGGCGCTGAAGAAACAAGCCCAAGAACATCCGATGATGCAGGCGGTGCTGGCACAGTTCCCCAAAGCGCGGATCACCGCGATCCGCACCCCCGAAGACATCGCCGCCGCCGCCACGGCAGAGGCGCTGCCAGAGGTCGAAGACGAATGGGATCCGTTCGAGGACGGTTGATACACCCCACCTCACGCCACATATAAACGACAACGCAACAAGGAGACCCAGATGCTCAAGGGATTAGGCGGCCTCGGCGATATGGCCGGGATGATGAAAAAAGCGCAGGAAATGCAGGGCAAGATGGCCGAACTGCAAGAGGAGATGCACAACATCACCGTTGAAGGTGAATCCGGTGCAGGCCTCGTCAAAGCGACATGTAGCGCCAAGGGTGAGTTGAAGGGGCTCGATATCGACCCGTCGATCTTTAACAAAGACGAAAAAGAAGTGGTCGAAGACCTGATCCTTGCCGCCATCAAAGATGCGCAGAGCAAAGCATCTGAACGCGCGCAGGCCGAAATGTCCAAGCTGACCGAAGGCATGGGCCTTCCCGCAGGTATGAAACTGCCCTTCTAAACGGTTGGGGCGGAGACGCCCCTTCCCTCCCTTTTCCCACAGGTGCCATTCTTGAGCTCTACCCGCGACATTGACGCCCTGATCGAGCTGATGGCGAAATTGCCCGGCCTTGGCCCCCGCTCGGCCCGGCGCGCGGTGCTGCACCTGATCCGCAAACGCGCGCTGTTGCTCACCCCTTTGTCCGACCTGATGCAGACCGTCGCCGCCACGGCGCGCGAATGCCTGAACTGCGGCAACGTGGGCACCGCTGATGTCTGCGACATCTGCACCTCCGAAAAACGTGCCAATGGCGAGCTTTGCGTGGTCGAAGATGTGGCCGACCTCTGGGCGATGGAACGGTCTGGCGTGTTCAAGGGCCGTTATCATGTGCTGGGCGGCACGCTCTCGGCGCTGGATGCCATCGGCCCGCAGGAATTGCGTATCCCCCGTCTGGTGGACCGGATCGACACCGAAAGCGTGACCGAAGTGATCCTCGCGCTCAACGCCACGATCGACGGCCAAACCACCGCGCATTACATCGCAGATCAATTGGAAGGCCGGGTGCGGCTCACCTCCCTCGCCCAAGGGGTTCCGATTGGCGGGGAGCTTGATTACCTCGACGACGGGACCATCACCGCCGCGATGCAGGCGCGTAAGGCGCTTTAAGCCCCCCCGGAATTGCAGTCCGGAATCAAAGCGGGCCGCCCGCTCCTCCCAAAGCAGACGACCCTTTTCCGTGGCGACGCAGACCGTGCTTTAGAGCACGATCACATCAAGCGGCGGAAATCCATTGAACCCAACCGAACTGTAAGAGCTTGTGTAGGCTCCGCAAGCGCGAATCATCACTTTATCGCCATCGCGTAGGGCCAAAGGCAGGTGAATCGGTCGTTTTTCGTAAAGAATGTCCGCCGAATCGCACGACGGGCCAGCCAAAACGCAGGGTCCGGTCTCTTCGCCGTCATGCGGGGTGACGATCTGGTAGCGAATCGCTTCGCCCTCGGTTTCGGCAAGGCCAGAGAAACGGCCAATGTCGAGATAGACCCAACGGTGCAGGTCGTCCGCGGACTTACGGCTCACCAGCAGGACTTCGGCCGCGATATGACCCGCCTCTGCCACCAGCCCACGGCCCGGCTCTGCCATCAGTTGCGGCACGTCGCCGAACCGTGCTTTGACAGCCGAGATGACGGCCGCAGCATAGGCGCGCGGCGCCTCGATGCTTTCGCCGTAAAAGGCCGGGAAGCCACCGCCGAGATTCAGCAGTTGCAAATCATGGCCATCCGCACGGGCGGCATGCCACAGCGGCGCGACTTGATCCAACACCGGGTTCCAGAACTCCGCCTTGCGGGTCTGCGAACCGACGTGGAAGGACAGGCCGAAGGGCACGAGGCCCACGGCAACCGCGTGGTTCAACAGCGCAGGCAGCGCCGAACCAGCACAACCGAATTTGCGGCTGAGTGGCCAGTCGGCCATGGAGTTTTCGACGATCAAGCGCAGGTAGACCCGCGCGCCCGGTGCATGGGCGGCGATTTTGTCGAGTTCGGCTTCGCTGTCGGCTGCGAACAGGGTCACGCCTGCGGAATGCGCGAAAGCGATGTCAGAGGCGCGTTTGATGGTGTTGCCGAAAGAGATGTTCTCAGGCTTCGCACCTTGGCTGAGGCAAAGCTCAATCTCGGCCCGCGAGGCCGCGTCGAAGCCAGAGCCCTTTTTGACCAGCAGACGGATGATTTCCGGCGCCGGGTTTGCCTTCACCGCGTAGTGGATATGCGCCTCGCCCAGCCCTTTGTGCAGCGCGTCATATTGCGCGGCGACACGGTCGCGGCTAATCACCAGCGTTGGTTTGTCAAAGCTGTTGGCAGCGATATAGGCGGCAGCCGGATCGGAAAATGCAGTGGTTGCGGTGCGCAGGGCACCGGGGACTGTAGCGTTCATGGTCATCTCCAAAGAGCAGGTGGGGCTGGTTCCCCGCGTGTCGTTTCAAGAGACGTTACCGTCGCTACATAAACGCGGGTCAGTCAGAGTAGGAACTGACCGGCCAGAGGCGCGTGCGTTGGCGTCTGTAATGCGCCACATACGCCGTTTTAGGATTCGTACAAGGGGTAAAATTACCCGAAATGCAGATTGTTAGTTTTGCTCGTCTTCCCAGTCACTGCCGATGGGGTCGCGGTCTCTTTTGCGTTCTTCTTTGATCATATCTTCGGTCTCCTGCTCCTCTTCTGGATCGGTTTCCTCGGGATCACTTTCGGCGGCTTCGGTCTGGGCCAGCGCCAAGACAAACCACATGGGGAAGTGATCCGACCCGATCTTATCCAACCGGTCCATCTCAAGCAGTCGGAACTGCGGGTCGTGGAACAGGTGATCGAGCGGCCAGCGCACCCACGGCATCGTCGCGCTAAAGGTGTTATACATGCCGCGCCCCACGCGCGGGTCCAACAGGGCGGAGAGCCGCTGGAACCGCCGCGTCGTCGTGGACCAAGCCACATCGTTCAGATCGCCCGACACCACCGCGGGCAGCGGATCTTTCTCGGCCTCGATCCCGACCAAAGCGATTTCGCTGTCGCGCCCCTTGGTGTCATGTTCGATCACAGGCGGTTCGGGGTGCACGACATAGAGGCGGAAATCCTCCCCCATCGGCAGATGCACCCGGGCGCGGATCGACGGCACGTCGCGCGTTACCAGCTCCCGCACCTCAACCTCCGACAACGGCAGTTTCGACATCACGCACAGCCCGTAGCCATTGTCGAGCGGCACGTCGATGCGGTGCTCGTAGTTCTTGCCCAGCCCGGCATCCAGCGCATCAATCCAATCCTGATCCACTTCAATGGCCATGAAGATATCCGGCACCCTCGCCTCAACGAGGGCGATAAGCTTGCCATAGTCCCGGTTGGATTTCTTGACGTTGGCGGCCAGCAGACTGAAATGGCGGTCCGTCTCGCGGCGCAGTTCGGGCGAGGCGGCGAGCGATTGCTTGCGCCAAAGTGGGGTGAACTTGGTGATATAAAGCGCCTGAAGCGCTGCAACGCCCAGCATGAGAGCGATGCCAATCATGCCGGAAGGCGTCGTCGGCCCCTGCACCAGCGCAAAGGCGGCGGCCAGTAGCAGCGCCAGACCAAGGAATTGCTCACGTGGGAAGGCCAGCCCCCGGATCGCCCCAAAAGGCAGCTTGCTCATCGGCAGCAGGCTGCACAGTATCAGCAGCCCTGCCAGCCCCCAGATCATCCAGTCCAATGCCGTTTCCAAATCCATCCCCCGGCGCAAAGCGCCTTTTTAACAAAGAAAAACAGGGCGCCGGAGACTCCGACGCCCTGTCACTTTAACACATCCTTGTGGCGAAAGTTCCTTCCGCCACACCCCCTGAGGGGGCTTAGCCCTTGGCTTTGTCTTCATCCTCGTCGTCTTCATCGGTGCTATCGGGCAGCGAGAAGAAGCTGTCGGCGTCGGAGTAATCGCCCTTGGAATGATCCTCTTCCTCTTCGTCGTCCGTGCTGTTGCCGGAGAGGGTGAAGGTCTCCAGACCTTCGATGGCCGTGGGGATTTTCGGCTCGTTGTCCATGCCGAGGCTCTGCTCGGTCGACACCAGCTTGCGGCGCTCGTCGTCGTTCATCACTTCGCCCGCAGCGGCCTTTTTCGCGGCGGCCTTTTGCACGGCGGCGTCAAGCTCAGACTGTTTGCACAGGCCAAGGGCAACCGGGTCGATTGGCTGGATGTTGGCGATGTTCCAATGCGTGCGCTCGCGAATCGCTTGGATCGTCGGCTTGGTGGTGCCTACCAGCTTGCTGACCTGACCGTCGGAAAGTTCGGGGTGGAACTTGACCAGCCACAGGATCGACGCCGGACGGTCCTGACGTTTGCTGAGCGGGGTATAGCGCGGGCCGCGGCGCTTCTCTTCGCCTTCAGCGGCGGCGTTGAACTTGAGCTTCAGCTTGTGCAGCGGATTGTCCTGCGCCGCGTCGATCTCTTCTTGAGTGAGCTGGTTGTTGGCAACCGGATCAAAACCCTTCACGCCCTGCGCCACGTCGCCATCGGCGATGCCCTGCACTTCCAACTCATGCATGCCGACGAAATCGGCGATCTGCTTAAAGCTGATGGTGGTGTTGTCCACGAGCCAGACGGCGGTGGCTTTGGCCATAATCGGTTTTGCCATGTCACTCTCCTAAAAACGCAATTTTCCCGTCGCCTGAAAGGCTGTCCTGCTTGGCAGAACGGTCTTCATTGTCGGGGAAGTTGGCGGCTGTATACTGTCTCAAACATCATAAGGGAAGACCCAATGCGGCCACTGCGCGCCTGTCTGCTGATCCTCACGCTGATCGCCCCCACCGCCACGCTGGCCGAAGGGGAGCGTTCGGGTGAATTCGACTATTACGTCATGTCCCTGTCATGGTCGCCCAATTGGTGCGAATTGACCGGCGACGCGCGGCAGTCTCCGCAATGCGATGCGGATAAGGACCACGGCTGGACGCTGCATGGGCTTTGGCCGCAGTTCACGCGCGGGTATCCGTCCTATTGCCAAAGCGGCCAGCGCCCGCCCAGTCGCGCACAGACCGGGGAGATGGCCGATATTATGGGCACCGGGGGCTTGGCATGGCATCAGTGGAAGAAACACGGCTCTTGTAGCGGGCTGGACTCGGCGGATTATTTCGCCCTCTCACGAGAGGCCTACGCCCGCATCAACCGCCCCGAGGTCTTTCGCAAGCTCGACCGCGCCGTTTCTCTGCCCGCCTCCGTGGTAGAGGAGGCATTCCTCAAGGCGAACCCCGACCTGACCGCACAGGGGATCACCATCACTTGCAAGCAAGGTCACATCCAAGAGGCGCGCATCTGTCTGTCTCGCAGTCTTGAGTTCATCCCCTGCGGGCCGGACGTTCGGCGGGACTGTACGCTTGATAACGCCTTGTTCACCCCTCTGCGCTAAACCCATCGGGGCGAGTATTTGGGCGAAAACGGGAGAGGCGTAATTTCCTCCCCCGCATTCAATGCCTTTCGGCTCTCTCTCCAACACGGGTGGCTGGCGTCCCGGCCACCCGTGCTATCAGTAAACGAATTACTGGTTAACAATTCGTTACTGATTCAAATTTTATTGGTCTGCCTCGGCGTCCAGCGCGCCACCGACCTTTAGAACGATCTTGCCGATATGGCCGCTGGCCTCCATCCGGCGGTGCGCGTCATTCGCCTCGGACAGGTCATAGGTGCTGTCCATCACCGGCGCGACGCGGCCCTGCTCCAACAGGGGCCAGACGTTCTGCAAAAGCTCCTCTGCTATCCGCGCCTTGGCCAGATCGCTTTGCGGGCGCAGGGTCGATCCGGTCATGGTCAGGCGGCGGGTCATCAATGTGACAAAGTTCACCTCCTGTTTGGCCCCCTGCAGAAAAGCGATCTGCACCAGCCTGCCATCTTCGGCCAAAGCCTTCAGGTTGCGGTTGATATAGCTACCCCCGACCATGTCGAGGATCACATCCGCGCCGCCCTCGGCCTGCAGCACGTCAACGAAATCCGTATCCCGGTAATTGATCGCCACTTCGGCACCCAGCTTCATGCAGGCCGTGCATTTGCTATCCGTGCCCGCGGTCACAAACACCCGCGCGCCCAAGATACGGGCCAATTGGATCGCCGTCGTGCCGATGCCGGAAGAGCCGCCGTGGATCAGTACTTTCTCCCCAGCCTTAAGCCCGCCTCGCATAAAGAGGTTGGACCAGACGGTAAAGAAGGTCTCGGGCAGGCAGGCCGCTTCTTTCAGCCCCATGCCTTCGGGAATCGGCAGGCAATGCGCGGCGGGGGTGGCCACATATTCGGCATAGCCGCCACCGGGCAGCAGGGCGCAGACCAGATCCCCCGGTGCCAGTGTCGTCACGCCGGGGCCGACCTCGACCACCTCGCCCGAGGCCTCCAGCCCCGGCAGATCGCTGGCGGTGGGCGGCGGCGCATATTTGCCCGCGCGTTGCAGCGCGTCGGGGCGATTCACCCCGGCATAGGCGACCTTGATGATGACCTGCCCATGTTTCGGCTGGGGCCGCGGGCGGGTGGTGCCCTGAAGAACGTCCGGACCGCCGGGTTCGGTGATTTCGATTGCACGCATGGTCTCTGTCATGTCTGAAGTATCCTCGGGTCTGATTTTGCCGCAGCCTAACGGGCGGCCCCGGGGCGTGCACCCGGAAATTGAAACCCGGCGGAAGTGGGAGAAGGCGGATGCGCGCGCAAGGCAGTTTCAGATGGCAGCAGGACGCGCGGCTTTTCGCGGGACAATCGGAAGTGCCCCGCGCGCCCGAAGGCCAGCGCGACAGCTTCCGCGCCCTGCCCGCGACCCCGACCTTCGACGCGCTGACGGCCCTTACCGCAGCGATCAGCCAGCAGGCCCCCTTTTGGCTCAGCGACCGCCCCTTGCCCGATGAGATCGCCTGTCCGCCCGGCGCATTCCTTACCCTCACCGGGGGCGCGTCGGGCCAACCCAAGGCCGTGCGCCGCAGCCAAGCCTCTTGGATCGCCAGCTTTGACGTGAACGCCGATCGCTTTGCTCTAACCCGCCACGACAGCGTTGCCGTGTTGGGGCAGCTCAGCCATTCCCTGTCGCTCTATGCGGTGTTGGAGGCGCTGCACCTTGGCCTCGACGCGCATGTTCTGGCCGATCAGCCCCCCCGCCAGCAGGCGGCGCAGATTGCCACGACGGGGGCGACGATCCTCTATGCCACGCCGACGCAATTGCGGCTGCTGGCCCGTGGGGCCGCCGCCCCGCTGCCCTCGCTGCGGCTGGTGCTTTGTGGCGGCGGCGCGCTTGATGCGGCGACGCGGGCGGCGACCGGGCGGCTTTGCCCCCATGCGGCGGTGCATGTGTTTTACGGCGCGGCAGAGACGAGCTTTATCACGCTGGCCGATGCCGCCACGCCCGAAGGATCGGTTGGCCGCCCCTATCCCGGCGTCGAGCTGCGGCTTTTGGATGCGGCGGGGCAACCCACTTCAGACGTGGGTGAAATCTGGGTGCGCAGCCCGTACCTTTTCGATGGCTACGCTCTGGGCCGCAGCACCGAGACCCGCAGGCAGGATGGTTTCGTGACCGTGGGCGAGATGGGCGAACTGGATGACAAAGGACAGCTGTGGATCAGAGGGCGGCGGCAGCGCATGGTGCAGATTGCCGATCAACTGGTCTTCCCCGAAGCGGTGGAGGCCGTGATCGCCGCGCATACCGGGCTGCCCTGCGCGGTGCTGCCCCGTGACGATGCGCTGCGGGGGCAACATCTGATTGCAGTTGTCGAAGGCACCGCAGAGGCGGCGCGCCCTGAAACGATTATCGCCCATTGTCGCGCAGCACTCGGCCCACTGGCCGCCCCCCGTCGGGTCTATTTCCGCGCCGACCTGCCGCTGTTGCCTTCGGGCAAGATTGACCTTCGCGCCCTCGCCGACGGGTTGGAGGGCAAATCATGAGCCGCGCCTACATCGTTTCTGCCTGCCGCAGCCCGGTCGCCCCGCGCGGCGGCGCCTTGGCGCATCTGTCTTTGCCTGACCTTGCCGCGCCGGTCCTTTCCGCCGCCCTTGCCCGCGCGGGGTTGGTCTCTGCGCAGGTCGACGAAGTGATCTGCAGCACCGCCCTTGGCCCCGGCGGCAACCCCGCGCGCAGCATCGCCTTAGCGGCGGGGCTGCCTGAACATGTCGCGGGCCTGAGCATCGACCGGCAGTGCGCGGGGGGCTTGGACGCGCTCGCGCTGGCGCGGCAAATGGTCCTCGCGGGGGCTGCGGATATCGTTGTGGCGGGCGGGGCGGAAAGCTACTCGCGCCAACCGCTGCGCTACCGCACCTTCGCCGATGGCCGCCCGCCTGAGCCCTATACCCAAGCGCCCTTTACCCCATGGCCCGCGCGTGACCCCGACATGGCGCAAGCCGCGGCAGCGCTTGCCCGGTCGCAGGGCATCACCCGCGAAGCGCAGGATGACTGGGCGGTGGAAAGCCACACAAAGGCCCGTGCGCAGCGAGCGCCCAAGGCGGAACTCGTATCGCTCGCAAGCACCGAAGCCGATACATTCACCCGCCGTCTCACCCCCGCGCTATGCCGCCGGGCCAAGGTGCTTTTCGGTGAGATCACTGCCGCCAATGCCGCCGTCGCCGCCGATGCCGCGGCCTTTTGCGTCGTTGTCTCAGACCGGGTGGCGGCTGAGCTCAGCGTGCCAAAGATCGAACTTATCGCCACCGCAACCAAGGGCAGCAAACCCGAAGAGCCGGGATTGGCTCCACTGGTGGCGATTGGCGAAGTCTTTCGCCAGACGGGATTAACCGCCAGCGATCTGACCCTCGCCGAGATCATGGAGGCCTATGCCGTGCAGGCCATCGCCTGCGCCACCGGCGCGGGGGTCGCGCCGCAGATCGTCAACATCGGCGGGGGGGCCTTGGCACGCGGGCATCCGATTGGTGCATCGGGTGCGATCAACGCGGTGCGGCTCTGGCATGGATTGGTGGCGCGGGGGTCGGGCACCGGATTGGCGGCGATTGCCGCAGCCGGGGGGATCGGCTCTGCCGCGCTGATGCGGCTGTAGCGGTCCGCCCCCTTTCGCGGGAGCGGGCCAATCGTTTTAGCTGCGCGACAGCACGCTTGCAGGGCGCGCCTTGGCCAGACCTGAGGTGATGAAACCCGCCAGCACGGCTTTGATCAGGTCACCGGGGATGAAGGCTTGGACCAGCAGGGTCGCCTCAAGCAGTGACTTGTTCAGCGTCATCATCATGCCGAAGATGCCGAAGGCATAGACCACAAGGATGCCGCCCAACACGGCCGAAACCCCGGCAGCCAGACCCACAGGCGCACTGCGCCACTGGTCCATGATAAAGCCGGTCACAAAGGCACCGATCGGGAAGCCAACGAGGAAACCCACGGTCGGCGAGGCAAAGACGCCCAGACCGCCACGGCCCCCGGCCAGAAGCGGCAGACCAAGCGCAACCAGCGCCACGAACAGCAGCGCGGCAAGACCACCGCGCCATGCGCCCAGCACCGTACCACAAAGCATGACACCCAGCGACTGCGCCGTGATTGGCACGCCAAAGCCAAGCGTGAATTTCGGGATCAAGCCCAATGCCGCAATCAGCGCGGCGAAGAGGGCGATCATTGTCAGATTGCGTTCCATTGAGAGGGTCCTTGAATTAAAGTTTTCAATGCCTAGGCCAGCCCTCGGCCCCGGTCAAGCAATCACAGCCCGCCCCGCGCGCGCAGCGCCTCTGCCACATGTTCGGCATCATCGATGGCCAGCACGGTAAAGGGCATCACAATCCGCCAGCCCGCCCGCCTGCGCGACCGCGCGCGCCACGCCAGCGATAGCATCTGCCCTTTGGCCGCCAGCACCGGCGTAAAACGCACCACCAGCGCCACCGCCAACTCCAGACTGCGGGTCCGGACACCGAAGCGGCGCAGCGGCGTGGCAAGCCAGCGCACCACCGCCATCATATCGCTGAGCTTCGTGGTCATGGTCACAAGATTGGCCAGCCCCACCGCCGTGACCATGCGCAGCACAATGACAAGGCCGGCCTCAGCATCGCGGATCAGCACATGCCACAGCAGGATCAACGCCACAAAGGGCCAGAGCATCCGCAGCCGCCCCAAGCCGCCTTTTAGAAAAGCCCGCCCCGGCAGGGCGTAAAGCAGCAACATCCCGGCACAAAAGGCGATCTGCCAGACCAGATCCTCGACCCCGAATAGCAACAGGGTCGCCGCACAAAGCGCCCCCAGCTTGGCCCCCGCGGGCCAGCCATGGGCGCGGGTCTCAACCGGCGAGGTCAGAGAGATCATCGCTCGCCCCCAGTTCTTTCATCCGTGTCTCGAAGGCGCGCAGCACCGGACGCGCGCTGCCTTGCTGGGCGACCTCACCACGCTCCAGCCAGAGGATGTGATCGTAGCCCGCCACCGCTGCCGGATCGTGGGTGATGTGCACCAGCGTCAGGTCGAGCCCGGCCAAGACCCGCTCAAGATGCAGCCGCGTCGGAATGTCGAGCCCGGCAAAGGGTTCGTCGAGCACCAGCACCCGTGGTTGCATCGCCAGAACCGCCATCAGGCAAACCAACTGCCGCTGCCCCTGTGATAGCTGATGGATCGACGCCTGCGCCCAATGACGCTTGTCAAACTGACCAAGGATTGCCGCCACGCCCCGCGCTGCTTCGGCCTTGGATTGACCCATTTGCAGCAGGCCAAAGGCAATTTCTTCCTCCACGGTGGGAAAGATGATCTGATGGTCGGGGTTTTGAAACAGAATGCCGACAGCCCCAATCGCCCGGCGGCGGTCCCGGGCAACGTCGATCCCGCCGATCCGCACCTGCCCCTCATCTGCGACCACCAAGCCCGAAAGAACCCGCGCGAAAGAGGTCTTGCCCGACCCGTTGCGCCCCACGATGCCGATCCGCGAGGCATCGGACCTGAGGCTCACGTCGCGCAGCACCGGTGTGCCCGCGGGGGTGTAGCACACCTTTGCAATATCAATGAGCGGAAGTGTCTGGCTGGTCATCGGGGGCCTGTATAAAACCGGGTGCCCCGACCTACCACCTGCCGGGCGGGCGGGAAAGCCCGCAGGTCGCCCGCAGGTTGCGTCAGCTCGGCGGCGTCCAGCGGCCGGGCAGATCAGGGTCCTGCTGCCCCCGCGGCGCTTTGATATGGCTCAACAGCCAGTTCGGCCCGGCCATCAGACGGCTGAGCGTCGGGCTTTCGCGCACTTGCGCTTTGATCTTCTCGATCTGCATCACATCGTCGATCCGGCGATCGAGGAACGACCACGTCGCCTGATGCCCCTCGCTGGCGTCCCCCAGCCAATAGAGCAACGTGGCAGAATACACCCCCGACAGCGTGGCGCGTTTGCTGTACCAGTTCACATCATCCGACGTATCGCCAAGCGCGGTCCAGATTTTATCGCTGGTCTCCCAGATCAGGCCCGCCCCTTCGGGCGCGTGATGCGGCAGGGCGAAAAGCGTGCTGCCCCGTCGGATCGCCTCACGATCTCCGGCTTCCAGCCGCAGGCGCACGGCCTTGGCGATCCGGTCCCTGAACCGCATCTGTGACAAATCGGCCTGCGCCAAACCTTCCAACATCTTCGCATCGCCGCGTCGGTGATAGGCCACGGCCAGATCGACCGCGCCCCGGGGGCAAACCGCGCGCGCCAGCGCCGGGTCCAGACCGCTGTCCTTGATCGCGGCCTTGAACGTCGCGGGCGACCAGCCGTCAAACGGCACATGCATCACTGCGGCATCAAGCAGTTGGTCCTTTGGGTCGGCCTTGGGCGGGGTCATGGCGGGCTCCTATCGGGGCGTGATGGGGTGGACAAAGGAGATATAGGCTGTTATAGGCCCATTTCCTGCAATTCCTTGCAACTTTATCCTAGAAAGGTGGTGACAACCACATGCAGGTTAGTGTTCGCGACAACAACGTCGATCAGGCCCTTCGGGCTCTGAAGAAAAAGCTACAGCGCGAAGGCGTTTTCCGTGAAATGAAGCTCAAGCAACATTTCGAGAAACCGTCCGAGAAAAAAGCGCGCGAGAAAGCTGAAGCGATCCGTCGTGCCCGTAAACTGGCACGGAAAAAAGCGCAACGCGAAGGTATGATGTAAATCATTCCCGCGACACGCGACAGATATAGAACCCCCGGTGCCCTCGGCAGCGGGGGTTTTGTTTTGTGGGGTACTGCCCGGGGGCCTTCGGCCTTGATTCCGGGCTGCTCCACTTGGAACCTCCGCCGCGCCTTCCAGCTACACCGGCAGCGCCGTCGTCTTACACACTGTCCGCAACGCAAAACTCGACTGCATCTGCGCCACCCCCGGCAGTCGCGCTAAATGCTGGCGATGGATCCGCGCGAAATCCTCGGTGTTCTCCGCCACGATCTTAAGCAGATAATCCGCCGTTCCCGCCATTAAATGACATTCCAACACATCGGGAATGCGCGACACTGATTTTTCAAAGGCCTCCAAGACCTCTTCGGCCTGCGCCTGTAGGGTGATCTCAACAAACACCGTGGTCGGCATACCGAGCCTACGCGGGTCCAGCAGGGCGACATAATCGCGGATATAGCCCTCCTTCTCCAACCGCTGCACGCGGCGGTGACAGGCCGAGGGCGACAAATGCACCACCTCCGACAGTTCGGCATTGGACATCCGCCCGTTGCGCTGCAAAGCGCGCAGAACACGCCGATCAATCTCATCCAAGGACATTTGCGCAATACTTTCGCGTAAAGATGCATTCATGCGCGATTATATTCGAATAAAATCCCCAATGGCGACCCCAAATTCGCAGCGATATGCACGGCGGCTGTGATAATCCTGTCCCACTACGGAGGAGGAGTGACCCCCATGAAAATCGGATGCCCGACAGAAATCAAACCGCAGGAATTCCGCGTCGGCCTGACGCCCAATGCCGCACAAGAAGCCATCGCCCACGGGCATGAGGTCATCGTGCAGGCCGGGGCGGGCGTCGGCGCGGGCTTTGAAGATGCGGATTACACCGCTGCAGGTGCCACCATCATCGACACGGCCGAGGAAATCTTTGCCAGCGCCGATATGATCGCCAAGGTGAAGGAGCCGCAGGCGGGCGAACGCAAGATGCTGCGCGAAGGGCAATTGCTCTTTACCTATCTGCACCTCGCGCCCGACCCGGATCAAACGCATGATCTGTTGGCCTCGGGCTGTACCGCGATTGCTTATGAAACCGTGACCGACCGGAATGGCGGGCTGCCCCTCTTGGCACCGATGTCCGAAGTCGCGGGGCGTCTGGCACCGCAGGTCGGCGCTTGGACGCTGCAAAAGGCCAATGGCGGACGCGGCGTGCTGATGGGCGGCGTGCCCGGTGTCGGCCCGGCCAAAGTTATGGTCATCGGCGGCGGCGTTGTCGGCACCCATGCCGCCCGGATCGCCGCAGGCATGGGCGCGGATGTGACCGTGCTGGATCGTTCGCTGCCCCGGATGCGCTATCTCGATGACATCTATAGCGGCACCTTCAAAACCGCCTATGCCAGCGCGGGCAACACCATCGAATTGGCGCGCCAAGCCGATATGATCATCGGCGCGGTGCTGATCCCCGGTGCCGCAGCGCCCAAGCTGATCAGCCGCGCGCAGCTGTCCGAACTCAAACCCGGCGCAGCGCTGGTCGACGTGGCCATTGACCAAGGCGGCTGTTTTGAGACCTCCAAGGCCACCACGCACCAAGACCCGGTTTATGAGGTCGACGGCATCATGCACTACTGCGTGGCCAACATGCCCGGCGCTGTGGCGCGCACTTCGACCATTGCGCTTGGCAATGCCACCATGCCTTTCATGCTGGCACTGGCCGATAAGGGCTGGAAACAGGCCTGTGCCGATGACCCCCACCTCAAGGCTGGGCTCAATGTACACGCGGGGAAGCTGACCTATGCCGCCGTGGGAGAGGCGCTTGGGATCGACAGCATCACCGCAGATCAAGCCATCGCGGGCTAAACGCCACCGGTGAGACACGAAAGGCCCGCCAATCTGGCGGGCCTTTCTCATGCGATAGCGCCGCTTAGCGCGTTTTCAAAGCATCCCGAATTTCCAACAATACATCAAGCTGCGACGGACCGGTCTTGACCTCCGGCGCCACCTCATCAGGCTTTTCCGCAGCCGATTTCACGCGGTTCACCATCTTCACCAAGACGAAGACGACGAAGGCGATGATGAAAAAGTTGATCACGGCCATCAGGAACGAGCCGTAAGCAAAGACCGAGGCGCCCGCCTCTCGGGCCTGCTCTAGCGACGCACTTGCGGGCACATCGCCCGATAGCACCGCGTAGTTGTTGGTGAAATCCACCCCGCCGGTGAAAAGCCCGACAATCGGGTTGATCAAATCGGCCACCAGCGACGACACGATCGCCGTAAAAGCCGCGCCGATGATGATACCAACGGCCATGTCCATGACATTGCCCTTGGCGATGAAATCCTTGAATTCTTGAATCACAGTTCTGTCCCTATTCCACGTCGCGCCGATACCCTCGCCGTCATCCCCGATAGTGGGGACTGCGGCACATTGGGGTCAATAAAGTTTTCAGGTGAACCGCCCGTTTTGCGGGCTCGGGCAGGTCTATTCCCGAAAACAGACCCGCAAAAGCGCGCCCTCAGGGCTGAAATCGGTCGTCAGCCGCCCATTCAACTGCTCGGCTGCCGTGGCCATCAACATCCGCCCAAGGCCTGTGCTATCGGCGCCCGACACGGCACCGTCATGCCCGCGACCATTGTCCCGACACTCCAAAAGCCAGCCCTCGCCCCCCTCTTGCCGCCGCAGAGAGACCCTGATCTCTCCTGCCCGGTCCCCGACAAAGGCGTGTTTGATCGAATTGGCCACGAACTCACTCACGATCATGCCAAGCGCCGAGGCTTGCACGGCCTGCAACTCGCCCGGCTCGGCTTCGCAAAAGATGGTGACGTGATCCGGCGCACTGGCGGCGAGAAGTTTGTTTAACTGCTCAAGGTAAGAAGAGGTTTGCACCTTGCCTTTGCCGCCCTGCCCCATCAATTCGCTGTGCAGTGATGCCACCGCCCCAAAGCGCCGCTCTACAAGGGCCAACACATCCTTTGCGTCGGGGTCTTGGACCTTGCGCGTCGCCATCCGCAGCAGTGACGCGATGGTCTGGAACGAGTTTTTCACCCGGTGGTCCATCTCGGCGCGCAGGGCGGCCTCGATGCGGATTTTCTTGCGCAGTTCCAACTGCATCATCACGTGGCGCGACAGGGTTTGCAGCGCTTGGCGTTGGAAATCAGTCAGGGTGCGCGGCTTGGTATCCAGCACGCAAAGCGTGCCGATCGGTTGGCCGTTCGGCGCGACAAGGTTCGCCCCGGCATAGAATTTCACCCGCGGGTCGCCCAGATAGAGCGGGTTGTCCACGGTGCGCGAATCGGCCCCCATATCCGAGATCTCGGTATAACCCCCATCGAGGATCGCGTGAGAGCAGACCGATTGATCCAAACCGGTCTCCTGCGGCTCAAACCCCACACGGGCCTTGAACCACTGGCGCTTTTCATCAACCAGACTGATAAGAGAGACGGGCGTTTCGCAGATCTTGGACGCAAGCTCGACGATATCGTCGAAATCCGCTTCGGCTTCGGTATCAAGAATATCATAGGAATAGAGCGTCTCAAGACGCGCATCCTGCTCTGCGGGCGTGTCGGCTAAAATGGACCTTCTCCTTCCAAAGTTAACCCGCCACGCAATTTTGGCACGGCAGCGGGGGTCGGATTTGGCCTGCCTTTCGGGGGCAGATCAAGGCTGATGAACCTCCAGCTAGTGAAGGTTTAGCCCGCGAAGCAGCGGCGTCCACTACGCTGCCGAATCGATTCGCACTTAAGCCCTTGATTGATGTTAAAATTTAATGCGGCTAGTCCCGCTGCCGCGTCACCCTGGCAGGGTTCCGGTGAGCACATAGCGCAGAATCTCGACCACCTGAGCAGGTTCGGAGGCCACGGCCAGCGCCGCGGCATCGACTTCCTTCAGCGCATGGGCATGGTCAGGGCCGTGCAGGATGATCAGCGATTTGCCCAAAGCGGCGGCATAGCCTGCGTCAAAGGCCGCATTCCACTGCTTGTATTGTTCGCCAAAGCGCACCACGACCACATCCGCTTCGGCAATCGCCTTGCGGGTGCGAATCGCGTTGATCTGCGCGCCCTTGCGGTCATGCCAGAACTTGTCGGCCTCTTCCCCAAGGATCGCCACGCCACAATCGTCGCTGGCGGCGTGGTCGGTGACCGGCGCGGTGAAGGTCACCTCAAGGCTGCGTGCCCCTTCGATGATCTGTTCGCGCCAATCGGTGTGGATTTCACCGGAGAGATAGACTTTCATCGCTCGTCCTTTCGTTCAGCCGCGCAGCACGCCGCCTGTGGCTTTGGTCACTTTCTCGACAACCTTAGCACCTACGGCTTCGATGTCTGCATCCTTCAGCGTCTTGTCACTGGGCTGCAACCGCACAGTGATCGCGAGGGATTTCTTGCCCTCGCCAAGGCTGCCGCCGATGAACTCGTCAAAAACGCGCACGTCTTCGATCAGGTTTTTATCGGCCCCCTTGGCCGCGTTCACCAGCGTCAGCGCCTCGACATCCGTATCAACGACAAAGGCAAAATCACGCTCGACCGCTTGCAGGTCGCTGATCTGCAAGGCCGGGCGCGTGGCACCGGATTTGCGCGGCAGCGGCACTTCGGCGGGATAGATGGTGAAGGCCATCGCGGGGCCTTTGACGTCCATCGCGGCCAGCACGCGCGGGTGCACTTCGCCAAAGATGCCGAGCACCTTTTTCGGGCCAAGGCAGACCTTGCCGTGACGGCCCGGATGCCACCAATCCGCCGCGCCGCGCAGGACCTGCACCTTGGCGGGCGCGCCGATGGCCGCCAGCACGGCTTCGGCATCGGCTTTGACGTCATAGACATCCACCGCCCGCGCCGCGCCATGCACGTCGCGCGGACCGGTACGGCCCACCAGCAGGCCGCTGACCATGATCTGCTCTTCGCCCGGCTCACCGCCTGAGAAGGCAGGACCAACCTCAAACAGCGCCATATCAGCAAAGCCGCGCGCTTGATTGCGGGCCGCGGCCTGCAACAGACCGGGCAGCAGATCGGGGCGCATGTGGCTCATGTCCGACGAGATCGGGTTTTCCAGCCGTGTCTCATCCGTACCGCCGCCGAACAGCGCGGCAGAGGCTTGGTCGATGAAGCTGTAAGACACACATTCGTTGTAGCCGAGCGCTGCCGCCGTGCGCCGGGCGGTAACCACGCGGCGCTGCATGGGCGAGAGCACGGGGCGCGGCACGCCCGTTGTCAGACGCGGCAGCGGCTTGCCTTCGAGCTTGGTGAGCGACGCAATCCGCGCGACCTCTTCCACCAGATCGGCCTCGCCCTGCACGTCAGGACGCCAGCTTGGCACCTGCGCCATCTCACCGTCGAGTTGGAAGCCAAGCGCGGTCAGCGTCTGGCGTTGGTCGCTTTCGGGGATCGTCATGCCGACCAGCGACTGCACTTTGGCCGCGTCCAGCTTGTAGGCGCGACTGGTGTCAGGCACTTGGCCTGCGACCACAACCTCAGACGCCTCACCGCCCGCGTGATCGAGGATCATCCGCGTGGCGTGTTCGATGCCGTAGGGCGTGAAGGCCGGGTCCACACCGCGCTCGAACCGGTAGCGCGCGTCCGAGTTGATCTTGAGCGCGCGGCCCGCATAGGCGATCTGCACCGGGTCCCAATAGGCGCTTTCGACAAAGACGTTGACCGTGTCTTCGGTCACGCCTGTGGCCTCGCCGCCCATGATGCCCGCGATGCTTTCTACGCCGCTGTCGTCGGAAATGACCATCTGGCCCGCTTGCAGGGTATAGGTCTTTTCATCCAGCGCCATGATCTCTTCGCCGCCCTTGGCACGGTGCACGCGCAGGTTGCCCTTGACCTTATCGGCGTCAAAGACATGCAGCGGGCGGTTGCGGTCGAAGGTGAAGAAGTTGGTCACGTCCACGAGGAAAGAGATCGGACGCAGCCCAATGGCGCGCAGGCAATCTTGCAGCCACGCCGGGCTGGGGCCGTTCTTCACGCCCGTGATCACGCGGCCATAGAACACCGGGCAACCGTCGAGCGTGTCATCGTCGATGCTGACATTGATCGGCGAGGCAAAGCGGCCCTCGACCGCATCGCAATCGCGCGGCTTCAGCTTGCCCAGACCCCGTGCAGCGAGGTCACGCGCAATGCCGCGCACGCCGAGCGCATCGGGGCGGTTGGGGGTGATGGCGATCTCGATCACCGGGTCGACTTTGGCGGGGTCATTCTCGGCCAGCCAATCGATGAAACGGTCGCCGGGCTTGCCCGAGGGCAGCTCGATGATGCCGTCATGCTCTTCGCTCAGCTCCATCTCGCGCTCGGAGGCCATCATGCCGAAGCTTTCAACGCCGCGGATTTTGCCGACGCCGATGGTGGTGTCGATCCCCGGCACATAGACGCCCGGCTTGGCCACGACGACGGTGATGCCAGCGCGGGCATTGGGCGCGCCGCAGATGATCTGCATCACGCCTTCGTCGGTTTCCACCTGACAGACGTTCAGCCGGTCGGCATCGGGGTGTTTCTCGGCGGATTGGACATAGCCGAGGGTGAAATCGGCCAGCTTCGCCGCCGGGTTCTCGACGCCTTCGACTTCGAGGCCGAGGTCGGTGAGGGCATAGGTGATCTCATCAATCGACGCCGTGGTGTCGAGATGGTCCTTGAGCCAGGAGAGAGTAAATTTCATTGTTTGAGTTCCTCAACATCGGTCAAATAGCCATCAATGCCAGTTCCCTGCACGATGTCTTTTCTCATTTCTTTAAGCAAACTTCTTCGTGCGGCCCTGAATGGCTCAGTAGCTGCGAGATAAGCTTCACTCTCAGTTTTAGTGGCCCTACGTCCGAGCTTATGTAGATACTGAACCCTCTTCCCATCTGTCCAAAGGTGATCGCCTATATTGCTACCAATTAGCCGCAATGATGCTTTAGCAACGGCGTCAGGGGCCATGAGCGCGATCTGATCTTGTAGCGGAGATAGCTTTTCCATCAGAGATGTGCCCGCGTCAGCAGGAGTTTCATAGTCTTCCTTTGAGTGTTCCTGAAGAACAACGAGGTATTGTCTGTAAACTGTGAGCCGTTCCCTACGAAGTTCATCCGCCCGTTGTTGTGCCGCTTTAGCGAAGAACAAAAGAATGCCTATAGCAGCAGCCACAAACGGCGAGCTAAGGGTCAAGATCTCTTTAACCCAAGCAACTGCGTCCCTTCCTTCCATTTACCGCGACAACCCACCATGCAAATTCGGCTGATCCAAGCTCGCGAACCCATAGTGCCGCAACCAGCGCAAATCTGAATCAAAGAACGCACGAAGATCCGGAATCCCGTATTTCAGCATCGCGATCCGGTCGATCCCCATGCCGAAGGCAAAGCCCTGCCATTCGTTCGGGTCGATCCCGCCCGCCTGCAACACCTTGGGGTGCACCATGCCGGAGCCCAGCACTTCCATCCAGCCGTCGCCCTCGCCGATGCGCAACTGGCCGTCGACCCAAGAACACTGGATGTCGACCTCAGCCGAAGGCTCGGTGAAGGGGAAGTGCGACGCGCGGAAGCGGGTCTTGATGCCGTCGATCTCGAAAAACGCGGCGAAAAACTCCTCAAGCGTCCACTTGAGGTTCGCCATCGAGATGTCTTTGTCGATCGCCAAGCCTTCGACCTGATGGAACATCGGCGTGTGGGTCTGGTCGTAATCAGCACGGTAGACGCCGCCGGGGCAGATAATGCGCAGGGGCGCGCCTTCGGCCTCCATCGTGCGGATCTGCACAGGCGAGGTGTGGGTGCGCAGCACATGCGGGGCGCGCTCGTCGCCCTCGGCACGGGCCATGTAAAACGTGTCCATCTCGGCCCGCGCGGGGTGGTGGCCGGGGATGTTCAGCGCGTCGAAGTTGTACCAATCGGTGTCGATGCGCGGGCCTTCGGCGACGGAAAAACCCATCTCTGCGAAGATCGCGGTCAACTCCTCGGTCACTTGGCTGACCGGGTGGATGCTGCCCTGACGCTGGTGCCGCGTCGGCAGGGTCACGTCGAGCCATTCGCTGCGCAGACGCTCGTCCAGCGCGGCATCACCAAGCGCGGCCTTTTTGGCTGACAGCGCCGAGTTGATCTCATCCTTCAGCGCGTTCAGCGCGGGGCCAGCGACCTGCCGTTCTTCGGGGGTCATCTTGCCGAGCTCGCGCATCTTCAGGGCCACTTCGCCCTTTTTGCCCACGGCGGCCAGCCGGATGTCTTCCAGCGCGGATTCGTCGCCAGCATCGGCGATTTGGCTCAGGTACTTTTGCTTCAGATCGTCCATGACAGGCCCTTGGAATAATACCCCGTCCTGCTAGCCCTCCCGCCTTGTGAATGCAAGCCGTAGGGGTTGTGGCAGCCTGAGGGAACCACCACCTCTGCCATGCGTTAGGCCGCATCCCTCTGGCGCGCCCTCATGGCAGCGGCGTGCCCAAACTCCCCCGAAAGGAGAGACCTATGAAAATCCTGATGGTTCTGACATCGCATGACGAACTGGGCGACACTGGCAACAAGACCGGCTTCTGGCTCGAAGAATTCGCCGCGCCCTACTACGTCTTCAAAGACGCGGGCGCCGATGTGACCCTCGCCTCGCCCAAGGGCGGCCAGCCGCCGCTTGACCCCAACAGCGACAGCGAAGACGCGCAGACCGACGCGACCCGCCGCTTTAAAGACGATGACGCCGCGCAAAAGGCGCTCGCCTCGACCAAAGTGCTTGGCGATGTGGATGCGGATGGCTTCGACGCAATCTTCTACCCCGGCGGCCACGGCCCGCTGTGGGATTTGGCCAATGACGCCGACAGCAAGCGCCTGATCGAGACCTTCTGGGCTTCTGATCGCCCTGTCGGTGCCGTCTGCCATGCGCCTGCCGTGTTCAGAGACACTGAACATGACGGCAAGCCGCTGGTTTCTGGCAAGCGCGTCACCGGCTTTACCAACACCGAAGAAGAAGGCGTTGGCCTCACCGATGTGGTGCCTTTCTTGGTCGAAGATATGCTGAAGAAAAACGGCGGCGACTACAGCAAGGGCGACGATTGGGCGTCTTACGTGCTGGTCGACGGCAAGCTGGTCACCGGCCAGAACCCCGCCTCTTCGGAAGAAGCGGCGAAAGAGATGCTGGCACTGTTGAAGTAACGGCATGAGGGGGCGCAGCCGCGCCCCTTCCCCGCCCGGAGGAACCGCCGGTGGTCGCGGCGTGTTTTACCTCTGAAAGGAGCCTCCGACATGGCAGATTATGACCGCAGCACCGGCGCCCCATGGAGCGCCGCAGACCTTGAGCAGCTTCGCATTCTGGCGGCAGAGGGCACAGCGCCCTCCGTGATCGCCGTACAACTGGGCCGCAGCGAGGAGGCGATCGCCCATCGGGCCGCGCAGGACGGCATCAGCCTGACCCCCGCCAGCCTGAACCCCTATGACCCCGACACGTTAGACCGATAGCAACGCGCGCCCGTTCTTCTTGTGCTTTTCGATCAGCCGTTTTTGCACCTCCCCGGGTGGGATCGGATGCGCGGTTGCGCCGAAACGGTCGCCTGCGACCAAGGTGGGAAAGAGCGTGGCGAATTCTTCGCGCTGCGCATGGCTTAGGGTGCTGATCGTCTCAGCGGTCAGCAGGAAGCTCTCGCTCGGCGCGCCCTCGGCATAGACGACTTCGTGATGCTTGAAGATCAGGTGGAAATATTCCACCTGCGCCACGCTATCGTCGACATGCACCCCCGGCAGTTCGGTCAGCCGAATGGCGGCGACGAGCACGGCCATGGCCCCGCAAATCCGTTTCACGATGCCCGAACGCGCTACCATGCGGTGCTGCCGCGACACCATGAGGTCGCGTTTGGGCAGGCCCGCACCCAATGCCCCAGCAGTGATCCGAATGGGGTAAAGTTTCGGGTTCTTCGCCAGTTCCGGCGCCCCAACAGGGCGGCGCAATGCGGCGACAAGCTCTTGATAGCCACTGCCTTGGGTCAGCACCCGCGCGCCGGGGGCCAAGGTTTCGACCGGCAAATCGCCCTGGTCGGTTGTGATCAAGGTACCGCGCGTGAAACAGGCCACACCGGTCGAGACCAAATCCCCCTTCTCGCGCATCGTGTCTATGTCGGACTTCCAATTCAAACTTCCGACAAGCCCACCCTCCGGCAGACCAGAGAAATCAACGGTCATGGTGGTGAAAAGATCGCCCGCAGGCGGGCTGCCCGCCAGATTAACGATGCCAGCGTAGGTCACCTCAAGATCACCGGCCAAATCCCGCGGGTCTGCGTTCACCCGGAAGGGAAACCCCTCTAGCGAGGTGGGGGTAGAACCGCCATTCGGATCGTCATCCGGGACGATGGTGGTGTCGAAAACAGAACTGGCGGGCTGGAGATCAATCTCCATAGTAGCCAGCGGTTTGGTCGTCTCTAGATGGTGCCAGTCATAGCCAAAGGACATCTGCGTGTTCTCGCCAACCGCCGCGCCATTCGTATAAGGGTCTGTCGCGTGCCAAGTCAGCGTCTCGGTCGTGCCATCCGCATAGGTCAGCGTGATCCGCGCCCCATCCAGATCGACACCGCGCGAACTGGTATCGTCGCGAATGCCGTGGACCGTTTCATGGGGGTCTTCGTCCAACCTGTTGATTACAATCCCGGGCATAAACGTCCCCACCTTTTTCAAATAACCTGCCGACCAACGGCATAAATTGCCACGCCACCCGCGCAGGATCTCTGCACAATGGCCTATCGTTAAGCCACATTGTCCATAAGGTGGGGTAGGAGCATGGCCATGGCGAGGGTTTATTAAGGCAACATTAAGCAGCTACCTGATACGCAAAAAGCCCCGCCGATAGGCGGGGCTTTCGCTTGGTATTGAGGTGATTTACTTCGAAAAGTGGTCTTTCAAAAAGCCAGACACCTGCTCAAGCGCCGCTTCGGGCGCGGGGGTACCCGCAATGGGGTTGAGCATGGCAAAGTCGTGGATCGAGAAATCATAGCGCGTGCCCTCGGTCTCCACGCCCGCTTTGACCAGCTTGGCCGCAAAGGCTTCCCCTTCGTCGCGCAACACATCGTTTGCGCCCGTGATCACGAGCGAAGGCGGCAGATCGGCCAACGCTTCGGTGTCATAGTTCAACGGAGAGATCATCGGATCCATGGGATCGGCGTCCTCAGGCAGATAGGCGTTCCAGAACCACTCCATCGAGGCTTTGGTCAACCACGGGCCATCAGCGAATTCCTCGTAAGAGCCACTTGTCAGATCAGCGGTGGTAACCGGGTAGATCATCGCCAGCGCGTCGAGGTTCGGGCCGCCCTGCTCTTTTGCCATCTGCGCCACGACAGCGACCATCTGACCGCCAACGGAATCGCCCGCCAAAGCCAATTGGTTGGGATCAATACCGAAATCAGCGGCATTCTCTGCAACATGTTTCAGCACCGCGAAATCCTGCTCAAGCTGCACGGGGTGCTTCTGCTCGGGCGCCGGGGCGTAGTCGACAAAGACATAGACCGCGCCTGTCTGGTTTGCCAGCTCACGGATCATGCGCTCATGGGTCGTAAAATTACCCAGGATCCAGCCGCCACCGTGGAAGTAAAGCACGCCCGGCAAGGCTTCATCACCGGCATCCGCGGGCTTTACCACGACCACATCCATCTGCCCGGTCGGGCCAACTTCCAGTGTCATTTTCTCGACCGAGGCATCGGGCATCTCGACATCTGCCTTTGTCTGCGTGTTGATCAAGACTTGCCGCGCCTCTTCCGGCGATAGCTCGTTGATGGGGGTCGAGCCTTCAAGGCTGTCGATAAACTCCTGCGTCTGCGCCTGTAGCACGACTTTGTCTTTATCGGCATGCGCCTCAGCAAAGGCGGCCGCGGGCACCAGCGCGCCAATCGCGGCACCGGTTAGCAGTTGGCGTAGGGAAAGTGTCATTGAATGTCTTCCTTCCTGAATGTGTCCTGCTGGCACAACAGATGGCTCTTGGGGCAGTTCAATGACATTTTCTTGAGGATCCCCTTCGGTCCTTCTGCGTCTGCCCAAACGCAAAAAGCCCCGCCGTGGGGCGGGGCTTTCTAAAACTCAATGCAAGGTCAGCTTAGGCTGCCAGTGCGTCCTGCGCCTGTTTGACGATCGCGCCAAAGGCTTCGGGCTCATGCACGGCCAGATCGGCCAGAACCTTACGGTCCACTTCGATACCTGCCAGCGACAGACCGTTGATGAAGCGGCTGTATGTCAGCGCTTCGTCATGGCTCCGCACGGCGGCGTTGATCCGCTGGATCCACAGAGCGCGGAAGTTGCGCTTGCGGTTCTTGCGGTCACGGGTTGCATATTGGTTAGCCTTGTCGACCGCCTGTGTGGCGACCTTGAAGACGTTCTTGCGCCGACCATAATAGCCTTTTGCGGCTTTGATGATCTTCTTGTGACGCGCGTGGGTGACTGTACCACCTTTAACTCGGGACATCTCGGTACTCCTATATCAGCGGGCGTAGGGCATGAAGCCCTTGATGATCTTTGCATCGGGCTCGGACAGTGTTGTCGTGCCGCGTGCGTTACGGATGAACTTGTTGGTCCGCTTGATCATACCGTGCTGTTTGCCAGCTTGGCTGCCGATGACCTTACCAGTCGCCGAGACCTTAAAGCGCTTTTTGGCGCTCGATTTCGTCTTCATCTTGGGCATTTCCGTCTCCGTCTTTTGAGTTCGGTATAAACACGACTCGGCATGCCACTTGAGGCCGGTCGTGCAGGCTAAGATGCGCCGTATAGGCGCGCTCGGGCAAGGATGCAAGAGGTTTTGAGCAGCGCTGTGGACGCGCTTAAGGCAACAGGTCCGCCGCCACGGAAACGAAGACATCCGGCAGCGTCTCGAAGGAATAGCGCCCCGGATTTTTCTGCAGGGCAAAGACGATTAGCCCTGCAGCAATCAAGATCGTGATGGCCGAGGCGCGCGGCGACCGACGGTCGGTCACCGCAGAGAGGATCGAAGGGATCGACAGCACCGCCAGAACGATGCCAACCACCATTGCCAAGTCAGAGTTCACACGCAACATCCCCCTAGTTGAGGAAAGGCTACTCCGGATCGGAGGCGTAAATCAAACGTTCGTCACATGGCGCCACGCGCAGAATATTGGTGCTGCCCGGCACGTTGAAAGGCACACCGGCTGTCACCACGATATGATCCTCCGGCCCGGCGTAGCCCTCTGACAATGCTGCCCGCGCGGCGCTGAGGACGGCTAGTTTGAACCGGTCATGCCCATCGGTGATGATGCAATTCGTGCCCCAGCTGAGCGCCAGACGGCGCGCGGTATTGACCAAAGGCGACAGCGCGATGATCGGCACGCGGGGGCGTTCGCGCGCGGTCAGCAGCGCGGTGGTGCCCGACTGGGTGAAACAGCAGATCGCCTTGATGTCCGTCGTCTCAGCAATCTCACGCGCGGCGGCGACGATTCCGTCGGCCACGGTGGTACGGTCCGCAGTACGCGAAGATTCGATGATCTGCGTATAGGTCGGATCGGCCTCGACCTCTTGGGCGACATTATCCATCGTCGCCACGGCCTCCAGCGGGTAATCCCCGGCGGCTGATTCCGCACTCAACATCACCGCATCCGCGCCTTCGTAGATCGCCGTGGCCACGTCCGACACTTCGGCGCGGGTCGGCATCGGGCTTTCGATCATCGATTCGAGCATCTGAGTCGCCACGATCACCGGCTTGGCTGCCGCCCGGCATTTGCGCACCAGACGCTTCTGGATCGGCGGCACGTTCTGCACGGGCAGCTCCACGCCCAGATCGCCGCGTGCCACCATGATGCCATCGCTGACATCCAAGATCGCCTCGAAACGCTCCACCGCGGCGGGCTTTTCGATTTTCGACAGGATCGCCGCCCGGCCTTTGACCAGATCGCGCGCCTCGGTCACATCCTCGGGCCGCTGGACAAAGCTGAGGGCGAGCCAATCGACCCCCAACTCGCACACGAATTCCAGATCGGCGCGGTCCTTCTCGGACAGGGCGGCAAGCGGCAGCAGCACGTCGGGCACGTTCACGCCCTTGCGGTTCGAGATCACACCGCCCGTCACGACTTCGCAATCGGCAAAATCAGGGCCGCAGTCGCGCACCTTCAGACGGATTTTACCGTCATTCACCAACAGGCTCGCGCCCGGCTCAAGGGCTGCGAAAATTTCGGGATGGGGCAGGCAAACACGGGCCGCATCGCCTGGCGCCTCATCAAGATCAAGCCGGAAGGACGCCCCCTCTTCCAAGGTCGGGCCATCGCCCTCGAAGACGCCCACGCGCAGCTTCGGCCCCTGTAGGTCAGCCAAAATGCCAATCGCGCCGCCGGTCTCTTTCTCGATCTCGCGGATGATACGGTGCTTTTCGCGGATCTCTTCATGGCTGCCGTGGCTCATGTTGAGCCGGAAAACATCTGCACCGGCGTTGTGCAATGCCGCGATCACCTCTCGGGTTTCGGAGGCCGGCCCGAGTGTGGCCACGATCTTTACATTGCGCAAACGTCTCATATCTGTTCCTTCGTGTCCTATGTCCCCAAAGCGAATGTTAACGATAACATTGCCTATCCGGTGGCCTAGCGCCCCCATGAGTGCCTGTCAAAGGTTTCATCAGAATGACGGCCCCTCGCGGTGCCGTCCAGTGATATGAGAAGGAAGCTGTCATGCCCAGCCAACAAGAGATCGAACTGCAAGCCGCCGCCTTTCGCCGGTTGCAGAAACACCTGATGGAAGACCGGACCGATGTGCAGAACATCGACATGATGAACCTCGCCGGATTTTGCCGCAACTGCCTGTCGCGCTGGTATCAAGAGGCCGCCAACGAGCGCGGCATCGATATGGGCAAAGACGAGGCGCGCGAGCGTTTCTACGGGATGACCATGGACGCGTGGAAAGCCAACTATCAGACCGAAGCGAAAGACAGCCAGAAAGAGGCGTTCAAAACGGCGTTTGAAGAGAATGTCGGCAAAGGCTAACAGCTCTTCGATCCGAAACAATGCACCGCCAAAGAGCAGCATTGACCATGATCGCGCAACACTCACGACCTGCGCGGCGTGAGTGAAACCGTCAATCGGGCAGGCATTTGGGGCTTTCTTTTCGGTGCCCCTATGCCTGCCCTTTTCGCCTGCATCGCTGAGCTTCGCCCCCACCGCCCCGAAGGGGGCCACTCAAAACATGTAGAGCACCAGCCAATCGGCCTTAAGCGCCGGGCGCTCTGCCCCCTCAATCTCAACCGTCGCGGCGAAGCGGGTCATCAGATTGCCGCGCCCCCGCGTCTGCGCCTCTGCCAAAGCAAACCGCCCCCGGATCCGCTTGCCAGAATGCACAGGCGTGATGAAACGCACGCTGTCGAACCCGTAGTTGATCGACGCCTTTGCCCCCGCCATCACCGGCAGCGCGCCATAGGCCATGCCCGACATCATCGACAGTGTCAGCATCCCATGCGCCACAGTGCCGCCGAAATCCGTTTCCGCCGCGCGGACCGGATCTACATGGATAAACTGATGGTCCTCGGTCACTTCGGCAAAAGCGTCGATCCGCGCCTGATCCATCATGAACCATGGTGAGACGCCCAATTCGCGCCCGACGGCGGCTTTCATCTCTGCCCGGTCAATCTCGTTGCGCATTGCGGCCTCCTCTTTGCATCAGTCTAGCCGCGCGGCCCGTGGCTGCGAAAGCCCTTGCGCCCGGCGGGACATTTCTCATGCTGGGGCCAAGCAGAGCGGAGCCGTCATGAACACCCCCATCCTTGCCCTTATCGTCGTGGCCATCGCCGGGGCCGCCGTGGCCTTGCAAACGCCGATCAATGCCGCCTTGGGCCGTAACATCGGCAGCGGGGTCGCTGCGGCGGCGGTGTCCTTTGGCGTGGGTTTCGCAATCCTACTGGGGGTCTTGCTACTGCGGGGCGAGTTGGGCGCCCTGCCCCGCGCGGCTTCGGCTTCGCCGGTCTTGCTGCTGGGTGGTGTGCTGGGGGCGTTCTACGTCTGGTCAGTGCTTTGGGCGATCCCGACGTTGGGCGCGCTGACGGTGATCTCAGCCCTGATCCTCGGCCAGCTAAGCGCGGCGCTGGTCATCGATGCGACGGGGCTTTTGGGCCTGACGGTGCAGGCCATCACCCCCACCCGCATCGCCGCCGCCGCGCTGGTGGCGGCGGGGCTGGTTTTATCGCGGTTCTGAGCGTCAGATCGCGGTTTTGCGCATCTCTTCCAGATAGATTTCGCGCAGACGGGGCGCCAATTTGCCCGGCGTGCCGCTGCCGATCTTGGTGCCGTCAATCTCTACCACGGGCGTCACGAAAGCGCTGGCCGAGGTCACAAACGCCTCATCCGCCTGCTGCGCCTCTTCGATGGTAAAGTTGCGTTCTTCGACCTGCATCTGCGCCTCACGGGCCAGTTCCAGCACCGCCTTGCGGGTGATGCCGTGCAGGATATCGCTGGAGGTCTCGCGCGTGACGATCTTGCCGTCTTTAACGATATAGGCGTTGTTCGAGGTGCCTTCGGTGACGAAACCGTCTTCGACCATCCACGCGTCTTCGACACCCGCCTTCTTGGCCATCATCTTGCCCATCGACGGGTAGAGAAGCTGCACCGTTTTAATATCACGACGGCCCCAGCGGATGTCTTCGATGCTGATGACGCGGATGCCATCACGGGCGGCAGGGTTGTCGGCCAGACCCGGTTTCGACTGTGTAAACAGCACCAGCGACGGCGCGGTGGTCTCGGGATCGGGAAAGGCGAAATCGCGGTCGCCGTCCGACCCCCGCGTGACCTGAAGGTAAATCAGCCCGTCTTTGATCTCGTTCAGCCGCACCAGCTCGCGGTGAATCTCCAGCAGCTCCTCGGTTGTCGCAGGCGCGCGCATGTCGAGCTCGTTCATCGAGCGGGTCAACCGTTCGGCATGGCCGTCGAAAGCGATCAGCTTGCCATCCAGCACGCTCGTCACCTCATAGACCCCATCGGCCATCAGAAACCCCCGATCAAAGATCGAGACCTTGGCCTGATCCTCGGGCAGGTATTCGCCGTTTACATAGACAGTTCGCATGGTCACCCCCAGAGCGCGGCCACGGGGGGATGCACGCCCGCGCCGTCGAATTTCAAAGCATTCTCGCGGTCTTCGGCCAGAAGCAGCGGGCCGTCAAGGTCCACGACCTTTGCGCCTTGGGCGACCAGCGTCGCCGGGGCCATCGCCAGCGACGATCCGACCATGCAGCCGACCATCACGTCAAACCCTTCGGCAAGTGCCGCATCACGCAGCGCCAGTGCTTCGGTCAGCCCACCGGTCTTGTCGAGCTTGATGTTCACCACATCGTATTTGCCCTTGAGGCCGGGCAGGCTGGCACGGTCATGGCAGCTCTCATCCGCACAGACCGGAACGGGGCGGTCCATCCCCAAGAGCGCGTCATCTTCGCCTGCGGGCAAGGGTTGCTCCACCAGTGCTACACCAAGGCGCACCAGATGGGGCGCAAGGTCGGCATAGACCTCAGCCGACCAACCCTCATTTGCATCGATGATGATCGTGGCATCGGGCGCACCTGCGCGCACGGCTTCGAGCCGGGGCATGTCGTCGGGGGTGCCGAGCTTGATCTTCAAGAGCGGTCGATGGCTGTGCTTCGCCGCCTGCGCACGCATCGCTTCGGGCGCGTCCAGTGACAGCGTATAGGCCGTGACTTCCGGCCCTGGCGCGGTCAGCCCGGCCAGTTCCCAAACCCGCTTCCCGGCGCGCTTGGCCTCCAGATCCCATAGCGCGCAGTCCACTGCATTACGGGCAGCACCCGCCGGCAGAAGATCATAGAGCGCTTGGCGGGTGATATCGCCGGGCAGGCCGTTTATCTCAGCCGTGACGGATTCGAGGGTTTCCTCATAGCGGGCGTAGGGCACGCATTCGCCCCAGCCGGTGACGCCGCCTTCGGTCACGCGGACGGTCAGCACTTTGGCCTCAGTCCGTGAACCACGGCTAATGGTAAAGACTTGCGCCAGTTTGAATGTATCTGCGGTAACGTCGATCTGCATGGTCACAGCGCCGCCAGCGCATCGGCCAGTCGCGCCGCCCCTTGGCGGAAGGGATCGACCGCAGGCAGGCCAAGACGTTCTTCGACCTCGGCCAGATAGGCATCCGCCTCGGCTTCGGACATGTGGTAGGTGTTGATCGAAATGCCGACGACCTGACAGGCGGCGTTCGCCACCTTTGCCAGCGTCAACGCCATGTCGCGCACCGCTTCCAAGCTGGGCAGGGAATAGTCCGGCAGGCCGCGCATATGGGTCCGGGTCGGCTCATGGCAGAGGATCAGCGCGTCGGGCTGGCCGCCGTGGATCAGCGCCATGGTCACGCCGGAGTAGGAGACATGGAACAGGCTGCCCTGCCCTTCGATGATATCCCAATGGTCGTCATCATTGTCAGGCGTAAGGTATTCCACCGACCCGGCCATGAAATCGGCGATCACAGCATCCAAGGGCACGCCTTCGCCGGTGATCAGAATGCCGGTCTGGCCGGTGGCGCGGAAGGTGCTTTTCATGCCCTTTTCGCGCATCGCATCATCCAGTGCCAAGGCCGTGTACATCTTGCCGACCGAGCAATCGGTACCCACGGCCAAGACCCGCTTGCCGCTTCGTTTTTTACCGTCGGCGATGGGGTATTCCACGCTCGGCACGCGCACGTCATGCAGGGTGGTGCCGTTGGCTGCGCTTGCCGCAACAAGATCGGCCTCATCGCGCAACAGGTTGTGCAGTCCCGATGCGATATCGAAACCCATGTTCGACGCCTCAATCAGCACCTCTTTCCATGCCGCGCTTATTTTGCCGCCGCGATTAGCGACGCCAATGACCAAAGTCTCTGCCCCTGCATCACGCGCTTCGGCCAAAGTCATGTCTTGCAGACCGAGATCGGCCTTGCAGCCGTCCATGCGGAACTGGCCGACCGCGTTGTCGGGGCGCCAGTCTTTGATGCCTTGGGCAACCTTGGCAGACAGGGCATCGGGCGCGTCGCCCAAAAACAGCAGATAAGGGGTTTTGATCATGGCAGGCCTCCGGCATTGAATTTGTCCGCATATTGCGCGCGAGAATACGCAAGTGCGTGGCGTTGTCGACGCATCTGCATGCAAATGCGCAGCATTTCCCGCAAATTACCGTTGGCTGCGCAAAATTCGTGCGCTGCGCCGTGAGGCCACAAAAATCATCGAAATGCTGCGACTGCGAAAACCTCCTTGCGATTGGCGGCGCAATTTCATACCAGAATGAAGACACGTGATGAAACTTTATTACCTATAGGTGCCCCATGAGCTTCCGCATTCAGCCTGCCGCCCCTGCTCGCCCGAACCGCTGCCAATTGTTCGGCCCCGGCTCCCGTCCGGCGATCTTTGAAAAGATGGCAGCTTCGGATGCCGATGTGATCAACCTCGACCTCGAAGACAGCGTGGCCCCCTCGGACAAAGACAGCGCCCGCGCCAATATCATCAAGGCGATTTCCGAGATCGACTGGGGCAAGAAGACACTTTCGGTGCGGATCAACGGGTTGGACACGCCCTATTGGTATCGTGACGTGGTGGACCTGCTGGAGCAGGCCGGGCCGCGGCTCGACCAAATCATGATCCCGAAAGTGGGCTGTGCGGCGGATGTCTATGCGGTCGATGCGCTGGTGACCGCGGTCGAGACCGCCGAGGGGCGAGAGAAGAAGATCAGCTTTGAAGTCATCATCGAATCCGCTGCCGGTATCGCCCATGTGGAAGAGATCGCCGCGTCTTCTCCGCGTTTGCAGGCCATGTCGCTGGGAGCGGCGGATTTCGCAGCCTCCATGGGCATGCAGACCACCGGGATCGGCGGTACGCAGGAAAATTACTACATGCAGCGCGGTGAGCAGAAACACTGGTCCGACCCGTGGCACTGGGCGCAGGCCGCCATCGTCGCCGCTTGTCGCACCCATGGCGTGCTGCCGGTCGATGGGCCTTTCGGGGATTTCTCTGATGACGAAGGTTTCCGCGCACAGGCGCAGCGCTCGGCCACCTTGGGGATGGTGGGCAAATGGGCGATCCACCCCAAACAGGTGGCGCTGAGCAACGAGGTTTTCACCCCTTCCGAAGAGGCCGTGACCGAGGCGCGGGAGATTCTGGCGGCGATGGAAGAGGCCAAGGCGAAGGGCGAAGGGGCGACCGTTTACAAGGGGCGTCTGGTGGACATCGCCAGCATCAAACAGGCTGAGGTTGTTGTGCGGCAGTCCGAGATGATCGCCGGGAGCTAAGCGCCTGCGGCAGATCGCCGGGGGCCCTGCCCCCGGACCCCCGCGGGTATTTAAGAAAGGATGAAGAGGTAAGGGCGTGGGCCTGCCTGCCTTTCAAACCCGCGTTGCAAACCGGCGCGTTGCGCTCCATATAACAGGGCAACAAGCCGGAGCATGCAATGACCCAATATTTGGATTTCGAAAAACCGCTGGCCGAGATCGAAGGCAAGGCGGAAGAGCTGCGGGCGCTGGCCCGGTCCAACGAAGAAATGGACATCACCGATGAGGCCCGCGCGCTGGATAAAAAAGCCGCGGGGATGCTCGAAGACCTTTATGGCTCATTGACGCCTTGGCGCAAATGTCAGGTGGCGCGTCATCCAGAGCGGCCGCATTGCAAAGACTATATCGAAGCGCTTTTCACGGAATTCACACCGCTGGCAGGCGACCGAAATTTCGCCGATGATCTGGCCGTCATGGGCGGGCTGGCGCGGTTTCACGATACGCCGGTGGTCGTGATTGGCCATGAGAAGGGCAATGACACCAAGAGCCGGATCGAGCGCAATTTCGGCATGGCGCGGCCTGAGGGTTATCGCAAGGCCGTGCGGCTGATGGAACTGGCCGACAAGTTCAACCTGCCCGTGGTCACCATCGTCGACACGCCCGGGGCCTATCCCGGTAAGGGTGCAGAGGAGCGCGGCCAGTCTGAAGCGATTGCCCGCTCGACAGAGAAATGCCTGCAGATCGGCGTGCCGCTGATTAGTGTGATCGTCGGTGAAGGCGGCTCTGGCGGGGCGGTGGCTTTTGCCACGGCGAACCGCGTCGCGATGTTGGAGCATTCGGTTTATTCGGTCATCACGCCCGAAGGCTGTGCGTCGATCCTGTGGAAAGACAGCGAGAAGATGCGCGAAGCCGCCGAACAGATGCGTTTGACGGCGGATGAGCTCAAGACATTGGGCGTGATCGACCGGATCATTCCGGAACCGATGGGCGGCGCGCATCGTCATGCCGAAGAGTCGATCAAGGCGGTGGGCAAGTCGATCGAAGCCATGCTCAAGGAACTCGACGGCAAGGACGGCAAGACCTTGATCAAAGACCGCCGGACCAAGTTCCTTGAGATGGGGCGCAAAGGGCTGGCGGCCTAAGTCAGCCGCCGCCGAAAACGCGGATCAGGCGTGATTTGATCGAAACCGGCGGCGCGGTAGAAACCTTGCGCGCGCTGGTTTTTTGCATCCGTGCCTACGGTCATATAGCTGCAGCCCCGCGCCTTCGCGTGCTCCAGCGCGGCCTCCACCAGTGCTTTGCCGATGCCGCGCCCGCGCGCGGTGTCGCAGACAAAGAGATGGTGCAGATCCATCCCCCTTGCGCCGAATTGCAACTGCATCTGCGGGCAGAGCGCGGCATAGCCATGCAGCCCGGTTGCGCCTTCGGCCACCGAGAGTGTCAGCCAAGGCGTCGGGCCAAGGCAGTCACGTTCCAGCGCTGCCAGCGTGAGTGTTGCGGTGTCACCGTGGTAGGCCGCCAGTGCGTGAGCCAGATCAAGCACCATTGGTAGATCGGATTTTTGAACGGGGCGAATAGGGGGCATGTCGTCTCTTTCTGTGATTGCCACAGGGAGACAAGCAAAGCCGCGCTGTGGCGGCTTGTGGATATGGGGATAGGTGCCGCGCCGGTTAGGAGCGGGGATAATAGACTGTTGTGAAGCAGGTCTGTTCCATGAAGCCTAGGTGCCTCCGCGCCGCGCGTCTGTCAAGCGCCGCATATGTGAGCCGGTGTGATTTGCAAGCGGCCCCAATGCACCCGATATTAAATGTACAGGGCGTCTGCGACACCCCTGTGCCGCTAGATGCCCTTGTTGGTCACATCAGAAGGGAGCCTGTCATGTATAAGCGTATTCTCACCGCCGCCCTGCTCTTTGGTATGGCCTGCACCGGGCCACCGGCTTGGGCTCAGGCTTTGGCCTGCGCCCCGCGTGCGGCGCTCGCTGCGCAATTGGAAGCCGCCTATGGCGAGACCCTTTCGGCGCGAGGCCTTCAAAACCCGAACGCGCTGATCGAAGTTTTTGCCTCGGCTGAAAGCGGCAGCTTTACCGTGCTAGTAAGCAGGGCTGATGGCATGAGCTGCATCCTCTCCACTGGCACGCATTGGATGATCGAACCTATCGCGCGCCCAAAAGAGGGCGCGGCGAGCTGAACATGAGGCCAGCAGTTAACTGGCCAGCATCCGCAGACCTTGGGTGACATCGGAGCGCACCGCCAGCCGCAGCCCCGGCTCATCCCCGGCGCGCAGGGCGGCGATGATCAGCCGGTGGAAATGCGGCGGCTCGGTCCGGCGCAGGCGGCCATAGAGCGCCCGCATGGTAGGCCCGAGTTGCAGCCAGACCGTTTCTGCCATGGCGAGCATGGCAGGCGCTTGGGCGCGCAGATAAAGCGTTCGGTGAAATTCGAGGTTGGTGCGGATATAGCTGACAGCATCCCGGTGGGCCACGGCCTCGGCGATATTGGTGTTGATGGCCTGCATCCGCTCGATCAGCGCCATATGTGCGCGCGGCAAGGCGCGAGAGGCGAGTTCGACCTCTAAAAGCGCGCGTAGGGCAGCCAATTCCTCAATCCGTTCGTTGCTGAGTTCGGGGGTGGAGATGCGCCCAGAGGCCGACATTGTCAGTGCGCCTTCGGCCGCCAAACGCCGCACCGCTTCGCGCGCGGGCGTCATGGAGACCTCATATTCCTTGCCGATGCCGCGCAGGGTCAGCGCGTGACCGGGCGGCAGATCGCCGTGCATGATCCGCGCGCGCATGCGGCGGTAGACACGATCATGGGCCAGTGGTGTGGCCTCGACAGGGCGGGGGCTGAGGTTCATGATGCGGTTGTGATCACAAATTGGCCACCCGTCAAGCGCGGCATTTTGCGGCGCTGAGCACGATCACCCGTTGTCCCGGGCCCTGCGGCGATTTATCGGGGATAAAACCGCCAAAGGAGACGCGCCTTGACCAAACGAAACTTCATCCGTCACGTGGTCTTTTTCTCGGCCAAAGACCCCAAAGACTTGCCCACGATCGTGGCGGGGCTTTGGAAACTGGCCGACATCCCGCATTCGACAACCTTCGAGATCTGCGAAAACACCCGTGTCGATGCGCTTTCGGGCGATGTGGATGTGGTTGTCTATGCCGAATTCCCCGACGCCGAGGCGCTGGCCGCCTATAAGGCGCATCCGATCTATCAAGAATCCATCGATATCGTCCGCCCGCTGCGCGACATGCGCGTGCCTGCGGACTTTTAAGGCGCGGCATGGCTGGCCCTTGCGTCCTCTTTGACACTGGCCCGCTGGGAAGCGGCACGGGTTTTCACGCGCCCCAGCGGATCATCAGTGCCCAGACCCCCGCGGAGGTGCCCGAAGCCTTTGCAGCCCTTGAGGCGGCACAGGCGGGAGGCGCGTGGCTTGCTGGCTATGCGAGTTATGAGCTGGGCTACCTCGGCTCTGGTAAGCTGCGCGACCTGATGCCTGCGGAGCGCGGGCTGCCCTTGCTGCGTTTCGGGGTGTTTGATGCGCCCGAGGCGCACCGTTTCGCGGACGCGGCGGGGGATGCGAGCCTTTCTGAGCTGACACCGGACTGGGACTTTGCCCAGTATGAGGCCGCCTTTGCGCAGGTGCAGGACTTCATCACAGCCGGGGACATCTATCAGGCCAATCTGACCTTTGGGATGGAGGGGCGTTATAGCGGCACGCCTGCCGCCCTCTATGCCCGGCTGCGGCAGCGCCAGACGGTGGAACATGGGGCCTTCGTCGATCTTGGCGGCCCGGTGCTGCTGTCACGCTCGCCCGAGTTGTTCTTTGCGCTGACCGCAGAGGGGCATCTGACCGCGCGCCCGATGAAGGGCACCGCGCGACGGGGGCTGGATGCCCATGAAGATGCCAGGCTTCGCGCCGACCTTGCCGCGTCGGAAAAGAACATGGCCGAGAACCTGATGATCGTGGACCTGCTGCGCAATGACATCAGTCGGATTGCCGAAGTGGGCAGTGTCGAGGTGCCGAAACTATTCGAGATCGAAACCTATGAGACCCTGCACCAGATGACCTCGCGGATCACGGCGCAGGTCTTGCCGGGCAAGCGTCTGGCCGAGATCTTCCACGCGCTTTTCCCCTGTGGCTCTATCACCGGCGCGCCGAAAATTCGCGCCATGCAGATCCTGTGCGCGCTAGAGCCCGCGCCGCGCGATGCCTATTGCGGGGCGGTGGGCTGGATCGCCCCCACGGGGGCCATGCAGTTCAACGTGGCGATCCGCACGGCGACCTGCCACGCCGATGGGCGGTTGCGGCTGAATGTCGGTGGTGGCGTGGTGCATGACAGCACGGCCGAGGATGAATATGCCGAAGCGCTGCTGAAAGCACGCTTTGCGGCCCTGCCCTAGAATCGGTAGCGATGCAGCCCGCCGCCATGGTCGCGCAGCCATTGGCGGGGGGCCTGATAATCACCGTATATCCGCGTGACCTCGGCCCAGAAGGCGGGCGAGTGGTTCATCTGCGCCAGATGCGCGACCTCATGGGCGGCGACATAATCCAGCACCTCGGGCGGGGTCATGATCAGCCGCCACGAGAACATCAGCCCGCCATCACTGGTGCAAGACCCCCAGCGAGAGCGCGTGTCGCGCAGGGTGATCCGGGCATAGGGCCTGCCCAGCAGGGCGGCATAGTCGTCACAGGCCCCGGCGAGGCGGTCGCGGGCCACTTCGCGCAGATGCGCCGCAAGACGTTTGCCGATGCTCTCCTCCGGGCCGGGCACGAAGATTTCTTCGGGGCCGATCCGCACGCCCCTCCCTTGTACGGTAGCCCCCTGCCCGCCGCGCACCCGCAGCACCTTGCCGCCCACCGGCAGCTCAGCCCCCGGCGCCACGATCACATCCTCGCCCCGCGCGGCGAGATGCTGGCGAATCCAGTCCTGTTTGGTCTCGGCAAAGGCCAAAGCCTCACGCTCGGCCAGACGTTTGGGCATGGTCAGGGTGACCCGCCCGTCCAACTGCGAGATCCGCAAAGAGATGCGTCGCGCGCGCGCCGAACGGCGCAGGATCAGCGGAATCGGCGGGTTGCCGGGCAGCACAGGGTCTTTCATTACCGGAGCAACGTCCCTAGATAGAGGCCAAAGCCTTTGACAGTGCCCCCCTCATATGGCACTTGGCCGGAATCATCTACACGCAACAGCAATATTATAAAGGGGTGTTTCATGCCCAACGAAGAATGGGGAACCAAGCGCCTGTGCCCCACTACGGGCAAGCGCTTCTATGACCTCAATAAGAATCCGATCATCAGCCCCTACACGGGCGAAGAGGTCGAGGTCGACAACTCCAAGTCGCGGATGATCGCGGCGGATGCCGAGGATGCGGTCACAGCCAAAGCCAAGAAGGGCGACAAGGCGAACGACGAATCGTTGGTCGATGACGATGACGCGGTCGACGTGGATCTGGACGATGACATCCTTGATGACGACGACGATGATGACGATACAGTTCCGCTCGACGATTTGGCCGATGTGGCCTCGGACGACGAGGACTAATTAATCGGCGGCGGGGTCAATTTTCCGCTTGATCCCGCCTCCGCCAGCGCCTAATTAGCGGCACAGAACGACCCGGATCACATGATCCACGATGGGGCCTTAGCTCAGCTGGGAGAGCGCCTGCATGGCATGCAGGAGGTCAGCGGTTCGATCCCGCTAGGCTCCACCATCATCCCCCTTTCAGATATAAGATAAGTATCACCCGATAGAGGGGCTGACTGACGCGCATCCGCTTCGCGGCTACTCTGAGTCAGCGGTTCGATCCCGCTAGGCTCCACCAAGCCTTTTGCAAAGCAAAAGGTGTCGCGCGACAGTCGCTTCGAAGAAGCGATGAGAGCGCTAGCGCAACAACCCCCACAAACGATACGACTATATCCCAGCTGAAAACGATGCTTTGCGATCAAAACCTATAGGCCAACCCTGCCTACTGGTCGGCGATCTGTCTCGCCTCTTGCCACTATGCCGCGCCCACGATGTGCACTGCCTAGCGCGGGCCAAACCTTGCCAGATCGCCAACCCATTGCGAAAGGCTGATGTTAGCTGGCCGTGCCGTACCCGCTCAGAAGATCGCCCGACGGATCAAGTTCAACCCCGCCACCATCAGCACCAGCAATGTCATCTTGCGGAACAGCACCGGGTCCACCCGGTCCATCACCTTGCTACCCAGCCAGACGCCCAGCATCACCGGCAGGATCAACAGCGCGGAAAACGGCCATGTCTGCGCATTCAGCACCCCCGAGCCGATATGCGCCGCCAAAAGCGCCACGGCGCCCAGCCCGTAGATCACACCTTGGATTCGCATCTGGTCATGTTTCTCGGTCCCGAGCGCGGTGAGATAGGCCACCGTGGGCGGCCCCCAGATGCCCGAAATCCCTCCGACGGCTCCGGCAAAACCGCCCACCAGCGCCTCAACCTTGGCCGAGCGCTGCGGCAGGTGGAATTTATGCTTGGACAGTTGCAGCAGTGCGAAGAGCACTACCGGCACACCAATCATCAAGAGCATCACCGTCGCGGGCACCAGCCGCACCATCTGCGCGGAGAGCACCAGCATCACGCCGCCGCAAACCAAGAAAACCCAGAATAACCGGATCGAGCGCAGCGCCGCCTGCGGCCCCTGCCGCAGCGCTTGAAACGCATTGGCCAGCACCGTCGGCAGAATCAGCCCCGCCAGCGCCAATTCAGGCGCCATAAAAGTCGTGAGACCAGAAATCAGCACGAGCGGCAGGGCAAATCCGACAACGCCCTTCACGAACCCGCCACAGAGGCCGATTGCAAGTGCAGCATAGAATCTGAACGGGGTGAGAAAGGGGAAAATACTGTCCATACCGCTACATAGCACCCCCTCTGGCAGCTGCACGCCGAAAATACGCGCGCAAGATTAAAACAAAATGCTGCGGTTAAACGTATCTTTGTTGTGCTGCGACTGCGAAGGGTCTATGTCTTTCCCAAGCAAGAAAGGACAGCTCATGGCACATGATGGTCAGGATATGACGATGCATAGCGTAATTCTCGACGATCTGATCGGGCTCACCGGCGCGGCGCTGCCGCCGTTGGATCGGCTGCTGGAAACCGCCACCGCCGCCGTCCGTGCGCAGGTAAGCGAGGGGGATCGCGTTTCGGCCAAGCTGATCGAGGCCAACCAGACCGCCGCCCACGGGCTCGCGTGGCTCGCCACCTATGTCCAAGCGCTGCGACAGATGCAGCTTTGGGCCGAACGGTTGCAGGATGACGGGCGCTTTGGCGAGGTTGAGCAACTGCTGCACCAGATCGGCTTTGGCGAATACCTTTGCCAGATGCGCGGCGGTATTCAAATGAACCAAGGCGAGATACTGCGCCTGCAAGATTTGGGGCTGAGTGCCGAGGATGAGGCCACGCTCGACGCGCCGTCGATCACTACCCTGACCCGCAGCGGCAACACCCAAGCCGCGCGCAGTCGTCTGGTGGAACTGATGCAAGAGCGCAGCGCCGATGTGACCTTTGGCGTCAGCGGGCTTGATGAAGAGCTTGAAATGATCCGCGACCAGTTCCGCCGCTACGCGGTCGAAAAGGTCGAGCCCTTCGCCCATGACTGGCATCTGAAAGACGAATTGATCCCCATTGAGGTGATCGAAGAATTGGCCGAAATGGGTGTTTTCGGCCTGACCATTCCCGAAGAATACGGTGGTCTGGGCCTGACCAAAGCGTCGATGTGTGTGGTCAGCGAAGAACTGTCGCGCGGCTATATCGGTGTCGGCTCGCTCGGCACCCGGTCGGAAATCGCGGCGGAACTGATCCTCTGCGGCGGCACCGACGCGCAGAAAGAAAAATGGCTGCCCCGCATCGCCAGCGCCGAGACTTTGCCCACGGCCGTTTTCACCGAGCCGAACACCGGGTCGGACCTCGGCAGCCTGCGCACCCGTGCGGTGAAGGACGGGGACGACTACAAGGTCACCGGCAACAAGACTTGGATCACCCATGCCGCGCGCACCCATGTGATGACACTGCTGGCGCGGACCGACCCTGAAACGACAGACCACCGTGGCCTGTCGATGTTCTTGGCCGAAAAGACCCCCGGCGACGATGCCAATCCCTTCCCCACCCCCGGCATGACCGGTGGAGAGATTGAGGTTCTCGGCTACCGCGGCATGAAGGAATACGAACTTGGCTTCGACGGTTTTGAGGTGAAGGGCGAGAACCTGCTCGGCGGCGAAGAGGGGCGCGGCTTCAAACAGCTGATGGAGACGTTTGAATCGGCCCGCATCCAAACCGCTGCGCGTGCCATCGGCGTGGCGCAATCGGCGCTCGATATCTCGATGCAATACGCCCAAGACCGCAAGCAATTCGGTAAGGCGCTGATCGACTTCCCCCGCGTGTCGGGCAAGCTGGCGATGATGGCGGTGGAACTGATGGTCGCGCGTCAGTTGACCTATTACAGCGCCTTTGAAAAAGACGCCGGGCGGCGCTGTGATGTCGAAGCAGGCATGGCGAAACTGCTCGGCGCGCGGGTCGCTTGGGCCGCCGCCGACAACGGGCTCCAGATTCACGGCGGCAACGGTTTCGCGCTGGAATACAAGATCAGCCGGGTGCTTTGTGACGCGCGGATTCTCAACATCTTTGAGGGTGCGGCGGAGATCCAAGCGCAGGTTATCGCGCGGCGGCTGCTGGGCTAACGCGCCGGGGTTGCAAGCGCTGCCGATGTCGAGGACATAGGCGGCGTTTCAACCCAAAGGACAGCCCATGCGCAGCTTTTTGATCCTCGCCGCCCTCAGTGCCCTACCGCAATGCCAAGGGGATGAAACCGTCCGCGCCTACGGGGCGGGCGACAAGACGTGGACCTTGGTGGAGTTGGACGGCACCTCCTTCGATGCCCGAGCCACGCTGACCTTCCCCGAGACCGGCAAAATCGCCGGAGAAGCCCCCTGCAACGCTTATAGCGCTGCAATGACGGCGCCCTACCCGTGGTTCGACGCGGGCCATATCGCCGCCACGCGCCGCGCCTGCCCAGACCTCGCGGCAGAGGCGGCGTATCTGAAAGCCTTGGGGGATGTGACGCTCTCGGACGTGTTGGGCGACACGTTGATCCTGTCGGATGACAGCGGCGAGCGGCTGGTGTTCAAAGCCGCCGACTAAAAGCGTCGATAAACCGCGCCCGCGCCTCGGGCAGCGGTTTGCCCCCCAGATCGCGCGCCAGATGCGCGGTCAGGAAATGGCCCGTGGTCACCAAGCCCTGCGCGATCTCCGCGTCACTGCCCGCGCCCCCACGCAGAACCGCAGGCAGGGGCAGCAGCCGATCCGCCCACTCCCCCGCGCCTTTGGCCGATACCGCGCGGCCCGTTTTGGGTGAGACATAGATCAGTTCTTCGCTCACCCCGGTCACTGCGCAGCTTTCCAGATCGAGTGCATAGCCCATTTCTTCCAGCAGGCGCAGTTCCCATTTCAGATAGGCCAGTGGCCAGACATCCCCCTGCCCCAGCATATCCAAGAGCGTCTCGGTGCGCAGGTAAAGCGCGGGATGCGGTTCGCGCTCGGGCAGGCAGAAGGACAGGAGCGCGGTCACCGCATTCAGCCCGGCCAGCGCCAGACGGTCCTGCATGGCCACCGCGGCACGGCTGCGCAAAGGCTCGACGGTGAAGGCCCCGATGTGATCCTCCAACCGCGCGCGCCATGCTAGATCAAGCTGCGCGCCGGGCTGTAGGCTGGGGGCGATCTTGCGGCTGGTGCCGCCACGGACGATGCCCGCGTGACGGCCTTGGGCGGGGGTAAAAACCTCGATGATCGCCGAAGTCTCGCCATGTCGCCGCGCGCTCAGCAGGATGCCCTGATCGCGCCATTCCATCAGGTGAGCCCCGGTTCGTCCAACAGGTGGCGGCCCTGCCGGTCTTCGACTTCGATCACCCAGAGGTCCGGGTCAAAGCTGCGTTGGCGGACGACGGTGGCGTCAACCTCGGCCTCGTCGCCCGAAGCCAGCTCAATCCACTTCCGGTCCCCGGTCATCAGATCGAAAGAGCGTTGAAACAGCACCGCTTTGCCGTCCAGCGTCGCCAGTTTCACCAGCACCGCGCCGCCAGTGTCATCACCATGTGCCACAACAAACGCCGGGATATCCTGCAAACGCAGCCGGGTGAGATAGGCGTCGACCCAGAAGCGCGCGGTCAGACGCGCCATGGCTGGCCTTTACGCTCAGTCGTTGCCATCTTTGAAATCCAAGCCCATCTCGGAATAACGCTCAGCCTCTTCCAGCCAATTGGCACGGACCTTGACCTGCAAGAACAGATGCACCTTGCGGCCAAGGAACTCTTCAAGCTCTTCGCGGGCAGCTTTGCCCACGGCTTTGATCGTTTCGCCCTTGTTGCCCAGAACGATGCCCTTGTGACCATCGCGGATCACATAGACCAATTGGTCAATCCGGGCGGAGCCATCGGGGCGCTCTTCCCAGTTCTCGGTCTCGACCGTGAGCTGATAAGGCAGTTCCTGATGCAGACGTAGGGTCAGCTTCTCGCGGGTGATCTCGGCCGCGATGTTGCGCATCGGCAGGTCGGCGATCTGGTCTTCGGGATAGAGCCACGGGCCTTCCGGCACCTCTCCGGCCAGCCATTGGCGCAACGTGTCGATGCCGTGGCCGCGCTCGGCGGAGATCATAAAGGTTTCGGTGAAGTCAAACCGCGCGTTCATCTTCTCGGTCAGGCCCAGCAGCACCGGCGCCTCGACGCGGTCGATCTTGTTGATCGCCAGCGCCACGCGGCGGCCTTTAGCGATGTTGCCAAGTTCCTCAAGAATGCGCTCGACACCCTCGGTCATGCCGCGGTGCGCCTCGATCAGCAGCACGATCACATCGGCATCCGCAGCCCCGCCCCACGCGGCGGCAACCATCGCGCGGTCCAAACGGCGGCGCGGCTGGAACAGACCCGGCGTGTCGACGAAAACAAGCTGCGTCTGGCCCTCCATCGCGACACCACGGATGCGGGCACGCGTGGTTTGCACCTTATGCGTCACGATCGAGACTTTGGCCCCCACCATGCGGTTCAGCAGCGTGGATTTGCCCGCGTTGGGCTCTCCGATCAGGGCGACGAATCCGGCACGGGTGGTCATGAGTTCTTCTCCAATTGCCGCAGCAGCGTGGTGGCGGCGGCCTGTTCGGCGGCGCGTTTTGAGGGCGCGGTGGCGGCGGCTTCGGCCCCGTTGTCCAACCGCGCGGTAATGGTGAAAACCGGCGCATGGTCAGGGCCGCTGCGGTCAGTCTGGACATAGCGCGGCGGGGTCAGCCCGCGCGCCTGTGCCCATTCCTGCAATGCGGTTTTGGCGTCGCGCGCGTCTTCTTTAACCGTCTTCAGCCTGTCGCCCCAGAGGCGCAGCACCAGCGCCTTTGCCGCGTCAAATCCGCCATCCAGATAGACGGCGGCGATGACCGCTTCGATCGCATCGCCCAAAAGCGCCTGTTTGCGCCGCCCGCCCGAAATCATCTCAGACCGGCCCAGTTTCAGCACCTTGCCCAGATCGATCTCACGCGCCACATCGGCGCAGGTTTCCTTGCGCACCAATGCGTTGAACCGCGGGGCCAACTGCCCCTCGGTCGCGCCGGGATCCAGCGCCAGAAGCGCCTCGGCCATGACGAGGCCCAGCACCCGGTCGCCCAGAAACTCCAACCGCTGGTTGTCATCGCGGTTGGCCGAGGACATGGAGGCATGGGTCACGGCGCGCACCAGCACGTCCGGCGTGGCAAAGTGATGGCCGATCCGCGCCTCGAAGGCTTTGAGGTCTCCGCTCAGCTTCATCTGACAGCTTCGAAGAAACGGTCGCTGCGCCATGTCCAGAAGAACAGCATCGAACGCCCAGCAGAGCTGAACATGATGCGATCCGCGCGGCCAATGAGGTTCTCAAACGGCACGAAACCCACGCCACCTGCGCGCTGCGCCAACCGGCTGTCAGCAGAGTTGTCGCGGTTGTCGCCCATGAAGAAGTAATGCCCCTCAGGCACGGTATAGACGCCGGTGTTGTCCGACTGTTGGTTGGTGATGTTCAATATCGGGTACGAGACGCCATTAGGCAATGTTTCGATCTGGCGGCTTTTGACGCAGGTGCCGCCTTGCCCAACGGGGCCGTTTTCGCAACGCGGGCGAAGTTGCTGTGGGCCTTGCGGGGCCATGACCTCTTCAAAGGTGCCTGCGTCTTCGACTTGGACCGGGGTGCCATTCAGACTGATGACACCGTTTTGGATCTGCACCTTGTCCCCCGGCAGACCGATCAGACGTTTGATGTAGTCGCGGCCCGATACGGGGTGACGGAAGACCACCACATCGCCGCGCTCAGGCTCGGACCCGAAAAGCCGATCGTTGTCGCCGTCGAACACACCGCAGACATCCTTGGCGTCGATCTCTATCCCGACCCCGGGGAGCATCAGACTGGGGCAAGACGCGTAGGAATAACCGTAAGCCATTTTGTTCACGAAAAGGAAATCGCCGATCAACAGCGTCTCTTTCATCGACCCCGAAGGAATCCAGAAGGGCTGGAAGAACAGGGTCCGAAAGACACCCGCGATCAGCAGCGCCCAGAAGATTGTCTTGATGGTTTCGACAAAGGCGTTGCCGGTTTTTTCCTTAGCGGCCATGCGGCGCTCCTGACATATCGGTTTGGGGTTACATGCGGGGCCGTGCGGGCCAAGTCAAGGGAAGCAGGGCCGGATCGGCCTGCCCCGCGTGCATATGACGCGAAACGGCGGGGCGCGCCAGTCTGAGCGGTCTTAATCGGCAAGGGGGCGCGCTTCGATCACGACAAAGGCCTGCGCCCAGGGGTGGTCATCGGTCAGGGTGACATGGATGATCGCCTCATGCCCCGGCGGAGTCATCGCGGCCAGACGATCGGCGGCCCAGCCGGTCACTTCCATCACGGGCTGGCCGGTGCGCAGGTTGCTGACCGCCATGTCGCGCCATGCAATGCCCATGCGCAGCCCGGTGCCAAGCGCCTTTGAACAGGCCTCTTTCGCGGCCCAGCGTTTGGCGTAAGTTCCCGCGACATCGCGGCGACGCTCGGCCTTGCGCTGTTCGACGTCCGTAAAAACACGATTGCGGAAACGATCGCCAAAGCGGTCGATCGTGCCTTGGATACGCTCGATATTTGCCAGATCAGTGCCGATGCCGAGGATCATTGAGTGCCATTCTTGTCGCGTGACGGGGCCGATGCGCCCTTTGTCGCCAATAGATCATGCGCCGCTGCCGAGGAAAAGCAGCAATACGACGCGAAAACGCCGCCCCGCGGAACGGGACGGCGTTAAACTCGAGATGTCGCGCAGCTTATGCGACGGCGTGGCGGGCCTTCTCGGCTTTCGCCTCATCGATGGCGCGCTGCACGGCGGCGCGCTGCTCGGTCAGGAACTCATAACCGGGGCGGCCAGCGGTGGCTTTGATCGCGTCGTCGTAGTTTTCGACCAATGCGGATTCGCCGTTGATGATCTCGTCATAGACGGCTTCCGCATCGCCTGTGACCGCATCGCGCAGTTTCAGCCAACCACGGTGGGCCGATGCAGCGGCGGAGCCTTCTTCGGAGACATCCACGCCGTCGACGCCCAACTGGCGGTGCAACTCGGTGTGGAACTTCTCGCGCTCGGCGATACGCTGGTCGAAGAAGCCGACAAATGCCGCCTCATCCGAGACCTGCTTGCGGGATTCACGATAGCCGTCGCGGCTGTCGATCAGGCGGGTGTGGAGTTTCTTCAGTGTGTCGATATGGTCGCTCATTGGTGCCTCCTTAGGTTTGTTAACCAGTCTGGCGGCCCAACGCAGTCAAAGCCGTTTTGGGTCCAGAAGAAGGCATCCTTTGAGTGATTTTCCGCCACCGAAGACCGGCGGGCTCAGGCTTCGCGGGCCTCATCCATCAGGCGGCGCATCTCGGTTATGGCGGGTTCCAGCCCGAGGAATATCGCCTCTCCGATCAGGAAGTGCCCGATGTTGAGTTCGCGCACCTCTGGAAAGGCGGCGATGGGGGTCACCGTGTCATAGGTCAGCCCGTGTCCGGCATGAACCTCAAGCCCGAGGGAAGCTGCGAAACTCGACATCTCGCGCAGCTTGTTGAGCTCAACGTCCGCCTCGTCCCAACGGCCTTCGGCGAAGGCATCGCAATAGGCGCCGGTGTGCAGTTCGATCACCTCTGCGCCGATGCGATTGGCGGCTTCGATCTGCGCAGGCTCGGCGGCGATGAAGATCGACACCCGGCTGCCCGCCTCGCGCAGGGGCGCGATGAAATGGGCGAGCTTGTTCTCCTCGCGGGCGACTTCCAAACCGCCTTCCGTGGTGCGCTCTTCGCGCTTTTCGGGCACGATACAAACAGCGTGTGGCTTATGACGTAGGGCAATCTTTTGCATCTCGTCAGTGGCGGCCATTTCAAAGTTCAGCGGGACGGAAAGCACCTCCATCAACCCTTCGATATCGGCGTCAGAGATATGCCGCCGGTCTTCGCGCAGATGCGCGGTGATGCCATCGGCGCCAGCCTTTTCCGCGATCTTTGCCGCGCGCAGCGGGTCGGGATAGGCGCCGCCCCGGGCGTTGCGCACGGTCGCCACATGGTCAATGTTCACGCCCAATCTCAGCTTTGGTTGATCCGCCATCTCGATTCCCCTTGCATCACTTGCCCGACCATAGGTCGGAAATTCCGCCAACCCCATAGGGGGAAGCGGTTTTTCCGGAAAATTGATGCCCTGAAAGCCTCAGTCCGCGTGGCGCTTGGCCTCGGCCTTTTGCGCCGCCTTATGCTTGAGCGCCTCGAACTTGGCCTTGATCATACCGCGGCGTCGCTTTTGGTAAGCCCGCAGCACCGGCACCGAGATATAATATGCGATCGTGGCACAGATCATCCCCGGCAGTATTCCCCCGATCAGATAGGGGTAGAAGACCTGATGGAAAAAGGCGGTCAGCCCCGTCCAATCCATCTGGCTATCGGTAAAAATCGCAACAAAGTTCTCTTGCAGATCGCGGCCCGCATCCAAAAACTTCCCCCCGAAGGAGCGATGCTCTTTGGGGGCCACGGGCGCGCCAAGGATCCAATGCCCGGTCTGCAAAGCCGCGATGCCGATGGGGACATAGGTCAATGGGTTGCCAAAGAAGGTCGCCATAAGGGCGGCGAGGATATTGGCCCGCATCACCCGCCCGATCAGTGCCGCCACGATGAAGTGCAGACCATAAAAGGGCGTGAAGGTGGTAAAGACCCCGGCCCAGATGCCGCGCGCAATGCGCTCGGGGCTGTCGGGCAGCCGCCGCATCCGGTGTTTGACGTAGTGAAACGCACGTGTCCAACCACCCCGCGGCCACAGAAACTCGGCCAGCGCGCGCAGGGTCGGTTTCGGATCGCGGCGTTTGAAAATCAAGTCTCAGGTCCAGTATCGGCGTTTCGTCTGCGCGGGGTCAGTCGGTCTTTTCGACAGTCTTTCCCATGCTCATATTGCGGTGCCTGCTGACATCGGCGACTTCACTTTCGGCTTCGATCGTGGACATCAACGAATGCAGGTGACTTACGTCTCTGAGATCCACATAGACCACCAACCGGTAAAAGTCAGGCTTGCGCTCCACAAACTCCAAATCAGAGATATTGGCCGAGGCTTCGCCGATCAAGGTGCAGACCCGCCCCAGTACGCCCGCGCCGTTGCCGATGGTGATGTCCAGCGCGCAGGTATAGACCGCCGGGTGGCTGCCATCGTGCCAGCGCAGATCCAGCCAACGCTCGGGCTGGTCTTCGTATTCCGACAGGCGGTCGCAGTCGATTGAGTGGACGGTCACGCCCTTGCCGCGGAAGGTGATGCCGACGATCCGCTCACCGGGCAGCGGCGTGCAGCAGGGCGCGCGGTCAAAGCTCTGGCCCGGCTCCAACCCCACGACGGCGCGGCGCACATCGATCTGCTCGCCCTTTTGCGGGGCAAGATCGGGATAGACGCATTCGACCACTTCGCGGCCCGTGAGTTCGGAACTGCCAAGCCGGGCGAGCACCTCATCGGGGCCGTTGAGCCGCATGTTCTTGGCGACGGTATGCAGCACCTTATCGGTCGCTTTCTTGCCGACCTGCGCAAAGGCCGAGCGCGCCAATTCGCGGCCCAGTTTGATAAAGCGCTCGCGGTCGACCTCCCGCAGGGACCGCCGGATTGCCGACTTGGCCTTGCCAGTGGTGGCGATATCGAGCCATGTGACCTGCGGTGTTTGCCCCTGCGCGGTGGTGATCTCAATCGACTGACCGTTTTTGATCCGCGTCCAGAGCGGCACACGCATCCCGTCGACCTTGGCCCCAACGCAGGCATTGCCGATCCGGGTGTGGATCGCATAGGCAAAATCAATCGGCGTCGCCCCGCGCGGCAGCTTCACCACATCGCCTTTGGGCGTGAAGCAAAAGACCTGATCCGCGTACATCTCAAGCTTCACCGCTTCGAGGAAATCCTCGTGGTCAGTCTCAGCGTCGAACTGTTCGGTCAACTGGCTGATCCATTTGGCGGGATCAACGGCAAAGGGGTTTCGACTGCGCACACCGTCGCGGTAGGACCAATGCGCGGCGACGCCGGTCTCGGCCACGTCATGCATCTGCCGGGTGCGGATCTGCACCTCCACCCGCTTGCCATCCCGGCCCGAGACGGTGGTATGAATCGAGCGGTAACCGTTGGTCTTGGGCTGGCTGATGTAATCCTTGAACCGCCCCGGCACCGCGCGCCAGCGCCGGTGGATCGCGCCGAGTGTGCGGTAGCAATCCTCCTCAGACGCGGTGATCACGCGAAAGCCGTAAATGTCGGACAGACGGGAGAAGCTCTGCTCTTTCTCCTCCATCTTGCGCCAGATCGAATAGGGTTTCTTGGCCCGGCCAAAAACCTCGGCGTCGATATCCGCCTTTTCCAACTCGACCCGCATGTCGCCGGTGATCCGCTGGATCACATCGCCGGTGTCGCGTTGCAGGGTGATAAAGCGGCGAATGATCGACGCACGCGCCTCGGGGTTAAGCACGCGGAAGGCGAGGTCTTCCAGCTCTTCGCGCATCCACTGCATGCCCATGCGCCCCGCCAGCGGCGCGTAGATGTCCATCGTCTCCCGCGCCTTTTTGACCTGCTTGTCCGGGCGCATGGATTTGATCGTGCGCATGTTGTGCAGACGGTCGGCGAGCTTAACGAGGATGACGCGCAAGTCCTTGGACATCGCCATAAAGAGCTTGCGGAAATTCTCGGCCTGCTTGGTCTCGGTCGAGTTGAGCTGAAGGTTGGTCAGCTTGGTGACACCATCGACCAATTCCGCCACTTCACCGCCAAAGAGGCTCTGCACCTCGGCATAAGACGCTTTGGTGTCTTCGATGGTATCGTGCAGAAGGGCGGTGATGATCGTCGCATCGTCAAGCTGCTGTTCCGTGAGGATCGCAGCGACAGCGACAGGGTGGGTGAAATAGGGTTCACCGGAATGGCGAAACTGCCCCTCATGCATCCGCGCCCCGTAGTCGAAAGCGGCGCGGATCAGGGGTTCGTTGGTACGCGGATTGTAGCCTTGAACAAGAGCGATCAGGTCATCGGCAGTTATGTCGGCGCTGTTCATGCCATCTGCCTCATAGCCCCGGCCGGGGCGCGGGGGTTAGCCCTGCCCCTGTGCGGCCATCAACTGGCGCAGCAACATTTCTTCGGACATGCTGTCTTCTTCGGGCTTGTCCTCTTCGGCACCCATCAAAAGCGCCATGGCGTCTTCTTCGGGCTCGTCAACTTCGATCTGGCTCTGGTTGCTTTCGATCAGACGCTCGCGCAGGTCATCAGCCGACTGTGTTTCTTCGGCGATTTCACGCAGGGACACGACGGGGTTCTTGTCATTGTCGCGGTCGACAGTCAGCTGCGATCCGGCAGAGATCTCACGGGCGCGATGCGCGGCCAGCATAACGAGTTCGAAACGGTTCGGAACCTTATCCACACAATCTTCGACGGTGACGCGGGCCATGAAGCCTCCAATATCTCATTTGCTGCCAGAAGTGCGGTATTTAGGCCGCCTCGGGCAGATTTACAAGCCGTTATTACAGACGCCGCACGCTGGCACGATCCCGCTCAGGCAAAGCCTCAAGCAGCGCGCGGACCGGTTTCCCAAGCAGCGGATGCACCCAATCGGGGGCCACATCGGCCAAGGGCACCAGCACAAAAGCGCGGTCTTGCAAGCGCGGATGCGGCAGGATCAACTGCTCTGGCGTGCGGCCAATCTGCGCCTCAAGCGGCAAATTACGCCACATCTTGTGGGTGTTACGGTCTGGCAACACGATATCATCACAGGCCAGCAAATCCAAATCCAAAGTGCGCTGGCCCCAACGCTGCACCCGCTCCCGACCCAGCTGCGCCTCGATCCGATGCAGGACGCCAAGCGCCTTGGCCGGTTCCCAAGGCGCCTCCAGACGCGCTGCAGCGTTCACATAATCGGGCCCCGCTCCTGCGGGGAAAGCCGGAGTATGATAGAATGCACTGGTCGCGCGAATCACCGCGCCGGAGGTTTGCAGCAGCTTCAAAGCCGACTTCAGGGTTTCCTGCGGCGCACCGACAGAAGAGGCGAGGTTCCCGCCAAGCGCAATCAGGAGACTATACTTTCGTATAGGCTCTCTACTGCTTAATTCCATACCCACGGGGTCTTGCGACATTGTTAAAAAGCCTTAGTTATGCACCCTGATGTGGGGGCATCGCCAGCCGTCACGGATTTATTAATCTGCGACGATTACAACTCAAACCGGGAATACGGCGAAGCCTGCCGAAAGGATAGATTAATGTTCTACAAAGATGAGCGTTTGGCGCTTTTCATAGACGGCTCCAACCTCTACGCCGCAGCAAAGACGCTTGGCTTCGACATCGACTATAAGTTGCTGCGGCAAGAGTTCATGCGCCGCGGCAAGCTGCTGCGCGCCTTCTACTATACCGCATTGCTGGAAAACGATGAGTATTCGCCGATCCGCCCGCTTGTTGACTGGCTGAACTACAACGGCTTTTCCATGGTCACCAAACCGGCCAAGGAATACACCGACAGCATGGGCCGCCGCAAAGTCAAAGGCGACATGGACATCGAACTGGCCGTTGATGCGATGGAACTGGCACCGCGTGTCGACCATATCGTGATCTTTTCCGGCGACGGCGACTTCCGCCCGCTGGTCGAAAGCCTGCAACGCCAAGGCGTGCGTGTTTCTGTCGTGTCGACGATTCGCAGCCAGCCGCCGATGATCTCTGACGATCTGCGCCGCCAAGCCGACAACTTTATCGAGCTTGATGATCTGCGTGATGTCATTGGCCGCCCGCCGCGCGATCCGATCTCGCCCTCGCAAGACTAAGCGCAAACCGCCTTATTTCCGCCCGAAACCATGTTGCTAGCCGCAGCAGTGACTTTCTTGCGCCCGGCATCAAGGGAGCAGGCAGACGAATAACAGACCAGTGACAATGGCGTCACTGGCCTGTGAAATTTCTAAAATACCCCAGGGAAGATACAATACAGCACATGAACCCATGCGTTCCCCTTGATCCCACAGTACCCGTTCCCGTAGAAGTAGACGACCCCCCGAAAAAGGGGGGTTAAAGTGAGGGACGATGCTTTTCGATGATGCGGTGCGGCTGGAGAAGCTACAGGATGTCGGCACGCTCTGGAACGGCATTGTAGAAGCGCTGCGACAGATCGGCTTCACCCATGCCATCCACATCAGCGTCGGGGCGGATTTCAAAGATGCCCAGTTTTTATCCACCATCCCCGACCTTTACGATGACCTCCCCCCCGAGGATGACCCCTTTCTCCACCACTCGTGCAACAGCTATGAAGTTCTGAGGATCGGGCAGGCCTTCGTGCACCTCTACCCCGATGTTACCCCCTCTGAGCATTCGCTGATCGCACGCGCAGGACGGGAAGGTTTGCATGCCGCCTTTGCGGTGCCCATGCGGCTGAAAGGATCAGAACGTTTCGGCGGCTTCATCATTGGCAACTGGATGGAGGCCGAGGAATTCCAACGGAGCTTTAGCGACATAGCCGAGGATCTTCGCCTCTTTTGCCTACTGATGCACCGCCGCATCGAAGACCTGACCGGCACCGCCCCGCTGCCCCTGCCCGAGACCCCATCGGCCTTCGGCAAACTCAGCCCGCGCGAAGCCGAAGTGGTGAACCTGCTGGCCCATGGCTACACCCGCCAGCAAACCGCGCATCGCTGCAACCTCTCGATCCACACCGTCTCGGACTATGCGAAATCGGGCTACCGCAAATTGGGCATCCGCAACCGGGCGCAGGCCGCCGCCCTCGTTCACGGCACCGCGGGCGAGGCTGCGCCCAAGAAAGGCTGACGGGCTGGACGAAGCGCGCCCAAGCCCTTACCTCTGCGCCAACCGTTCGGAGACCTCGCCATGACCAACACGCCCCTGACCCTCTACCTCGCCGCGCCGCGCGGATTCTGCGCGGGCGTGGACCGGGCGATCAAAATCGTCGAAATGGCGCTCGAGAAATGGGGCGCGCCGGTCTATGTGCGCCATGAGATCGTGCACAATAAATTCGTCGTCGACGGGCTGCGCGACAAAGGCGCGGTCTTTGTCGAGGAACTGTCAGAATGCCCTGATGACCGCCCGGTGATCTTTTCGGCCCATGGCGTGCCGAAATCTGTGCCCTCCGCCGCGCAGGCGCGCAATATGATCTATGTCGATGCCACCTGCCCGCTGGTCTCCAAGGTCCATATCGAGGCGCAACGCCATGCCGATGCAGGGCTGCAGATCATCATGATCGGCCACGCGGGCCACCCTGAGACGGTCGGCACCATGGGGCAATTGCCCGAAGGCGATGTGCTGCTGGTCGAAACGCCCGACGATGTGGCCGGTGTCGCCGTGCGTGATGAGGCGCAGCTGGCCTATGTCACCCAGACCACGCTCAGCGTCGATGATACCGCCGATATCGTCGCGGCCCTTCAGGCGCGGTTCCCGGCCATCATCGGCCCGCATAAAGAAGACATCTGCTACGCCACCACCAACCGTCAGGAGGCCGTCAAGGCCATGGCGCCCAAATGCGACGCGATGCTGGTGGTGGGCGCGCCGAATTCGTCGAACTCCAAGCGGCTGGTCGAGGTCGGCGCCCGCGCGGGCTGCGCCTATGCGCAACTGGTGCAACGTGCGGACGACATCGACTGGCGCGCGCTAGATGGGATCGGCAGCATCGGCATCACGGCGGGCGCCTCGGCCCCCGAAGTGCTGATCAACGAAGTGATCGACGCCTTCAAAGCGCGCTATGACGTGACCACAGAATTGGTCGAAACCGCGCAGGAAAACGTCGAATTCAAGGTGCCCCGCGTCTTGCGCCAACCCGCCTGATTGACCGCCGCGCGCCAGCCGCCTAAACCGCGTTGAAACCGCGACGGGAGCCGACATGCCAGACCTTTACGCCTACACAGACGGAGCCTGCTCGGGCAATCCCGGCCCCGGTGGCTGGGGCGTGTTGATGCGCGCCATGGACGGCGACAAGATCGTCAAGGAACGCGAGTTAAAGGGCGGCGAGGCGCAGACCACCAACAACCGCATGGAATTGATGGCCGCAATCTCGGCGTTGGAATCGCTCAGCCGCGCCACTGAGATCACCATCGTGACCGACAGCAACTACGTCAAAAACGGCATCACCGGCTGGATCTTTGGCTGGAAGAAAAACGGCTGGAAAAACGCCGCCAAGAAGCCCGTCAAAAACGCCGAGCTTTGGCAGCGGCTGGATGCGGCGAACGCGCGGCATAATGTGACGTGGAAATGGGTCAAGGGCCACGCCGGCCACCCCGAAAACGAACGCGCCGATGAACTGGCCCGCGCGGGCATGGCCCCCTTCAAACCGGGCGGCAAGAAGTGAGCCTGCTGGCCCTGCTGGACTATGCCGCCGTGCTGGTCTTTGCCATCACCGGCGCGTTGGTCGCCAGCCGGGCGCAGCTTGATATCGTGGGCTTCGCCTTTATCGCCTGCCTGACCGCCGTGGGCGGCGGCACGATCCGCGACCTCCTGCTCGACCGCAATCCGATCTTTTGGATTGAAACCCCCAGTATGCTCGGCGTGGCCATCGTGGCGGCGCTGGTGGTGTTTTTCACCGCGCACCTGCTGGAAAGCCGCTTTCGCACGTTGATCTGGCTCGACAGTCTGGCACTGGCTGTCGCAGTCGCGGCGGGGGTCGGTGTGGCGATGTCCCAAGAGCAATCCGCGCCGATCATCATCGTCATGGGCATGATCACCGGCTGTATGGGCGGGCTGATGCGCGATGTGGTGGTGGGCCAATTGCCACTGGTGCTGACCCAAGGCGAACTCTACGCCACCGCGGCGCTCTCCGGTGCCGCTGTGGCCGTGCTGCTGGCGCCTTATTTCGACGGGACGCTCTACCCGCTATTGGCCTGCGCCGCCACTACTTGGGTGCTCCGCGCCGGATCGCTTTATTTCGGCTGGCACCTGCCGGTCTACAAAAGCACTCCGCCGAAAAGCTGAGCGCTTAAGCGGCGCTCAGCTTCGTGCCGACCGCGATCTGCGCGCCGCGTTGAAACACATCCGCTTCCTGCACGCCCTTGCCTGCGCGCTGCAACCGCGTGAGCCGCACCGCACCGTCGCCGCAAGCCACGCGCAGGTCATCTGACAGCACTTCACCCGCCGCGCCGGTGCCTTCGTCCAGCACCGATCCGAGCACCTTCACCCGCTGGCCGTCGTTTTCGAACCACGCCCCGGGAAAGGGCGACAGGCCCCGGATCAGGCGGTCCACCTCAACCGCCGGGCGGGACCAGTCGATCCGTGCCTCGGCCTTGTCGATCTTGGCGGCATAGGTCACGCCCTCCTCGGGCTGAGGCTGGGGAGGCAGGTCTGGCAACCGCGACAGCGCCTTGTTGATCGCCACCGCGCCCATGGCGCTCAGCCGGTCGTGCAGTTCCGCTGTGGTCTCAGCGGCGCCGATCTCCGTTTCTTCGCAGAGCAGCACGGGGCCGGTGTCCAACCCCGCTTCCATTTGCATGATGCAAACGCCGGTCTTTTCATCCCCCGCCATGATCGCACGGTGAATGGGCGCGGCCCCGCGCCAGCGCGGCAAGAGGCTTGCATGGATGTTCAGACAGCCCTGTTTCGGCGCGTCCAGAATGACCTGCGGCAAGATCAGACCGTAGGCCACGACCACCGCCGCATCTGCGTCAAGCTCGGCGAATTCTTCCTGCGGTTCGGGATGTTTAAGCGATACCGGATGCCGCACCAGCAGGCCAATCTCTTCGGCGCGTTGCTGCACCGGACTGGGGCGGGGTTTCTTGCCGCGTCCGGCGGGGCGTGGCGGCTGGCAGTAGACGGCGCAGATGTCATGCCCCGCTTGCACCAGTGCATCGAGGATCGGCACCGAAAAATCGGGCGTGCCCATGAAAATCAGTCGCATCTGTTCACTCCTGACGGACAGCACCTGTGAGGGCTGTCAGCCGTTCTGTTTACGTGCTTTGCGCAACAGCATGTCGCGCTTGGTTTTGCTGAGGTTGTCGAAATACATTTTGCCCGCCAGATGGTCGATCTGGTGTTGCACGCTGACGGCCTCAAGCCCAACGAAATCACGCTCAACCTCGGCCCCCGTCTCGTCAAGGAACCGCACCTTCACGCCGCGGGGGCGGCGGATCACGGCGCTGAAACCGGGCAGGTTCGGGCTGGCTTCCTCATAAGGGTGCAGTACGGCAGAAGCGTCTATGATCACCGGGTTCGCCAGTCGGATGCGCTTGTTGCGCGCCTCGGAGGCATCAACCACCGCGACCTGCAACATCACCCCGATCTGCGGCGCGGCAAGGCCGACGCCGGGCATGGCATCCATCGTCTCGATCATATCGTCCCAAAGGGTGCGGATTTCATCCGTCACCGCTTCAATGGGTTCGGCAGGGCTGCGCAGGCGTTTGTCGGGCCATGCAACGTAGCGGCGTAGGGTCATTGGGCGTTGAACTCCGCAATCTTGGCGGCGCGGGTGTCCGCGTCGAGGTGATCGAAGGTCACCACACCGTCAAGGTGATCCATCTCATGCTGCGCGATCAGCGCGGCGGCACCCTCAAGGCTTTGCACATAGCGGCCACCGTTCAGCCCGGTCCAAACCATCTGCACCTGCGACGGGCGCGAGACGTCGGTGCTGATGCCGGGGATGCTCAGGCAGCCTTCGGTATTGGTCACGCGCTCTTCGCCGATCTCTTGAAACATCGGGTTGATGCAGACCAGCGGGTCGGATTTGTCTTCCTTCCAGCCCGCATCCATCACGAAGATCCGCAGCATCGCGCCGACCTGCGGCCCGGCCAGACCCCGCCCGGGCGCGGCATACATCGTCTCGAGCATATCGGCCGCCAGCTTTTCGATCTCTGGCGTGATCTCTTCGATCGGCGCGCAGGTCTCGGCCAGACGCGGGTCGGGCCAGCGAAGAACCTCCAGCACGCTCATCCGCGCGCCAACTCGCGCTTCAGCTTCACCATCTTGCGGGTGATCATCTGGCGCTTCAGCGGCTTGAGGTAATCGATAAACAACTTCCCATCGAGGTGGTCGATCTCATGCTGCACACAGGTCGCCCAGAGGCCATCAAACGCCTCCTGCTGCTCTTTGCCGTCCCGGTCCAACCAGCGGACCTCAACCTCAGCCGGGCGGGTCACATCGGCGTATTGCTCAGGAATGCTCAGGCAGCCTTCCTCATAGGTGTTCAAGTCATCCGAGGAGGTCACAATCTCAGGGTTGAACATCAACAGCGGGCGCGGCGCTTCGCCCTCTTCCTTGACGCAATCGAGCACGATGACACGGCTCAGCACGCCGATCTGCGGCGCGGCAAGGCCGATGCCCGGCGCGTCATACATGGTGGTCAACATATCATCGCCCAGCACGCGCAACTCGTCGCTAAGGTCGGCGACGGGGGCTGCGGCTTTCTTGAGCCGTGGATCGGGGTGCAAAAGGATCGGGCGTTTCATCCCGCTCATTTAGGCCATGCCCGGGCATCGCGCAACCGGGGGCTTGCAGCGCCTGCGGCAGCCGTTAGCTTGGCCACAATATCAGGAGAGACCAGCATGAGCTTTGACGACATCATCGACCGGCGCGGCACCCATTGTGCGAAATGGGACAAGATGGAAGCGATCTATGGCGTGCCCGCGGACAGCGGCATCGCCATGTGGGTGGCCGACATGGATTTCCGCCCTCCGCAGGTGGTGCAGGACGCGCTTCAGGCCCAGATCGACCACGGGGTGCACGGGTATTTCGGCGACGATAGCGAATACCTCGCGGCAATTCAGTGGTGGATGGAAAACCGCCACGGCTGGAAGGTCGACGCCGATGCGATCTTTACCACGCATGGTTTGGTGAACGGCACCGCCATGTGCGTCGATGCCTTCACCCAGCCCGGCGATGGGGTGGTGCTGTTCACCCCGGTCTATCACGCCTTCGCCCGCGTGATTAATGCCGCCGAACGCCGCGTGGTGGAATGCCCGCTGACCAATGCCTCGGGCCGCTACGAGATGGATTTCGACGCCTATGACGCCCTGATGACCGGGGATGAGAAAATGGTGATCCTCTGCTCGCCGCACAACCCCGGTGGGCGTGTCTGGAGCCGCGAGGAATTGCAGGGCGTGGCCGATTTCGCCAAGCGGCATGATCTGGTGCTGGTCTCGGATGAGATTCACCACGATCTGGTGATGCCGGGGCACAAGCACATCCCCATGGCACATATTGACGGGATCGAAGACCGTCTGGTGATGATGACCGCCACGACCAAGACTTTCAACATCGCCGGCGGCCATACCGGCAATGTCATCATTCACGACCCCAAGCTGCGTCAACGCTTCGCCCAGCGCATGGCGGCTTTGGGCGTCTCGGCGAACTCTTTCGGGCTGATCATGGCAACGGCGGCCTATTCCCCCGAGGGGGCCGCTTGGGTGGATGAGCTGACCGCCTATCTGGACGGAAACCGGCAGTTGTTCGATGACGCGGTGAACGCGATTCCGGGGCTACGCTCGATGCCGCTGGAATCGACCTATCTGGCTTGGGTGGACTTTTCGGGCACTGGGATGGACCCCGCGGAGTTTCAGAAACGAGTTGAGAAAAACGCTGCCATCGCAGCCAACCACGGCGCCACCTTCGGCACGGGGGGCGAAAGCTTCCTGCGCTTCAACCTCGCCACGCCACGCGCACGGGTCGAGGAAGCTTGCGACCGGCTCGTCAAAGCCTTTAGCGATCTACAGTAATCGGAAAATGGCGCGGCGGGACTGACCCGCCGTGCCGCCCTTTCAGGCGCGGCCGTCTTCGATCAGCCCCAGTGGCGCATCGGCGGGACGCTCGAAATCAAGCGGCGGACGGTCTGCCACGGCGGTCGCGCGTTTGAACTCATAACGCATTTCGCCCGCTTCTTCCTCGCTCGCCACGATCAGACATTGGAACAGATGCAGGCTGCCATCATAGAGATCGACCAACCCGCGCAGCTTGGGCGCATCCGCCGCATCGACGGAAAAACCAGTCTTCCACATACGCAGCACCCGGTAAACATCGCCGCCCACCTCAAGCCGCAGGCGCGCGCCTTTGCGCAGGCTTGCCATACGCGCGGCATCCAGCCCCGCTTGTATTTCTTTCGACAGAAATTCTTCCATGAGCAATCCCCCCGCTGATGCCTCTAAGCTGGCGGAAAGCGTAGAAAATACAAGTTAAGATTTGATGACGTGCGGGCAGTCTGCACCTGCGCAGGGCGGCTGCGCGCCTATGAAGATGTGCAGCCCTCGCCCCCTGCCCTAGATATATCCTCAAACGCGCAAAGGAGAACAAGATGGGCCTATTGGTTGACGGAAAATGGCAAGACAAATGGTATGATACCAAATCCTCGGGCGGCAAGTTTGAGCGCGCCGCAGCGAAGTTTCGCAACTGGGTGACCGCCGATGGCAGCGCCGGCCCCAGCGGCGCCGGCGGGTTCAAGGCAGAATCGGGGCGCTATCATCTCTATGTCAGCTATGCCTGCCCTTGGGCACATCGCGCGCTGATCTTCCGCCAATTGAAGGGGCTGGAGGATCACATCGGCGTGTCGGTCGTACACCCCGACATGCTGGGCGAAGGCTGGACCTTTGATGATGACTTCCCCGGCGCCACTGGCGATACCCTCTTTGGCCTGCCCTATGCCCGCGACATCTATACCCGTGCCGATCCCAATTTCACGGGCCGCGTCACCGTGCCGATTCTTTGGGACAAAGAGCGCGAGACCATCGTCAGCAATGAATCCGCCGAAATCATCCGCATGTTCAACAGTGCCTTTGATGAGATCACCGGTAACAGCGATGACTACTACCCCACAGAGCTGCACGACCGCATCCAAGAGGTGAACGCACGCATCTATGACACGCTCAACAACGGGGTCTACAAGGCCGGTTTCGCCACCACACAAGAGGCCTATGACGCCGCCGTGCATCCGCTTTTTGACACGCTGGATTGGATCGAAGACATCCTGTCGCAAAACCGCTACCTCGCAGGTGACAAGATGACCGAGGCGGACTGGCGGCTCTTCACCACGCTGGTGCGCTTCGACAAGGTCTATCACCTGCACTTCAAGTGTAACCGCAAGCGGATCGTCGATTACCCGAATATCTGGGCCTATACGCGCGAACTCTATCAGGTGCCGGGCGTGGCCGAGACGGTGAACTTCGACCATATCGTGCGGCACTACCACTACAGCCACGACACGATTAACCCGCACCGGATCATCCCGATCAACCCGGTGCTGGATTTCGACGCGCCGCACGGGCGCGGCTGACCCCTCCTCCCCCTGCCCGCCTTGCGGAAGGCGCTTGATCGCGCAGCGCTTTTGCGCTTTCACCGCAGCAAGAACGGCAGGGGGACGAGGATGAAACAGCCAGATCAGCGCGACCACGGCGGCGGTGTCGATGCGGCAGCGGCGCGTTTCGGCGGGCAGCGGGCGGAGTGGATCGACCTGTCGACCGGGATCAATCCGCAGCCCTATCCAATCCCCGCCCTGCCTGCTGAGGCGTGGAACGCGCTCCCCGATGCGGCGGCGCAAACCGCGCTGGAGGAGGCCGCCCGCGCCTTCTGGAAGGTGCCACCGGATGCTGCGCTGCTTGCCGTGCCGGGAGCATCCTCGGCGATTGCCCGCATCCCGGCGCTCGCCCCACGCGGTACCGTGCGCATTCCAGGTCCGACTTACAATGAACATGCCGCCAGTTTCGCCGAGAACGGCTGGCAGGTGGTCGAGGCGGGCGAGACCGAGGGTGCCGTTCACGTCCACCCCAACAACCCCGACGGGCGGCTTTGGGATGCGGCAGAGGTCACCGCCCCCCTCAGCATCATCGACGAGAGCTTCTGTGACATCACCCCTGATGCCACCCTCATGGCGCAGGCCACGACACCCGGCAGGCTGATCCTCAAAAGCTTTGGCAAGTTCTGGGGGCTGGCCGGGCTGCGGCTGGGTTTTGTCATCGGCGATCCGGCTTTGGTGGCACGGCTTGGCCAGATGCTCGGCCCTTGGCCGGTAAGCGGCCCGGCTTTGCATATCGGCGCGGCGGCTTTGCGGGATGGCGCTTGGGCCGAGGCCACGCGGGCCCGGCTGGCGACTGACGCCACCCGTCTCGACACAATGATGACCGAAGCGGGGGCGCAGATCTTCGGTGGCACCCCGCTTTTCAGGCTTTATGAGGTCGACAACGCGCTAGCTTGGCAGGAACGCCTCGCCCACCATCACATCTGGACCCGCGTCTTCCCCTATAACCCACGCTGGCTGCGCCTCGGCCTGCCCCCCGCTGACGGCTGGTCGCGGTTGGAGCGGGCGCTGGCATGAGCACGGCGGCGGTCCTCGCGCTGGCCATGCTGCTCGACGCGGCCCTTGGGGAACCGGCATGGCTCTGGCGGCGCTTGCCGCATCCGGCGGTGCTGATGGGGCGGCTGATCGGCTCGGGGGATCGTCGGCTGAACCACGGCCAAACGCGGCGTGCCAAGGGCGTGGCGCTGCTGCTGGCGCTGATGATCGGGATGGCGTGCCTTGGCTGGGTGCTGAGCCTTCTAGGCCCGCTGGCCGAGATCATCATCGCCGCGATCCTGCTGGCGCAACGCTCCCTCGTTGAGCACCTGCGCGCGGTGGCGGACGGGCTGCGCCAATCGCTGCCCGCTGGCCGCCGCGCGGTGGCGATGATCGTCAGCCGCGACACTGCCGAGATGCCCCCTGACGCCGTGGCACGCTCGGCCATCGAAAGCGGCGCGGAAAACCTCAGCGATGGCATCATCGCGCCTGCCTTTTGGTTCCTGCTGGGCGGACTGCCGGGGCTGATGATCTATAAAATCGTTAACACCGCCGACAGTATGATCGGCTACCGCACCCCGCGCTATGCCGATTTCGGCTGGGCCGCGGCGCGGATGGACGATCTGCTGAACCTCGCCCCGGCACGGCTGACCGCGCTGCTCATCGCGCTCCCCGGCGGGGTGCTGCACCACTGGCGTGGCATCCGGGCGGATGCAGCGCTGCACCGCTCGCCCAACGCCGGTTGGCCGGAAGCCGCCATGGCGCGGGCCATAGGTGTGGCCCTCGCCGGTCCGCGCAGCTATGATGGCCAAGTGCAGCAGTTTCCTTGGGTGCACGGCGCGGGGGCGCGCGTCATCGGACCTCAGGAGATTGATGCGGCCATCACCCGCCTCTGGCAGGCATGGTTGGTGATGTGGGCAATCGCCCTAGTTCTGGCCTGTCTGTGACCAAGAGGATACCTATGCGCCCCACTTTTCTAGCCGCCACCCTTGCGGCCCTCACCCTTCCCGCCACCGCCTTTGCGCAAACGGCCTGTGGCGGTGATTTCTCCAGCTTTATCGCGGATGCCAAGGCCGAGGCCGTGGCAAATGGCGCCGATCCCGCCAATGCCGACCGCTTCTTTGCCGGCCTGCGCCAAGACCCCGCCGTTTTGCGCGCCGATCAGGCGCAGGGCGTGTTCCAAAAGCCTTTCATCGAATTTTCGCGCCACTTGATCTCGGAAAACCGGATCAACCGGGGCCGCGCCATGGCCGAGAAATACGACGCGGTCTTTGACCGGGTTGAATCCGAGTATGGCGTCAGCCGTGGCGTGCTACTGGCCTTCTGGGCGTTTGAGACGGATTACGGCGCGATCCAAGGCGACTTTAACACCGCCAACGCGCTGGCCACGCTGGCGCATGACTGCCGCCGCCCCGAGTTGTTCCACCCACAGCTTTTCGCCGCTCTAGAGCTTTTCGAGCGCGGTGAATTCGACCCCGCCACCACCACCGGCGCTTGGGCCGGAGAGATCGGCATGGTGCAAATGCTGCCGCGCGACATCATTGAAAACGGTGTGGACGGCGATGGCGATGGCGAAGTCTCGCTGAAAACCTCTGCCCCTGATGCGCTGCTGTCGGGTGCGAAAATGCTGCAAAGCCTTGGCTGGCGCGCGGGGGAACCTTGGCTGGCCGAAGTCACCCTGCCGCAGGATTTCGACTGGTCGCAAACCGGGCTGGAAACCTCCAAACCCGTCAGCGAATGGCAGGCTATGGGCGTATCCCCGCGAGGCGGTGCGCTGGCTGAGGGACTGACCGCCTCGGTCCTGCTGCCACAAGGGCGCGGCGGGCCTGCTTTCGTCGCCTATCCGAATTTCCGGGTTTATTTCGAGTGGAACCAGAGCTTTACCTACGTCATGACTGCCGCCTATTTCGCCACGCGGCTGGAAGGCGCGCAGGTTTATGATGCGGGCAATCCGCAACCCGGCCTCGGTGGGGAGGCGATGAAGACGCTTCAGCGCAAATTGCAATCCATGGGCTATGACGTGGGCGATGTGGATGGCATCCTCGGCTCTGGCACCCGTGCCGCCGTGCGCGCCGAGCAGGAGCGTCTGGGCATGCCCGTCGATGGCTGGCCCACACCTGATCTGCTGAACCAACTGTAAGGAGAAGACCCCGATGGCCCTCAAGAAAACCGCCGCGCAAATGGTCGCTGAGGCCCGCGCCCGGATCGAAGAGATCGACAGCGCTGAGGCCATCGCCATGCTGGACGACGAAAATGTGCAATTCGTCGACCTGCGTGATCCCCGCGAACGTGAGCGTACCGGGTTCATCCCCGGTGCGTTCCACTGCCCACGCGGCATGTTGGAGTTCTGGGTCGACCCCGACAGCCCCTACTTCAAAGAGGTCTTTGCCCAAGACAAGAAGTTCGTCTTTCACTGCGCCTCGGGCTGGCGCTCGGCCATCTCAGTCGCGACACTGCAAGACATGGGCTTTGACGCGGCGCACCTAAAGGACGGTTTTGGCGGTTGGGAAAAAGCAGGCGGCCCAAAAGAGGGCGGCCCAGAAGCAGGCGGAAAGGCTGAGAAGCCCTGACGCGCGGCCTTTGATCTGGTCTCCCTCTCGCAAAGCTGCCACAACCTTTGCAACGTCAAAGGAGAGACAGAATGACCGAGATCAAACGCCATCACACCAACACCCGCATGAGCCAAATTGTCGAGCATGGCGAAGTGATCTACCTTGCCGGTCAGGTCGGCACGGCAGGTGCGGATGTGGCCCAGCAAACCCAAGATTGCCTTGATAAGGTCGACACCCTGCTGGCCGAGGTCGGCAGCGACAAGACCCGCATCCTGCAATCGACCATCTGGCTGGCCGACATGGCCGATTTCGCGGCGATGAACGCCGTTTGGGATGCTTGGGTGCCCGAGGGCCACGCCCCCGCCCGCGCCTGCGGCGAATCCAAACTCGCCACGCCAGAATATCTCGTCGAAGTGCTGGTAATCGCGGCCAAAGCCTAAGCCATCGCCCCCCGTCCTGTCACAGGGCGTGGGGCCTTTGCCGGAACCCCCAGATGACCCCCTGCACCCTCACCGCCCTGTCGGACCTCGCCACGCTTGACGTGGACACCATCATCGACGTGCGCGCCCCGATGGAGTTTGCCGAGGATCATCTGCCTGGCGCGATCAATCTGCCCGTGCTGTCGGATGCCCAACGGGCCGAGGTCGGCACGATCTACACCCAAGTCAGCCCCTTTGACGCGCGCAAGATCGGCGGGGCGCTGGTGGCGCAGAACACGGCGCGGCATTTGCAGACGGCACTTGCGGGTAAAGACGGTGGCTGGCAACCGCTGGTTTATTGCTGGCGCGGCGGGCAGCGGTCGGGTGCGTTTTCTACGATCCTCGATCAGGTCGGCTGGCGCGTGCAACTGTTGCGCGGTGGCTATCGCAGCTATCGGCGGCTGGTGGTCGCGGCGCTCTACGACACACCCATGCCGCACCGGTTGATGCTGATCGAAGGCGGCACCGGCACGGCCAAGACGCGGCTGCTGCACCATCTAGCAAAGGCAGGCGCGCAGGTGCTGGACCTCGAAGGGCTGGCACAACATCGCGGGTCGCTTTTCGGCGCGGTGGACGGCGGCCAACCGCATCAGAAAATGTTTGAATCCCGTCTGGCCCAAGCCCTCATGCCGCTCGATCCGGAGCAGGTAACCTGGGTCGAGGCGGAAAGCAGCAAGATCGGTGACATCACCCTGCCCCCCGCCCTCTGGGCCGCGATGCGCGCAGCCCAGCGGGTTGAGATCGCCGCCCCGCTCGCCGCGCGGGCGGATTTCCTCTGTCGGGCCTATGACGACCTGACGACGGACCCTGCTTTGCTGAATGACCGCATCGACAGGCTGCGCCCCTATCACAGTGCAGATACCATCGCGGCATGGCAGAGCCAAGCCCGCGCAGGCCATTGGGCCATGCTTGCCGAAGGGCTGATCGGCCAACACTACGACCCGCGCTACGCCAAAGCCGCCAGCCGCAACCCCGCGCCGATAGAGCGGCTGACGCTCGACACACTCGACGATACCTCCTTGGCCGAGACCGCCGCCGCGCTGAACACCCGGTTTACGTCAGGCGCATAGAGGGGGCACCGGCCTCCAGCCGTCCGATGATATGGCCCGTAAGACCCGCAGCCTCTAGCCGTGCCTGCGCTGCTTCCGCCGCCGCCTCTGGCAAGGCCGCCAGCAGCCCCCCGGCAGTCTGGGGGTCGTGGAAAAGCGGGTTCACCGGGCCTGCGGCCTCTATCGGAGCATCGGCCTGATTGACCGACAATAGCGATGATGCCACCCCCTGATCCGACAGCGCCTGCGCGCCGGGGTAAATCGGCACCGCCGCGCCCCGAAGCTCTGCCGCCAGCCCCGAGGCGCGGCAAATCGCCTGCACATGGCCTGCCAAGCCAAAGCCCGTCACATCCGTCATCGCATTGGCAGCGCCCAAAATCTCTGCCTCCCGCGCCTGCGGTGTCGCCATGAGCCCGAGCGCTTTGGCCACCACCCGCCCCGACGCGCTGCCCGCCATATGCCCGGCAAGGATCACGCCAGACCCAATGGGCCGGGTCAGCATCAACACATCCCCTGGCTGCGCGCCGCCGACACCGATGGGCATGTCCGCCCGCGTGCCGGTGACCGTAAACCCAATGGTCAGTTCCGCGCCCATGGTCGTATGGCCGCCCACAATCTGCGCCCCTGCCGCCGCCATTACATCTTGCGCGGCCGCCGCGATCTCTCGCAACGTGCGGGCCTGCAATGCGGGCGACATGCGCGGCAGGATGATCGAACTCAGCGCCACCTGCGGCTTGGCCCCCATGGCCCAGACATCGCCCAAGGCATGGACCGCTGCGATCCGCGTCATCAGCGCCGGGTCTTCGATGAAGCCGCGCAGGTGATCCGTGCTCATCACCTGAAAGCCACCGCCCGGTTGGCGCAGCACCGCCGCATCATCCCCCGCCCCGGTGACGACATCGCCGGAGATTGGCCCCTGCACCTTTGCCAAAAGATCGCCCAGCACCGCGCCGCCCACCTTTGCGCCGCAACCGCCACAAAGCGGCTTGCCCGCCAGCGCCTCTTCCACGCCCGAGGCCGTCGGACCCGACAGCGCATTGCCCTTCATTTCGGGCAGGTCATCAAGCTGATCCATGAACTTGCGATCAATGCGGTCCTTCCACTGCCAAAGCAGCGCCCCGCCAAGGGCCAGCCCGTTCCGCTCAGCCACGGCGGATTTCCCCCCGAGCGAGATCAGCTTGAGATAGTGCCGCTGCGGTTTGAACGCCTGCCGTGCCCCGCCGCTTAGCGCCGCGCGCAGGTTGTCATGCAGCACCGGTGCTGCCCGCACGGCGAAAACCCCGGCCTTGGGGCGCGGCGTGGCCTCCATATGCGCGCAATCGCCCACGGCAAAGAGTGCCGCATCATCCACCACCCCCAGATCCGTGCCGACACGGATAAAGCCCTCATGCAGCGGCAAATCGGTTTGCCTGAGCCATTCATGCGGCACCGCCCCCGCAGCGCCCACACAAAGCGCAGCCGAAATCGGCGCGCCACCCGCCAAGATCACCTGCCGATCGGTGATGCGCGTGACCTTGGCATCAAGCGCAAGGGCCACCCCCAAATCCGCCATATGCCGCCGCACCATGGCCGCGGTCCGGGGCGCCATGCCGGAGAGTTCTGGCCCATGTTCCACCACCGTCACGGCAGGCTGCACACCCGCCTGCCGCAGCGCAAAAGCCATCGCCATGGCAAGCTCACAGCCCGCAACACCGCCACCGATCACCGCCACCGCGGGCGGTTGCTCTCCTGCTTTGACCGCCGCCAGAAAATCACGCCAGCGCGCGGCATAGACATCAAGCGGCTTGGCCCCGACCGCGTATTGCGCAAACCCCGGCAGGTCCATCTTGGCCGTGATCCCTATGTCGATTGAGGCCACGTCATAGGCCACGGCCCCATGCCCTTCGACCGTGAACGCGCGGGCCGCGCGGTCAATCCCCGTCGCCGCCCCAAGGATCAGCCGCGCCCCGGCGTGGCGGCATAGGCGCATCAGGTCGATCTCCAATTCATCCCGCCCGTAGTACCCGGCGATATGGCCGGGCAGCATGCCGGTATAGGGCGCGGTGGGGCCGGGGTTGATGACCGTGAGCCGCGCGCCGGGCAGCGGGTCCATCCCCCATTTGCGCAGCACCAGCGCATGGGCGTGCCCGCCGCCCACCAGCACCAGATCTCGCGTCAGGGGCAGATCGCTTTGCACCAGATTGCCTCACTCTCTCTTTCAGCTTTGGTTATAGCTAACCGAAGCTGCCCGGCCGCGCCATTGGCCTGACCGAGATGTGAGCGGATCGGACCAGAGCGAAAATGGCATTTCCCCGCCCATTCGGGCCTCCAAACCCGCCAAACAGGTAAAAAGGGTGACAATTCGCCCAAAAACCCCCATGTACATTCCATCCCCGACCCTCTACCGACGGTCGGATTCCTTTGCCGTGGCTGGTAGCACCCCACGTGCCCGCCCCCCGCACAAACGTTCAAGACAGGACAGCCTTCGTGATCCAGACTATTGCCGATGCCCTTGCCCAACAGGGTTATGAAACACTTACCGCCGTACAGGAGGCCGTCACAGACCCCGCGCTGAACGATCAAGACCTTCTGGTTTCCGCCCAAACCGGGTCGGGCAAGACGGTGGGCTTTGGCCTCGCCATCGCGCCGACACTCTTGGGGGAAGACACCCATTTCGGCCAAGCAGGCGCACCGCTGGCGCTGATTATCGCGCCGACCCGCGAATTGGCCATGCAGGTCAGCCGCGAGCTGACGTGGCTCTATGGCAAAGCGGGCGCGGTGGTCACCACCTGCGTCGGCGGCATGGACACCCGCACCGAGCGCCGTGCGCTTGACCGGGGCGCGCATATCGTCGTCGCCACGCCGGGCCGCCTGTGTGACCACATCAAACGCAACAACATCAACCTCGACGCGATCCGCGCCGTGGTGCTCGACGAAGCGGATGAGATGCTCGACCTCGGCTTCCGCGAAGACCTTGAGTTCATCCTCTCCGAATCCCCCGAAGAACGCCGCACGCTGCTGTTCTCGGCCACCGTGCCTGCGGCGATTGCCAAACTGGCGAAATCCTACCAGCGCGACGCGCAGCGCATCACCACTGTGAGCGAAGCCAAACAGCACAGCGATATCGAATACCGCGCGCTGAACGTGCACCCGCGTGACACTGAAAACGCAATCATCAACGTGCTGCGCTTTTATGAAGCCAAGAACGCCATCGTGTTCTGCAACACCCGCGCCGCCGTGGCGCGCCTGACCACACGGTTCACCAACCGGGGCTTTTCGGTCGTGGCGCTGTCGGGTGAGCTGACGCAATCCGAGCGGACCAACGCCCTGCAAGCGCTGCGCGACGGGCGGGCCCGCGTTTGTATCGCAACGGATGTCGCCGCACGCGGCATCGACTTGCCAAACCTTGAACTGGTGATCCACGCCGATCTGCCCAGCAACTCCGACACGCTGCTGCACCGCTCTGGCCGGACAGGCCGCGCCGGGCGCAAGGGTGTTTCCGCCCTGATCGTGCCAGGGAAACTGCGCAGCAAAGCCAACCGTCTGATCGGCGGCGCGAAGCTGAAAGTGGAATGGGCGGCACCGCCCTCTGCCGCCGAAGTAAACGCTGCGGATGAGGCCCGTCTGCTGGCCGATCCCGCATGGTCCGACCCGATTCCCGAAGACGCCGAAGGTTTTGTCGCCAATCTGGTTGAGCAATTCAGTGCCGAGCAACTGGCCACTGCCTTCGTCAACCTCTACCGCGCCCGCCAATCCGCGCCGGAAGAGCTGGCAGAACCCGGTGCGCCCGGCGACGACAAACCGCGCCCGGCCTTTGGTAAATCGGTCTGGTTCTCGATCTCGACCGGCCGCAATGACGGGGCCGAGCCGCGCACGCTGCTGCCGATGCTTTGCCGTCGCGGCGATCTGACCAAAGACGACATCGGCGCGATCCGTGTGCAGGGCAGCCACAGCTTTGTCGAAGTGCTGGAAACCTCTGTCCCCGGCCTGCTGAGCGCACTTGGCGGTGACATGAAGCTGGAAGAAGGCGCGGTGTTGACGCAGCTCGACAAAGCCCCCGATCTGGCCCGTGGCCCAAAGCCTGCAGGCAAACGTGGCCCCAAGCCGGGTGGCGGCTACAAAGGTGACCGCGACCGTGGTCCGCGCCCGCCGCGTGACAACTACGATCCCGACGCCGCCCCCGCCCCGCGCAAACCCCGCGCCAAAGCGGCGGATGGCCCCGGTGCGGCGTCGTTCGACAAGCCCAAATACGACAAGCCCAAGTTCGACAAACCGCGCGCGCCCAAGGGCGAACGCCCGCCAAAGTCGCACAAGACCGAGCGCAGCCCGATGAAACCCGGCGCGACGCCCAAACCTAAGACTGGCGGCGAAACAACCGGCAAGCCCAAGGCGAAAGCCGTTTGGAAAAAGGAAAAGCCCGCAGGCGATGCACCGCGCAAAGGCAAGGGCAAGCCGACAACCTCGGCCACCACGCCGGGAGGCGAGAAGTCCTACAAGCGGGCGTCGGACCCGTCCAAACGCTTCACCCCGCCGAATAAGATCGGCAAGCAGGGCGGCAAGGGCGGCCCGAAATCGAAGTAAACTCGAACGCCGGGGCACCACCCCGGCGTTTTCTTTAAGGCCCCGGACATTTTAAAAAAGTCCGGTTCGATTCCTTTAAAAGAAATCGGCACCTCCGGCTGGCCTTAAGGAACAAACCCATCTGGCACTACTTGCGGCGCGGATTTCGCGGTGATGTGATAGGCACATTCCCCGCCTCAGCGCGGGCTTCATTCGTGGGTTCGCCCACCCGCACAGAAAGGTTTGCCCCATGGACGGCAATTTCAACGAGAACGACATCTCCCGCGTTGTCGAAGCCGACCGCGCGCATATCTGGCACCACCTGAGCCAGCACAAACCCTATGAAACGATCGACCCGCGCATCATTGTCGAAGGCAAGGGCATGCGGGTCTGGGACCAAAAGGGCAAAGAGCACCTCGATGCCGTGTCGGGTGGTGTCTGGACGGTCAACGTCGGCTATGGCCGCGAAAGCATCGCCAATGCCGTGCGCGACCAACTGATCAAGCTGAACTATTTCGCCGGTTCCGCCGGCTCGATCCCCGGTTCTCATTTCGCCGAGAAACTGCTGGATAAGATGCCGGGTCTTGATCGCGTCTACTATTGCAACTCCGGCTCCGAGGCGAATGAGAAAGCCTTTAAAATGGTGCGCCAGATCGCGCACAAACGCTATGGCGGCAAAAAGCACAAGATCCTCTACCGCGATCGCGATTACCACGGCACCACCATCGGCTGCCTCTCAGCGGGCGGTCAGGACGAGCGCAATGCACAATATGGCCCCTTCACGCCGGGGTTTGTGCGCGTGCCGCATTGTCTGGAATACCGCAGCTTCGAACAGGACGGTGCGCCGCAAGAGAACTACGGCACATGGGCGGCTGACCAGATCGAAAAGGTGATCCTCGCCGAAGGGCCGGAAACCGTCGGCGCGCTTTGCTTAGAGCCGGTGACAGCAGGCGGCGGCGTGATCTGCCCGCCCGATGGCTATTGGGAGCGGGTGCAAGAGATTTGCCGCAAATACGACATCCTGCTGCATATCGATGAGGTCGTTTGCGGTGTGGGCCGGACCGGGACTTGGTTCGGCTATCAGCACTACGGCATCCAGCCCGACATGGTGACCATGGCCAAGGGCGTCGCCTCAGGCTATGCCGCCATCGCCTGTCTGGTTACGACCGATGCGGTCTTCGACATGTTCAAGGACGATGCCAGCGATCCGCTGAACTACTTCCGCGACATCTCGACCTTTGGTGGCTGCACCGCGGGGCCGACCGCGGGCATTGAGAATATGAACATCATCGAACGCGAGAACCTGTTGGAGAACACCACCAACATGGGCCACTACATGCTGGAGCAGCTTCATGCGCTGGCCGACAAACACAAGGTGATCGGCGATGTGCGCGGCAAGGGGCTGTTCTTGGGCGCCGAACTGGTCACTGACCGCGACAGCCGCGACCCCGTCGAGGAAAAGCGCATCCAAGCCGTCGTCGGGGACTGCATGGCCCAAGGGGTGATCATCGGGGCCACCAACCGCTCCCTGCCCGGTAAGAACAACACGCTGTGTTTCTCGCCCGCCCTGATCGCCTCACGCGATGATATTGATGAGATCATCACCGCGGTGGATGGCGCATTGGGCCGGGTTTTCGCTTCGGCGTAAAACCGCGCTTTCAGGCCTGCGACAGGCGGCATCGGTTGACCCGGTGCCGCCTTCGTCTATCTAAACCTCTGTCTTGCCCGAACATGACAACAGATGGAAAATTGCCGCGCACACCCGCGTTGAAAATTTTTCTTAACGTCCATCGCTTTCGCGGGAACCTCTTCCAATCCCCCCGCGTTGGCAAATGAGTAACTTGGGAGAAAGACATGAAGAAATTCCTTATCGCCGTTCCGCTGGTCGCCACTCTTGCCGCTTGTAACGGCACCACGCCCAGCCAAGGCGCCCTGACAGGTGCAGCCCTCGGCGCAGCCACAGGTGCTGCTGTTTCAGGTGGTGACGACAAGGTTCAAGGCGCAATCATCGGCGGTCTCGCTGGTGCGGCGGCTGGCAACTACATCGGCCAGACTCAGTCCGGCAAATGTGTGTACCAGAACTCCAACGGCCAGCGCTACGTCGCAGCTTGCCCGTAAACGGCTGACATCGCGCGATTTCGCGCTATCGGGGCTTCGACCATCGGTCGGAGCCCTTTTTCGTGTCTGCCCCCCCATCTTGGCATCGCCGTGATTTGATCCTAACAGGGTTCCAAGCGCCGCATGGCGTGGGGAGGGACAATGACCACTTTAAGCGATATCGCGATCTTGCTGATCGCGGCCTTTGGCGCGGGCGTGTTGAACACCATCGCCGGGGGCGGCACCTTTCTGACCTTTCCGGCGCTGGTCTTTACCGGGATGCCACCTGTGGCGGCCAATGCCACCAGCGCCGTGGCGGTGTTTCCCGGCTACCTTGCCGGGGCTTTCGGCTTTCGCGATGAATTAGGCGGCTTTGACCGCAAGCGGTTGCTGCGGCTTAGCCTCATCACACTGGCGGGCGGTGTGGTCGGCTCGGGCCTGCTGCTGGTCTCGTCCAACGCGGCCTTCTCGATTGTCGTGCCTTTCTTGCTCCTCGCGGCGACGCTGGCCTTCCTGCTGGGCGACCGCGTCCGCGCCTTTGCCGCGTCCCATGCCCGCGCCGTCACACCCGAAGGCGCGCTCGGCCTGTTCGCGGTCAGCGTCTATGGCGGCTATTTCAACGGGGGCTTGGGCATCGTTCTGCTGGCCCTCTTCGCGCTTTGGGGCATGACCGACCTCCACGGGATGAACGGGCTCAAGAACGGGCTGAGCTTTGTGCTCTCATCGATTTCCGTGGCGGTCTTTGCCTTGGCCGGGCTGGTCGCATGGCCGCAGGCGTTTCTGATGATGCTGGCCGCGACGGCAGGGGGCTATGCCGGAGCGCCGCTGGCGCGGGCCTTGCCGAAACAGACCGTGCGCTGGCTGATCGCCGCCATCGGCTTTGGCATGAGCGCGGTGTTCTTCTGGCGGCTTTTCGCAGGCTAGGCCAGCAGTTCCACCGCACCGCTTTCGGGGTCGAACAGCAGCAAAGGTTGGCCCGCGCTTTCGATCCGGCCCAAGCCCATATCATCGCGCAACAGCGCCAGCGGCCCCGAAATCGCCCGCGCCAAGGCGGTCTCCAACGGCTCTCCCACCGCATGGGTCAGCGTACGGACCGCGCGACCCAACTCCAAGTGCGCCCCCGCCAGAGTGCCATCCGCCAAGGTCAACCGCCCCTCCGCGCGATAAACCTCGCGCCCGTTGAGCGTGAAGCCCGCGATATCAGAGCCCGCCGTGGCCATGGCATCACTGACGAGGAAAATCCCCTCCCCCTTGGCCGCCAGCGCGTTGCGCATGCTGGCGGGATGCACATGGATGCCATCGGCAATCAGCCCGGCGTGAACCCCGTCCCGCGCCAGCGCCGCCCCAACCAATCCCGGCGCGCGGTTGCCCATCTGGCTCATCGCGTTGAACAGATGCGTGACGCAGCGCGCGCCCGCATCAAAAGCAGCCATAGAGGTCTCGTAATCCGCGTCGCTATGGCCAAGCGAGACGATGACCCCCGCCTCCGCCATCGTGGCGATCTGCGCGGCGCTGGTGTTTTCCGGCGCGACCGTCACCATGAGGTTCGGCAGCAGCACGGCGGCGCGCAGGATCAGGGCAAGATCCGCCGCCTCCATCGGGCGGATCAGCGCCCCGTCATGCGCACCCTTACGCGATAACGCCAGATGCGGGCCTTCCAGATGCAGCCCGATAATGCCCGGCACCCCCTCGGCGATAGCAGCCGCGACAGCCTCAATCGCCGCTTCGGTTTTATCGGGCGTGTCGGTGATCAAGGTGGGCAAAAGCGCCGTGACACCCGTGCTGCGATGCGCCTCGGCCATGCGCCGCAGGGTGGCCACATCGGGCCTGTCGTTGAACATCACCCCGCCGCCGCCATTGACCTGAAGATCGACGAAACCGGGGCAGAGCACCCCCGCCTGCAGCCGCTCTGTCGGCACGCCCTGCGGCACCTCTTCAAAGGCAAGGATGCGGCGGCTGCCGTCTTGCATCTGCGCCAGCACCTTGCCGTGGTGCAGATGCTTTCCATCGTGAATATCCGCCCCGGTGAAAACCCTCGCGATCTCGCTCATGGCAAAACCTCCTCCGCTGCGGCCTTGCAGACCAGATGAAACGCCCCATCAAGCGCCGTGCCGCGCGCCGCGATCAGCCCTGACAGATGGTCTTCTGGCAGGTAACGCGCGTAATGCGGGCCAATCCCGCCCAGCAGGCAGAGCGGGTCGCCGGGCGCGAAATCCAGCGCCTTCAAGGCGCGGAGGTAATAGGCCGCCCCCTCTTGCATCAGTGCCTGCGCGTGGCGGTCCCCAGCCTCGGCAGCCGCGATGACCTTGGGCGCGAATGCCGCATAGTCTCCGGGTTGCGCTGTCAGGCTGAAAGAAACGAGAGCCTCTGGATCATCGCCGAAATCCGCCATCAAAGCGCGGGTCAGGTCGCTGTGCGGCAGCACCCGGTCATGGCATTGCAACGCAAAATCCAACGCGCCCCGCCCCAGCCATGCGCCTGATCCTTGGTCGGCCAGATGAAACCCCCAGCTTCCGACATAGCGATACGCCGTGCCGTCCGTCGCGGCCACAATCGTACCCGTGCCGATGGCCAGCAGCCAGCCCGCCACGCCTTCGCCAAGCGCGCCGACCACGCAGGCGGGGCGGTCATCGTCGGCGTGGATCCGGGCATAGGGCAGCGCCGCGCGCAGCCGCGCTTCGTCCCGCGCGACGTTCATACCCGCCAGCCCGATGAACGCCGTGGCGTTCTTGAGTGCCGTGAGGGGCAGCCCCGCCTCGGCCGCCGCCGCGTCCACCGCGCCGCGCAGGTTTGCGAGCGCTCTGTCCGGGGCATTGCCGATATTGGCGCGCCCCCCTTTTGCACGGCCAAGAATGCCATCGCGCTGCGTGCCGATGGCGGCGCGGCAACCGGTGCCACCACCGTCAACGGCGATCAAAAGAGGGGCGGAGATGCTCATGCGACACTTTTAGGCGAGGTGCAGGGTGAACGGAAGTCGCGCTGTGCGCCGATTTAATTCACCGCAATATAATGCCAGATTGAACTCCCCCTAGGGCCAGCCTAACGTCGCCCCCATGGCCCTGCCCGTCGAGACCTTCTTCCTGCGCCCCGATGCGCAAGGCACCCTGCAACAGCAGATCCAACAGATGATCGCCCAAGGCATCCTCTCGGGTCGGTTCCAGCGGGGTGAGAAGCTGCCCTCCACCCGCAAGCTCGCGGCGCATCTGGGGGTCAGCCGGATCACGGTCACCATCGCCTATACCGAGCTTTTGGCGAATGACTACCTCACCTCGCGCGGGCGGTCGGGGTATTTCGTTTCAGACAACGCCCCCGCGCCCCCAGCCTTCGCGCCCCGGGCCGAGGCCGATGACGCCATCGACTGGACCCGCGCCATCGGTCAACGCTTCAGCGCCAATGGGCTGGCCGCCAAACCGCAGGATTGGGCCAGCTACCGCTACCCCTTTATTTACGGGCAAGCCGACCCCTCCCTTTTTGACCACGCCAACTGGCGGCTCTGCGCGCTGCAAGCCTTGGGTCAACGCGACTTCACTTCGATGACGACCGACTACTACGATCAGGACGACCCGCAGCTGATCGAGTTCATCGCCCGCCACATCCTGCCCCGGCGCGGCGTCTCGGCGCGGCCCGAGCAAATCCTCATCACCCTCGGCGCGCAGAACGCGCTTTGGCTGACCGCGCAGGTGCTGCTGACCCAACGCCGCCGCGCCGTTTTAGAAGACCCGTGTTATCCGGCGCTCAGCGGTATCCTGAGCCAGTCCCGCTGTCACATCACCCCAGTACGCGTGGATCAAGACGGCCTCCCGCCTGAGGCGATCCCCCCCGATACGGATGTGATTTTCACCACGCCCAGCCACCAATGCCCGACCAATGCGACCATGCCGATGGACCGCCGCCGCGCGCTCTTGGCCCGCGCCCGCGCGCTTGAGGCGCTGATCGTCGAGGATGACTATGAGTTCGAGATGTCCTTTCTCAAACCCGCCTCGCCCGCGCTCAAATCGCTCGATGATGAGGGGCGGGTGATCTATGTTGGCAGCTTCTCCAAGTCGCTCTTTCCGGGGCTGCGGCTGGGGTATCTGGTGGGGTCTGAGCCGTTCATCCGTGAGGCCCGCGCGCTGCGCGCCTCGGTCCTGCGCCACCCGCCTGGGCATATCCAGCGCACTGCCGCTTATTTCCTGTCTCTGGGCCATTACGACGCGCAGATCCGTCGCATGGGGCTGGCCTTGCACGAGCGTCGCCGCGTCATGGAAGAGGCGCTTGAGACGCACGGCCTGCGTGTCTCGGGCCGGGGTGCCTATGGCGGATCGTCCTTCTGGATGCGCGCGCCGGAAAGCGTCGATACCGCGCAACTGGCCGAAAACCTGCGCGCGCGGGACGTACTGGTCGAACCCGGCCACGCCTTTTTCGCGGGCGAAGAGAAGGCGACGAATTACTACCGGCTGGCCTATTCCTCCATCCCCGCCGCACGCATTGAGGAGGGGGTTGGCCTGATCGCCGAAGAGATCGACCGCCTGCGCTGATCTGGCCCTAGGGCTAGGCCAATTCTGGCCCTAACCCCCGCCCGCGCCTGCCCGTAATTTGCCCAGAGCTTTGCCCCACGCCCAAAGGATCGACCCATGAAAATGACCACCGAAGAAGCCTTCGTCAAAACCCTTCAGATGCATGGGATCGACACTGCCTTTGGCATTATCGGCTCGGCCATGATGCCGATCTCCGACCTCTTCCCCGCCGCCGGGATCACTTTTTACGACGGCGCGCATGAGTGTAACTCCGGCATGATGGCCGATGGGTTTACGCGCGCGTCGGGGCGGATGTCGATGATGGTGGCGCAAAACGGGCCGGGGATTACCAACTTTGTGACGCCGGTGAAAACCGCCTATTGGAACCACACGCCGCTGCTGCTGGTGACCCCGCAAGCGGCGAACAAGACCATTGGTCAGGGCGGTTTTCAGGAAGTCGAGCAGATGGCGCTCTTCCGCGACATGGTCGCTTATCAGGAAGAAGTGCGCGATCCGACCCGCATTGCCGAGACGTTGAACCGGGTGATCCTGCAAGCCAAACGCCACTCCGCCCCGGCGCAGATCAACATTCCCCGCGATTTCTGGACCCAAGTGATCGACATCGACCTGCCCGCCATCGTCGAGTTCGAGCGCCCCTCTGGCGGCGAGACGGCCATTGCCGAAGCGGCAGAGCTCCTTTCGAACGCCAAATTCCCGGTGATCCTGAATGGCGCGGGTGTGGTCATCGGCGGCGCAATCGACGACGCGCGCAAACTGGCCGAACGGCTCGATGCGCCTGTCTGCTGCGGCTACCAGCACAATGACGCCTTCCCCGGATCGCACCCGCTGTCGGTCGGGCCGCTGGGCTACAACGGCTCGAAAGCGGCGATGGAATTGATCGCCAAGGCCGATGTGGTGCTGGCGCTTGGTACGCGGCTCAACCCCTTTTCAACCCTGCCGGGCTACGGCATCGATTATTGGCCCAAGGACGCCAAGATTATTCAGGTCGACATCAACCCCGACCGCATCGGCCTGACCAAGAAGGTCAGTGTCGGCATCGTCGGCGATGCGGGCAAAGTGGCCCGCACGATCCTTGACGGGCTGAGCGACAGCGCGGGCGACGCGGGGCGCGAGGAACGGCGCAACCTGATCGCCCAGACCAAATCCGCATGGGCGCAGGAACTCACCTCGATGGATCACGAGGACGACGATCCCGGCACCACATGGAACGAACGCGCCCGCGACCGCGAGCCGGAAAAGATGTCCCCCCGCATGGCATGGCGCGCAATCCAGAAAACTCTGCCGAAAGAGGCGATCATCAGCTCCGACATCGGCAACAACTGCGCCATTGGCAACGCCTATCCGACATTTGAAACGGGCCGCAAATACCTCGCCCCCGGTCTCTTTGGCCCCTGCGGCTATGGTTTCCCGGCGATCTGCGGGGCCAAGATCGCCTGCCCGGATGTGCCTGTGGTGGGCTTTGCCGGGGACGGTGCGTTTGGCATTTCGATGAACGAGATGGTCAGCGTCAGCCGCGACGACTGGCCTGCCGTGACCATGGTGATCTTTCGCAACTACCAGTGGGGCGCGGAGAAACGGAACACGACGCTGTGGTTCGACGACAACTTCGTCGGCACCGAATTGGCGCAGGACGTGAGCTATGCCGCAGTGGCCAAGGCCTGCGGCGTCGAGGGCGTGCAGGTATCGTCAATGGATGAGTTGACCGACGCGCTGGACCGCGCAGTCAAAGCGCAGATGGAAGAGGGCAAGACCACCTTTATCGAAGTGCTGCTGAATCAAGAACTTGGCGAGCCCTTCCGCCGCGACGCGATGAAGAAACCCGTTTCCGTCGCCGGGATCAGCCGGGATGACATGCGCCCGCAACGGGTCTGAGGCGTGACACAAGCGCTGGTGCTTGTCGTCAACGCGGGATCGTCATCCATCAAGGCGGCGGTCTTTGACGGCGGGTTAACCGAGCGTCTGCGGATTGAGGCGCAGGGCATCGGCCAGACCGGCGCACTTCGGGTCGGCTCTGCACCAACGCAGCCGCGCGCCTTGCCGGATCACCAGACGGCCTTTCGCGCGCTGCTAGAGGCGCTGCGCGGGGCGGGTATCGATACTGGCGATCTCACCGCCGCCGCGCACCGTATCGTGCATGGCGGGCCGGATCTGGCCGAGACCTGTGTGATCAGCCCGAAAGTGCGGGCCGCCATCGCCGCCGCCGCGCCGCTGGCACCGTTGCACAATCCGCACCACCTCGGGGCCATCGACGCGCTGGCCAGCCTCATGCCCGACCTGCCGCAGGTTGCCGCCTTTGATACCGGGTTTCACCGGACCAACCCCGAAGTCGCCCGCCGCTATGCCCTGCCCGAACGGGCAGAGACCGCCGCACTGCGCCGCTATGGGTTCCACGGCATCAGCTATGAAAGCCTCGTCGCGAACTTTCGCGAGACCACTGGCGCAGACCTCCCCCGCCGTTTGCTGGCGCTGCATTTGGGCAATGGCGCATCGCTCTGCGCCATCCACGAGGGGCAATCGGTCGCCACCACCATGGGCTTTTCGCCGCTCGGCGGGCTGACCATGGGCACCCGCGCGGGCGAGATTGACGCGGGCGCGGTGCTGCATCTGGTGCGCGACGTTGGATTGGAGCAGGCTCAAACGCTGCTGCATCACAAAAGCGGGTTGCTGGGGCTATCGGGTCTCACCGCCGATATGCGGCAATTGGCGGAAACAGACAGCGATGCCGCCCGCTTCGCCCGTGACCACTTTTGCTACTGGATCACCCGGCAAGCGGGGTCGATGATCGCCGCCATGGGCGGGATCGACGGCATCGCCTTCACCGGGGGTATCGGCGAAAACGATTCCGAGGTGAGGGAAAAGGTTCTTGCAAACCTAAGCTGGGCGGGAAATATTCCCAATTGGATCATCCCCGCCGCCGAAGAGAAACATATCGCGCGCCAAGCGCGCGCCTTGCTGAAAGACCCAGCCCGCCCATGAAGCATTCCCAGCCGCCGCTTGATCTGTCGCCCAGGGTCTCGGACGAGGTTCGCAAGACCACCTGCTACATGTGCGCCTGCCGCTGCGGCATTGACGTGCATATGAAAAAGGGCAAGGTCGCCTATATTGAGGGCAACCGCGACCACCCGGTGAACCAAGGTGTGCTCTGCGCCAAAGGCTCTGCGGGGATCATGCAACACAACTCCCCCGCGCGGCTGCGCAACCCGATGAAACGGGTCGGCCCGCGTGGCTCGGGAGAGTTTGAGAGCATTAGCTGGAAAGAGGCACTGCAGATCGCCACCGACTGGCTGGAGCCCCTGCGCCGCGAAGCGCCGGAAAAGCTGGCGTTCTTCACCGGGCGCGACCAATCGCAGAGCTTCACCTCGCTCTGGGCGCAGGCTTTCGGCACGCCGAACTACGCGGCCCATGGCGGTTTCTGCTCGGTCAATATGGCCACCGCGGGCATCTACACGATGGGCGGTGCGTTCTGGGAATTTGGTCAGCCCGATTGGGACCACACCAAGCTGTTCATGCTGTTCGGTGTGGCCGAGGACCATGACAGCAACCCGATCAAGATGGGTCTGGGCAAGCTCAAGAAACGCGGCGCACGGGTCATCGGGGTGAACCCGATCCGCACCGGGTACAACGCTATTGCCGACGATTGGGTCGGCATCACGCCCGGCACCGATGGGCTGTTCATCCTGTCGTTGATCCACTGCCTGATGAAGGCCGGGCGCATCGATCTGGATTACCTTGCGCGTTACACCGACGCCCCAGTGCTGCTGAACAGCGACCCCAAGTCGCCGGAGTATGGCCTGCAACTGCGCGATGAGGACGGCAAGGCGCTGGTGGTCGACCGCAAGACCGGCAAGCTGACCCCCTTCGATCAGCCCGGCGTGCGCCCTGACCTTGCCGCCACTTACCGAACGGCGGGCATTACGCACCGCCCGGTCTTTCACCAGATGGCCGAGCAATATCTGGGTGAGGACTACACCCCCGAAGCCGTGGCCGGGCGTTGTGGCATCCCCGCCCCGCGCATCCGCGCCATCGCCGCCGAACTGGCCCGCGTCGCCTTTGACGAAGCCTTCGAGCTTGAGCACGAATGGACCGACTTCCGCGGCGAGCATCACAAGACGATGACAGGCCGCCCGGTCTCTTTCCACGCCATGCGCGGCATCTCGGCCCACGCCAATGGGTTTCAGACCTGCCGTGCGCTGCATGTGCTGCAGATCATCCTTGGCACCGTCGAAGTGCCGGGCGGTTTTCGTTTTAAGCCGCCCTACCCCAAGCCTGCCACCGCGCACCCCAAACCACATTGCAAAGCCACCCCCGATGCGCCGCTCGACGGGCCGCATCTGGGTTTCGTTCAAGGCCCCGACGATCTGGCGCTACGCGCTGATGGCAGCCCGGCGCGGATCGACAAGGCGTTCACATGGGAAAACCCGATGTCAGCCCATGGGCTGATGCATATGGTGATCTCCAACGCCTACGCGGGCGATCCCTATAAGATCGACACGCTGTTTCTCTATATGGCCAATATGTCGTGGAACTCTTCGATGAACCCCGGCGGGGTGATGGAGATGCTGACCGACACCGACGAGAATGGCGACTACGTCATCCCGCGCATCATCTATTCCGATGCCTATTCCTCGGAAATGGTCGCCTTTGCGGACCTGATCCTGCCCGACACGACGTACCTTGAACGGCACGACTGTATCTCACTGCTCGACCGCCCGATCAGCGAGGCCGACGCCGCAGCCGATGCGATCCGTTGGCCGGTTGTCGAGCCTAACCGCGACGTGCGCGGCTTTCAGTCAGCGCTCTGCGATCTGGGGGCGAAGCTCGGCCTGCCGGGTTTCGTAAACGAGGATGGCAGCCAGAAGTTCAAAGACTACGCCGATTACATCACCAATCACGAACGCCGTCCGGGCATCGGCCCGTTGGCCGGGTTCCGAGGCAAGAACGGCAAGGATGTCGGACGGGGGGAGCCAAACCCCGAGCAGATTGACCGCTATATTGAAAACGGCGGCTTCTTCGTCAATCATATCCCGGAGGGGGCGAACTACTACAAACCGTGGAACGCTGCCTATCAGGATTGGGCCGTCGGCATGGGCATCTATGACGCGCCGCAGCCCTATCTGTTCTCGCTCTACGTCGAGCCGCTGCGGCGCTTTCAACTGGCCGCCGAAGGTCATGGCAAACGCCAGCCCCCCGACCATCTGCGCGAGCGCATCAAGCAGACAATGTCGCCCCTGCCGATCTGGTATGACAGCGATCCGCAGGGCGCTGAGGGCTATGACGTTCACGCGCTCACCCAACGCCCGATGGCGATGTACCATTCTTGGGGCGGTCAAAACGCATGGCTGCGCCAGTTGCACGGGCACAACCCGCTCTACCTGCCCACCGCGATCATGCGCGCCAAGGGGCTGCAAGACGGCGACTGGGCGCGCGTGACCTCTCCGCACGGCGGGATCACCGTGCCGGTGATGGAGATGGCGGCCCTGAACCCGAAAACGGTCTGGACGTGGAACGCCATCGGCAAGCGCAAAGGCGCATGGGCGCTGGACCGCGACGCGCCCGAGGCGACCAAGGGCTTCTTGCTCAACCACCTGATCCACGAGTTGCTGCCACCGAAAGGCGATGGGCTGCGGTGGTCGAACTCCGACCCGATCACCGGGCAGGCCGCGTGGTTCGACCTTAAAGTGCATATCGAGAAGACCGACGCCCCCGCCGAGGCGCAGCCGAAAATCCCGCCGCAACGCTCCCCCGTCCCGCCCGCGCCGCGCGACATTGCGTGGAAGGTGGGCAAATGACCGCCTCTCTCTCCTCCGCACCGCTCAAGACCCCTCAGGACACCCAGCCATGACCACGCTCCCACAACAGACCGACCGCAAACTCGGCCTTGTGATCGACCTTGATACCTGTGTCGGCTGCCATGCATGCGTGATCTCCTGCAAGGGTTGGAACACCGAGAACTACGGCGCGCCCTTGTCGGACCAAGACGCCTATGGCGCGGACCCGTCGGGCACCTTCCTCAACCGCGTGCACAGCTATGAGGTGCAGCCCGAGGCCGGTGCCGCGCAACTCGTTCACTTCCCGAAATCCTGCCTGCACTGCGATGACGCGCCCTGCGTCACCGTTTGCCCCACGGGGGCGAGCTACAAGCGCGTCGAAGACGGCATCGTGCTGGTCAACGAAAGCGATTGTATCGGCTGCGGCCTCTGCGCCTGGGCCTGCCCCTACGGCGCGCGTGAGATGGACGTGGCCGCAGGTGTGATGAAGAAATGTACCCTCTGCGTCGACCGTATCTATAACGAGAACCTGTCCGAAGAAGACCGCCAGCCCGCCTGTGTACGCACCTGCCCCGCCGGCGCGCGGCACTTTGGCGATCTGGGCGACCCCGACAGCGCGGTCAGCCAGCTTGTCGCCGAGCGTGGCGGAGTGGACCTAATGCCCGAGCAAGGCACCAAGCCGGTCAACAAATACCTCCCGCCCCGCCCGCGCGACCAGTTGCAAGGCCCAGAGGACAGTAGGGAGATTGACATACTGGCGCCCTTCCTTGCCCCGATCGACAGCGGCCCCAAAAGCTTCCTCGGCTGGCTTGACCGCACTTTGGAGAAGCTCTGATGCATCCGGCACCATCTGTCATCTTGTTCAGCAGCCTGTCGGGGCTCGGCTTTGGCCTGCTTGCATGGCTCGGCATCGGCCTGCCTGCCGTGACCGGCTGGGTGGCCTTCGTTTTCTTCGCGCTGGCTTACCTTTTGGCCGTGGGCGGGCTGATCGCATCGACATTCCACTTGGGCCATCCAGAACGCGCGCTCAAGGCCTTTACCCAATGGCGCAGCAGTTGGCTTAGCCGTGAAGCTTGGACCTCGGTCGCGGCCTTGCTGACCATGGTGGCCTATGGCGCGGGGCTGGTGTTCTATGACACGCGGCTTTGGCCGCTGGGGCTGCTTGGCGCGGCGCTGTCGCTGCTGACGGTGCTGACCACGGCGATGATCTATGCTCAGATGAAGACGGTGCCGCGCTGGCACAGTGTCATGACGCCGCTGAATTTCCTCTCGCTTAGCATTGCGGGGGGCGCGTTGCTGGCCGGGCAAGTGACCGCGGCGATGCTGCTTCTTGCGCTGGCGGGCGTGGTGCAGATCGTCACATGGTGGCGCGGGGATCAGGCGCTGGCGGCCTCGGGCACCGATATCGCTACGGCGACGCGGCTCGGCAATATCGGCAGCGTCCGCGCCTTTGAGCCGCCGCATACTGGCAGCAACTACCTGCTGCGAGAGTTCGTTTATCAGATTGGGCGCAAACACGCGCTGAAGCTGCGGGTAATTGCGATTACGCTTATGGTGCTGCTGCCACTGCTGCTTTTGCTATCGCCCGTGATGCACCACCTTGCCGCTGCGCTCGCGGTGCTCAGTCACGCAGCGGGGGTGCTGACCTCCCGCTGGCTGTTCTTTGCGCAGGCGGAGCATGTGGTCGGCATCTACTACGGCAAACGCTGAACGCAAAAGAGGGGGTGTCTCCACCCCCTCTTGCATTCTAACTCACGGATTAAAAAGCAGTCTTAGTTCATCAAACCCGCATGACGCAGCCCCGCATCGACCAGTTCCTTGGTCGGGTCCGTCAGCTCTGTCAGCGGCAGACGCACCTCGTCAGAACACAGGTCCAACCGCGACATGGCGTATTTCACGCCCACCAGCCCCGGCTCGGTAAAGATCGCTTTGTGCAGCGGCATCAGACGGTCTTGAAGCTCCAACGCTTTGGCGTAATCACCCTCTAGGCAAGCAGCCTGCATCTGCGCGGAAAGACGCGGTGCGACATTGGCGGTGACCGAGATACAGCCAACGCCGCCTTGGGCATTGAACCCATGCGCAGTGGCGTCTTCGCCGGACAGCTGGCAGAAATCCGGGCCGCAGGTGATGCGCTGATCGCTGACGCGCGCCAGATCGCCGGTGGCGTCTTTCACGCCGACGATGCGCGGCAGTTGAGCCAACTCGCCCATCGTCTCGGGCAGCATATCCACGACCGAACGGCCGGGGATGTTGTAGATGATGATCGGCAGCTCACAGCAGTCATGCACGGCGGTGAAATGCGCCACCAAGCCGCGTTGCGTAGGCTTGTTGTAATAGGGCGTCACCACCAGCAGCGCGTCGGCGCCGACCTTTTCGGCGTGGCGGGCAAGGCGGATGCTTTCGACCGTGTTGTTCGACCCGGCACCGGCAATCACCGGGATGCGCCCAGCGACGGCTTTGACCACCTCTTCGACGACGGTCTCATGCTCGGCATGGCTCAGCGTCGGGGATTCGCCGGTGGTGCCGACGGGGACAAGCCCGCTCGACCCTTCGCCGATGTGCCATTCGATAAGTTTCTTGAGCGTATCCAGATCCAGCGCGCCGTTGCGAAACGGCGTGACGAGGGCAGGCAGAGAGCCTTTGAACATGTGCACGCTCCTTAAGTGCTGGCCGGCGGAAAACCGGACTGGATGAAGACTTTTACGGGCACTAATGTTTGATAAACCTCGCCCGAGCCATATGTTGCAAGGCTCTAGCCTCGGAGACGTAGGAAATGCAAGCGATGACGCGCCTGATGGCGATTCTCATGAGTGTTTTTGTCCTGACCGTGCCTGCGGAAGCGCAGCGCCCGCGCCCTTTGGGCTGGGCGATGGACGCGATGCGCAGCGGCAATTGGGACGCGGCTGCGGCTTTGGCCGCCCGCGATGGGCAGGTCGCCGCCGATGTGATCGAATGGCACCGCCTGCGCGCCGGGCGGGGCACCTATACGCAAGCGCGTGACTTTCTGAACCGCAGGCCCGATTGGCCCGGTGAGGCATATTTGCGCCGGCAGACCGAAGCCGCGGCGATCAAACAGTCCCAAGACGACATACTGGATTTCTTTTCGGCCATGGCCCCGCAGACCCCGCGCGGGGTCTTGGCCCATGCCAAGGCATTGATCGACAGCGGCCAGCGCGGCGAGGCCGAGGCGAACCTCGTTCTGGCGTGGCGCACCATGCCGATGAACGCCACCAGTCAGGAGTTGTTCGTCGACACATACGGCAGCCTTCTGGCCCCGCATCACGCGGCGCGGCTCGAAGAAATGCTCTGGCAGCGCGAGCATTCAGAAGCACGGCAGATGTTCGATCTGGTTTCCAGCGCCGACAAGGCACTGGCCGAGACGCGCATCGCCCTGCAAAAGCTGGAAAGCGATGTGAACATCAAGATCGACGCCCTGCCCGCATCAAAGGCCGATGCGCCGGGGCTGGCACATGACCGCTTTGAATGGCGGATGCGCAAAGGGCTGCGCGATGACGCCAAGGCATTGATGCTGGCAAGGTCGACCTCGGCTGTGGGGCTGGGCCAGCCCCGCGCTTGGGCCAACCGCCGCCGCGCCTTGGCGCGGGACGAGATGCGCAATGGCGATGCCAAAACCGCCTACCGGCTGGCCTCGCAGCATTTTCTGACCGACGGCTCGAACTACGCGGACCTTGAGTGGCTCTCGGGCTATATCTCGCTGCGCTTTCTAAACGACCCAACCACTGCGTTGGGCCATTTTCAAAACCACGATAACGCCGTGGAATCCCCGATCAGCCAAGGCCGCGCCGGCTATTGGCAAGGCCGCGCGTTGGAAGCGATGGGCGATGCCGAAGGGGCTGCCAAAGCCTATGCCATGGGGGCGAAGCATCAGACATCCTTCTACGGACTGCTGGCCGCTGAGCGGGGCGGCATTCCCTTCGACGAAAAGCTGACTGGCGCGGCCCCGGCCCAAGACTGGCGAACATCCCCGCTGGCCCGCGCGCCCTTGTTCGAAGCCGGGTTGCTGTTGCAGGCCTCGGGTGAGCTGTCCACCGCAGAGCGGTTCTGGACCCATCTTGCAGAGCAACTGGTGCCCGAAGACATCGCCCTGCTGGGGCAGGCGGCAATTGACGCAGGTCAGCCGCATATCGCGGTGATGATTGGCAAACGCGCGGCGCAGCGCGGGTTGGAAGTGCCCGCCCCCTATTATGCGCTGCACAGTCTGGTCGAGAAAGACCTGCCAATGGCCACCGAAATGACCCTTGCCATCGCGCGCCGCGAAAGCGAGTTTGACCCGAACGTCCAAAGCGGTGTCGGCGCGCGGGGCTTGATGCAGATCATGCCCGCAACGGCGAAAGACGTGGCGCGCGATCTGGGCATCTCTAGCCAGCACACCACAGACCGTCTGACCGCCGATCCTGATTACAACGCGCGGCTTGGGGCGACTTACCTGTCGCAAATGGCGGGGCAGTTTGATGGCAATGTGGCGATGATGTCAGCCGCCTATAACGCGGGCCCCAGCCGCCCGCGCCGCTGGATGTCGACCTATGGCGACCCGCGCAAAGGCGAGATCGACATCGTCGATTGGATTGAGATGATCCCCTTCCGCGAGACGCAGAACTACGTCATGCGGGTGACCGAAAGCCTGCCCGTCTACCGCGCCCGACTGGGGAAAGACCCGTTGCCGATCCCCTTTAGCGAAGAGTTAACCGGGTCGACGCTGAAGGCGTTCGCGCCATAGGGTGAACAGCCCCGCCGCCACGATCATGCCCGCGCCCAGCACCACGCTGGGACGCAGCACTTCGTTAAAGACCGACAGACCAATGATCACGGTAAAGATCAACTGCGTATAGGCAAAGGGTTGAACGGCGCTCGCCTCGGCAACCTCATAACACCGTATCAGCAGCCAATGGCCCGTGACCCCGGTGATGCAAAGCGTGCCCATCAACAGCCAGTTGCCCGGTGTCATCGGCTCCCAAAACCAGACGCCGACGGCGGTCATCACCGCCGCTCCGGTCACGCCGGTCCAAAAGAAACTCGTCGCCGTATTGTCACGCCGTGCGACATAGCGGGTGAGCAATCCATAAACTGCGAACATTGCCGCCCCTGCCAGAGGGATCGCGGCGGCAGGGTCCACCACCCGCAGCCCCGGTTGCAGGATCACCAGCACCCCGATGAACCCCACACCAATCGCGGCCCACCGCCGCCAGCCGACCTTTTCACCCAATATCGGGCCCGACAGCGCCGCCACCAGCAGTGGATAACAGGTGAAGACAGCATGGCTTTCCACCAGCCCAAGGATCGTGAAGCCCAGCACCATCGTACAAATTTGCGCCGACAACAGCACGCCACGCAGGATCTGCACCGCAGGCTGCGTGGTCGCGGCGGCTTTGCGGATGCCGCCCGCTTTGCGCAGCGCCAGCGCGATAACGAAAGCGGCAAAGAACCAATAGCGGATCATCACCACCATCAGCACGTTGTAATTTTCGGCCAAATGACGCGACAGCCCGTCTTGGACGGCAAAGACCATTGTCGTGGCGATCATCAGCATGATGCCAAGCGGGATGTTATTGGATTGAGGCACGCTGGACTGGCTCATGCTGGCATCTGCGCGCGGGTCATGTGGCGTTTGCGGCCATAGCCGGGGATGCGGGTGACTTCGAACCCGCCCGCGCTGAGCGCGCGGCGGACGAAGCCTGCGGCGGTATAGGTCGCGGCAGTGCCACCGGGCGCGGTGTGGTGGGCGACTTCGGCCAACAGAGCATCGCCCCACAACTCAGGGTTCTTGGCGGGCGAGAACCCGTCGAGGAACCAAGCATCGGCCTGCCCCTGCCACGCGGGGAGGGCCTGCCGCGCATCACCGATGATGATCTCGGCGCGCAGGCCGGGCAGTTCCAACACGCCGCCGGTGCCATCCCACGCCGCTGTCAGCGCATCACGCCGCCCGTCAAGCGCGGGAAAGGCCGCATGGGCCTGCGCCATATCCTCAGGCCGCATTGGGTAGGCTTCGAAACTGGTGAAATGCAGCGGCCCGTCAAGACCCGCGCGCATCCAAGCATCCCACGCGAGCAGCAGGTTCAGCCCGGTGCCAAAGCCCAGTTCGGCGATGTGAAAACCGGGGCGAAACCGCTCAGGCAGATCATTGCCCGCCAGAAAGACATAGGCCGTCTCCGCCGCGCCATCCTCTAGGCTGAAGTAGGGATCATCGAACTGGGTCGAGACGGGCACTTGGCCCTCGCGCCACGTGATCTGGGTATTCTGGTTTGGCACGGTACGTCCTGCTAGAGGGGGAGTGAAGTCGCGCAGACACTGCGCAAGCTGGCGGGGAATGGCAATGGTGGATGTAACCGTAAGAGGGGCCGGGATTTTCGGCCTGTCGGTGGCTTGGGCCTGCGCGCTGCGCGGGGCATCGGTGCGGGTGGTGGACCCGGCAGGACCGGCGGCAGGCGCCTCGGGCGGGATCGTGGGCGCGCTGGCGCCGCATGTGCCGGAGAATTGGAACGCTAAGAAAGCCTTTCAGCTTGAAAGCCTGCTCAGCGCTGAGGGTTTCTGGGCCGAGGTTGAGGCCGTGGGCGGTCACGCCCCGGGTTATATCCGCAGCGGGCGGCTGCAGCCGGTGGCGGATGACGCGGCGCTCGCGCTGGCGCGGCAACGGCAAGACACGGCAGCCGAGCTCTGGCAGGGCCGTGCCCGGTGGGAATTGATCCGCGCCGAGGATCGCGATTGGGCCCCGCACAGCCCCACCGGGTGGCTGATCCACGACACGCTCAGCGCCCTCGTCCACCCACGCCAAGCCTGCGCGGCGCTGGTGGCGGCCTTGGCGGTGAAAGGCGTTGAGATTGTGGCCGAAGCCCCCGAGGCGGGCCAGACCCTCTGGGCCACCGGCGTCGCGGGGTTGGAGACGTTGAATGCGGGCCACCCGCGTCTGGTTGGCGCAGGGATCAAGGGTCAAGCCGCGCTCTTGCAACTCGACCAAGGCGGCGCGGCGCAGCTCTTTGCCGATGGTGTGCATGTGATCCCGCATCTGGACGGCACGGTGGCCGTCGGCGGCACGACAGAACGCGAATATGACAGCCCCGACAGCACCGATGCACAGCTTGACGTGGTGATCGCCAAGGCCCGCGCGGCGGTGCCCGCCTTGCAAGACGCGCCGGTGATCGAACGCTGGGCCGGGCTGCGCCCCCGCAGCCGCAGCCGCGCGCCGATGCTGGGCACATGGCCCGGCAGGCCGGGGCAGTATATCGCCAATGGCGGGTTCAAAATCGGCTTTGGTATGGCCCCCAAAGTAGCAGAGGTGATGGCAGATCTGCTGCTTGAGGGGCGCGACACTATCCCCGTTGGGTTCCGGGTCGGCGATAACCTTTAGGCCAAAGAAAAACCCCGGCCACTGGCCGGGGTTCAGTACCGTTCCCAAAGGGTCGCGGCTTAGCGTGCGTTCGGCAGGATCACGATCTCGACCCGGCGGTTCTGCGCCTTGCCTGCGGCACTCAGGTTACTCGCCACCGGCTGGCTTTCGCCACGGCCAAATGTCTGCAAACGCTGCTGCGGCACGCCGTTGGACAGCAGGATATTGCCCACAGCCTGCGCGCGACGCTCGGAAAGCTGCTGGTTATACGCTGCTTCGCCATCGCTGTCGGTGTGGCCGACGACCTGCAGGGTGGAGTTCTGATAAACGTTCACATTCTGCGCCAGCGCGGCCAGATCGTCACGCAGGGCGGGCGATACATTGGTGCTGTCGGTCGCGAACAGGATATCCTGCGGCAGGGTCACGATCAGACGGTCGCCGGTGTTGGTAATGACCACACGGCTGTCCATCGCGGCGCGCAACTCGGCTTCTTGCTTATCAAGCGAGTAACCCACGCCTGCGCCGATCGTGCCGCCGATCAAAGCGCCTTTCAGCGCGCCTTTGCCGTCACCTTCGGAAATCGCACCGGCAAGGGCCCCGACGCCCGCACCGATCAAAGCGCCATTCTTGGTCCGCTGGTTGGGATCGCCATTGCCGGGCTGCAGAGGCTGCGTACACGCACCCAGTGTCATCGCGCCGGCCAGAGCGGCGGCCAAAGTCATCTTCGAAGAAATCATGTCTACTGCCTTCATGTTTGCGGGCCCCGTTCGGGCGGGGCATCTTGACGTGAACGCAATATAGGCACTCAATGTTCCCGCGAACATTACATATAACCGTTATTCGGCAGAAACCCGCCCAGATGGGGGAGTTTGCGCCTCTGCCCGCGCGGATTCAAAGGCCAGCATCGCCCGTTTTACCGGCAGGCCCCAGTGATAGCCGCCCAAGCCGCCGCTTTTGCGCAGCGCGCGGTGACAGGGGATCAGCCAACTCACCGGATTGCGCCCCACCGCCGTGCCTACGGCGCGCACGGCACGGGGGCTGCCGATGCTCTGCGCGATCTCGGAATAGGTGGTCACCTGCCCCGACGGGATGCTCAACAGCGCCTCCCAGACCTTGATTTGAAACGGCGCACCGATGAGGTAGAGCGGTGCCTTCGCTTCGGGGTCTTTTTGCATGCCAAACGCGGTATCGACCCATGGACGCAGGCGGTCGGGTGCTTCGACGAAATCGGCCATGGGCCACCGGCTGCAAAGGTCCTCCATCGCCGCGTCCTCTCCCACTTCGGAGGAGAGCGCCAAGCCGCAGATGCCTTTGTCGGTGCCCATCACCAGCGTCGGACCAAAGGGGCTGTCAAACCACCCCCAATAGATCGTTAGCCCGGCGCCTTTTCGGGCGAACTCACCGGGGCTCATCGCCTCCCAGCGCAGGAACAGGTCATGCAACCGTCCGCTGCCTGATAGCCCCAACTCATGTGCCGCCGCCAATGTGGTGAAGTGATCGCGCAGCATGACCTTGGCCTGATCCAGCATCAGATATTGCTGGTAGCGTTTGGGCGACACCCCCACCCAGCGCGAGAACAGCCGCTGGAAATGCGCGGCGGACATGCCCATTTCCCCGGCGATCCAGTCCAGTTGCTTGGGGTCTTCGGCCTCATCGATCAGGGCGATGGCGCGGCGCATCACCTGATAGTGGTAACCCTGATCTTCGGGCGCGGGGGATATCTGTGCGATCTGTGTCATGCCCCTAGATTAGCCACGCCCCAGCCCCCGCGCGACCCGTTTCTTGCGCCAATGTATCGCAGCCCGCCCCCGCTTGCCCTGCCGCGTCATTCATCGCATACCCAGAGCCATGGCCCGCCAACTTGATTATCATACCATCCGCGAGATCTTCGCACGCTTCCAGCAGGCAGAGCCTGAGCCCGAGGGCGAGTTGGAACATGTGAACGTCTATACGCTGGTTGTGGCCGTGGCGCTGAGCGCGCAATCCACCGATGCGGGCGTCAACAAAGCCACGCGCGAGCTTTTCAAAATCGCCGACACCCCGCAGAAGATGCTGGATCTGGGGGTTGAGGGGCTGATCGACCATATCAAAACCATCGGCCTCTACCGTCAGAAAGCCAAGAACGTCATCAAACTGAGCCAAATCCTCGTCGACGATTACGACGGTGAGGTGCCCAATTCCCGCGCGGCGCTGCAATCGCTGCCGGGGGTGGGGCGCAAAACGGCGAATGTGGTGCTCAATATGTGGTGGGGCCAGCCCGCGCAGGCGGTGGACACGCATATCTTCCGCGTTGGCAACCGCACCGGCATCGCGCCGGGCAAAACCGTCGACACAGTCGAACGCGCCATCGAAGACAACATCCCCGCTGATTTCCAGCGTCATGCCCATCACTGGCTGATCCTGCATGGCCGCTATCATTGCAAGGCACGCAAACCGCTGTGCCGCACCTGTATCATCCGTGACCTGTGCCAATACGAGGACAAGACAGAATGACCCAATACGAAGTGGTTGGCATCGGCAACGCCGTCGTCGACGTGATCTCCCATGCCGATGACACTTTCCTTGCCGAGAACGGCATCGAAAAAGGCATCATGCAGTTGATCGAACGTGACCGCGCCGAAGATCTCTATACCGCGATGCAAGACCGCGTGCAGACGCCGGGCGGCTCGGTCGCCAATACCGTCGCAGGCGCGGGCGCGCTGGGCCTCAAGACCGCCTTCATTGGGCGGGTGCGCGATGATGAACTGGGCCAGTTCTACGCCAAGGCGATGACCGACATCGGCATCGATTTCGTCAACGCCCCGGTGACCGAGGGGGAGAACCCAACCTCGCGCTGCATGATCTTCGTTACCCCAGATGGGGAGCGGTCGCTGAACACATATCTCGGCATCTCGACCGGGCTGACCTCGGCTGACGTGCCGCAGGCGGTGACGGAAAGGGCCAAGCTGATGTTCCTTGAGGGCTACCTCTTTGACCATGACGCGGGCAAAACCGCCTTTCGTGAGGCCGCGCGCGCGGCGACGGCCGGTGGCGGCATGGCGGGTATCGCCATCTCCGACCCCTTCTGCGTGGAGCGTCACCGCGATGATTTCCTCGCACTGATCGAAAACGATCTGGGCTATGTCATCGGCAACGAGGCCGAGATTCGCGCCCTGTGGGAGACCGACGATACCGAAGCCGCGCTGGCCAAAACCGCCGAGATTTGCCCGCTGGTGGTCTGCACCCGGTCGGGCGACGGGGTCACGCTGGTGCGGGGCGAGGAACGTGTCGACGTGCCGGTCGAAAAGGTCGTCCCGGTGGATGCCACGGGCGCAGGCGACCAATTCGCGGCGGGCTTCCTCTATGGTCTCGCCACGGGCCGCGATCTGGAGACCTGTGGCCGCATGGGCAACATCTGCGCAGGCGAGGTGATCCGCCACATCGGGCCCCGCCCCCAGACCGACATCATGGCCCTGTTCAAGGCCGAAGGGCTGGTCTGATGATCGAGAACGGCTTTCACGATGTCCCGCCCGGCAAACTTGCGGTGGTGGTGACCCATCTGGAAATGGACGCCAAACCCAGCTTGCGGGAGGTGCCCCTGCCCGAGGGTGTGACCTTTCAAAAGGTCACACCGACGCTCGACTGGTTTCGCGACATTTTCTGCCGGGTTGGGATGGATTGGCTGTGGTACGGGCGGCTCAAGCTGGATGACGCGGGCCTCTCCGCGGTGCTGCAAGACCCGGCGCGGGCCTTCTATACACTGACCCGCGATGGCAAGGACGAGGCGCTTCTTGAGCTGAACTTCCCCGAAGATGGCACCTGCGAACTGGCCTATTTCGGGCTGACCTCGGCGCTGATTGGCAGCGGATCGGGGCGGTATCTGATGAACCAAGCGATCACCCTGGCATGGAAACAGCCGATCACCCGGCTGCACCTGCACACCTGCACCAACGACAGCCCGCAGGCGCTTGGCTTTTATGCGCGCTCAGGCTTCACCCCCGTTCGCCGTCAGGTCGAGATCGACGACGATCCGCGCCTGACCGGCCTGCTGCCGCGCGATGCGGCGCCGCAAGTGCCGCTTATCGAAGGGTAGGAACGGCGAAGGGTAAAACTGCCGCCGGATTACCGAACCGGCGTGCACTCTGCCCCTTGGAAACAAGCGATCACCTTGTCGACCATTGCAGGCTTCGGCGAACCAAAGAGGTCGCCGCCACAGGGGTTGCTTTCCAGTGCATAGGCCCCATCCGGTTTGCGTTCGAGAAAGGCCAGAACGTCCCCCTCCTCGGCAGAGCCGCACCACGGGCCAAAGCACAGAACGTTGAGCATCAATGGCTGGTCAAAGGGCACATCAAAGCCCCCTTCCGACAACGCCTTGCCGCTGATTTGCGCCCGCAGCGGCGTCTCTTCGGGCGGGTTGCTCCCGACTTTGCCGGTCTTTGGCAAGGCGGCGGCGTCAAAGGTCAGACGCCCCTGCACCACGACATAGCTCTCTTCGGCCTTGGCCGCGCGTTGATAGGTCGCCTCGACCGAATGGGGCAGACAACTGAGCGCAAGCGCAGGCAGCGGGGCCAAGGTGGCGAGGGCGCAGGCGATGATCCGTGTCATAACTTCTCCTCAAACTCTTCAAGAACTGCCGTATATACCGCGCGTTTGAACGGCACGATATTCGCGACCAGTTGATCTGCGGGCATCCAACGCCATTCCGAGAATTCAGGTTCGGCCGTCTGGATATTGACCTGATCGTCCTGCCCCAGAAAACGCATGAGAAACCATTTTTGTTCCTGCCCCCGGTAGCGGCCTTTCCAGATGTGGGGCACCAGTTCATGCGGCAGATCATAGGGCAGCCAACGGGAAGTCTCGGCCTCGATCCGCACCAAATCGCGAGGGATGCCGGTCTCTTCCTCCAACTCGCGCAGGGCCGCATCACGCGCGGCCTCGCCCTTATCCACCCCGCCCTGCGGCATCTGCCAAGCGTCCTGATCCCGGTCGCGCCGCTGGCCGACAAAGACCCCGCCCTCAGCATTCACCAGCATCACGCCGACGCAAGCACGGTAGGGCAGTTTGGCAATCTCTTCGGGGGTCATGTCAGTATCTTCTCCATTTCAAAGCGGTCCAGATATTCATCTGACCGTGCGACGCGCTCTGCTGCGATAACACGAAAGCCCATCGCCTCAAAGGCAGGGCGCGCCATCAGGCTGGCATGGGTCGACAGCCGGGCCTCGCCCGCCGCAATCGCTACCTGTTTGACCCGGCCATAAAGCGCAGCATTACCCCTACCAGCCCCATCCAACACCTCTGTCTTGACCCGCCGTGAGCCGCGCGGATGACGCGGCGTTTCGCGTGACTTGCTCTGCCGTTTCCGATGATGTCACAGTGACCCAGCCCACCCAGAAAGGTAAAGCCATGTCCGATTACCCCCACCTGCTTGCCCCGCTCGACCTTGGTTTTACCACGCTGAAGAACCGCTTGCTGATGGGGTCGATGCACACCGGGCTGGAGGAAACCGGCGACTGGAACCGCGTGGCCGAGTTCTACGCCGCGCGGGCGCGGGGCGATGTGGGCCTGATGGTCACCGGCGGCATCGGGCCGAACCGCGAAGGCGCGGTGGCCCATGGCGCGGCGATGATGGTCAGCCAGAAGGACGTCGACAACCACAGCATCATCACCCAGCGGGTGCATGAGGCAGGCGGCAAGATCGCCATGCAAATCCTGCACGCGGGCCGCTATGCCTTTACCCCCGAATGCGTGGCCCCAAGCGCGGTGAAATCCCCCATCTCTATGTTCGCACCCAAGGAGTTGGACGAGGAAGGCATCGAGAAACAGATCAGCGATATCGCCGCCTGCGCCCTGCGCGCGCGGGAGGCAGGCTACGACGGGGTCGAGATCATGGGGTCGGAGGGGTATTTTCTGAACCAGTTCCTCGTCTCCCATACCAACAAGCGCGAGGACCGCTGGGGCGGATCCTATGAAAACCGTATGCGCCTGCCGCTGGAGGTGGTGCGCCGGGTGCGCGAAACGGTGGGCGAAGATTTCATCCTGATCTACCGCCTGTCGATGATCGACCTCATCCCCAACGGCTCAACCTTTGAGGAGGTCGTGCAACTGGCCCAAGAGGTCGAGAAGGCGGGCGCCAATATCATCAACACCGGCATCGGCTGGCACGAGGCGCGCATCCCCACCATCGCCACTTCTGTCCCGCGCGCGGCCTTTGCGTGGGTCACGAAAAAGCTGATGGGCAAGGTGGGCATCCCGCTGATCACCTCGAACCGGATCAACACGCCGCAAGTGGCCGAGGAGGTGCTGGCGGAGGGCTGCGCCGATATGGTCAGCCTCGCCCGTCCGATGCTGGCCGATGCCGATTTCCTTGCCAAGGCCAAGGCCGGTCAGGCCGAGCGGATCGCCCCCTGCATCGCCTGCAACCAAGCCTGCCTCGACCATACTTTTGGCGGCAAGATCTCCACCTGCCTTGTGAACCCACGCGCCTGCTATGAGACGGAGTTGCGGATCGAGCCCGTTGCAAACGCGAAGTCCATCGCCGTGGTCGGAGCCGGTCCTGCGGGGCTCTCGGCGGCCATCACGGCGGCGGAACGTGGGCATAAGGTGACGCTGATCGACCGAGCCAGCGAGATCGGCGGGCAGCTTAACCTCGCCAAGCAAGTGGCAGGGAAAGAAGAATTCTGGGGCTTAGTCGATTGGTACCGCACCATGCTCAAGGTCCACGACGTGACCGTGCAGCTTGAGACCGAAGCCACCGCCGATGCGCTTCGCGGCTTCGACGAGGTCATCATCGCCACCGGCGTTGTGCCGCGTGACCCACAAATTCCGGGGCAAGACGGCGGCAATGTCGTGAGCTACATCGATGTGCTGAACGGCACGGCAAAGGTCGGCCAGCGGGTCGCCGTGATCGGTGCGGGCGGGATCGGTTTCGACGTGTCGGAACATCTGGTGCACGACGGCGAGAGCAGCACGCTGAACCTGCCAGAATGGATGCGCGAATGGGGTGTCACCGATCCGGGCGAACATCGCAGCGGGCTGGCCCCCGAAGGGCCACAGCCCCCCGCGCCTGCGCGGCAGATCACCATGCTGCAACGCAAGACCAGCAAACCCGGCAAAGGCTTGGGCAAAACCACGGGCTGGATTCACCGCGCCTCTCTCACTATGCGCAACGTGAAGATGATCGCGGGTGTGAACTACGAAAGTATCGACGAACAGGGGCTGCACATTTCCTTTGGCGAGGCGCGGGAGAACCCCACGCTGATCGAGGCCGACACCATCGTGCTCTGCGCCGGGCAACTCTCTGACCGCAGTCTTGCCGACACCCTAGAGGCCAGCGGCACCGCCTGTCATGTGATCGGCGGCGCCGATGTGGCGGCAGAGCTTGACGCGAAACGCGCGATCAACCAAGGCACACGTCTGGCTGCAGCCCTCTGACCCTATGCGTTTGAGCGCATCTTCTAACCCTGTGCGCTGGCGCGCGCCCTTGCACCCGGCGCGCGCAACCCGCTAAATCACCTGACCGCTTTTGCCAGCCAATAGGTGACCATGCCCCTCTGCGTCTTTGACATATCTGATGACGGCACCACCACGGTGCCCGAAGACACCAAACTGACCGGGCCTGCGCGCTACCGTTGGTGGCATTTCGACATGGCCGATCCCGCGCTGGCGCCCTGGCTGGCCGAACACCTGCCCGAGATCCCGGCGGGCGCATTGCTGCAACCCGAAACGCGCCCGCGCTGCGATGAATATGAGGACGGTCTGATCCTCAATCTGCGCGGCATCAACCTGAACGAAGGGCAGCAGGCCGACCAGATGGTCTCGGTCCGGATGTGGGTGACGGATGCGGTGGTGATTACTGTGCGGATGCGCCGGGTCTTTGCCATTGATGAATTGCGCGCACTGGCCGCCCAGAGCAACGCCCCGCCCCGGCCTTCGGCCTTCCTCGAAGCGCTGGTCTCAAGGTTGACCGCACGGGTGCAGATCGAAGTGGCGCGGCTGGCGGACCGGACGGCTTTCTATGAAATCGACCTCGAAGACCTCAGCACCCCGCCGCCCAAAGACCTGCCCGTCACCCGCCGCAGCACGATCAAACTCGAACGCTACCTCGCCCCGCAGCGCAGCGCGTTGGAGCGGTTGGCGGACCTAGACCTGCCGCTGGTCCCGGATGTCGATTCAATGAAGCTGCGCGAGTTGGCGAACCGCACCGCCATCGTGGTGGAGGAACTGGACGCCCTGCAAGAACGCATCGTCACGGTACAGGACGAACACGACAACCAAGTCGCCCAACGCCAAGCGCGCCATGGCTATGTGCTGTCGATCGCCGCGGCTGTCTTCCTGCCGCTGGGGTTTCTCACCGGGCTTTTCGGCGTGAACGTCGGCGGGATGCCCGGCGTGGACGATCCGCGCGCCTTTGCCGTCCTTTGCCTTGCCATGGTCGGCCTCGCCGCGCTCATGCTGGCGGTTCTGAAATGGCTGCGCTGGCTGTAAGCCCCTCGGAAACGGATTGTTCTGCCGTTTCCATGCCATGAACGATCCCTGCAAAGACCACGGGACTGTCTTGCCTCTGCCCCGATCCTGCCTGAATTGCCGCCCATACCTGAGGGCAACAAGATCAATGCGAAGGGACAGGCAATGGACCGCCTTACGGAAATGGAAGCGTTTGCCACAGTGGTGGATCAAGGCGGCTTTACAGATGCCGCCAAGAAGATGGGGATCTCGAAATCCGCTGTCTCAAAGCATGTATCCTCACTTGAGGCCCGCTTGGGGGCGCGGTTGCTTAACCGTACCACCCGCCGCGTGTCGCCCACGGAGATCGGGCTGGCCTATTACGACCGCGCCCGCCGCGTGCTGAACGACGCAGGCGAGGCCGATGCGCTGGTCACCTCAATGCAATCCGCGCCTTCGGGGCTGTTGCGGATTTCGGTCGCGACGGACTTTGGCGTGAATCATTTGTCACCTGCGCTGTCGGAGTTCTTGCAGGACTTTCCCGACATCACGGTGAACATGGTGCTGAACAACCGCTACGTCGAGCTGATCTCGGAAGGCTTCGACATGGCCGTGCGGATCGGCGAGTTGGAGGACAGCACCCTGCGCGCGCGCAAGCTGACCGAGACGACCAAACGCATGATCGCCAGCCCGAAGTATTTCGAACAATACGGACGGCCGGAAAAGATCGATGATCTGAACAATCACAAGTTGCTGCATTACTCGAACCAGTCGTCGGGCAATGTGTGGAAACTGACCGCACCTTCGGGTGAAAAGCGGCAGGTCCGCACGGCGGGCTGGCTGTCGGTCAATGACGGGCAGAGCCTTTTGAACGCCGCGATTTCGGGACTGGGGATCGCCTATCTACCAAGCTTTCTTTACGCCGATGCGATGGAAAAAGGGTTGGTTGAGGATGCCATCCCCGAACTGCCGCTGGAAACGCAAGGCATCTATGCCGTCTATCCACCGGGCCGGTTCACCCAGCCCAAGGTGCGGGCGTTCATCGACTTCCTCGTGCATGAGTTTGCCGAGAAGGGGCCGACGGACTGGTAAACACACTCGGACCGGAATCAAGCCGCAGGCGCCGGACCATCGCCTTGCCCGCCCGGACGGGTAGGCGATTTAGTACGGCTGGGTGGGACTTGGCAAACGCACATCATGGTTGAGCCATAAACTGGCAGCGACCTGCCGTGGATCGCCGACCCACGGGCAGGCGCTGGCCCTCTCCACAAGACCACCTTTCCTCTCCCCCACCAGCACGCTATCTATCCCGCCATGAGCAATATGCGCGAAACCTATGCCCGGCTTGTCGCCGAGGGCAAGCTACAGGCCGACCCGGCCCAAGAAACCGTCATGGCGGAGTTTGACCGCATCCGCGATGCGCTGGCCCACCCGCCGAAGAAAAGCTTCTTTCGCAAAGCGCCCGAACCGCCCAAGGGGCTGTACCTCTGGGGTGGTGTGGGGCGCGGCAAATCCATGCTGATGGACATGTTCGTGGCACATCTGCCCGACGTGCCCGCGCGCCGGGTGCATTTCCACGCCTTCATGCAGGAAATTCACAACGCCATGCATGAGGTCCGCAAGACCGGCGTGGATGACGCCATCGCGCCCGTTGCCCGCGATGTGGCCGACAGCGTGCGCCTGCTCGCTTTCGACGAGATGCAGATCACCGACATCACCGACGCGATGATCGTAGGCCGCCTGTTCGAAGCGCTTTTTGCCGCCGGGGTCGTGGTCGTCACCACCTCCAACCGCCTGCCCGATGACCTGTATAAAAACGGCATCAACCGCGAGGTGTTTGTCCCCTTCATCGACCTCATCAAAGAGCGGATGGTGGTCCATGAACTCGCCAGCCCGACCGATTACCGCCAAAATCGACTGGCCGGGTCGCAGGTCTATTTCACCCCCGTCAACGCCGAGAGCCGGGCCGCGATGGATGCGGTTTGGGACGATCTGGCAGGCACACAGGGCGAACCGCTGACCCTCCACGTCAAGGGCCGCGAAGTGGTGATTCCGGCTTTTCACAACGGCATGGCCCGCGCCGGTTTCCATGCGCTTTGCGGGCAGCCCTTGGGGGCCGCGGATTACCTCGCGCTGGCGCAGGCCGTGCGGGTGCTCCTGCTGGACAACATCCCCACCCTCGGCCGGTCGAACTTTAACGAGGCCAAGCGCTTTGTCACGCTGATCGACGCGCTTTATGAGGCCAAGGTGCGGCTGATCTGCTCGGCCGCCGCCGCGCCGGAAATGCTCTATCTCGAGGGCGAAGGCACCTTTGAGTTCGAGCGCACAGCCTCCCGACTGCGCGAAATGCAGGGGGAAGACTGGGGGCGCTGACCGCCCCCTGCCGCCAAATCAGGAATCACTGACCGGCTGCATATGCAGGTCATTGCCCTGCAAAATCGGGTGGTAAGGCCGCTCGACTTCATAAAGCCACCACAGGCCGCCTGCGATAATGGCGACACCTATGGCCATGAAGATAAATTGATATTTCCGTGCATCGTCCTGATCGTGACGCGCGGACTGGCTGAAATTGCGCATGGGGACACCTCGGTCAAATTCGAAAGGGGAGACTTCCTAAGACCAAGATACACCACATCTGCACTTCGCAGCAGCGGTACACCCAAATATGGTTAACTAGACGTTTTCACGCAACACGCTACCGGCAAGGTAGAGCGAGCCGCAGATCAGCACACGCGCACGGGGTTCGCGGGCGATGATCGCCTTGAGCGCCGCGGTGACATTCTCGGCCTTGGCGGTCTCGAACCCGACATCACGCGCCGCTTTGGCCGTTGCCTCGGCAGGTAGGGTCGCCGCCTCGCCGGGGATCGACACGGCGGTCAGACTTGCCGCCTCTGCCGCCAAGGGGCGCAAGTATCCGGCGATATCCTTGGTGTTCAACATGCCGCAAATTAGATGCGTCGGGCGTTTCGGCAGGGCAGCCAGCGTCGCGGCCAGCGCCACGCCTGCGGCGGGGTTGTGCCCGCCGTCCAGCCAAAGCTCACCCTCGGGCGCCATGCGGGCCAGCGGCCCCTCTGACAGCCGCTGCATCCGCGCGGGCCACTGCGCCTGCGTCACTGCAGCCTCGCAAGCCTCTGCATCGATACCAAGCTGTCGCAGCGCCGCCAGTGCGGCCCCCGCGTTCACGATCTGATGGTCACCGGGCAGGTTGGGGCGCGGCAGATCAAGCAAGCCGCGTTCATCTTGATACACCATACGCCCCGCTTCGGGCGCGACATGCCATTGCTGGCCATAGGCCAAAAGCGGCGCGCCCAGTTTCGCGGCGCGGTCTTCGATCACCTCAAGCGCGGGGTCTTGCTGGGGGCCGACCACACAGGGCACAAGACGCTTGATGATGCCAGCCTTCTCGCCCGCGATTTCGGCCAGCGTTTCGCCCAAATACTGCTGATGATCGACCGACACCGGGGTGATCACGGTCAGCGCCGGGTCGATCACATTTGTCGCATCCAAGCGCCCGCCGAGACCCACCTCTAGCAGCGTGTAATCGGCTGTGCTGCGCGAAAAAGCGAGGATGGCGGCGCAGGTTGTGATCTCGAAATAGGTGATCTCTTCGCCACCGTTGGCGGCGTGGCATTCATCCAACACGGCCGCCAGATCGGGCTCTGAGATCAACTGCCCTGCAACGCGGATACGCTCATGAAACCGCGCCAGATGGGGCGAGGTATAGGCGTGCACCGTTTTGCCCGCCGCCTCTAGCCCCGCGCGAATCATCGCTTGGGTCGACCCTTTGCCATTGGTGCCCGCGATGTGGATCACTGGCGGCAGGTCGTTTTGAGGGTTGCCCAAAGCGTCGAGCAGCCGCCACATCCGGTCGAGTGTCAGATCGATGATCTTGGGGTGCAGCGCCATCATCCGTTCAAGGATGACATCCGATGAAGGCGTGCTCATTTCTTCTCAGGCGTATCGGCGGGCAGCTCCGCTGAGACCTGAACGACGGCGGCGGCCTCGGCCACCTCCACTTCTTCGGGCGCGGGCAGGTCACCGCGTACGGCAGGCGTCATTCCCATCAGCATACGGGTGATGGTGATCAACTCATCACGCATCTCGGTCCGTTTGGTCACCCGGTCGAGCATCCCATGGTCGAGCAGATATTCCGCCCGCTGAAAGCCCTCGGGCAGTTTTTCACGGATGGTCTGTTCAATCACACGCGGCCCGGCAAAGCAGATCAGCGCGTTCGGCTCGGCAATCTGCACGTCGCCCAACATCGCATAGGACGCGGTGACGCCGCCGGTGGTGGGATGGGTCAGCACGACGATATAGGGCAGGCCCGCCTCTTTCAGCATCTGCACGGCGACCGTGGTGCGCGGCATCTGCATTAGGCTCAGGATACCTTCTTGCATCCGCGCGCCACCAGCGGCGGAGAACAGCACCAGAGGGCGTTTCAGCTTCACGGCTTCTTCGGCAGCGGCAATGATCGCATTGCCCACATACATGCCCATGGAACCGCCCATGAACGAAAAGTCCTGCGCACAGGACACAATCGGCGTGCGGCCAATCTCACCCGTGACCACGAGCATGGCTTCATGCTCGCCCGTCTGCTTTTGCGCGGCCTTCATCCGGTCGGGATAGCGTTTCTGATCCTTGAAATGCAGCGGGTCTGGCGTGGGCGCAGGAACCTTCACCTCGGTAAAGATGCCACCGTCGAACAGCGCCTTGAACCGCTCACGCGGGCTGATGTGCATGTGATGGCCGCAGTTGGTGCAGACGTTCAGATTGTCGGCCAACTCGCGGTGAAACAGCATGGTGCCGCATTCGTTACACTTGGTCCACAGGTTGTCCGGCGTCTCGCGGCGCGAGAAGATCGAGTTGATACGCGGACGGACGTAGTTTGTGATCCAGTTCATTGGCAGGCCTCTGCTGTGGTTCCGTTCCAGATAATCCCCGCATGGGGAAATTGCAATCAGCGGCGTATCGCCAGCCTTGCCGCGAGCCACGACACCAGCATCAACGCGAAATCCACCGGCAACCAAGTCCGCAACGCCGCCGCGTCATCCATCGAAAACGGCGTCAGATAAAGCGCCAGCCCCGAAAGATCATCCGGCAGAGAGATAATGAGAATGGCCGAGACATTGTTCCACAGATGCACCGCGATGGCGGGCCCAAGCGAGCCGGAGCGCGCGGTAAGGTCGGCCATCAGGATGCCGAAGACCCCAGCCCAGAGCGCCACCATCAGCGCATTCTCCCCCGCTTCGGCGGGCAGGTAGTGACCAAGCGCGAAAAGCGCCGAGGGCAGCACCATCCAGATCAGCGGCGAGCGAAACCGTGCCGCCAGTTGCTGCTGCACATAGCCGCGAAAGACGATCTCTTCGGCGCTGACCTGCACCAACACCGCCAGCAGCGACAGGGGCAAGAGCAGCAGCCAGCGACTCAAGGGCAGGTTCGGCGTCAGTTCGCCGCCCATGTCCCACGGCGGCAAGATCAGCAGCACCGCTCCAAGGGCCAGCATAGCAAGGGACACCGCGCGAAAACTCGGCCAAAGCCGCCCCGGCACGCCCAGCAAGCTGCTCGCGCTGCGCCGGTGTACGACCCGCACAGTCACACCGACGGCCATTGCCATGGTCCCGAAACTGAACAGCAGCAGATACATCGCCTGCGGCGTGGCCCCTTCAAGCAGGTTGCCATGCAGCGATGCCGCCGCCGTGCCTGCCAGCGCATAGACCGTTTGAAAGTAAAGCTCGTTCAGCGCGACATAGGCCACCACCGCCACGAACAGCCCCAAGAAAAACCGCCAAAGCGCCGATGAGGCCCGCGCGGGCGCGACGAAGGTCGTATGGGCGCTGTAATCGGGCCGCCACGTCATGAGAGGCGCCGTTCAAATCGGGAGTGGTTCTTGCAGAGCATATGCCGGGCTTTCACGCTTGCGGGCAGGTCAAACCAGCCGCGTCAGAAGGTCAGAACCTATGCCCTAACACGCTGCGATACAACAGTTCCCCCGCCTCATACGCGCCAAAGCCTTGCAGCACCGCCCCTGCCCCTCTATTCCATTCAAGACGTTTCAAGGAGCCCACCGATGTCCACCACGCCCCGCTTCGACAAATCCCGGCTGCCCAGCCGCCACGTGACCGAAGGCCCGGCCCGCGCGCCGCACCGGTCTTACTACTATGCCATGGGCATGACCGAAGAAGAGATTCACCAGCCGCTGGTGGGCGTCGCCACCTGCTGGAACGAAGCAGCCCCCTGTAACATCGCCCTGAACCGTCAGGCGCAGGCTGTAAAAGTGGGCGTGCATTCCGAACAGGGCACCCCGCGCGAATTCACCACCATCACCGTCACCGATGGCATCGCCATGGGCCACGAGGGCATGCGTTCCTCGCTGGCCTCGCGTGAGGCGATTGCCGACACGGTTGAGCTGACCATGCGCGGCCATTGCTATGACGCGATCGTGGGTCTGGCGGGCTGTGACAAGTCGCTGCCGGGGATGATGATGGCCATGCTGCGGCTCAACGTGCCGTCGGTCTTCCTCTATGGCGGGTCGATCCTGCCGGGCAAAGCGCCTGCCGGGGCCGATGTGCCCGAGGATTTCGCCAGCCGTGACCTGACCGTGCAGGACATGTTCGAAGCCGTGGGCCGCTTCCAGAACGGCTCCATGTCGCAGGCCGCTTTGGACGTGCTTGAGCGCGTCGCTTGCCCTTCCGCGGGTGCTTGCGGCGGCCAGTTCACCGCCAATACCATGGCCTGTGTGTCGGAAGCGATCGGCCTCGCGCTGCCGAACTCTTCGGGCATGCCAGCCCCCTATGAGAGCCGTGACGCCTATGCCGAGGCCTCTGGCGCGGCAGTGATGCACCTGATCGAAAAGAACATCCGCGCCCGCGACATCTGCACCCGCGAAGCCTTTGAAAACGCAGCGCGTATCGTGGCCTGCACCGGTGGGTCGACCAACGCCGGTCTGCACCTGCCCGCCATGGCCCATGAAGCGGGGATCGAATTCTACCTCGAAGACGTCTGCGAGATCTTCCGCGACACACCCTATTTCGTCGATATGAAACCGGGCGGCGCTTATGTGGCCAAAGATCTTTACGATGCGGGCGGCGTGCCGGTGGTGATGAATGAGTTGCGCAAAGCGGGCTTGATCCACGAAGACTGCATGACTGCCACCGGCTACTCTATGGGCGAAGTGCTCGATCAGGTTACCCGCGAAGCAGACGGCAAGGTAATCCACTCGGTCGCCAATCCGATCAGCAAAACCGGCGGCGTTGTCGGCCTTAAAGGCAACCTCGCCCCCGAAGGTGCCATCGTGAAAATCGCGGGCATGTCGGACGACGACATCGTCTTCACCGGCCCGGCACTGGTGTTTGAATGCGAGCAAGACGCTTTCGAAGCCGTGCAAAACCGCGCCTATTCCGAAGGCGACGTTTTCGTCATCCGCAACGAAGGCCCCGCAGGCGGCCCCGGCATGCGTGAAATGCTGGCCACCACCGCCGCGCTTTCGGGTCAAGGCATGGGCAAGAAGGTGGCGCTGATCACCGACGGTCGTTTCTCGGGTGCGACCCGTGGTTTCTGCGTGGGTCACGTGGGGCCAGAGGCCGCGCACGGCGGGCCAATTGCGCTGCTGAAAAACGGCGACATGATCACCCTTGATGCCATCACCGGCAGCATCAGCGTCGATCTGAGCGATGATGAACTGGCTGAGCGCCGCAAGGGCTGGGCTGGCCCCCGCGCGACGAACTACCAAAGCGGCGCGCTGTGGAAATATGCCAAGCTTGTCGGCCCCACCTACCTTGGAGCCGTGACACATCCGGGCGCTCAGGCCGAGACCCATGATTACATGGACCTCTAAACGCCCTCTTGCGGCACTTGCTATGCTCACCCTGTCCGCCTGCGAAGGCGGTCAGGGTTTTTCCTTTGGCGGCAGCACCGACGTGCCCGACAAACCCCTGCGGCAAACGGCGCTGGCCGGGGGCGCGGTGCAAGTGGTGCCCCCGCAGGGCTATTGCATCGACCCCAAAAGCCTCAAACGCCGCTTTGCCCTGATGGCGCGCTGCGATGCGCTTGGCCTGCCGGATGTGGTCACCGCCGCGCCGCGTGGCATCCTCACGCTGGCGCTGATCGAGGCCGAGGCAGAGGCCCCTCTGCCCACCCCGCAACAGGTCGCCGAGGCTACTGGCTTGAGCCAGCTGCAAGAGGCCGGCAGCATTGAAGGCGCAACGATCTTTGTGGCCCAAGGGCCGGTGCCCGCCGAGGGCATGTCGCCCCGCCATTGGCGCGGCATGGCACGGATCGGCGGCCATGTCGCCAGCGTCACCCTCTACGGCGCACCGCAAAGCCGGGCCATTTCCGAAGAGGGCCGCGCACTGGTCGCAGACCTGATCCACCAAAGCCGCAGCAAAAGCGCGAAGGCTGCCGCCGCTGGCAGCTGACCCGCCCGTTGTTTCCAAATTGGCAACACTGCCCGCCCCCGGAAACAATCACGGGGGGCTATTCATTTGAACGAAATGCCCGCCTTGCATAGACTGCATCAAAACGAGAGGCGCAGGTTCATGGTCAACTTCCCCAGCGGCTATCTGGAGAGCAAGCTCTATGCCCGCGCACTGCAACGTTGGGCCGATGCGGCCCGCAAGGCTGCCACGGTCGACCTTGCCACCCTGCGCCGACAACGCAGCCGCGCCCGGCTGCTGCGCGCCCAACTGGATCGTCTGATTCACCGCGCAGAAGACCGCCTCGCCCTGCCCGCGATTGGCGCCAGCGGCTTTCCGAAACCGCATAACGCCGATTGGGCATGGCGGCCCGAACTTTGGCGCGGCCCGCTTGCCACGCCGGGGATGTCGTCGGTCGAAACCAAATCCACACTGGGCGAGGAAGTGACCCTGTTCCACGATTGTGCGCAATCGGAACTGACCCTGCGCCAATCGCGCAACCTGCGCGAGGCCGATTTGGCCCCCTATGGGCTGCAACTCGACGTCTTCAAATTTGATGGGTCTTTCCTGTCGCTGGTGATTAACCTGCCCACCGACGCCATCACCGGATTGAAACGCCGCCACCTGATCCGCATGGATACGATCGTGCAATTGGAACACCCGCTTGAGATCTTTGCCCGGCTCAACATCCGCCATGGTCCGAACACCGAACAGATCGTCCGCGAACTGCCCGTTGGTCAGGAAAACATCAGCGTCGAATTTGATCTGGCCTATAGCAAGCTCAACGAAAAGCGGATCGAGGCGGCATGGATCGACCTGATCTTTGAGGGGCCGGACATGAACCAAGTCGTGCTGCGCGACCTCACTTTCTCGCGCCGCCCCCGCGCCCAGATCTAGGACCCCGTCATGAGCCACTTTGACCTGACCAAAACCGTATTGCGCCAAGGCATCTGGCACGGCGTGCTGACCGCCAGGAACGGCACCGACGCCCCGCAAATCAGCGTAACGCATGAAGGCAAAGAGGTGGCAGAGGTAACGCTGGAACCCGAAGGGACCGAGGGGCGCTGGCACCTCTCCTTCGCCCTCCCACCCGAGGCGATTGCCGATGGGGTGCAGACCCTCGTTATCACCGAAAAGACCAGCGGGGCGCTCTTGGGTCATGTGACCCTGATCGCGGATGAAGCGCTTGGCGATGACATTCGGGCCGAGATGGACCTGCTGCGCGCCGAACTCGACATGCTCAAACGCGCCTTTCGGCGGCATTGCCGCGAGATGGATTAACCCCGCTATCAAACCCGGCGAAAGGCTGCCCCATGCGCGCATTCTGCTCTTTGCTTTTGTCCTTCGTCATGGCCTTGCCCGCCTCAGCCGAGACACTGTGCACGCTGTTGATCGACGCCCCCACAGGCGCGACCCTGCTGGAAGAGGGCGACTGTGATCGGCCCGTCACCCCGGCATCGACCTTCAAATTGCCGCTGGCGGTGATCGGCTATGATACCGGGCTTCTGATCGACGCCGAAACCCCAGTTTTCAGCTACCGAACAGGCGATCCCGACTGGGGCGGTGCGCCATGGCGGCAAGACACGTCACCCACTGATTGGCTGCGTCATTCCGTGTTGTGGTACTCGCGCCGGCTGACGCATGAGTTGGGCGCTGACAGACTCGCGCACTATGCGCGGCGCTTTGGCTATGGCAATGCGGATTTTAGCGGCGATGCGGGCCATTACAACGGATTAGACCGCGCTTGGATTGCCTCTTCGCTACAGGTTTCCCCACGCCAGCAAGCGGTCTTTCTACGTGCGCTGCTGCGCGACGCCCTGCCCGTATCTCCTGCCGCCATGCAAAAAACCCGCGCGATTGTCGAGCGGCGAGACGTGGCCGGATGGCAGTTCAAGGGCAAAACAGGCGCTGCCTTTCCCCGACGTGCGAACCGCAGCTTTGACTATGCCCGCGGTTGGGGCTGGTATCTAGGTTGGGCCGAAAAGGCGGATCGGCAGGTGGTTTTTGTCACCCTCACCCAAGCAACCCAACGCAAGGAAGGCTCTCCGGGCAATCTAACCCGCGATGCGTTTCTCAACGAATGGCCAGGCCAGCTTGACTAACAAAAAGCCCCGCTGCTGCCAGCGGGGCTTGTTACGTTTCTGGGAAGACCCCGTTACTCGTTCGGGCCCAAAGCCGACAGACCCTTGAGGATGTCGATGGCATAGGCCAGTTGGTAATCCTCTTCACGCAGCTCAGCCGCCTTGCGGGCCTTCTCGCGGTCGTCTTCGATCTGTTTGATCTGGTCGTCGGTCAGGCTGTCATTGTTCAACCGCCCGCGCAGATCGGCTTCAGAGCGGAGGGGGCGTGCCGACAACGCCTCGTCGTCCTCCTCGGCCTCAGGTGCGGCCGGGGGCTGGGCCACAACGATGTCAGGCGACACGCCAAGCGCTTGGATCGACCGGCCCGAAGGCGTGTAATAGCGTGCCGTGGTCAGACGCATGGCCCCGTCGCCGCGCAGCGGCATGACGGTCTGAACCGACCCTTTGCCAAAACTCTTAGTGCCGATGACGATGGCGCGGCGGTGGTCCTGCAAGGCACCTGCGACGATTTCCGACGCCGAGGCAGAGCCGCCGTTGATCAGCACCACAATGGGTTTGCCCATCGCCAGATCGCCCGGCGTGGCATTCACCCGGTCGCCATCTTCGATGTCGCGGCCACGGGTGCTGACGATTTCCCCTTCTTCGAGGAAGGCATCCGACACGGCAATCGCCTGATTGAGCAAGCCGCCGGGGTTGTTGCGCATATCAATGACGATGCCGTTAATATTCTCGATGCCGCCCGCGTCTTCGATCTGCTGCTCCAGACCTTCTTTCATCTTGGGATAGGTCTGTTCGTTGAACGTCGTCAGACGCAGAACGGCGGTGTTGCCCACGGTCCGGGCGCGCACGGCGGTCAGCTGGATCGTGTCGCGCACGATGGAAACGTCGAAGGGCTCAGGCTCCCCTTCGCGGACCACGGTAATGAGGATCTCTGACCCCACCGGCCCGCGCATCATCTCGACCGCGTCGTCGAGGCCAAGACCCAATAGACTTTCACCATCGACATGGGTGATGAAATCGCCCGCCTCAATCCCGGCCTCAGCAGCAGGGGTGCCATCAATGGGCGAAACGACTTTGACGAAACCCTCTTCTTGGGTGACCTCGATGCCCAAGCCCCCGAATTCGCCGCGCGTCTGCTCGCGCATCTTTTCGGCGTCTTTCGGCGACAGGTAGGACGAATGCGGATCAAGCGAGGTTAGCATACCGTTGATGGCGGCTTCGATCAGGTCACCGGGGTCGACATCTTCGACATATTGCGCGCGGATGCGTTCGAAAATATCACCGAAAAGATCAAGCTGTTCGTAAACATTTGTCGTCTTCTCGGCCTCTTGCGCCAGCAGCGGTCCGGCGATCTGAGTGGTCGCCACCACCCCCGCGACCGTGCCTGCAACGGCTGCCATCACGAATTTCTTCATCTGCTATCCATCCTTGTCGGTGCGGAACCAATCTGCCGGGTCCTGAGGTGTGTTGTCTTGCCTGACTTCTATATAGAGCGTTTCCGTCCGGTCAGTGCCAGTGCCTTCACCATTTGGTGACATCTGGGAAGTTGTGCCGTTTTCCGGCCCGCCCATCAACCCGATGGGCGTGCCACCGGCAATCACCTGCCCGGCTTGGCCGTAAACGATATCTAGCCCCGCCAGCACAAACAGCGTGTCGACCTGCGGCTCAAGGATCACGACATTGCCCAGATCAAGCAGTGGACCCACGTATCGGATCGTCGACGCCGCGGGGCTGGTGACAATGGCGCGGGGGCGGGTGGCAAGGATCATGCCGGGCCGTGTGACCCCAGCCGAATCCGTCTCTCCTGCCTTGCGCAGCACCAAACCTTGGGCGGGCAAGGGCAGCTCGCCCACCTGACCATCAAGGTTCACCGGGGCCGGTTCTTCCACGCCGGTGGTGATTTCGGACAGGCCACTGGCAAAGCCATCCAATGTCTCGGTCGAGGCAATCAGGATCGCGGTGCGCACCGGGTCTTCGGTAAAGCGCGTGGGCAGATCGGTACGGTTGGCCATGGCCTGATTGAGCGCGGTACGGGCGCGCTGCACTTCGGTCAGCCCCTCTTGCAACCGCTGTGCCGCATCGGTCTGCAAGGCACGCAGGGTTTTAATGTCTTCGTAGTCTTGGCGCAGCGCATCGGCGCGGGCGTTGAGCGCGGGCGTCAATTCGGCCAGCAACATCCCGGCACGCGCAGTGCCCATCGGGCCATCGGGGTGCAGCAGCACCACGGGTGAGGGATCACCACCGATGCTTTGCAAAACGCCTAGGAACTGCGCCACCTCGCCCTCGCGCGCCTGTAGCTTGCGGCTCAGCTGTGCCTCGTTGATCGCCGCCTGACGCAGCCCTGCCCGCATCGCGGCAAGCCCCGCCTCAAACGCCTGAATCGTTTCGGTCAGCGCCTGCACCCGGTCGCGCGCCCCATCGGCTTGGTCGAGCCGCGCCCCTGCCGCCTCCAACGCGGTCGCGGCCGCGCGTGCCTCCGCGGCGGCCTCTTGGGCCTGCGCCTGTGCCATCGCGGGCAAGCAGGCAAAAAGAACAGCCGCGGCCAGATGTTTCATGAAAGCAGACTTTTCCCGGTCATTTCTTCGGGCTGCGGCAGGCCCATCAACTCTAGCACCGTCGGTGCCAGATCGGCCAGACGCCCGTCGCGCAAGGCGGCCCCTTCGGGCGCGCCCACCGCCACCACCGGCACAGGGTTAAGCGTATGCGCCGTATGCGCGCCACCGGTCTCAGGGTCGATCATCATCTCGCAATTGCCGTGATCCGCCGTGACGATCATCGCGCCACCCGCTTTTTCCAGCGCCTTGAGCACCCGGCCAAGGCCCGTGTCCACCGCCTCACAAGCCGCAATCGCTGCCTCAAGGTCGCCGGTATGGCCGACCATATCGGGGTTGGCGTAATTCACCACGATCAGGTCATAACCTGCTTCAATCGCCTGCACGAACTGATCCGTCACCTCGCCGCAGGACATCTCAGGCTGCATGTCATAGGTCGCCACATTGGGCGACTTGGGCATGTTGCGGTCTTCACCCTCCGCCGGGGTTTCGACGCCACCATTGAGGAAAAAGGTCACATGGGGATATTTCTCGGTCTCGGCCAAACGGAACTGCCGCAGCCCCTGCTGCGCCACCCAATCCCCCAGCGTGTTTTTGATGTCCGGCTTGGGATACATCGTCGTCATATAGACGGCGTGGTCTTTGGAATATTCCGCCATGCCCATCAGCGCCGCCCAATCGGGGCGCGGGCCGGTGTCATAGGCGTCGAACCCCGGATCGCCCAAGGCAGCCATGATCTCGCGCGCGCGGTCGGCGCGGAAGTTGAGGCAGAAGAGCCCGTCGCCCGTCGCCGCCCCCGCATAGCCGTCGATCACGCTGGCGGCAAAGAACTCATCCGTCTCACCCCGCCCGTAGGCGGCCTGCACCGCTGCGCGGGCGTCGGGAAACGCCTGCCCTTCGCCGCGCAGAATTGCCCCCGAAGCCTTGCCCACCCGGTCCCAACGAGTGTCGCGGTCCATCGCGAAATAGCGCCCGGTCACAGTGACGATCCTGACGCCTTCGGGCAGCGCCGCCTCCAACGTCTCGAAATAGCCAAGGGCAGAGGACGGCGCCACATCGCGCCCATCCGTCACCGCATGGATCACCACCGGCAGTCCCGCCGCATCCAGCGCGCGGGCGGCGGCGATCATATGGCTCAGATGCCCATGCACGCCCCCGTCCGAGACGACGCCCATCAGATGCGCGGTGCCGCCGGTTTCCTTGAGTTTGGCGATAAAACCCCGCAGCCGCGCATTCTCGGCAAAGCTGCCTTCTTCGATGGCCAGATCGATCTGCCCCAGATCCATCGCCACCACCCGGCCCGCGCCGATATTGGTGTGGCCAACCTCGGAATTGCCCATCTGCCCGCGCGGTAAGCCTACGTCGGGGCCATGGGTGATCAACTGCGCCTTTGGTCCCGCTTGCATGATCCGGTCAAAATTCGGCGTCTTGGCCAGCAGGGGTGCGTTGCCCTCCGGCACCTCGCTGAGGCCCCAACCGTCAAGGATGCACAATACGACAGGTTTGGGGGCGCTCATCAGACTGCTTGCTCCGGCTTGGTGGCTGTTCTGCGTCTTTTACCCCTTGTGGGCTGGCACTTGAACCACTTTGTGCACAAGCCTCCCATTCCCGCGCAGAGCCCTTGCCCCGCGCGCCTGCTTTGGTCATAACGAGTGGCAACTTTCGCCTGAGCCGAGGACCAACTCCATGACCCTGCAAGCGCCCGAAACCCGCATCGTGAACACTTGGCGCGTGGCCTGCGACGGCAGCGAAGGCGCGCTTGGCCATCCGCGCGTCTGGCTGCAAATCCCCCAGGATCGCGGCTGGGTCGAATGCGGCTACTGCGACTGTAAATTCGTGCACACGGATTTCGAAGGCAAAGTCTGAGCCTTTCCGGCCCTCACCTGAACACCTGAACCGACGGCACGAACCTGCCCGCGCGGCGCATTGGCGTCTGGCCGTGGGCCATGCTTCGTGGCAAAAGGGTCGCCAATCCAGCGGAGCATTCATATGACATTCGGCAAAGGCCACCACCTGCATCTGATCGACGGCTCGGCCTTCATCTTTCGCGCCTATCACGCCCTGCCACCGCTGACGCGCAAATCCGACGGCATGCCCATCGGCGCCGTGGCCGGGTTCTGCAACATGCTGCACCGCTATGTTGAGGGCAACACCGGCCCCAATGCGCCCACGCATGTTGCCGTGATTTTCGACAAGGGCAGCCACACTTTCCGCAACGACATGTACGACCAGTACAAGGCCAACCGCGAGGCCATGCCCGAAGACCTGCGCCCGCAGATCCCGCTGACCCGCACCGCGACCGAGGCGTTCAACATCGCCTGCAAAGAGCTTGAGGGCTATGAGGCCGATGACATCATCGCCACCCTCGCCGTACAGGCCCGCGCCGCCGGGGGGCGTTGCACCATCATCAGCTCCGACAAAGACCTGATGCAGCTTGTCGGCGACGGCGTGGAAATGCTGGACGCGATGAAGAACAAGACCATCGACCGCGACGGCGTCTTCGAGAAATTTGGCGTCTATCCCGAGCGCGTCGTCGATGTGCAGGCGCTGGCGGGCGATTCGGTCGACAACGTGCCCGGCGCGCCCGGCATCGGCATCAAGACAGCGGCGCTGCTGATCAACGAATACGGCGATCTGGATGCGCTGCTAGAGCGCGCGAGCGAGATCAAACAGCCCAAACGCCGCCAGACCCTGATCGACCATGCCGAGCAAATCCGCCTGAGCCGCAGCCTCGTGCTGCTCGATGAAAACACGCCCATCGATTTCACCATCGACGATCTCGAAGTGCGCGACCCCGATGCCGACCGCCTGCTCGGTTTTCTGTCTGAGATGGAATTCCGCACCCTGTCGAAGCGCGTGGCCGAAGTGCTGGGCCGCGAAGCCCCCGCCATCCCCGACGCGCCAGCGCCTGCCGTGGCCGACGCACCGCAGGTCGCGGATGTGCCCTTCGACCACAGCAAATATGAGCAGGTCAGCGACGCCGAGGCGCTGCGCGTCTGGCTCGACCGGATTTACGAGGTCGGCTATGTCGCGGTCGACACCGAAACCACCGGCCTCAATGAGATGACCGCCGAACTGGTCGGCGTCTCGCTCTCCGTGGAACCGGGGCAAGCCTGCTATATCCCGCTGACCCACAAGGCTAGCCGCAGCGATGATCTGTTCGGCTCCGATGACCTCGCGCCCGGCCAGATGCCTGTCGAAGAAGCGCTGCAACTGCTGACCCCGATGCTGGAGGATCCTGCGATCCTGAAAATCGGGCAAAACATGAAATACGACGGCAAGATCTTTGCCCAGCTTGGCATCACCGTCGCACCCATCGACGACACCATGCTGATGTCCTACGCGATGCACGCAGGTCTGCATGGGCATGGCATGGACACGCTCTCGGAACGCTACCTCGGCCACACGCCCCTGCCGATCAAACCGCTATTGGGCAGCGGTAAATCTGCCGTGACCTTTGACAAGGTGCCGATGGAAGACGCGGTGCCCTATGCCGCCGAAGATGCCGATGTCACCCTGCGCCTGTGGCAACTCTTCAAGCCGCAGCTGCACCGCGCCGAAGTCACCAAAGTCTACGAAACGCTTGAACGCCCGCTGGTGCCCGTGCTGGCCCAGATGGAGCGCTCGGGGATACTCGTCGACCGCGACACGCTCAGCCGCATGTCCAATGCCTTTGCCCAAAAGATGGCGGGGCTTGAGGCTGATATTCACGATCTGGCCGGAGAGGCGTTCAACGTCGGCTCCCCCGCGCAGCTGGGTGAAATCCTATTCGGCAAGATGGGGCTTGAGGGCGGTAAGAAGGGTAAGACCGGTAAATATTCCACCGGCGCGGATGTGCTGGAGGATCTGGCCACTGAACATGACCTCGCCCGCCGGGTGCTGGACTGGCGGCAACTGTCCAAGCTGAAGTCGACCTATACCGACGCGCTGCAAGACCATGTGAACGCCGACACGGGCCGCGTGCACACCTGCTATTCCATCGCCGGTGCCGCGACGGGGCGTCTGGCCTCGACCGATCCGAACCTGCAAAACATCCCGATCCGCTCCGAGGAAGGCCGCCGCATTCGTGAGGCTTTCGTCGCCCCCGAGGGCAAAGTGCTGGTGGCGCTGGACTACAGCCAGATCGAACTGCGCATCCTCGCGCATATCGCTCAGATCGACGCACTTAAGGAGGCATTCGCCCGCGGCGACGACATCCACGCCATGACAGCGTCCGAGATGTTCGACGTGCCGATGGACCAGATGACCCCGGAAATCCGCCGCAACGCCAAGGCGATCAACTTTGGTGTGATCTACGGCATCTCCGGCTTTGGTCTGGCGCGCAACCTGCGCATTCCACGGGCCGAGGCGCAGGGTTTTATCGACCGCTATTTCGAACGCTTCCCCGGCATCCGCACCTATATGGACGACACCAAAGCCTTCGCCAAAGAGCACGGGTTTGTGCAGACGCTGTTCGGTCGCAAGATCAACACGCCCAACATCGGGGCCAAAGGGCCGCAGGCCGGGTTTGCCGCCCGCGCCGCGATCAACGCGCCGATCCAAGGCACCGCCGCCGATGTGATCCGCCGCGCCATGGTGCGGATGCCCGAGGCCATCGCCGATCTGCCCGCGACGATGCTGTTGCAGGTGCACGATGAACTGCTGTTCGAAGTAGAAAAAGGGGCCGAAGACGCGCTAATCGCCGCCGCGCGTGAGGTGATGGAGAACGCCAATGATCCGGTGGTGAAGCTTGACGTGAAGCTGATCGTCGATGCCGGCGTCGGTGCAAACTGGGCGGAGGCGCATTGATGGACCAAGCAGACCTTCCCGAAGACCTCGCCCAAGCGCTGGAAGAGACCGGTGCACAGGCGGGCTGGGACGGCTACAGCGATGAGTTGCGCGCCGATGCGCTGACGTGGATCGACGCGGCGCGGACCACGACGGCGCGGTCTAAGCGTGTCGATGATGTGGCGCGCTTTGCCGGTAAGGGGCTGCCGCCGACACCGTTTCAGTAGGGAGAAATGAAGCACCGGCCCGGAATCAAGCCGTAGGCGCCGGGCCATCGCCTGCCCGCCCCCTGGGTAGGCGATTTGGTGAGGCTGGGCATACCCTTTCGAGCACACATCACGGATGAGCCATAAAGTGGCAGAAACCTCTGCCCCGGTCGCCCACCCGCGGTCAGGCCATGGCCCTTTGTACATCTTGCCCATGTCACCTAAATACTCCCCATGACCCCAATCCTCTACTCCTTCCGCCGTTGCCCCTATGCCATGCGCGCGCGCCTCGCCATTGCCGCCGCGCAAACGCCCGTCCACCTGCGCGAAGTCGTCCTGCGGGACAAACCGCAAGCGTTCCTCTCGGCATCCCCCACCGCCACCGTCCCTTGCCTCATCACCGAAACCGGCCCCATCGACGAAAGCCTCGACATCATGAAATGGGCGCTGGCCCAGAACGATCCCGAAGGCTGGCTTTGCATGCCGCCCGAGGGGCACGATTGGATCGCCCGCGCCGATGGCCCGTTCAAAGACGCGCTGGACCGCACCAAATACGCCACCCGCTATCCCGAAGTGGTCCCCGAAGAACAACGCGCAAAGGCTGCCGCCTTCCTCCAAGACCTCGACGCGCAATTGGATGACTGGATCTTCGACTGCCCGACGCTGGCCGATTACGCGATCCTGCCCTTCGTGCGGCAATTCGCCTTTATCGATCGCGCTTGGTTCGACGCGCAGGATTGGCCCGCTCTGCGCGGCTGGCTCGACCGGTTCCTCGCCTCGCCCCGGTTCGAAAGCGTGATGAGCAAATACCCCCAGTGGCAGCCCGACGATGCACCGGTGTCATTCCCCTAAGGCGGCCACCCATCCGAGTGTCTGCTCCGTCGCCGCGCCCGGCGCATACTCCCCACTGACAAAACCGTCATAGCCCGCCCGCAGCGCGGCAAAGAGCCGGTCGAAATCGACATTACCGCTGCCCGGCGCCCCACGCCCCGGCGCGTCACCAAGCTGCACATGGCGGATCAGAGGGCGATATTCCTCGAATACCGCCACGGCATCGCCATGGATCATCTGCGCGTGAAAACTGTCGAACTGCAGCGCCACATTGGGCGCATCCACTGCCGCGAGAAGCTCCGCCGCCTGAGCGTAATCGTTCAAGAAATACCCCGGTTTGGCCTCAGGGCAGAGCGGCTCGATCATCAGCGTGACCCCCGGCGGCGCCTCGGCGGCGGCATGGCGGAGGTTCGCCACGAATGCCTCTGCCGCCGCTTGCCCCTCGGCCTCCCCGGCCTCCCCGGCCATCACATGGACCATTCTGGGCCGCAGCGCGTCGACATAGCGCCAAACGCGACGCATATCATGAGCAAATCGTGCCTCCCCGCCCGGAATGGCCGCGAAACCGGGCTGGCCACCGGTATAATTCGGCGGTGGGGCATTGATCAGGGCAAGGGTTAACCCGTTGCGCAGCAAGGCGCGCTGCGTCTCTTTCGCGGGGATGTCATAGGGAAACAACACTTCGACTGCGCCAAACCCCGCCTCTGCCGCCGCGTCGAACCGATCCAGATAGGGCAGTTCCGACCAGAGCAGCGACAGGTTGGCGGCAGGTATCAGCGGCATTTCGGGCTTTCGATGGCTTTACGGCAGGTCTTCCGACGGGATGATGCCAAAGAATTCCCCACCCGACCAGACACCAAACCAGCCATCGCGGTGTTGGCCCAGATCGACCAAACGGTAAAAGCTCTTGCGGTCGATCAGCGCCTCAAGGTTCCGGCGCAGCAGCACATAGGGCGACGGCTCGCCCGTCTCCTCATCGCGGACCACGCGGATCGGATGTTCCGGCCCCGCCTCGGCCACATCGCCCAGATTGGTGAGAAACCGCAACTGCTGCGCCTCACCCTCGCCTTCGGCCTCGAAATCCACGGCGACAAAGGGCGCATCTTCGACCGTGATGCCCACCTTCTCAACCGGGGACTTAAGGAAATAGTCATCCCCCTCGCGCCAGAGAATCGAAGCGAACAATTTGACCAATTCGATCCGCCCAATCGGCGTGCCTTGGTAGAACCACGTCCCATCGCGTCTGATTTGCATGTCCAGATCGCCGCAGAATTCCGGGTTCCACTTCTCAAGCGGCGGGGTTCCGCGCGTTTTTGCGGCCTTGGCGGCTTCGATCAGGCTGTCTGCACTGGGTGTCACGGTATTTTGTCCGCTCATTGGTTTTGCCATTCCCTTTGGTCGCGATACACTTACACCTGAAAGATATAACTCCGGGGAAAGAAATGTCATGGCCGAAGCGGATGATCTGATCGCGCAAATCGAAGCGCTGACCGAAAAGCTGGCAGATGCCAAGCAATCGATCACCGGGCGGTTTGTCGGCCAAGAGCAGGTTGTCGACCTCGCGCTCACGGCTCTGCTCTGCGGTGGCCACGGGTTGCTGATTGGTCTGCCAGGCTTGGGCAAGACACGACTGGTCGAGACCTTGAGCACCGTCATGGGCCTTCACGGCAACCGGGTGCAATTCACGCCCGATCTAATGCCCGCCGATATTCTGGGTTCCGAAGTGCTCGACACCGCGCCCGATGGCAGCCGCGCCTTCCGCTTTATCGAGGGGCCGATCTTTTGCCAGCTTCTGATGGCGGATGAGATCAACCGCGCCAGCCCGCGCACGCAGTCGGCGCTTTTGCAGGCGATGCAGGAAAAAACCGTGACTGTCGCGGGACAAGACCGCGCCCTCGGCCAGCCCTTCCACGTGCTCGCCACCCAAAACCCGATCGAGCAAGAAGGCACCTACCCCCTACCCGAGGCACAACTCGACCGTTTCCTCGTGCAGATCGACGTGGCCTACCCCGACCGCGCGACCGAGCGGGACATCCTTATCGCCACCACCGGCGTCGAAGACAGCGCGGTGCGCCCTGTCTTCTCTACCGAAGACCTGCTGGCCGCACAGAACCTGTTGCGCCGGATGCCCGTGGGCGACAGTGTGGTGGAACTGATCCTTGATCTTGTCCGCGCCTTCCGCCCCGATGAACCCGAGGCCACCCAGCCCGTGCGCGAGAGTGTCGCTTGGGGCCCGGGACCACGCGCCGCGCAGGCGCTGATGATGACAGTGCGTGCCCGCGCCCTGCTTGACGGGCGGCTTGCCCCCTCGGCTGAGGATGTCTTGGCCATGGCCCGCCCAGTGCTAAGCCACCGTATGGCGCTTAATTTCGCAGCCCGCGCGCGGGGCGACAGCCTGCAAGCACTGATCGACGACACCGCCGCCCGGCTGATCGGGAAAAAGGCCGCCGCGTGACTCATTCCCCCCTATCCCTCAGGGCCGACGCCGAGGGCGAGGCGGCCCGGCTTCCCGCGCTTTTGGCGCGGGCCGAGCATTTGGCAGGCGCCGTGTTGCCCGGTGCCCACGGCCGCCGCCGTGCGGGGACGGGGGATGATTTCTGGCAATACCGTCCGGCGCAAATGGGCGACAGCCGCCGTATGGTCGACCACCGCCGCTCGGCGCGGGGCGATCAGGAGTTCGTGCGCGAGCGGGAATGGCAGATTGCGCAATCGGTGATGCTTTGGGTCGATCAGGGGGCGTCGATGCGCTTTGCCTCTGACAAAGGGCTGCCCGATAAGGCGGATCGCGCACGGCTGTTGGGCCTCGCGCTGTCGATCCTGCTGCTGCGCGGCGGTGAGCGTGTGGGCCTGACCGGCACCGCCTTGCCGCCCGGGCGCGGCAATCCGCAGGTGCTGCGTCTGGCCGAATTGCTCTGCCGAGAAGACACCCGCGAGTATGCCCCGCCCGAACACCGCGGCATGATCCCCCATGCGCGGGCGATCTTCATCTCGGATTTCATGGGCGATCTTGAACCGGTGCAGACTGCATTGACCAAAGCCGCCGATCGTGGCGTGCGCGGCGTGCTTTATCATCTGCTCGACCCGGCAGAGGAGGCCTTCCCCTTCGCGGGTCGTACCATTTTCGAAAGTGTCGGCGGCACGCTGCGCCATGAGACGCTCAAGGCGAACGACCTGCGCGACCGTTATCTCGACCGGCTCGCGGCGCGCAAAGATGAATTGCAACATCTCTGCGCCCGCACCGGCTGGCGCTATGGATTGCACCACACGGATGCCTCGGCGCAATCGGCGCTGCTTTGGCTTTATGGTGCGCTGGACGCGCGGCAGGGGAGTGCTGCATGAGCGTCTTTGGCGGCATCGGTTTCACCGCGCCTTGGCTGTTGCTGGCCCTGCTGGCGCTGCCGATCCTCTGGCTGATCCTGCGCGCCGTGCCCCCCGCGCCGATCCGCCGCCGCTTTCCCGGCGTTGCGCTGCTCTTGGGGCTGGCAGATGATGAAAGCACCTCAGACCGCACGCCCTGGTGGTTGCTGCTACTTCGGATGTTTGCCGTGGCCGCGATCATTGTTGGCCTCGCCGGACCGGTGCTGAACCCTCAGGCCGAGACGGAACAGAGCAGTGGTCCGCTCTTGATGGTGCTTGATGGCTCATGGGCCGGGGCCAGCGGCTGGGATCGCCAATTGGCCGCCGTCGATGCGCAACTGACCCGTGCCGGACGGGCCGAGCGGACGGTGGGCATCCTGACCCTGACCGACCCGCAGGTGCCGACCTTCCAATCCGCCGACGCATGGCGCAGTCGCCTTGCCGGGCTCAATCCCGCGCCGTGGCAACCTGCCCCGGAAGAGATCACCCGCGCGACTGAGATCATGGCAGACCTGACCGCCTTTGACACGATGTGGTTCAGCGATGGTCTAGACTATCCGGGCCGCGATGACCTGCTCGCCACGTTGCAAGCCAAAGGGGCGGTTGAGGTCCATCAGTCGGCCAACAACGTCATCGGCATCGCGCCTGCGGTCTATCAAGATGGCGCGATCGACCTCACCCTGCGCCGCGCCGCTCCCGGCCCGGAACGCGACGCTGTGGTGCAGGCCCATGGCCGTGACCCGGCAGGCAACGCCCGCGTTTTGGCCACCGCCAATGCTACCTTCGAGGCGGGCGCTACCGAGGCCAGCACCTCTCTCTCCCTACCCGCCGAGATGCGCGCGCGGCTGACCTCTTTCGATATCGCAGGCCAACGCTCTGCCGGGGCGCGCACCTTGGTCGACGACGGGCTGCGCCGCCGTGAGGTTGCGCTGATTGGTGGGCGCGGGGCGCAGGAGGGGCTGCAACTGCTCTCGCCGCTACACTATATCGAACAGGCGCTGGCCCCGAATGCAGATTTGATCGACGGCACCCTGAGCGACGTGCTGCCCGCCAACCCTGATGTGATCGTGCTGGCCGATGTCGCCACGCTTAGCCCTGCCGAAGCAGAGCCTCTGCAAGAGTGGATCGATGCGGGCGGCATGCTGATCCGTTTCGCCGGGCCGCGCATTGCCGCCAGTGATGTGAGCCGCATCGACGAAGACCCGCTGATGCCCGTGCGCCTGCGCGCCGGGGGGCGCAGCGTGGGCGGGGCTATGTCTTGGGGCGAACCGAAGGCGCTGGCCCCTTTCCGCAACGGCTCGCCTTTCTTCGGCCTGCCGGTGCCAGATGACGTGACTGTTTCCGCGCAGGTCGTGGCCCAACCCGACCCGACGCTGGCCGACCGGGTGATTGCGTCGCTGAGTGACGGCACGCCGCTGGTCACGCGCAAGCCCGTGGGTCAGGGGCAAATCGTGCTCTTCCACGTCACCGCCACCGCGGAATGGTCGACCCTGCCGCTCTCGGGCCTTTTCGTGCAGATGATGGAGCGGCTGGCTGTGTCCTCTGGCGCCAGCACGCCCGAGGCCGGCAGCCTTGAGGGCACCACATGGACCCCGCTGCGGGTGATGGACGGTTTCGGCACCCTCTCGGACGCGGGCAACCTGCCCGGTGTCGCGGGGCCCGACTTGATTTCGGCCCCCGCTGGCCCGGCCCTGCCGCCCGGCATCTACGGCTCCGAAGAGCGGCGGCTGGCGCGCAATGTGCTGACTGCTGAGACCACGCTCACCCCCGCCAGATGGCCATCGGATGTGCCGCTGCGTGGTCTTGCGCTACCGCCCGAACAGCCGCTGGCCGGAGCGCTTCTGAGCCTCGCGATCCTGTTGCTGGTTGCCGATGTGCTGGCCTCCCTCGCCCTTTCGGGCCTGTTGCTGCGCCGTTCGACCGGGACCTTGGCGCTGGTCTTGGGGCTGGGCTCGCCACAGATGGGGGACGCGCAGGAAACCGATCCTGAAAGCTTTGCAATCCGCTCGGCCTCCGAGGTCACACTGGCTCATGTGTTGACCGGCAACCCGGATGTTGACGAAGTCGCCCGCGCCGGACTTACCGGCCTGTCAGATACACTTTATTTTCGCACCACGGTAGAGCCTGCCCTGCCCACAGGCGTCGATTTGGAGCAGGACGAACTCGCCTTTTTCCCGATCCTCTATTGGCCCGTCACCCCCGATCAACCGCAGCCCTCAACCGAGGCTTATGGCAAGCTGAACGACTATCTCCGCTCGGGCGGGTTGATCCTGTTTGATACCCGCGACGCAGATATCGCAAGCTATGGCGCCGCCAGTCCGAACGGGCGCAAGCTGCAGGAATTGGCCGCCCCGCTCGACATCCCACCGCTTGAGCCGCTGCCCGGCGACCATGTGCTGACCCGCACCTTCTATTTGCTGCAGGACTACCCGGGTCGCTACACCAGCCGCGATGTCTGGGTCGAGGCCGCGCCGCCCGATGCCGAGCGGATCGAGGGGATGCCTTTCCGCAACCTCAATGACGGGGTCACCCCGGTGGTGATCGGCGGCAACGATTGGGCCGCCGCTTGGGCTGTGCGCCGCGATGGTGCGCCGCTGCTGCCCATCGGGCGCGGCTATGCCGGGGAACGGCAGCGCGAACTGGCCTATCGCTTTGGCGTAAACCTTGTGATGCATGTGCTGACAGGCAACTACAAATCCGATCAGGTCCATGTGCCTGCGCTGCTCGATAGGTTGGGCCAATGACCGGAACCGTGCTTTTTGACCCGCTGATCCCGCTGCCGCTGCTGATTGGGCTGGGGGTGCTTGCCGCGATAGGCGTTCTGCTGGCGGTCTGGCGTGGCCTGTCGGGCTGGGCACTGCGGGGGCTGGCCGCCGTGGTGGTGCTCGGCGCATTGGCTGGCCCCTCCTATCAAACAGAGGACCGCGCCCCGCTGAGCGACATCGTGCTGCTGCTCGAAGACGGAAGCGCCAGCCAGCGGCTGGCGGACCGCGCCAACCAGTCCGATACCGCCGCCGAGGCGATGGCCGACCGGATCACCGCGCGCCCGAATACGGAACTGCGCCGGATCACCGTCCCCGACGGGGCCGAGGACGCGGGCACACGGCTGATGACCACGCTGGCCGACGCGCTGGCCGAAGAGCCGCGCGCGCGGATTGCGGGCATTCTGGCGGTCAGCGATGGCCGGGTGCATGACGCGGACCTGCCGCTTGACCTGCCCGCGCCGCTGCACCTTCTGCAAACGGGCCGGGCCGCGGATTGGGACCGCCGCCTGACCGTGCGCAATGCGCCCGCCTTTGCCATCATCGGAGAGCCGGTGACCCTGACCCTGCGCATCGACGATCTGGGCGCCGCGCCCGAGGACGGGGGGCTGACCCGGCTTGATATCTCTGTCGATGGGGAAGACCCGCAAAGCTTTGAAGTGCCAATTGGCCAAGACATCGAACTGCCCGTCGCCCTGCCCCACGGAGGGCGCAATGTGATCCGTTTCTCCCTCCCCGAAGCGCCGGGGGAATTGACCGACCGCAACAATGCCGCGCTGATTCAGATGAACGGGGTGCGCGACCGGTTGAGCGTGCTGCTCGTCTCAGGCGAGCCGCATCCCGGCGGGCGCACGTGGCGCAACCTGCTGAAGTCCGACAGCGCGGTCGATCTGGTGCATTTCACGATTCTGCGCCCGCCCGACAAGCAGGACGGCGTGCCGGTGAACGAGTTGTCGCTGATCGCCTTCCCGACCCGCGAATTGTTCATGGACAAGATCGACGACTTCGATCTCATCATCTTTGACCGCTACCAGCGGCGCGGCATTCTGCCTGCGCTCTACCTCGACAATGTGGCGCAATATGTGCGCAAGGGCGGCGCGGTGCTGGTTGCCGCGGGGCCGGATTTCGCCAGTGCCGACAGCCTCTACCGGTCGCCGCTTGGCACGGTGCTGCCCGCCACGCCAACCGCACGGGTGCTGGAGGAGGCTTTCCCCCCCGTCGTGACCGACATCGGTCAGCGCCACCCCGTGACCGCCGAACTGCCGGGCAAAGGCGACTGGGGCCGTTGGCTGCGCCAGATCGACGTGACAGCTGAGCGTGGCGATGTGGTGATGAGCGGCGCAGACGACCGCCCGCTGCTGGTGCTCGACCGCGTCGACGAAGGCCGCGTGGCGCTGCTGGCTTCAGACCATGCATGGCTCTGGAACCGGGGCTATGAGGGCGGCGGCCCGCAGTTGGAATTGCTGCGCCGTCTGGCCCATTGGATGATGAAGGAACCCGAGCTCGAGGAAGAGGCGCTGACCGCCACCGCCCAAGGCCGCACCATGCGCATCACCCGGCGCACCTTGGATGAAACCGTGCCCCCCGTCACCATCACCGCCCCTGATGGCAGCACCACCGAAATACCCCTCGTCCCCGCTGGACCGGGCCGTTTCGAGGCTGAATTCACGGGCGAAGAGATGGGCCTCTACCGATTGGAAAACGCGGAGGAGGTGACTGTTATCGGCCTCGGCCCTGCTGCCCCGCGCGAGTTTATTGAGACGATTGCCAGTGACGCAGCCCTGCGCCCAGCCATCGACACTCTGCGCGGTGGCGTGGCGCGGGTGGAAGACGGGCTGCCGCGCCTGCGCGACGTGCGCCTTGGCCGTCCGGCTGCCGGACGCGGTTGGCTGGGGCTGACCCCGCGTGGCGCTTATGAGACGCGCGATGTGCGGCAAACGCCGCTGTTGCCGGGGTGGTTGGTGCTGTTGCTTTCGGCCCTGTTCATCATTGCCGCTTGGCTGCGCGAAGGCCGCCGTTAAAGCGCGCGAAGCAGCAGCCCGCCCGCGAGCGTGACGACGATAAGCCCTGCCGTCAGCTCGGCCACCGCCGCGGCCTGTGCCAAGCGCGGCGATCCGGCGAGCCCACCAAGCACCCCCGCCCGCAACCCCGTGGCGGCAAGACCGGTGGCGATGGTGATCAACCCGGTGCCAAGTGCCATGGCAAAAGCGCCCAGAACACCGACACCGCCGATGCCCATATGCCAAGTGATCACCAGCACGAAAAGCGCCCCGGTGCAGGGACGGATGGCGATCCCGGCGATCAAAAGCAGCGCATCGCGCAGGCTGCCCGCCTGCTGGACCTGGGCCAAGCTTGGCCCATGGGCATGACCACAATGGCCGCAGACCTCTTCGCTATGCGCCACCTTCTTTTGCCGCGCATGGCGCAGCCCGCGCCAGATCAACCAAAGCCCGATCAAGGCAATTGCGCCGTAGCTTGCCGGCGCCATGATGTCTTCGGTCACGCCCACCAGCGCCTCACGGCCAAGGCCCAAAAGCAGGATCCCCGCATAGACCAAAGCCACCGCCGTCACCGCTTGGCCCAACGAGGCGGCCAGAGCGATCAGCGACAGCCGCAGCATGGGCACCGAGCGCGCCAGCCCATAGCCGCCAATCACGATCTTGCCGTGCCCCGGCCCTGCCGCATGCACCACGCCGTAGGCAAAAGACGCCAAGAGCACCGTCCAGAACGCCGCCGTATCGCCCCCCCGTGTGGCGCGCAGCCCGCTGGCGATGCTGTTTTGAAACCCGCGTTGCTGCCCTGCCGCCCAATGGGCAATGGCGTTAAAGCCCCCCGTCCACCACAGCGCCGCCAGCGCCAGCAGGGTCGCCAATGCGGCCAGCGCTATGATGCGTCGCATGTGATCACCACCTCATTGGCCAAGGCTTCGCCAATTTCAGGCAGGCCGACATCGTTCGGATCGGTATTCGCGTCCAAGGCGCTCAGATCCTGCTGAAGTTCGCGCAGATCGGCGTTCATCTCTGGCATCTTGACCCGCGCGCGACAGGCGTCATCGCCTTGCACGGTCACCTTCTGAGTCACCTCATAGGCGGTGTAATAGGTCGGATCATAGGGTTTGATGACCAGACCATTCGCGTCAGGCGCATCGCCCTCGACCGCCCGCAGATGGCTGGTGATGATCCGGCCCTCGGAAAAAGTCGTCGCCACCTCCTGCGGGCCGGAAAGCGCGATCTCTTCACCGCCGTTCAGCAAGACCGTATCGCCGTTGAACCCTTCGACCCAACGCATGTCGAACCCGTTGAGTGAGGCCATCTCTGCCTCGGTCAACACGCCATCGTAATCGGGATCAAGCCCGCGATCCTCGGTCACCAGCAGGGAATAGAATTCGTCATAGGCCCATGTGATCCGCAGATGGGTCAAGCGCCCCTCTGCATCGAGGATCACCTCAAACCCGGTATCGACAAAGATATGCGGATGCGCGCCAAGCGGTGTGGCGCAGGCAAGTAGGGCGGCGGTAACAAGCGGGTATTTCATGGCGCTAGGTCTACCCCCCTTCGCCAATCGCAGCAATTGCCCGGCGGGTGACATATGGCGGGATCGCGCGCATCGGCCCCCCGCCCCCGCATCAGGTCGACGGATAGGGCCGGACAAAGACCGGACGCTCGGGGGTCGAGGCATCGGGCTGATAGGCATAGCCGCCGCTGTCGAAATCCTGCAAGCCTTCGGGATCGTTCACCCGGTGCTGCACGATATACCGCGCCATGGCGCCGCGTGCTTTCTTGGCAAAGAAGCTAACGATTTTTGGCCCCTTGCCGTCGCCCTTGTCTTCCATGAACTGCGGGGTGATCACGCGCAATTTCAGCGCTTTGAGGTCCACCGCGCCAAAATATTCTTGGCTGGCGCAGTTCACCAGAACATCGCTGCCTGTCGCCTCGGCCTGCGCGTTCAGCGCCTTTGACAGGCTCTCGCGCCAGTAGTCATAGAGGTTGCCACCGCGGCGGGTTTTCAGCTTGCTGCCCATCTCCAGCCGGTAAGGTTGAATCGCATCCAGCGGGCGCAGCACGCCGTAAAGCCCCGAGAGGATGCGCAGGTGCTCTTGGGCATAGGTCATCTCATCCGCATCAAGGCTCGCGGCCTCCAACCCTTGATAGGTGTCGCCGGCAAATGCCAGCGCAGCGGGGCGGGTGGTGTCGGCACTGGGCTCGGCTTCGAACGCCTGAAACCGGTCGCGGTTGAGACGGGCCAGATCGTCGCTCAGCCCCATCAGTTTTTTGAGATCGCCCAAAGTAAGATTACGCGCCGTGGTCGCCAGCCGCACGGCATCTTCCTGAAAATCAGGCTGGGTATCCGCGACATCGCGTTCGGCCCAGTCGAGGCGTTTGGCGGGGGAAATAACGACGAGCATGGCAGTCTCCTTGGAGCGTTTCGGGTGATCTAGCCCGCGTCGCGCAGAACGTCCAGAAAGGCGGGGCCAAAGCGTTCGGCGCGTTTGTCGCCCAAGAGCCGCTCAATGGCAGAACTGTCGGCGCTGCGCAGTTGCGCCACCTTGGCCAGCATTGCGGCAGAACAGCTCAGCGGTTTGTCGGTGCCCTGCTCTCCGCGCGCCAGATCGGCCTGCACCTGCAACAACTGGTCATAGACATTGCCCGCCTCGCGCCCCGCCAGCTTGCGCCGGGCCTTATGCATCGGCTGCGCTTCGCCGTTGATGACCTCAAGGAAAGCGGCGCCGTAGTTTTCCAGCTTTTTTGCCCCCACGCCGCCGATACGGGCCATGGCATCAAGGTTTTGCGGGCGCGCCTCGGCCATCTCGATCAGGGTGCGGTCGGTGAAGATGATATAGGCAGGCACGCGCGCCGCCTCGGCCAACGCACGCCGCTTGGCCTTAAGCGCCGACAGCAGCGGCGCGTCTTCATCGCTGACCATCGCTTTAACGGCAGGTCGGCGATTGGCCCCTGCCGCCTTGATCGTATCGCGCCGCAGGCTGATCGACGCCTCACCGCGCAGGATCGGCAGGGCGGCATCGGTCATCCGCAGCGCGCCGTGGCGTTCGGCATCGGGGCGCACGAGGTCATGGCCCATCATCTGACGGAACACCGCTTGCCATTCATTGCGGCTGTATTCGCCGCCGACGCCGTAAGTGGGCAGGGACTGGTGGCCGCGCTGGCGGACCTTGTCGGTCTCATTGCCGAGCAGGATGTCGATCAGATGGCCAGCGCCGAACCATTCGTCAGTGCGCAACATCGCCGAAAGCGCCTTGCGTACCGCCGTGGTGCCGTCGAACACATCCGCAGGACTGTCGCAGAGGTCGCAGCGTCCGCAGGTAATCTCAGTCTCGTCGAAATAGCCCAACAGGGACTTGCGACGACATTCCAGCGCTTCGGCCAACCCCAGCAGCGCGTTCAACCGCCCATGATCCGCCGCGCGGCGTTCAGGCGGGGCCAAGCCTTCGTCGATCTGACTGCGGCGCAGGCGGATGTCGTCGGGGCCGAAGAGGGTCAGCGTTTCCGCCGGGGCACCATCGCGCCCGGCGCGGCCGATTTCCTGATAGTATGCCTCGATCGACTTGGGCAGATCGGCGTGTGCGACCCAACGGATATCCGGTTTATCAACCCCCATGCCAAAGGCTACCGTGGCGCAGACGATCAACCCGTCCTCTTGCTGGAACCGACGCTCGGCGATGCGGCGGTCTTCGGCCTCCATCCCACCGTGGTAATGGAGCGCCGTTTGCCCCTGATCGCGCAGCGCCTTGGCCAGCCCTTCGGTCTTGGCCCGCGTGCCGCAATAGACGATGCCGGACTGGCCTTTACGCGCGGCGGCGAAGTTCAAGATTTGATCGCGCGGCTTGTTCTTGGCGGCAAAGGCGAGGTGGATGTTGGGCCGGTCAAAGCCGCGCAGGAAAGCGCGCGGGGGCGTGCCGTCAAACAGCTTCTCGACAATCTCAACCTGCGTTTCGGCATCTGCCGTGGCGGTGAAAGCGGCCAGCGGCACGTTCAGCGTGCGGCGCAATTCACCAATGCGCAGGTAATCGGGGCGGAAATCATGGCCCCACTGGCTGACGCAATGCGCCTCGTCTACGGCGATCAGATTGACGCCAACGCGCCGCAACATGCCCATGGCCGAGCCTGCGGCGAGCCGTTCCGGTGCCATATAGAGCAGTTTGAGGGTGCCCGCCTCCAACGCTTCCCAGACCGCGTCGGTCTCCTCAGCCGTGTTGCCCGAGGTCAGCGCGCCCGCCGCGACGCCCGCCTCTTGCAGGCTGCGGACCTGATCGCGCATCAGGGCGATGAGCGGGCTGATGACCACCGTCACCCCCTCGCGCATCAGCGCAGGCAGTTGAAAACACAAGGATTTGCCGCCGCCCGTGGGCATGATCGCGAGCACGTTCTCGCCCTCAGTGACCGCCTCAACGATCTCTTGCTGGCCGGGGCGGAACCCGTCAAAACCGAATACATCACGAAGAAGCGTGGCAGCGCCTGTCATGGGGAACCTGTAAGATTGTCTGCTCTTTTTATGCAGACTCCCACACTAACAAACCGTGAACAAGGCCCGATGCGCGCGACATGGGCGCGCGGACCCGCCTTGGCACGGGTCAGTAGAAGGCCGCGGCGTTGTTTGTCAGCACGATCCGCGCAATGGCCACGGCGATCAGCACGATCAATGGTGCCAGATCCAAACCACCCATCGGCGGGATCACATTGCGCACGCGGCTATAGACCGGCTCTAGAATGCGGTTCAGCCCATCCCAGATTTGCGCAACCAAGGGTTGGCGCAGATTCAGCACCTGAAAATTGATCAACCAAGACATGATGACATGTGCGATGACGATGAACCAAACGATGTTCAAAAGCAGCATCAGGATTTGGAACAGTGACGTCATGGAATATCCCCTTGGTTTGACGCAAGACAGTTAAGCGCCCCGCCCGCAAAGGGCAAGAGTGCCGCGACGTATATGCTTGACCGCGCAGCGCTTCCGCCGCAGATCGGCACCGTCACGACAAAGGAAAGCCCCATGTTCCCGATCATCCGCATGGCCAAAGACGTCATCGTCGCCGCGCGGCAGGCGCCGCTGGAAAACCTGACCGACACCCATGTCAGCCATCACATCTGCTGGCCGCATGACCTCGATATCTGGATGGAGCTGAACAACGGGCGGGCGCTGTCGCTCTATGATCTGGGCCGCACCGCCATGGCGCAGCGTGCCGGGTTGATTACGCTGCTTCGCCAAAACAAATGGGCAATCACAATCGCAGGCTCCAGCACCCGGTTCCGCCGCCGCATCCGCATGTTTGAGAAGTTCGAGATGCGCAGCCGGACGCTGTGTTGGGACGACAAGTTCATCTATCTGGAGCAGTCCATGTGGAAGAAGAACGGCGAATGCGCGAGCCATGTGCTCTACCGCTCTGCCGTGACCGATCGCAACGGGCTGATCCCACCCGAAAAGGTGCTGCGCGCCATGGGGCGGCAGCAACCTTCGCCCGAGGTGCCGGGCTGGGTGGCCGAATGGATCCGTGCCGACAGCCACCGCCCGTGGCCGCCAATGCAAGACGGCGCGCCCGTGTCCGAAGCTGCACCGCACCTTTCCGCCTAACCCGACCGGCAGCCCGACGTTTCAACCCTGCCACGACTGGCGCTTGCGCCTTGCCCCGCGCCCTGCTCTAACTTGGAAAAGAGCAGGCCGCGAAGGGGCGCAACATGGCACAGACAGGCGGGCGCAAGCGCATCTGGGGATGGTACTTTTTCGACTGGGCCAGCCAGCCTTACAACACCCTGCTGCTGACCTTTATCTTTGGCCCCTATTTCGCCCAAACCGCGACCAACGCGCTGGTCGATGGCGGGATGGAGCTTTCCGCCGCGAAAGCCCAAGCGCAGGCCTATTGGGGCTACGGTCTGGCGCTGGCCGGGATCGCGATTGCCATACTGGCGCCGATCTTGGGCGCGGTGGCAGATTCCTCGGGCCGTCGGATGCCATGGATTTGGCTGTTTTCAGCGATGTATGTGATCGGCGCAGCCGCCCTGTGGTGGACGGCCCCGGCGGGTTTCTCTTTGCTTTGGGCGCTGTTCTTTTTCGGCATCGGCTTGGTCGGGATGGAATTCGCCACGATTTTTACCAACGCCTATCTGCCCGAGCTGCACCCCGACCCGGGTGAACGCGGGCGGATCTCTGGCGATGGCTGGGCCTTTGGCTATGCCGGCGGGGTGCTGGCGCTGATCGCGATGATCGCCCTGTTTCAAAGCGGTGCGAATGGGCGCACCATGGCGGGGCTGACGCCGCTGTTCGGGCTGGACCCGGCGACCAAGGCCGACACCCGCATTGTCGGGCCGCTTGCGGCGATCTGGTACGCCGTTTTCATGATCCCCTTCTTCCTTTATGTGCGCGACACGCCGAAACCCGGAGCGCAACGCTACCGCGTGGGCGCGGGTCTGTCGGATCTGGCGCGCACCCTGCGGGGCTTGCCAAAACACCCCTCGCTGCTGGCCTATCTTGGCTCGTCGATGTTCTACCGTGACGCGCTAAACGGGATGTACACTTTCGGCGGGGTCTATGCGCTTGGCGTGCTGGAGTGGTCGATCCAAGAGATCGGCATCTTTGGCATTCTCGCCGCCATCTCGGGCGCGGTGTTCTGTGTGCTGGGCGGACGGATCGACCGGCGCATTGGCCCGATGCCGGTGATCGTGGCCTGCTGCATCATCCTTGTGGCGACTGCCTGTTTGATCATCTCGTTGGGGCCGAATTCTGTCATGGGCGTTTCTTTGCCTGAGGGGTCTGCCCTGCCCGATATCCTATTCTATGTCGCTGGTGCCTCCATCGGGGCGGCGGGCGGTGCGCTGCAGGCGTCTTCGCGTAACATGCTGACACGGCAAGGAAACCCAGAGCGGATGACCGAGGCCTTCGGCCTCTATGCGCTTTCGGGCAAGGCCACTTCCTTCCTGGCTCCGGCGCTGATTGCCCTGACCAGTGACCTCACCGGCAGCCAGCGGCTTGGCATCACCCCTGTCGTGGGGCTTTTCATCGTCGGTTTGATCCTGTTAGCGTGGGTCAAACCCAAGGGAGATTTCGCCACATGACGCTGCTTCGCACCCTCACCTCCGTGGCGCTGGCCTTTGCGCTGGCCTCATGCGGGGGCGGCCGGACCGAAACCGACATCAGCGGCGAGAAAGTCGCCCTGCCGACCATCGGCTCTTCAGGCGGCGCACTCAGCACTGTCGCGGCCAAGCAGCTTTTCGGGGCCAAGAGCTTTGCCTCCACGCAATCCTCGGCCGCCTTCGGCAGCTACTCTAAAGGCTGCCTCGCCGGAGCCGAGCAATTGCCCGAGACGGGTCCGACATGGCAGGCCATGCGCCTGTCGCGTAACCGCAACTGGGCCCATCCTGAGATGGTCGATATGGTCAAGAAACTCAGCCGCAAGGCCGCGCAGCAGCCGGGCTGGGAAGGCATCTATGTGGGCGATATGAGCCAGCCGCGCGGGGGGCCGATGCTGACCGGTCACGCCAGCCACCAGATCGGGCTGGATGCCGATATCTGGATGTTGCCGCCCAAATCCCTCAACCTCAGCCGGGCGCAGCGCGAGAACATCTCGTCGATCTCCATGCGCCGGGCGAGTGGGGCCTATGTCAATTCCTCTTGGACGCCCGCGCATCACGAGGTGGTCAAGGCCGCTGCCCAAGACCCCCGCACCGCCCGCATCTTCGTCTTCCCCGGCGCGAAGGTACAGATGTGCGCCGATGAAAAGGGCGACCGCAGCTATCTGCGCAAAATCCGGCCTTGGTACGGGCATCACTATCATTTCCACGTCCGCATCGCCTGCCCTAAAGGCGCGCGCGGCTGTGTGGATCAGGCCCCGCCCCCGCCGGGTGACGGCTGCGCCGATGCGCGGCAGTGGCAGGCCAATATCCTGAACCCACCAAAACCGGATCCGACGGCCCCCAAAACGAAACCCAAGCCCAAGCGCGACATCCTGCTTGCGGACCTGCCTGCCCAATGCAACGCCGTTTTGAACGCAAACTGATCCGCGCCTGCCTCCCGTTCTTCCTGCTCATTGCCTGCGTGGCCCCTGCCGCGCAGACAGAGCCGGTGGTGCAGGTCGACAGCGTGCTGACATGGAGCCACCCCGCTTCGTGGTTCGGCGGCTTTTCGGGGGTCGAGGTCAATGCCGATGGCACCCGTCTGACGGCGGTCTCGGACCGGGGCCGCTTCGTGCAGGCGCGCATGGTCCGCGAAGCGGGCCGTCTGGTGGCGCTTGAACTTGAGGAAAACGCCCCGCTCAAAGGAGCCGATGGCAAAGCCCTGCGCGGCCAGATGCGCGATGCCGAAGCGCTGGCGCTTGACGACACTGGGCAACTCTACATCTCGTTCGAACACGATCATCACGTCGCTCGGCTTGCGCCTGAAACCGGGGTTACCACCCCTCTGCCCGGACATGACGACTTCGCTGGCTTCGCGCCGAACGCGGGGATGGAGACATTGGCGGCCCATCCCGATGGACGGCTCTTTGCGGCCCCCGAAGGCGGCGGCCCCACATCAGGGCCCATCCCGCTTTATGCCTTTGATGGCACCACATGGACAATCGCCGCAGAGATCCCGCGCCAAGGGCCGTTCTTGCCGGTGGACGCGGATTTTGCCGAGGATGGCACGCTCTATCTGCTGGAGCGGACGATCACGCCATTGGGCTTTCGCAGCCGCATCCGCAGCTTTGATTTGACCGCGCCAGGACTTGGGGAGGTAACTTTGCTGACCTCCGGCCCCGGTCAATATGACAACCTCGAAGCGCTCAGCACATGGCAGGACGCGGCGGGGCAAACCCGGCTGACCCTGCTGTCGGACGACAACTTCTTCGTCATGCAGCGCAATGAGGTGGTCGAGCTGATCCTTGCCAAACCGGGCGTCGAGGGCTAAAGACCGTTCCGTCTGCGATCCCCGCAGGCCAAGTCGCCGCACCCTTGCACAAAACGGTTCATACATGACACGCACCTATCTTCCCGGCATCCTTGCCATGGCCGCCATCGTCGTGGCCTCGAATATCCTTGTTCAGTTTCTATTCGGCCAATGGCTGACGTGGGGCGCTTTCACCTATCCGCTGGCATTCCTCGTCACCGATGTGATGAACCGTCTCTACGGCGCCTCTGCCGCGCGCCGGGTCGTGTTGGTGGGGTTCGTCGTCGGCTTGATCTGCTCGCTGATTGGGACACAGATCATGGGCGAATTCGGCCCGCTGGTGACGGTCCGCATCGCGGTCGCCTCGGGCTCCGCCTTCCTCGTGGCGCAGCTTTTGGATGTGACGATCTTTAACCGTTTTCGCGATGGCGCATGGTGGCGCGCGCCTTTGATCAGCACGCTGATCAGCAGCGCGATCGACACGGCGCTGTTTTTCTCCGTCGCGTTCTCGGCCAGCCTGTCGTTCATCCACCCCGCGACCGATGTCGCTTGGGCGACCGAAGCTTTGCCGCTGTTGGGTGCAGGCCCCGTTGCGCCACTTTGGGTCTCGCTTGCCGTGGCGGATTGGTCGGTGAAACTGGCCATCGCACTGGTTGCCCTGATCCCCTTCCGGCTGCTGACCGCACGGCTGACCGCCCGCGCTTGATACCGGCGTAAGGGGCCCGCCCCCTTGCCGCCGCACCGTCCAAAAAAACGCTTTGCGAATTTCAAAACCTGTGCAACGCTCAGGGTGAGTTCAACAAATGTAAAGGAGGTGATCCAGTGTCAAGAAAGGTATTGGAGCGAGGTGTCGGAACAGCCAGCGGGGTTTCTTGTTAGGGCAGCCCCTGGCAGTGCAACCACCTGGTGGACATCGGTCTAACCGATCCCCCTCCTGAAACCATTCGATTGGGCCGTTCCGCAAGGGGCGGCCCATTTCGCATTCCCCCTTCACCCTCACGGCGCAGACTGGCATGGTACCGGGCAAGGAGAGCCCATGCTGCACATCAACGATAACATCGCCATTCACGACTGGGAGCTGACGGAAAGTTTCATGCGCGCCTCCGGCCCCGGCGGGCAGAATGTGAACAAGGTCTCCTCGGCGGTGGAATTGCGGTTCGAGGCCGCCACCTCGCCGTCGCTGGCTCAGCCGGTCAAGAACCGCCTGCGCCGTCTGGCCGGGCGGCGCTGGACCACCGAAGGCGCGCTGGTGTTGCAATGTGATGAAACCCGCAGTCAGGCGCGTAACCGCGAATTGGTCCGCGAGCGGTTGGCCGAGTTGATCCGCACCGCCCTGACCCCGCCGAAACGCCGCATCGCGACCCGCCCGACGCTGGGGTCAAAGAAACGCCGCCTCAAGGCCAAGAAGGTGCGTGGCGAGGTTAAGGCAATGCGCGGCAAGGTTGACCCAAATACCTGAGCCTTAGCCTCGGCGCAGCAGATAGATATCCATGATCCAGCCATGCGCCGCCCGGGCGGCGGCACGGGTGGCGATGATGTCTTCGGCAACCTGGGCGAGTGGGCCGTGTCGGATGATCTCTTCGGCCATGCCGACATAGGCCCCCCACCAGATCGTCACGCCCGCAGGCTCCAACGTCTGAAAAGCGCAGTCGCCATCCAGCATGATGACCAGCGTATCGACCCCCTCGGGCCAGCCGTGATCGCGCAGCTGCCGCCCTGTGGTCACCATAAAAGGCGCGCCAATCTCATTCAGAGGGATCGCATGAGATGCGGTCAGCCCTTGCAGAGACGTAATACCGGGGATCACCGTCATGCGTGGGGCCGGGACGAGCCGCGCGGCGATGCGCAGGGTGCTGTCATAGAGCGACGGATCCCCCCAAACGAGCAGCGCCACGCGCCGCGCCGTCGGGTGCTGCGCCATTGCCGCGCGCCATGCATCTGCAATCGCGTCATGCCAGTGGTCCACGCGGGCGCGGTAATCCTCAATCGCGGGGTCGCGCACGGGCAGGTCAAAGCCGACGATCTGCACCGCCTCATTGGTCAGCACTTCGTCACAGATACTGCGCCGTAGCCCCGCCAGATCGTCCTTGCCCGCGCCCTTTTGCGGGATCAAGATCAGGTCTTGCGCATTCATCGCCCGGATCGCCTGTAGCGTCAGATGCTCAGGGTTGCCGGTGCCGATGCCGATCAATGTCAGTTCCAGATCGCTCATCCCGGTATCCTCGCGATTGCCTTCAAACGCAGCCCGCCGAGCACCCGCGCATCGGGGAATGTGCCATCGGCAGAGGCTGCATAGAGCGCTACGAAGCGGCGCAGATCATCCATGTCGGCTTCGGTGATCTCTCCAAACAGGTAGGCCACCTTGCCCGGCGCGCGAAACGCCACCGTCTGCGTCCGTGCGCAGCCTGACATACAGTCGATGCCCTCAACCACCACATCAGGCAATCCAGCGCGGACCACGTCCAGAAAGCCGCCATCGTCGGTGCAAGAGGTGCAAACGAAGACTTTCACGCCTCAAACTCAGCCAACGGCCCGTAGAAGATCAACGCGGGCGTGGTGCTGCTGGCGCTCTCCAGATGGCGCGCCAGAGTTTCGATGGTAAAGCGCTGCACCTTTTCCGCCGGGGTCGAAACCGCCTCGGCCAACAGCGCGGGCGTGTCGCCGGGCAACCCGTGTTCGATCAGCCGCGCAGCGAGACCTGCAAACGTGCGTTTGCCCATATAGACCACGGTGGTCGCCATCGGATCGGCCAAAGCGGCCATGTTCACGTCATGGGGCAATTCGCCCGTCACATCCGCGCCGGTGATGAACTGCACGCGCCGCGCGGTCATACGCCGGGTCAGCGGGATGCCCGCCGTCGCGGCGGCGGCTGAGGCGGCGGTCACGCCCGGCACGATCTCGAAAGGAATATGCGCTGCCCGCAGCGCGATGATCTCTTCTTCCAGCCGTCCGAACATGCCGCTATCACCGGATTTCAACCGCACGACGTTCAGCCCAGCCTGAGCATGATCGACCAGCACGCGGCTCACATGGTCTTGCTTGGGCGACGCACGCCCGGCCCGTTTGCCGACGCCGATCAAGTCCGCATCGGGCCGCGCGTGTTCTAAAATTGGACCCGCGCTCAGGTCATCAAACAACACCACATCAGCCGCCTGCAACCGCGCGACGGCCTTGACGGTTAACAGCTCCGGATCGCCGGGACCGGAGGAAACGAAGGAAACGAAGCCCCCCATCACAGCGCCGCAATCATGTGAAAGAACGTCCCCGTGGCACGCCCGCCGCCCGCGAACTCACGCACCGAACCAGTCTCGGGCACCTCAAGATCATTGGCGTCGGTGATGCGGGCCAGCGGTGCATCGGGTTCTGCAAGGATCGTGGCATAGTGGAACTCATGGCCCCGCAGTTCGGCCCGCGCGGAATGGCCGGGGATCGGCGCGTTAAGATCGGCCTGACGGTAGCCCAGATGCATCTTGCGCTTGGCAAAGGATGTCTCCAACCCCAAAAGCCCTGCCATCTCGTGCCGCGCCCCTTCTTTGTCGATGATGCCTGCACCCATCGCCATATAGCCCCCGCATTCTCCATGCACGGGGCGCGTCTCGGCAAAGTCGCGCAGCCCCTTGCGGAAATGTGCAGCGGCGGCAAGCTTGCCTGCATGGAGTTCAGGGTAGCCGCCGGGTAGCCAGCAACAATCGGCGCTGTCGTCTGGTGCCTGATCTGCCAGCGGAGAAAAGGGCAGAATCTCCGCCCCCGCCGCCCGCCATCCCGCCAGCAAATGCGGATATACAAAAGCAAAAGCGTTGTCCTGCGCCAGCGCGATGCGCTGTCCGGGCGGGGTAATCTTTGCGGGCGCAGGCGGGTTCTGCAACGTGCCCCGCGCAGCGGCCCGCAGGGCGGGGATATCAACATGAGCCGCGACGAAGGCTGCCGCCTGCCCCAACAGATCGGGCAGGTTTTCCTGCTCTCCGGCCTGTACCAACCCGAGATGACGCTCGGGCATTTCGATCTCAACCCGGCGTGGGAGCGCGCCGAAAACCTCGATACCCACAGCCTCCATCCCCGCGCGGACCAAAGTCTCATGCCGGGGGGAAGCGACGCGATTCAGCACCACGCCCGCCAGTTCCACATCGGGCCGCATTTCGCGAAAGCCAAGCGCCGTGGCCGCCACCGATTGCGCCGCGCCCGACACGTCAAGCACCAGCACCACCGGCCAGCCCATCAGCGCCGCGACATCGGCGCTGGCGCCATTGCCACAGGCGCCCGGCTTGGCCACACCGTCAAACAGCCCCATCGACCCTTCGCCAAGGATCAACTCGGCCCCATCGGCATTGCCGACCAACCCTTCGATCCGCGCGCGGTCCATCGACCAACTGTCAAGATTGAAAGAAGCCCGCCCCGATGCCGCCGTGTGAAAGGCCGGGTCGATGTAATCCGGGCCACTTTTGAACGGCTGCACCGCGACACCCTCGGCACGCAGCGCGGCCAGCAGGCCCAGCATTAGGGTCGTTTTGCCGGTGCCGGATGCGGGAGCAGAGATCAGCAGGCCGGGGGGGATCATGAGGAGGTCTCCGGGAAACGCGGCTCGGCCCCGACGGGGCGGAAGCGGCGGTCATAATCAGCGGCATAAAGGCGGCTTTCGCCGAAATCTTCGGCTCCGATGGCATGGCCCACGAGGATCAGCGCGGTACGGGCCATTTCCTCGCCGACCTCTGTGCGCAGGGTTGCAAGCGTCGCTTTGACGATGCGCTGATCGGGCCAGCTTGCGCGCCAGACCACGGCCACGGGGCAATCGGCACCGTAATGCGGGGTCAGCTCTTCGACGACTTTATTAAGCACATGGACCGACAGATGGATGGCCAACGTCGCCCCGGTGCGGGCAAAATTGGCGAGTGTTTCGCCTTCGGGCATCGCGGTGGCGCGGCCCGAGGTGCGGGTGAGGATCACCGATTGGGCCACGCCCGGCAGGGTCAGTTCGGCCCCCAATTCGGCGGCGGCAGCGGCAAAGGACGGCACCCCCGGCGTCACGTCATAGGCGATGCCCATCTCGCGCAGGCGGCGCAGCTGTTCGCCCATCGCGGACCAGACCGACAGATCGCCAGAATGCAGCCGCGCCACGTCATGCCCTGCGGCAGCGGCGGCTGCAATTTCTTCCATGATGTCGTCCAGCGACAGCCGCGCCGTGTTGACGATCCGCGCGCCCTCGGGGCAATGGCTCAGCAGCGCTTCGGGCACCAGCGATCCGGCATAGAGGCAGACCGGGCAGGCCGCGATCAGGTCGCGCCCGCGCAGGGTGATAAGGTCCGCCGCCCCCGGGCCCGCTCCGATGAAATGTACAGTCACGGTGTTTTTCCTTTCGTCTCGGCAATCGCCGCAGTTGCCATGGCATCGCCCGAAACGACGCGCTCGGCAACCAATACGGCCCCCGGCCCGGCAGCGGCCAGAGCGGCGGCTTCCGAGAGTGATCCGGTGCCAAAGCGGTCTTCGATCCGGGCCGATTGTGTAGGTGTGATCATACGGCCCAAATCCTCGGTGGTGATGCCCAGCCCCGGCACGCCGAGTTCTTGGGCAAAGTCGCGAAACACGGTCGCGCGGGCCTTTGCCGCTTCGGTCACCAGCGCGTCGATCTTGAGGCCATCGGGGTTTGCCCGCGCCAATGCATCGCGCAATGACGCCACGCTTGCCGCGCCCCGAAATCCGATCCCGGCCATCCTCATAGTGTCACGCTCCATTGTACCACGGGCCGCAGCGGCTGCCAGCCGCGCATCCGGCCCAAAGGTGCCGCCTGCGCCAGTTCGATCCGCAAAAGACTGCCCCCATGCGCCGCGTGAAGCTGCGCCAAAAGCGCTTCGGTTTCCAGCGTCACCCCATTGGCGACCAGCCGCGTACCCGCTGGTAACGCAGGCAGCAGGGCATCGTAAAGCGCCGCGTTGCCGCCACCCCCGACGAAGACAACGTCAGGCACAGGATGTCCCGCCCAGACCTCCGGTGCGCGGCCATGGGCGACCTGCATACGCGCGGTCAGGCCGAAGTCCGCGATGTTGCGGGTGATATTCTCCACCCGCGCGGCGTGTTGTTCAAATGCGATGGCGTGACCGCCCGCAAGACAGAACTCGACCGAGACCGAGCCGCTGCCCGCGCCGATGTCCCACAGCAAATCGCCGGGCCGGGGGGCGAGAGCCGAAAGTGTCAGCGCCCGCACCGGTGCTTTGGTGATTTGGCCATCGCTGGCAAAATAATCGTCCGGCAGGCCGGGGGCGCGCGGCAAGCCGATGCCTTCGGGCAGGTCCACGCCAACTGCCACGGGGGCTTGCACATCCGTCAGATCATACCCATCGGCCTGCACCGCACGCAGCCGCGCGTCAGGGCCGCCAAGCCGTTCGGCCACATGCATCCGCGCCGTACCTGCGCCCTGTTCGCAGAGAAACTCCGCCAGTGCTGCAGGCGCATCCCCATCACGTAGCAGGCAAATCATCCGCCCCTTGGGACGCAACGCAGCGCGCAATTGCGCCAGCGGTGCCGCGTGCAGACCGTGGCAAGTGACCTCTTCCAGCCGCCAGCCAAGCGCATTGGCCACCAGCGAGAAGGTCGAGGGCGCGGGCAGGCTGCGCCATTCGCCGGGGCCCAATGCGCCGACGATGCTGCCGCCCGCGCCAAACCAAAAGGGATCGCCCGAGACCAGCATCACAACCCGCCTGCCCCGCTCGGCCAGCACCGGCTCGACAGAGAAAGGCACCGGCCAAGCGCGCCCGCGCGTGCCCGCCGCTGCCCGTTCTAAATGACGCGGACCGCCAAAGATTACCTCGGCCTCTGCCAGCGCCGCACGGCTTGCCGGGGGTAAGGCATCCGCGCTATCGTCGGGCATTCCGATGATGCTGAGCCAAGGATCACCCATTATGCGCGTCCTTCTTTTGGGTGGCACCACCGAAGCCAGCGCTCTGGCGCGCGCCTTGGTCAAAGCCGAGATCGACGCCGTGTTTTCCTATGCCGGGCGCACCGATAAGCCAGTGGCCCAGCCCCTGCCCACCCGCGTCGGCGGGTTTGGTGGCGTGGCCGGGCTGGTGGCCTATCTCAAGGCCGAGGCGATCACCCATGTCATCGACGCCACCCATCCTTTTGCCGCAGGAATGAGCAACAACGCCTTCATCGCCTGCGCCCGGCAAGACCTGCCGCTGGTGCGGTTTGAGCGCCCCCCGTGGGAACCGCAGGAGGGGGACAACTGGACCTTCGTGCCTGACATCACCGATCTGCCCGCCGCCCTGCCCGACAGCCCGGCACGGGTGTTTCTGGCCATCGGCAAGCAGCAATTGGCGCTCTTTGCCGCGAAACCGCAACACCGCTACCTGCTGCGCCTCGTCGATCCGCCACGCGATCCGCTGCCGCTGCCACGGGCAACGGTCGTGCTGGCGCGCGGACCCTTCGATGTGGCCGGAGATACCGCGCTGATGCAGACCCATGCGATCACCCATGTGGTCGCCAAAAACGCCGGTGGCAGCGGCGCGCGGGCCAAGCTGGATGCCGCCCGCGCGCTTGGCCTGCCGGTGATCTTGGCCGACCGGCCCGTTCTGCCGGGCGAGGTGGCCGCCAATGATGTGACCGAGGTGATGCATTGGCTACATCATACCGCGCTGCGCGGCGTATAGACATAGCGTCCGACCCGGCGCGTCGCGGAATTGCCGACGATCACCACAGTGCGCATATCGGCCATTTCCGGTGTCGCTTCGCCCAATGTGACGGTGTTGAACGCCTCTTCGGGCGTGGTCACGGCGCGGGCGAAGGTGATTAGCCGGTCCGGCCCGCATTCGGCGCGCAGTATCTCCAGCGCTTCGGCGAATTGATGCGGCCGCGACTTGCTGCGCGGGTTGTAGAAGGCCATGGCGAAATCCGCCCGCGCGGCCATCCGCAGACGGTGCTCGACCATCGTCCACGGCTTAAGATTATCGCTGAGGTTGATCGCACAGAAATCATGGCCCAAAGGCGCGCCAAGCCGGGCTGCTGCCGCCAGCATCGCCGTGATACCGGGCAGCACGCGGATGTCGACGCTCTCGAACGCCGGGTCACGTTCTACCGCCTCGAACACCGCCGAGGCCATGGCAAAGACGCCCGGATCGCCGGAAGACACCACCACAACCCGCGCACCAGCCTGTGCCAATTGCAGCGCATGTTCCGCGCGGTCCAACTCCACCCGGTTGTCCGTGGGATGCAGCGTCAACCCATCGCGCGGGGCGACGCGGGCGACGTAGGGAATATAGCCGATGACATCGGTGGCCTGCGCCAGCGCCTCGGTCACCTCGGGTGTCACCAGTGCGTCGTCACCGGGGCCAAGCCCCGCGATATGAAGAATGCCGCTCATGTTTCGGCCTCCGGTCTGCGGCCCTGGCCATGCACCAAGACGATCGCGAAATAGGGGCAGTCGTCGTCCGCCACTTCAGACAGTTTCGCCACCCGCTGATCGGGCATGGTGCCACGCTCGACCAGCCAAGCATCATCCAACTTGCCCGCCGCCGCCAGCGCACGGCGCACGGTCGGCAGATTGCGGCCCGTCTTCATCACCACCAGCGCATCGGCACGTTTCATATGCTCGGTCAATTCGGCCTCGGGCAGCGTACCCATCAGCACAGTCATCACGTCATCGCCCCAAGTGAAGGGCGTATCCAGCGCGTTCCAGCAGCCCACCATGCCGGGGATTGCGGGCAGCACCTCAACCTCGGCGCGGCCCTGAAGCCGGGTGTGCAGATGCATGAAGGAGCCGTAGAAGAAGGGATCGCCCTCACACAGCACGACCACCTCGTGATCTTTGGACAATTCCGCCAGCCGATCTGCCCATTCGGCATAGAAGGCGACCATCTGGGCGCGGTACTCTTCGGAATCAAACCGCAGCTCCGTGGTCACGGGATATTCCATCGCATATTCCACCACGTCGTCGCGCAGCATCCCCTCAACGATCCGGCGCGCTTGGCCCGCGCGGCCCTTCTTGCGGAAATACGCCAGATGCTGCGCGCCGCGAATGGCACGGTCGGATTTCACGCTCATCAGTTCCGGGTCGCCGGGGCCGAGGCCCGCGCAGATAACCTTGCCCATCTTCATTCCACCCTGCTTGCCAGCGCGTTTACCGCCGCCACGGTGATCGCCGAGCCGCCCAAGCGCCCCTGCACAATCATCGAAGGCACGGGCAAATCTTGCATCAACGCCTCTTTAGATTCCGCCGCGCCGATGAAGCCCACCGGGCAGCCGATGATCGCCGCCGGGCGCGGGCAATCGGGGTCTTCGAGCATGTTGAGCAGGTGAAACAGCGCCGTCGGCGCGTTGCCGATGGCCACCACCGCGCCTTGCAAATGGGGCCGCCACAGTTCCAGCGCGGCAGCGGAGCGGGTGTTGCTCATCTTTGCCGCCAAATCCGGCACCGAGGGGTCGCGCAGGGTGCAGATCACCTCATTCTCGCGCGGAAGCCGTTTGCGGGTGATGCCTTCGCTGACCATATAGGCGTCGCAGAGGATCGGCGCGCCGTCCTCCAGCGCCGCCCGCGCGGCCACGGCCATGCCGTCGGAAAAGCGGATATGCTCCTCCAGCCCGACCAAGCCCGCGGCGTGGATCATGCGCACGGCAACGATTTCTTCCTCGGGGGTGAAACGCGCCAGCGCCGCCTCGGCGCGGATGGTGGCAAAGGACTGGCGGTAAATCTCGGCACCGTCGGTGATATAGCTATGGGGCATCGGCGGACTTTCTAAAGTGAGAGGCGATGGCGGCGGGGGTTAGCCCGCGCAGATCAGGGGCCGCATCGGCGCGGCCATTGCGGATGAGGTCATATTGGCCCGGCGCGGTGGCGGTCAGGGTGAGGTCTGTGGCACGCGGTGCAGCACAGCCCTTGGCGCAGCCTGAGACATGCAGGCGTTGGCCTTGCGGCACCGAAGCGGCAAGGTCGCGCGCCAGTCCGCGCGTCTCGCCGCGTGCCTGAGCACAGCCGGGCGCGCCGATACAGGCGACGACGCGCAAGAGTGGGTCGGCGGCATCGGTGATGAGGCTGGGCGAGTCGGGGAGCTCGGTAGCACCTTCGATCAGCACCATCCGCCACGGAGTCAGGCGGAGCGGGCCAAGGTCGGCAAGCGCGGTGAGCGTTTCTGCGTCCATTTGCCCAAAAGCGCAGGCGACCAGCGCGCCCGCTGGATAGTGGCCTAGCGTCGGAGTGCTGAGGCCGCTTTGCCGGGGATGGTTGAAACAGGGAGTTAGGGTCGCCCCTGCCGCCAAGGCGCGCGCGGCACGGGTGGCCCCCTGCGCGCGAACCCATGTGGCCAACGCGATGGCTTCGGCCACGGCGGTATCGCGGGAAACCGGTTTGCCCAATGCCGCCCCCTCGGCGCAGAGCAAAAGCTGCCCATCCGCCGCCCGCTCAAAGCGAATGTCGGCGGGGTCTGCCTGCAACACCGGCTGCGCCCCGGCATCGACCGCATAGCCGAATTTGCTGGAGACATCGGGCAGCGCATGCCTCTGCGCGGCGGCGGTCAACTGCTGGGTCAGATGATCCGTATCATCGCCCGCTTGCCAGAAGGGCGTCAGCATGAGGTTACGCCGCCGCTCGGTGTGCTCGTCGGCGTCGATCAGCGCCAGCGCGCGAAGCGCGTCGATCAGCCCCTCTTGCCGCGCGGGATCAATCCCGCGCAACTGCAGATTGGCCCGGTTCGACAGGTCGATCACCCCGTTGCCATAGCGCTGCGACAACTCTGCGACGCCGCGCGCTTGAGCCGGGGTCAACCGCCCCTGCGGCACCCGGAGGCGGACCACCAGCCCATCGCCCGACAGCATTGGCCGCAGCGCGCCGGGGCACCAGCCCTTGATGACGTGGGCCGTGCTCACTCCACCCCTTCCAAGGTGGCCGAGATCGAATTGCGGCGGGTCACCCAAAGCCCAGCGTCCCGAAGGGCTGCGAAACGGTCGCGCATGGCCTGCAGCGCGGCGGGGTTCTCGGCCTCCATAAAGGCCACCAGATCGTCGCGGCCCAGCGTGGCGTCGAAATAAATGTCAAAGAGATGCGCGGGCACCTCGCGTGTCAGATGCGCAAAGGCGGCCAGATTGTCGAGCGTCGCCGCCACCTCTGCCGCGCCGCGAAAACCGTGGCGCATCATCCCGCTGGCCCAGCCGGGATTGGCGGCACGGGCGCGCACGACACGGGCGATTTCCTCGGGCATGGACCGCGCGCGGGGGCTGCCAGCGCGGGTGTGATCAAGGTGGTACATCGACGGTTTCTGAGCCCCAAGATGCGCCATCGCGGCGGCAAAACCACCTTCGTGGCTGGCATAGTCCGATGCGAGCAGGATATCGCTTTCGGCCAAATCCTGCACATGAGCAAAGCCATCGGCGCGGTGCAACTGCGCCTCCAGCGCGGCGCGGTCTTGATGCGCTTCGCCTTGGGCATTGATCGCCCATTCGGAGCCGCTCAGCCACGCCTCCCCAGCCGCCGCGCGGCCCGCGTCGGAATAGTCTTGCAACGCGGCTTCCATGTTCACGCCGTAAAGGCCCGGCTTGGGGCCAAAGACGCGCGGCGTGCGGGTGAGGTAGGGGTTCATGTCGGGCGCTTCTTCACGCTCCGCCAGTGCTGCGGAACCGGCCTCAAAAATCTGTCCCAGCCCCGGAAACACATCCCGGAACAGGCCCGAGATGCGCAGCGTCACGTCAATGCGCGGACGGTCCAGTAGGGTCAGCGGCAACACCTCAAAGCCCGAAACCCGCTCGCTGCCTTCGTCCCATTTCGGCGCAAGCCCCGCGAGATGCATGGCCATAGCGACCTCTTCACCCGCCGTGCGCATGGTGGCCGATCCCCAAAGGTCAATCACCAACCCGCGCGGCCAGTCGCCGTTGTCCTGCAAATGCCGCCTGAGCAGTTCCTCGGCCAGTTTCACCCCCTGCGCATGGGCAGCCCGGCTGGGCACCCCGCGCGGATCAACGGCATAGAGATTGCGCCCCGTGGGCAGCACGTCCGAGCGCCCGCGATAGGGAGAGCCGGAAGGGCCAGCGGTGACGCGCCGCCCCGCAAGCGCGGTCAGCAGCCCGTCCCATTCGCCCTCTCCCGCGCCAAACACATGCAGGCCATCGCCGTATTGGCTTTCCTTGATGTCGCAGACGAAGGCGTCAATCCGGGTCAGCGCCTCGGCCGAGGAACTGGCAGCATCGAGGCCAAGGTCATCTTCGACCCCCGCCGCCTGCGCCTCGGCGCGGATCGTGTCGACGAGCCGGTCGCGGCGCGCGGGATCGAGCCCATCGGCGGTGGAATACTCATCCAGCAGCCGTTCCAGCCGCAACAGCCCTTCAGGTGTTTCGCTGTCTTTCAACGGGGGTGGCAGATGGCCCAAGGTCACGGCACCGATGCGCCGCTTGGCCTGTGCCGCTTCGCCCGGATCATTGACGATAAACGGATAGATCACCGGCAGATCGCCGGTCAGCGCCTCGGGCCAGCAATCGTTTGACAGGGCCACGGCCTTGCCCGGCAGCCATTCCAGCGTGCCATGCGCGCCGATGTGCACCAACGCGTGGTGCCCCTGTGCGCGCAGCCAGAGATAGAAGGCCACATATGAATGGCGCGGGGTGCGGGCGAGGTCGTGATAGCTGTCTTCGCGGTCCGTCAGATCGCCGCGTTCGGGTTGCAGCGCGACCAGCGCGTTGCCGCAGGTTTGCGCGGCGAAGTGGAGGGCGCCATCTTGAACCAGCGGATCATCCTCAACCGCGCCCCATGCGTCGCAAAGGTCATCGCGCAGCGTCTGTGGCAGGCTGGCCAAGGCGGCGTGGTAGTCGGCAAGCGGCCACGAAATGCGCTGTTCGGTAAGGCTCCGGCCAAAACCGATCTGCGGTGTCACGCTATAGCCCTCGCCCGCCAGACGCATCAGCATGTCTTCGACACTGGCCAGCGCGTCGAGCCCGACTGCGTGGGCCAGTTGATCGTCCCGCCCCGGATAGGTCGAGAGCACCAGTGCCAGCTTGCGCGCGTCCGCAGGGGTCTGCGCCAGCCGTTGCCAGCCCAGCACACGCGCCACGACGGCGGCGATGCGGGCATCCTCGGCCCGGTGGGCGAAGCGAGAATATTGCAGATCGGGGTCGCGTTTTTCGGGACTTTTGAAACTGACAACGCCGGTGAAAATACGGCCATCCACTTCGGGCAGGACCACATGCATGGCCAGATCGGCGGGCGAAAGGCCGCGCTCGCTTTCGTCCCAATCACGCCGCCGCGCTGTCGAAAGCGCCACTTGAAACACCGGGCATCCGGGGGCGTCGAGTGGGGAGGTCCCGTCATCCCCGCGCCCCGAAAAGGCGGTGGCGTTGACGATTGAAACGGGCTCCATCGCGCCAAGCGCATCGCCCAAAAAGGCCCGCGCGGGATCGGACTTGAGCGAGGGGACAAACAGCCCGATGGCATTCAGCCCCGCCGCCCGCAAGGCGCGGATCAGCGCATCAACTGGCGCGGTATCGGCAGCAAGCAAGTAGCTGCGGTAAAATGTGACAGCGACAGTATCGCCCGCCGCATCGACAAAAGGCACGACGCCTTGATCAGGGTCGTAATAGCCACAATCAGGCACCGTTTTCGCGCCCATCACCGGCCCGGCATAGAACCCCGCTGCCAGCGCCATCTGCGCCAGCGCGGCCTGCGCCGCAACCGGCCCGCCCGCGTCACAGAGATGCGCAAGACGGCGCAGGGTAGAGACAGGCAGCGTTGAATGCGCGTCCAGCCCCGGATCTTCACGCCCATCGGCGGGCAGCACGGCCAGTGCAATGTCATTCCGGCGGGCGAAATCTTGGACCTGCATGATGCCGTAGGGCCAATAATTCTCGCCCCCGATAAGGCGGATCAGGATGCCCTTGGCCCCGGTCAGCGTCTGTTCGATGTAGTTGTCGACCGACGCAGGGTGGCGCAGCGCCACAAGGTTGCACAGCCGCAAGGAGGGCAGCTTGCCCTCCTTGCCGCCGCCGCGATGCCAGCCTGCCGCGAAAGCGCCAAGGTCACTGTCGGAAAACGACAGCACCACCAGATCAGCGGGCGTTTGACCCGGATCATAGGGGGTGTCGGTATCCTCCAACCCGTGGCTTTCGCGAAAGACGACATGCATGCGCGGTTAGGCTCCCAATACGTCGCGGATCGCGGCGAGGTTGATGTCGTCATGTTCAGCGATGACCACCAAATGCCCCGCGCGCGGATCGCTGCCCCAAGGGCGGTCGAACTGCTGACGCACCCGCGCGCCCACGGCCTGCACCAACAGGCGCATCGGCTTGCCCTCGACAGCGACATAGCCCTTCACGCGCAGGATGTTCTGCTCACGCGCAAGCCGCTCGATTGCGGTGACCAGCGCCTCAACATCCGCCACTTCCGGCATCGGGATCACCACGGTTTCGAAATCGTCATGCTCGTGATCGTCGTGGCCGTCATGGTGCGAGGGGCGCGCGGCGAGGTCGTCTTCGGCAGCGGCGTTGAGGCCCAGCACGACCTTGGGGTCGATCACGCCTTCGGTCATCTCAAGGATCGGGATCTCTCGCGGGCTTTCCGCTTCGATCACCTTGCGTGCTTTGGCGAGCCCTTCGGAACCGGCCAGATCGGCCTTGGACATTAGGATGATATCGGCGCAGGAGATTTGATCTTCGAAGACCTCAGACAGCGGAGTTTCGTGGTCGAGACTGTCATCAGCCAGACGCTGCGCATCAACGGCAGCGACATCAGCGGCAAAAGTACCCGCGGCCACGGCCTCGGCATCGGCCAGCGCGATCACGCCATCGACGGTGATCTTCGAGCGGATCGCGGGCCAGTCAAAGGCCTTGAGCAGCGGTTTCGGCAGGGCCAACCCAGAGGTTTCGATCAGGATGTGATCAGGGCGCGTCGGCAGGGCCATCAGCGCTTCGATGGTCGGGATGAAATCATCCGCCACGGTGCAGCAGATGCAGCCATTGGCCAGCTCGACGATGTTTTCAGCCGGGCAATCCTCAATGGCGCAGGATTTCAGGATGTCGCCATCCACGCCCACGGTGCCGAACTCATTAACCAGCACGGCAAGGCGACGCCCGCCTGCATTGGTCATCAAATGGCGGATCAGCGTGGTTTTGCCGGACCCGAGAAAGCCGGTGATGACGGTGACGGGAATTTTGGCGAGATCGCTCATGCGGTAGGCTCCTGCGGCAGGGTCAAAGGGGGGATACGCGCAAGGCTTTGCTTGCGAAAGATGACCGGGCGTTCGCGCCATGCCACCAGCCCGTCTTCGGTAGCGGCATAGGCGGCGGCACCGGCAAGGATGTCGGCGGCATCATCCTTGGTCAGGCGGCCATAGACATAGGACCATTTGCCCGGCGCAGAGAGCGCCACAGCGGCGCCCTGCGAACAGGCGGAAAGACATTGCACCGGCACGATGGTCACGCCCTCGGGCGCGCCTGCGGCGTCAAGGGCGGCATGAAGCTGCGCGCCGGGGCGCGGCGCGTCTTCCTCCAGCACCTCGCCTGCGCGGCAGGTCATGCAGACATGTAGGGTCGTGCTCATTGATCTGATCCCATCGGGTTATGCGTGCCGGGTATGCGCTCCGGCCCGTTATGAAAAGGGGAAGCGGGGCGATTATTCAACTGTCAGCACCTCGCGCGCGGTAATCGGCGCACCGTTTACCGCCAAGGGGCGGTGGTCATTGGCGTTGAGAGTGACCTCAACCGTGACCTCACCCTTGGGCAGATCAGGCAGATGCAGCCATGGGCCATAAAGCCGCCCGATCTTGGTGCCGTTGACATAGACATGGGCATGGCCCTCGCCGGGTTGGTGGTCGCCGCTGGCGTTCTGCGGGGCAAAGGCGAAGCCTTCGGTCTCTACGGAAAGGTTATGACCCGACATTGGGTCAGGCGTCACGCGGATCGCGAGGCTGGGGGCGTCTTCTGCGGCAAGCGTGATCGGTTGGCCGTGCATCCGCGCGTGATCTGCGCCGCCGTGGTCCACCCCGCCATGGGCGGCAGGGTCGCCGTGGTCATGGCCGTCGAAGGTCACGCCGCTGCTCGCGGCGATGGCAAAACCAATGCCACCGCCAAAGACCAATCCGATGACGAATAGTGCCAGTGATCTGTCCATCTTGACCTCCCTCAGGCGCTACGCGCGCCTTCACGTTGCCAAAAGAAGCCGGCGAAGCTGCCTAGCAGAACCCATGCGGCAAGGCCAATGCCAAGTGCGCGGGCGGCGAATAGCGCGCCGATCTCAGTGGGCACCGGGCCGCTGAAACTGTCGGGTTCGGGTGCGCCGACGACATGCGGGGCCATCAGCAACACCGCCGCGCCGATCCATGCGGCCCAACCATTGCCGAAGGCCAGCAGCCAGAGCGCCACCAGCGCCGCCCCGGCCGTGGCGAACCACCAGATCTGCCGCGCGGTGATGTCTGCCGCGGCCACGCCGGGCACCTCGGGCGCAAGGCTGAACCCCGGCGCGAGGTGGAAAGCAACGAAGCCGGCCACCCCCCAAAGGATACCCCAGCGGCCATCAATCACCGCGCCGCGTTCTTCGCCAAAGCTCATCGCGCCAAGTAGGATCAGCGCATAGGCAGTATAGGTCAGCATGGTGAAGATCAGGCTTAGCCCATCGCGGACGGCATCAAAACCGGTCAGTTCGGGGTGCGCGCTGACCGCGTCGGCCCCGAAATGCACCAGTGCGCCGGTCTCATAAAGCTCAGCATGGAGCAGCACGGGCTGCACGAAATAGAGTTGCAGCAGGCCGGTCAGCAGCCCGGCAGACGCCCCTGCAAAAAGGGCGGAGGTTAGGAAACGAGAGAACATCGAAATGGTCCTTGGATACGAAATGAAAGACGGCGCCGCGCATGAAGCGGACCGAGACCGTCACCAGACCTCTAGACGTGGTAGACCCTTCCCAACGCGATATGCGATGGAAAGTGAGCACAGCGGATCAACAAAAGGCTGGCAAAAGCAGACGGACGGCAGAATCACAGATAGCCGGACTGCGTGTTGGCAGCCCGGACCCCCGTGATAGTGACGTGGCGCTTAGTGGCAGGGAAAGCCTGTCGCGTGGCGCACGTCATGGGCGGCATCGTGCAATGCTGCGGCCTGCACATGGCCAGTCAGAGCCATCAGGGCAACGCCCAGCACAGCGGCAAACAGAGCCGGTACAAGCTTGCTGCGCGTGGCGCTGGCGGTCTTAATCATTGTCGTCATCTTCATTCTCCTTACCGTCACACCCGACGGCATCTAGCGTTTCATTCGCTTGGCAGGTCTCCTGGCTCGCGGGTCGTGACCTTTGCCCGCCTTCCCCGTCCGGATGGACAAGTGGCACGAGGGGCATTGGCTCACCGCTTACAGTCGCGGGGGCGGCTTCGGCTTCGGGGTCATGCGACCCGTTACTGAATTCCCTTTTCGGTCCCACACCAACAGGCGCTTCTCGGGACACCAAGCGCCCTCAATTACGCATTTTCGACCCTTCATGACAAGCCGCATTTATTGAGCACGACGAAACGCGATCGCGCATACAGCATCTAGTAGACAAATATGGCCCAAACCCCAGTATGCGGGTTGACCCAAAAGCCACGCGCGGGGCACATTGTCGGCCAGTTTCGAGCGAAGGGCGGCAATTCATGAACGACAAGACGGTTTTGGCCGCTCGGCAGACCCTGACCGATGACGTTTTAGGCAAGGTCGTGCGCTACGCCCGCTTGCCGTTGTGCATCACCGACCCGACCCTGCCGGACAATCCGATCGTCTATGTTAATGAGGCTTTCACCGATCTTACCGGCTATCGCTTGGAGGAGATCGTCGGGCAAAACTGTCGCTTTCTGCAAGGGCCGGATACCACGCGTGAAAGTATCGACGCAGTGCGCAACATCCTGTTGGATCGCCGGGTCGATACGGTCGAGATCGTGAACTACCGCAAGGACGGCAGCCGCTTTCTGAACGCCCTGCAATTGGGCCCGATCAATGACGAAAACGGCAACCTGATCTATTTCTTCGGCTCGCAGCTCGATGTCTCCGAACGCCGCCGATTAGAAAGCGAGCACCGCAAACTGGCCGATGACGAGTTGCTGCACCGGCTGCGCAATATCGTGAATGTCATGACCGCCATGGTCCGTTTGACCGCCCGCGAAGAACCGACCCCAGCAGCCTTTGCCAACAAGGTGATCGACCGCCTTTCGGCTTTGGGCGCGGCGCATTTCGACACGATCGGCCGCAGTGATCAGCAAGAGGTGGATTTCAAGACCCTGATAGGGCCGATCATTCGAGCCTATACCTCGGCCACTGATGAACAAATCAACCTTTCGGGGGCGAACCCGCTGATTTCGCACCGCCTCGTCTCGCCCCTGACGCTGGCCCTGCATGAGCTGGCGACAAACGCGGTGAAACATGGCGCGCTCAGCACCGAAACGGGGCGGGTGTCGTTGGACATCGCGCTTCTTCAAGCGCCCGCCCGGTTGCGATTCGTTTGGCAGGAAATCGGTGGACCAGAGGTGACGAAATCCGACCGCGACAGCGGCTCGCGGATCATCCAGTCGCTGACCCGCGCGGTCGGTGGCACCTTGCAATACGATTGGCAGCCCGACGGATTGATCGCCACGGCGGAATTCCCGATTGGTCAGGATTGACCCTTAGACGATCACCTGCTGCGCGGCCTGCTCTCCCACCCCGAAGACCCGTTTGTAGCGCGCGATTTCATCCGCCGGGCCCATCGCCTTGTTGGGGTTGTCCGAGAGTTTGACCGTGGGCCGCCCATTGGCGCTGACCGCTTTGCAGACAAGGCTGAAGGGCGCCAGCGCATCATTCGGCACCAGCCCGCGGAAGTCATTGGTCAACAACGTCCCCCAGCCGAAGGAGATTTTCGCCTTGCCCGCGAATTGGGCGTGAAGCTCTTTGATCTTATCCACGTCGAGCCCATCGCTAAAGATCACCCGCTTGGTCGTCGGGTCTTCGCCGCGCGCGCGCCACCAGTCGATGGCCGTCTGCGCCGCCGTGGCCGGATCACCGCTGTCGACGCGGATGCCGGTCCAGCCCGCCAGCCAATCCGGCGCGTGATCAAGGAAACCCTTGGTGCCGTAAGTGTCGGGCAAGATGATCCGCAGATTGCCTTCGTGTTCGTCATGCCAATCCGACAGCACGTCGTAGGGCGCGCGGGCAAGCTCGGCGTCATCATCGGCCAAGGCAGCATAGACCATCGGTAACTCATGGGCGTTGGTGCCAATCGCCTCTAGTTCGCGCATCATGGCGATGCGGCAATTAGAGGTGCCGGTGAAGGCATTGCCCAGCCCCTCATGCATCGCCTGCACACACCAGTCCTGCCACAGGTACGAATGCCGCCGCCGCGTGCCGAAATCCGCAATCGAAAGATTGGCCACTTCGCGCAGCGTCTCGATCTTTTCCCAGACGCGGGTCATGGCGCGGGCGTAAAGCACCTGAAGCTCGAACTTGCCCATCGGGTCAAGTGCTGCACGGCTGCGCAGTTCCATCAGTACGGCCAGCGCGGGGATCTCCCACAGCATGACCTCGTGCCATTTGCCCTCAAAGGTCAGTTCATATTGATCGCCTTTGCGTTCGAGATGATAGGGCGGCAGGCGCATGCCTTCGAACCACTCCATGAAATCCGGGCGGAACATCTGGCGCTTGCCGTAGAAGGTATTGCCGCGCAGCCAAGTGCTTTCGCCCCGGCTGAGGCTGAGCGAGCGGATGTGATCCAACTGCTCGCGCAGCTCGCCTTCGTCGATCAGATTGGCCAGCGGGATATGGGTGGAGCGGTTGATCAGGCTAAAGGTGACCTGTGTGTCCGGCTTGTTGCGAAACACCGACTGGCACATCAGCAGCTTGTAGAAATCCGTGTCGATCAGCGACCGCACGATGGGGTCGATCTTCCACTTGTGGTTATAAACGCGGGTGGCGATGTCGACCATGGGAGGTTCCTTATTGCTTGCACCCTTCATGCCAAGGGGGCGGGCAGATGGGCAAGGGGAAAGCGGCGGATTAGGCCAACGCCACCCCCGCCGCGCGCATCCCCTCGCGGGATTTGGCGAGCGATCCGTCCAGATCAATTGCGCGGCACAGGTCTTCGCGGACATCGACATTGAAACCCAGTTTCGCCGCATCCACGGCCGAGAAGTTCACGCAGAAGTCCAGCGCCAGCCCGACCATGGTCAGCCGTTCGATCCCGCGCGTGCGCAAGTAGCCTTCGAGCCCCGTGGGGGTGCTGTGGTCATTCTCAAAAAACGCCGAATAGCTGTCGATGTCGGGGTTATAGCCCTTGCGAATGATCAGATCGGCCCGGTCTGTTTGCAGATCAGGATGGAACTGCGCGCCGATGCTGCCTTGAATGCAGTGATCGGGCCAGAGCACTTGCGGGCCATAGGGCATGGTGACGATCTCGTACGGCGCATTGTTCTTATGCGAAGAGGCGAATGACGAATGCCCCGCGGGGTGCCAATCCTGCGTCAGGACCACGGCGTCGAATTCAGACATCAGCGCATTGATGCCGCGCAGAATCTCATCACCTTGGGGCACTTCCAGCGCGCCACCGGGGCAGAAATCATTTTGGACGTCGATCACGATCAGGGCATGGGTCATGGGCAGTCTCCTCAACAAAAGGGGTAGGGCTGCGGGTGGGGTAGGTCAATGGCACGCCCCGGATTGAGCTTTGCGCCTGAAGCGCTTATTTGACGCTTATGTATACCATTGCCGCCCTATATCACTTCACCCGTTTTGAAGATCCCGCCGCGCTCAAGCCTGCGCTGCTCGCACTTTGCGAGGCGCAATCGGTCATGGGCACGTTGCTTTTGGCCCCCGAGGGGGTGAACGGCACCATCGCCGGGCCGCGCGCCGGGATCGACGCGGTGATCGCCCATCTGCGCGCCCTGCCCGGCTGCGCCGATCTGGAGTGGAAAGAGGCCACCAACGACAAGCCGCCTTTTGGCAAGATGAAGGTGCGGATCAAACGCGAGATCGTGACGATGGGCCAGCCCGATGTCGATCCGCGCGCCAAGGTTGGGCATTACGTCGACCCCAAAGAGTGGAATGAGTTGATCCGCTCGCCCGATGTGGCGGTGATCGACACGCGCAACAATTACGAAGTGGCCATCGGCACCTTTGAAGGCGCGGTTGACCCACAGACCGAAAGCTTTGGCGAATTCCCCGCGTGGTGGGAGGCGAACAAAGACCGCTTCCACAACAAGAAGATCGCGATGTTCTGCACTGGCGGCATCCGTTGCGAGAAATCGACCAATTACCTCATTGGTCAGGGCGTTGAGGATGTCTTTCACCTCAAAGGCGGCATTCTGAAATACCTCGAAGAAGTGCCCGAACAGGAAAGCACGTGGGAAGGCGATTGCTTTGTCTTCGACAACCGCGTCAGCGTCGGCCACGGGCTGCGCGAAGGGCCGCATATGCTCTGCCACGGCTGCCGCCGCCCGATCCTGCCTGAGGATACGACACACCCCGCCTATGAGGTCGGGGTGTCCTGTCATCAGTGCGCGGAGGAAACATCGGACGCCGACAAAGAGCGGTTCCGCGAGCGTCAGCGGCAGATTGCGCTGGCGAAAGAACGCGCAGCGTCGGAGCAGGGCTGAACGCCTTTAACGGTCCGACAGCGCAAACCCCGCATAGGCAAAAGGCATGACCGCCCGGCGAAAGCGGCCCAACTCGAACCGCGCAAGCGGGGCGCGCATGGGGGCGGGATAGGGCCGCTCTGGCGTCTTGCCGCGCACCAGATCAGCCAAAAGCGCACCGGAATAGCTGGCCATCGCCACGCCATTGCCGTGGTAGCACAGCCCCGCAAACATGCCCGGCTGATCCGGCACCTCGCCCACAAAGGGCATCCGGTTGCGGGCGATACAGACCATGCCGGACCAGCCGTGCGGGGTCTCTACATCGCGCCACGCGGGGAACATCGCCTCGAAATCGGCGCGCGCGCGGCGCAGGGCGCGCCTTTCGGAATTTGGGTTGGACATCAGGCCGCCGCGCACACCGAACAACATGCGATTGTCAGGCATTAGCCGGAAGTAATGCAGCAGATGGCGGCTGTCATAGCAGGCTTGTTGGCTGGTCCAGCCTTGGGCAGACAACTCTGCCTCGGTCATTGGGCGGGTCACGATCACGCTGGACTGCGTTGGCATGTAACGCGCGGCAAGCCACGGCGGCAGGTCTTCAGAGGAATAGCCGTTGGTGGCGATGATCACCCGTTCGGCGCGGATGCGGCCCGTGAGGGTGGTGACATCGAATGCACCGTCGCGGCGGGTCACGTTCAAGGCCGGGCTGTTGTGATAGACCGTCACCCCCGCGTCTTCGGCGGCCTGTGCGAGGTCGGTCACATATTTGCGGGGGTTCAGGCCAAATCCAATCGGCACGGTGATCGCACCTTCGAAGCCCGCGTTTAGCCCCTCTGCGGCCAAATCGGCCTTTTCGGTCAGCCGTGCCGTGACACCGTAGTTCTCTGCGTAGTAATCCAGCTTGCCGCGCATCTCTTCGAAATCGCGGGGGCGGTGGGCCAATTGGGTCTCGCCTTGGGAATGCCGGTCGACATCGACACCGCGGGTCGCGATGAAATCCTCCACCTGCCGGATCGCGGCCAATTCGGCCTGCCGCCAACCGAGCCGCTCCTGCCGCCCAAATTTGCGATCAAGCGTGGCGTCTTCCAGCATCCCGCCGCCCAGACAGCAAAAGCCCCCGTTGCGGCCAGATGCGCCAAAGCCCACACGCTCGGCCTCCAGCACCGTGGCCCCTACCCCGGCTCGCGCCAGATGCAGCGCCGCGTTGAGGCCGGTGAACCCGCCACCGATGATCACTACATCAGCCTGCGCGTCGCCCTGCTGCGCCGGGCGGTCCGGCGCGGCGCAGGTTTCATCCCACCAGCAGCCCGCGCGCGGCGCTTCGGAATAGGCGAAATCCGCGTAGATGCGCCTCATGTGGCAGGCCGTTCCGCCGCGCGGGCCTCCTCTTGCGCACGTAGGCTGGAGCGTTTGCTGACCAACGACGCGGTGATGACCCCCACGGTGACGATGGCGATCATGATCGTCGACAGCGCGTTGATCTCAGGCGAGACGCCCAAACGCACGGCGCTGAAGATTTTGATCGGCAACGTCGTCGCTGACGGCCCGGCGGTGAAGGAGGCGATCACCAAATCATCAAGGCTCAGTGTGAAGGCCAAGAGCCAGCCCGAGATCACCGCAGGCGCGATGATCGGCAGGGTGACCAGACGAAATGCCTCCCAAGGGGACGAGCCGAGATCGAGCGCGGCCTCCTCCAACGAGCGATCGAAAGACACCAGCCGCGAAGACACAACGACCGAGACGTAGCACATCGAAAAGGTCGTGTGCGCCAGCACGATAGTGAGCACGCCGCGGTCCAGCCCGATGCCGATGAACAGCAAAAGCAGCGACAGACCGGTGATCACTTCAGGCATCACCAGCGGCGCATAGATCATGCCGGAAAACAGCGTTCGCCCCATGAACCGCCCGCCGCGCACCAGCACATAGGCGGCCATCGTGCCCAACACCGTGGCGATCGACGACGAAATCACCGCGACCTTGATCGTGACCCAAGCGGCGTTCAAGAAAGCTTCGTTTTGCAGCAACTCGCTGTACCAGCGGGTCGAAAAACCGGCCCAGACCGTCACCAGTTTCGAGGCGTTGAAGCTGTAGATCACCAGAATGATCATCGGCAGGTAGAGAAAGGCAAACCCCAGCGTCAGGGAGGTCACGTTGAACCATGTCATCCGCTTCATTGTTCGGCCTCCGCCTGTTTCTGCTGGTTGCGCTGGAACAGGATGATCGGGATGATCAGGATCAGCAGCAAGATCACGGCAACGGCGCTCGCCACCGGCCAGTCGCGGTTGTTAAAGAACTCTTCCCAAAGCACTTTGCCGATCATCAGCGTGCCCGACCCGCCCAGTAGCGAGGGGATCACGAATTCGCCCAAGGCAGGGATGAAGACCAGAAAACTGCCCGCCACGATGCCATTGCGCGACAGCGGGATCGTCACCAGCCAGAAGGCTTGCAGCCGCGAACAGCCCAAATCCTCAGCCGCCTCATTCAGCGATTCATCCAAACGATCCAGCGCGGCATAGATCGGCAAGATCATGAACGGCAGGTAGGTATAGACGATGCCGATATAGACTGCCGTGTTGGTATTAAGGATCTGTAAAGGCTCTGCGGTTAAACCCACCCACATCAGCAGTTGGTTTAGCAGCCCTTCGTTGCTGAGAATGCCCATCCACGCATAGACGCGGATCAGGAACGAGGTCCAGAACGGCAAAATCACCAACATCATCAACGTGGCGCGCCACTCTTCGGGGGCGCGGGCCATGCCGTAGGCGATGGGATAGCCGACCAACAGCGTAAAGACGGTCGAGACCACAGCGATGCGCAGCGAACTAAGGTAGGCTTTCCAATACAGATCGTCGGAGGCGAGGAAGGTGAAATTCTCGAAATCCAATTGGGCGATCAGCGCGCCGATGCCATCCTTGATGGTCGGCGTGTAGGGCGGAATCGCCAGCGCCGTGTCAGACAAGGAGATTTTGAAAACAATCAGGAAAGGCACCAGAAACAGCGCCAGCAGCCAGAAATAGGGGACCGCGATCAGGGCGAAACGACGCATATTCATTGCGCCAACAAGACGCCTGCGGTGGCGCTCCATGAAATCCAAACGGGGTCTTCCCAAGTGATGTCACGCCGGGCGATGCGCCGGGTGTTAGCGGTCTGCGCTTTGATCACCTGCCCGCCGGGCAGTTCGACGTGATAGGTGCTGAGGTTGCCCAAATACGCGATGTCGAGCACTTTGCCCTGTAGCGCATTGGGGGCATCCTCGGGCCGGTCGGTCGAGATACGAATTTTCTCGGGCCGGATCGCCAGATGGGCCTGCTGCCCCTCGCTGAACGGCACGGCGGAGGTCGCGGTCAGCGGCGGCTGCCCGTCGATCCAGTTCAGATGATATTGGTCTTCGCCAATGGCCTTGGTGCTGGCTTCGATGATGTTCACGTCGCCGATGAAGTCGGCCACGTAGACGGAATTCGGTGCCTCATAGATTTCAGCCGGGGTGGCCACCTGAATGACGCGCCCCTCGTCCATCACCGCCACGCGGGAGGCGACGGTCATCGCCTCTTCTTGGTCGTGGGTCACGATGACAAAAGTGGTGCCGGTGGATTCTTGAATATCCATCAGCTCGAACTGAGTGTCTTGGCGCAGCTTTTTGTCAAGCGCGCCTAAGGGTTCATCCAGCAACAAAAGCTTTGGCGCTTTGGCAAGGGATCGGGCCAATGCCACGCGCTGCCGTTGGCCACCAGAGATCTGATGCGGTTTACGGCGGGCGAATTTCTCTAGCCGGGTCAGTTTCAGCATCTCGGCCACACGGGCCGCAATCGCGTCCTTTTCCATTTTGTCGCGGCGCAGACCAAAAGCGATGTTGTCCCAGATGCTAAGATGCGGGAACAGCGCATAGGACTGGAACATCATGTTCACCGCCCGTTTGTTCGGCGGCACCGGGCCGATGTCTTGCCCGGCCAGTTCGATCTGCCCGGAGGTTGGGTTTTCAAACCCCGCGAGCATCCGCATCATCGTCGTCTTGCCGCAGCCCGACGGGCCCAGCAGGGCAAAGAATTCCTGCGCATAAATGTCCAAGGACAGATCGTCGATGGCGACGAATTCACCGAATTTCTTGGTTACATTCTTAAAGCGAATGAGCGGTTTTTCGTCGGGGTCGTTCCAGGGGGCGAAGACGGTTGGGCTCACGGTTGAGACATCCTTTGATCGGGCTTTGCTCGGGCTTTGATCGGGTCGCGGGGCAAGAAAAAAGGGCGCGACCAGTCTGGCCGCACCCCCTGTCTCAGATCAGGTACCAGACTTGATCTTGGTCCAGAGCCTGGTCACCACGCGTTGCACTTTCGGCGGATAGGGTGTGGTGGTGAACAGGTTGTTCAGCGCCGCTTCGGAAGGGTAGATCGCCGGGTCGCCGATCACATCCTCAACCAAATGCGCTTGCGAGGCCTTGTTGCCGTTCGCATAGTAAACGTAGTTCGACGCTGCCGCCATATTCTCGGCGTCCATGATGAAATTCAGGAACTTATGCGCGCCTTCGGGGTTCGGTGCGTCGACCGGGATGGCCATCTGGTCGAACCACATCTGCGCCCCTTCGGAGGGGGCGTTATAGGCGATCTCGACGCCGTTGTCGGCTTCGGCCGCGCGGTCGCGGGCCTGCAGAATATCGCCAGACCAACCGACTGCGACACAGACATCACCGTTGGCCAAAGCATTGATATATTCCGAAGAGTGGAATTTTTGGATGTAGGGGCGGACCGGCATGAAGACCTCCTCGGCCTTTGCGATCACATCCGGGTCATGGCTGTTGGGATCTTCGCCGATGTAGTTCAGCGCTGCGGGGATCATCTCGGCCGGGGCATCGAGGAAATGCACGCCGCAATCGGCCAGTTTCTCCATATTGGCAGGGTCGAAAACCAGATCCCAGGAATCAACCGGGGCGTCTTCGCCCAAAGCCTCTTTGACTTTGCCGAGGTTTACGCCGATGCCTGTGGTGCCCCACATGTAGTTGATCGAATGCGCGTTGTCGGGATCATATTGTTCGGTCCGCGAGGAAACCACATCCCACATATTTTCAAGGTTGGGCAGCTTGGAGGCATCCAGCGGCTGGAATGCACCGGCAGTGATCTGGCGCTGCAGGAAGGTGCCCGAGGGGACAACCACGTCATAGCCCGACCCACCGGCCAGCATTTTGGTCTCTAGCACTTCGTTGCTGTCGAACACGTCATAGACCAGTTCGATGCCGGTCTCTTCTTCGAATTTATCCAGCAGGGATTCGTCGATATAATCCGACCAGTTGTAGACGCGGACCGTTTCGGCAGTGGCGGCACCTGCCATCAAGGTGGCGACGGCGGCGCTGCTTAGTAGCACATGTTTCATTTCAAACTCCCGTTAGACAGGTCGGGTTGATCCCCACCTTTCGTCAATTTGATCAAGTTTTGCCTCCTCGGGCAAGATGGTTTATGCTTTCATGCAGAATGAAATGCTGCAACACACGGCGAAACAAGACGGAAAGACCGCTCCCATGGGTTCAGAAAAGACCGATCCGAGACTGCTTCCCGCCGCCGATGCGGCGGCCAAGACACCAATCCATCAGCATGTTTACGAACGTCTGCGCAAGATGATTCTATTTGGCGATTTGGCCCCCGGACAGGGGGTTACGATCCAAGGTCTGACCGCCGCGCTTGATGCAGGCATGACGCCCGTGCGCGAAGCCATCCGACGCCTAATCTCCGAAGGGGCGCTGACCCATTTGGGCAACCGCCGTGTCACCGTGCCAGAGCTGACCCACGCCGGGCTGGAAGAGCTGGGTTTCATGCGTGAAACGCTAGAGCCCGAACTGACCAAACGCGCCGCAAATCGCATGACAGACGGGCGTTTGAACGCTTTGAAAGACTGCGACAACGCGCTGAACCTTGCCATCGATCGGGGCGATGTCGGTGGCTATCTGATGCAGAACTACAGCTTTCACAGGATGATCTACGACCTTGCCGAAGCGCCCATCATGGCCGCCACGGTGGACCGGCTGTGGCTGCGTTTCGGCCCCTCGCTTCGCGTGGTTTGCGGGCGCTATGGCACCAGCAATCTGCCCGATAAACACGCAGAACTTCTTGCGGCCTTTGCCGAGGGCAACGCCGCATTGGCGGGTGAGGTCATGACAGGCGATGTTGCACAAGGAATGACCCAAATCCGCGCCGCCCTTGATGGGTTGCCCATTCCGCGTTGATTCGATTGACATGCTATAATTTGATCATATTCTGCAGCGAAGCTTATTTTTCACGCAGATAGAAGGTGCACAGACATGCCGCCCATTACGAATCACCTCCCCACCACGGACCTTCAGGCGCTTGATGCGGCGCATCATATGCATCCTTTCACCACCAACGATGAATTAGCCGACAAGGGCGCACGCATCATCACACGGGCCAAGGGCATCTATCTGACCGACAGCGAGGGGAATGAAATTCTCGACGCGATGGCGGGACTGTGGTGTGTGAACCTCGGCTATGGCCGCGAAGAGATGGGCAAGGTCGCCGCACGGCAGATGAACGAACTGCCCTATTACAACACCTTCTTTCAAACGACCCATGTGCCCGCCATCGCGCTGGCCAAGGAACTGGCCGACCTCGCCCCCGGTGATTTGAACCACGTCTTTTTCGCCGGGTCCGGATCAGAGGCGAACGATACCAACCTGCGTATGGTCCGGACCTATTGGACGCAAAAGGGCAAGCCAGAGAAGAGCCATATCATCAGCCGCAAGAATGCCTATCACGGCTCCTCCGTCGGGTCGGCCAGTCTGGGCGGCATGACCTATATGCATGAGCAAGGCGGCCTGCCGATCCCCGGCATCCATCACATCGGCCAGCCCGATTGGTATGCCGAGGGCGGGGATATGTCGCCCGAGGACTTCGGCCTGAAACGGGCGCAGGAGCTGGACGCGAAGATCGTCGAACTGGGTGCCGACAAGGTTGCCGCCTTCATTGCCGAACCCGTGCAGGGCGCAGGCGGGGTAGTCATTCCGCCCAGCACTTACTGGCCTGAAATTCAGCGCATTTGTGAAAAGCACGACATTCTGCTGATCGCGGACGAGGTGATCTGTGGCTTTGGCCGGACGGGGAACTGGTTTGGCTCGCAAACCATGGGGATCAAACCGCATATCATGACCATCGCCAAGGGCCTCAGCTCGGGCTACGCGCCGATTGGCGGGTCGATTGTGTGTGACGAAGTGGCCGAGGTCATCAACGCCTGCGAATTCAACCACGGCTACACCTATTCCGGTCACCCGGTCTGTGCCGCCGTGGCGCTGGAAAACCTGCGCATCATGCAAGAAGAGAACATCATCGACCATGTGCGAGACATCGCCGCCCCCGCGCTGAAAGAGGCGCTGGATAAGCTAGGAGAGCATCCACTGGTTGGCGGGGTCAACGTTTCCGGCCTGATGGCGTCTCTGCCGCTGACGCCGGATAAGGAAAGCCGTGCGCCATTCGCGGATGGGGGCCTCGCTGGCTACACCTGCCGGGAGCATTGCTTTGCCAATAATCTGGTAATGCGCCATGTCGGCGACCGGATGATCATCTCTCCGCCATTGGTCATTACGCCCGAAGAGATCAAGATCTTCGCCGAACGGGCGACCAAGGCACTGGATGCGACCTATGCCGATCTGAAAGACAAGGACATGTTGAAAGCTGCGTCCTGAACGACCGGGCTGCCCCCGTTTGGGGGCGGCCCTTTATTCCTCGCGCAGTCGGGCCAGCAGCCGGGGCGAAGCATAGCCATCCGGCGCGATCCCTTCGACCTGCTGATAGCTGCGCACAGCATTGACGGTCAACGGGCCGATCTTGGCGTCGATCTTTTGCGTGTCAAAACCCGCCTTTGTCAGTAGGGTCTGCAATTCGATCCGCTCATCAAAGCTCAGCGCGCGGTCCTCGCGGGGCCACTCTTGCTTTATCTCCCCGGCGCCACCGATCCGGTCGGCCAGATGGCCGACGCCGATGACATAGGCATCCGCCGTATTATAGCGCTCGATCACCGCGAAATTCGGGAAGATCATAAAGGCCGCGCCCTGCGCGCCTGCGGGCAGCAGGATCGACGCGGGCCCGTGATCCGCCACCGCGTCGCCATTCAACGCGGTCACGCCAAGGTCGGCCCATTCCGCCGGGGTCTTGGTCACCTCCCGGTCGGCCAGCAGATAGTCGAACCCTTCGGGCAGGGCCACTTCGACACCCCATGGCTGGCCCGTCGTCCAGCCGAAATGCTTGAGGTAGGCGGCGGTAGAGGCCAAAGCATCGCTGGGGTCATCGCCCCAAATGTCCCGCCGCCCGTCACCATCCCAATCGACGGCATGAGCGTGGAAGGACGACGGCATGAACTGCGTATGCCCCATCGCGCCCGCCCAAGAGCCGCGCAACTGCTCTGCATCGGTATCGCCCGCCTGCAAAATGCGCAAAGCGTCCAGCAGTTCGCCCTCGAAAAACTCCGCCCGCCGCGCGTCATAGGCGAGGGTGGCCAGCGAATTCAGCACGCTGTCGCCGCCCCGGAAACTGCCATAGGCGCTCTCTAGCCCCCAGATCGCGGTGACGATCTCTTTCTCCACGCCGTATTTGATTTCGATATCTTCCAGCGTGCGCTCCCACTGGGCCAACGCCTTCTGCCCGTTCTGCACCCGCAGGTCCGAGGTCGCGGTGTCGAGGTAATCCCAGATCGTTTTGGTAAACTCCGACTGGTTGCGGTCGCGGCGGATCACCTCGGTGTCATAGAGCACCGTATCCAGCGCGCGGTCAAAGACATCCGGGTCGATGCCCTGCTGCAGGGCGCGGGGCCGGAATTCCGTCACCCAAGCGCGCAACCCGGCCTCATCCCCGGTGGCCTCTGGGGTGGTTTGCTCTGCCGGGGTGGCGGAAACAACCACGGCCTGCGACGTGCGCGGCGCGGGCCGCGTAGATTCAGCAGGACCAGACCCAAAGGCCGGAGCCCCCATGCCTGCGGTCGCAAGAATGCCTGAAATCATCGCGTAATGCCGGATCATAATCGCCTCACCTCATAGAGTTGCGACAAATCCTATGCCCGCCCCGCCCCGGTGGGAAGGGAGGGGCACCGCCATCCGCGAAGCTCCGCTTGTTTGCCGCCTTAGCGGCGGGTGCGGGTCACTTTACGCTTGATCTTGTCCTTCTTGCGCTTGGCTTTGACGGCCTTGCCGCGCGGGTTGCGCCCGGCGGGGCTTCGGCTGCCACCTCCACCCTGCTTGACCTTTTTATCTTCGATCTCAAGCAGTTCCAGTGCGATGCCCCCGGTGACGGGCACCGCCTCGGCCAGCCGTACGGTCACCCGTTGGCCGATGCCGATGATCATGCCGGTATCGGACCCCATCAGCGTCTGCGCCTCTGGATCATGGTGAAAATACTCGCGCCCCAAAGACCGCATCGGCACCAGCCCATCGGCGCCCGTCTCGTCCAGCTTCACGAAGGCCCCGAACCGGGCGATGCCGCTGATCCGACCGGTGAACTCATTGCCCACACGCTCTGACAAGAAGGCGGCGAGGTAGCGGTCGGTCGTGTCGCGCTCTGCCACCATTGAGCGCCGCTCGGTGTCCGAGATATGCGCGCCGGTCTGTTCCAGCCCTTCGATCTCTTCCGGGGTCAGACCGTCCTTGCCCCAGCCATGCGCCGTGATCAGGGCGCGGTGCACAATCAGGTCGGCATAGCGCCGGATCGGAGAGGTAAAATGTGCATAAGACCGCAGGGCGAGGCCAAAGTGCCCGATATGCGCGGGACCGTAATAGGCCTGTGTCATCGACCGCAGGGTGCTGAGGTTGATCAGTTCCGCGTCATTCGTCCCCGCCGCCTGATCCAGCAGGCGGTTGAGATGCGCGGTTTGTAGCACCTGCCCCTTGGCAAGGGTAAAGCCTGCCGCCTGCGCCGTTTCGCGCAAGGACTCAAGCTTCTCCGGTGAGGGTTCCTCGTGAATGCGGAACAACAGCGGAGTCTTCTTTTTCAGCAAGGTCTCGGCGGCGGCGACATTGGCCAGCACCATGAACTCTTCGATCAGCTTATGCGCGTCGAGCCTTTCGCGGAAGTTGACCGATTTCACCTTGCCATCGTCACCCAACTCAATCCGGCGTTCCGGTAAGTCCAACTCAAGCGGTTGCCGCTCGGCCCGCGCGGTTTTCAGCGCGCCGTAGGCGGCATAAAGCGGTTTTAGCACAGGCTCCAACAGCGGGCCGGTGCGGTCGTTGGGGTTGCCGTCAATGGCGTCCTGCACCTCTTCGTAATGCAAGGATGCGGGCGAGCGCATCAGCCCGCGATGGAACGTATGGCCGATCTTGTTGCCCTTGGCGTCCAGCACCATACGCACGGCGATACAGGCGCGCGGGACACCTTCGTGCAATGAGCACAGATCGCCCGACAGGCGATCCGGCAGCATCGGCACCACCCGGTCGGGGAAATAGGTCGAGTTGCCCCGTTTGCGCGCTTCGATATCCAGCGCCGAACCGGGCGTGACATAGGCCGCCACATCCGCGATGGCGACCCAGACGACATGACCGCCTTCGTTCTTGGGGTCCTCATCCGGATGGGCATAGCAGGCGTCATCATGGTCGCGTGCATCGGACGGGTCGATGGTAACCAGTGGCAGGTCGCGCAGGTCTTCGCGGCCCTTAAGGCCCTGCGGTTTGGCGGCATCGGCCTGTTCGACCACCTTATCGGGGAAATCATCGGGAATGCCATGCTGGTGGATCGCGATCAGCGACACCGCACGCGGCTCTGACGGGTCGCCCAACCGCTCGACAATACGCGCACGGGGGGAGCCCATGCGCCCCTTTGGCCCGGCCTGTTCGGCTTCGACCAGCTCACCGTCTTTGGCCCCGTGGGTATGGTCGGCTCCGACGCGCCATTCACGGTCAGCGCCCTTGTCGATCGGCACGATCCGCCCGCCCTCGGCAGCCTTGCGGAAGATGCCCAAGACCTTTTTCGGATTGCTGCCAATGCGGCGGATCAGCCGCGCCTCATAATGGTGGTCTTCGCCTTTCACCAGCGTCAGCCGTGCCAGAATGCGGTCGCCTTCGCCAAGAGCGGGATCACTGTCGCGCGGGATCAGCAGCACGACGGGCTCGTTGCCCTCGCCATGCCATTCCATCGGCCTGGCAAACAGATCACCATCCTTGTCCGGCCCCGTGACCAACAGCACCGAGACAGGCGGCAAGCGATCCGGATCCTGATAGCTGCGCTTGCGCTTTTCCAGATGGCCTTCGGCCTCTAGCTCTTTCAGCACGCGCTTGAGATCGATCCGCGCCGCACCTTTGATGCCAAAGGCTTTGGCGATGTCGCGCTTGGCGGTCAGCGTGGGGTTCTGTTCGATCCAGTCGAGGATCTCGGATTTGCTGGGTATCTTGCTCATACCTCAGCAGGTAGCACGCGGCCCCCCTGTCGTCATGGCAAATCGTGAATTTCGTCCACGTCGCGCAGGGCGGAGACTTCGGCGATGCGGTAGCCCGGCAGGGTCGCGCGGCTGTCGGCCAGCGCGTGCGGGCCGGACCAGCGTACAGCGTCGAACAGGCTGGGCGGTGCGCGGCGGGGGTGTTTCAGGCCAACGAGCCAGTAGCCACCATCCGGCGCGGGGCCAAACACCGCGTCATGTCGTCCAAGCGCGCCGAAGGCCCGCGCAAGTTCCTTGCGGTTGATGCCCGGAATGTCCGCCCCGATCACACAGGCCGGTCCAGGTGCCGCGCGCAGCATCCGTGCCATGCGGTCGCCCAGATTGCCCCTGCCCTGCGGCCAGCGGGGCAAATGCGCGGGCCAAACCCGGCTTTGCAGCCCTTCGATATCCGGCGCGACAGCCAGCACCACCTGCCAGCGCGGGTCTTCAATGCGGCGCAGCAGACGGCGCGTCTGGTGGCGAAACCACCAAGCCGCGCCGACCATGCCAAGGTCACGGCCCAACCGGGTTTTCACCCGACCGGGACGTGGTTCTTTCACCATAACGATGAGCGATGGTTTCACGTGAAATAATTCCGCAGCACGCGGGTGTAGATGGATTTGAGCTGTTCGATATGCTCAACCCGCACATGCTCATCAACTTGGTGCATGGACTGGCCGACCAGACCGAACTCGACCACTGGGCAATGCGCTTTGACAAAACGCGCGTCAGAGGTGCCGCCGGTGGTAGAAAGCTCGGGCTTCACGCCCGTCTCTGCCTCGACCGCGCCCGCAACCAGATCGGACAGCGCGCCCGGCGGGGTGATAAAGCTCTCGCCGGAGATCTTGATCTCCACCTCCACCTGCAGGCCGAATTGCTCGGCGATTTTGTCAGCTTCGCCGCGCAGCCAATCGCTGAGGCTTGCGCCTGAATGGTGGTCGTTGAACCGGATATTCACCGCGCCGCGGCACTGCGCCGGGATCACGTTGGTGGCCTTGTTGCCGGTGTCGACCGTGACAACCGCCAGTGTCGACGGATCGAAATGATCGCTGCCCTGATCCAACTGATGGCTGGCCAAACGGTCCATCAGCCGCATCATCGCGGGCAGCGGGTTGTTGGCCCGGTGCGGATAGGCCGCGTGGCCCTGTTTGCCGGTCACTTTGAAATGCGCATTCATCGAGCCGCGCCGCCCGATCTTGATCATATCGCCCATGGTTTCGGGGCAAGTCGGCTCCCCCACAAGGCAGACATCCATCCGCTCGCCGTTCTCGGCCATGTAGTCCAACAGCGCCGTGGTCCCGTCGAAGGCGTCGCCCTCTTCATCCCCGGTGATCGCCAGCACGATGGAACCATCGGGCGGTGTGTCCTTCACGAAATCGACCGCCGCCGCGACAAAGGCGGCCACGCCGGATTTCATATCCGTGGTGCCGCGGCCATACATGATGCCGTCTTTGATCTCGCCTCCGAAGGGGGGCATCGACCAATCGGCCTCATCCCCGATCGGCACCACGTCGGTATGACCGTTAAAGCCGAAAGACGTGGTGTTGCCCTTGTTGCCCCAGCGGGCAAAGAGGTTGCAAATGCCGCCCCGGTCCACGCGCGTGCAGTCGAACCCAGCCGCGCCCAGCACCTCTTCCAGCAGTTCCAACGCACCATCGTTGACGGGGGTGACAGAGGCGCAGCGCACCAGTTTTGCGGTGAGATCAACAGGGTCGAGACCGGACATATCGGCTCCTTTTCAGGGGTTATCGCTTGTCCGGTAACTTGTGTGGGCAAATCGCGCCGATGCCAAGGGGGCGCACTGCAATTCCCCGTGTGGGGCCGTGGTCAGTCGAAAAACGGGGTCATTTGGGCGACGATGACCGAGTTTTCCTCTAGTGCGCGCTGCATCAACTCACGCTCTTCGCCGTCGATCTCTTGGCCCTCGGCCTCGCGCTCTTCCAGCGTGCCATAGCCGGTCACGTCCAGCGGGTTGGTGTCGGCCTGTTTGAGGATCGCCACGGTCTCTCGCACGGCTTCGGCCTCGTCGATACCAGAGGCGAAACACATCAGCGCGGCCCCGGTGGCCTTGTCGGGCAGGCCATCGCCATCCTTGCGGCCGATCTGAACCAAAAGGGTAAAGACCTGCTGGCGCGAAGGTTTCTTGGTTTTCTTGGGATCAGACATGATTAGGGCCGCCGATTGCTTTCGGCAGCCCTAACCTTTTCGCTCAGATTTGGAAAGGGGCCGCGCCCCTGCCCTTAGGTCTTGGCAATCAGGTCTTGCCGCGGACCAACCGTGTGACCCAGATCAGTAGGCAGGCACCGATGATGCCGACCACCAACTGACCGAACCAACCGCCCAGCGTACTGCCAACGATCAGCATCAAGAGCCAGTTCGCGACCAAGGCACCTACGATGCCGAGGATGATGTTCATGATCAGACCCATGTCCGACTTCATGATTTTTTCTGCGATCCAGCCTGCAAGGCCACCCACGATGATTGCGGCAAACCAACCGATACCCGTCATGTCGTTAATCTCCTTTGAATTCAGGTCTCAACGCAATGGCAGGGCATTTGGTTCCCTCAGTCGCGCAGCAGCTCGTTGATCGAGGTTTTGGAGCGGGTCTTGGCGTCCACCCGTTTTACGATTACGGCGCAGTAGAGGTTCACGTTGTTCTTCGATGGCATGGTGCCTGCGACGACAACCGACCCTGCGGGCACTTCGCCATACATGATCTCACCGGTTTCGCGGTCGACGATCTTGGTCGACTGGCCGATGAAGACACCCATGCCCAGCACCGAACCTTCGCGCACGATGCAGCCTTCGACGACTTCCGACCGCGCCCCGATAAAGCAGTTGTCTTCGATGATAGTCGGGCCTGCCTGCATCGGTTCCAACACGCCGCCAATGCCGACGCCGCCCGAGAGGTGCACGTTTTTGCCGATCTGCGCGCAGGAGCCGACGGTGGCCCATGTATCAACCATGGTGCCGCTGTCGACATAGGCGCCGATGTTGACGAAAGACGGCATCAGCACCACGCCCGGCGCGATATAGGCCGAGCGGCGCACGACGCAGTTCGGCACGGCGCGGAAGCCGGCCTCTTTCCACTCGGCATCGCCCCACCCTTTGAATTTGCTGTCGACCTTGTCCCACCAGCCAGCGCCCTGCGGGCCGCCTTCTTGATGTTCCATATCCTTGATGCGGAAGCCCAGCAGCACGGCCTTTTTGGCCCATTGATTGACGTGCCACTGACCGTCGTCCTGCTTTTCCGCCACGCGCAGCTTGCCGCTGTCGAGCGCGTTCAGCGTCTCTTCGATGGCGTCGCGGGTCTCTCCGGTGGTGGCGGATGTGATCTGGTCGCGGGTATCCCAAGCGGCTTCGATGGCGGTTTCAAGTTGGGCGTTGGACATGGGGCAAGTCTCCGAATGATGAAAAGGCCTTTTGAGGGCTATAGCCTTGCACCGCCAAGGGTGCAATTGCCGGGCGATGAGGGGCGTGGTCATTCTGTGATCAACAATGCATGTTGACCTGAGCGGCCATCGCGCCACCTGAGCCAAGCCCTAGACCAAGGAAAGACCCGAGGATGACCGAGGAACACCGCCACCCCCTGCGCCGCGCCAATGTTGATCGCGCCAGGGCCCAGGACGCCCCCGACACGCCGCAAACCCGCGCGCCCGCCTATCGTCTGGCCTTTACCGACGATGACTTCATGTGCCGCGATGAGCTGCGCCCGGTGCGCCTGCAACTGGAATTGCTCAAGCCCGAACTGCTGCTCGATGCCCACGGCATCCAATCGACCATCGTGCTCTTTGGCGGCGCGCGCATTCCTGCACCAGCCGAGAAACACACCGCCCGCACCAAAACGTTGGCCGATCTGTCGCGTTTTTATGACGAGACGCGCACCTTTGCCCGGCTGATGACTGAAAAGTCGATGGAAACCGGCGGCGTGGAGAACGTCATCGTCACCGGAGGTGGACCAGGCGTGATGGAGGCGGGCAACCGTGGCGCGTTGGATGCCGGCGGGCATTCCATCGGCCTTAACATCGTTCTGCCGTTTGAGCAGGCACCCAACGAATATGTCACGCCGGAGCTTTGCTTTAACTTCCACTATTTCGCGATCCGCAAGATGCATTTCCTGATGCGCGCTCGCGCGATCTGCGTCTTCCCCGGTGGCTTCGGCACGATGGACGAATTGTTCGAGGCGCTGACGCTGATCCAGACGGGCCGCATGAACCGCGTACCCTTCTTGCTGTTCGGGCGCGAGTTCTGGGAAAAGATCATCAACTGGGACGCGCTGGCCGATGCCGGAACGATCTCTGCCGAAGATCTCGGCCTGTTCCGCTTTGTCGAAAGCGCGGATGAGGCGATGGAGGTGATCGAGAAATGGGAGACCGCCCCCGCGCGCGAGCATGTGCCGGGCCGGGAAGAGGTCGAAGATCACGGCTGATCGGGCTTTGCCCGGCCCCGTCACCGGGTAAAGGTCTGGTCCAAGGCCATTTCGGCCCCTTGGACAATATCGCGCAGGATATCGGCGGCGGGACTGACCGCGCCGATCAACCCTGCGACCTCTCCGACAAAGGCGTTGGCGGTGCGGGCGTCGCCCTCTGCCACCGCCGCCTTCCAACGTGGCAATTCCTGCGCCAGCGCGGCGCGCAGCCCGTCGGGGTCATCATGCCAACGGTCGGTGAAATCGTTGCGCAAGACACGGCCCGTGTAGCGTTTGGGCCAGTCATAGCCGCGCATGATGTCGGTCACGGTGCTGCGCAGCGTATCATCGCCACTGGCCTCAATCGCGGCCTTTAGCATCGCGGGGTGCACCAGCGCCTCTTCCGAGGCCCAGAACCGCGAGCCGACGACCACCCCATCGGCCCCCAGCATCAGCGCCGCAGCCAACCCGCGCCCATCGCCCACACCGCCCGCCGCACAAAGCAGCACCTCCGGCGCTTGGCGGGCGATGTGATCGGCAATTTCGGGCACAAGGGTAAAGGTCGCGCGTTTTTCGCCGTGACCACCGGCTTCGGCCCCTTGGGCGACGATGATTTCAGCCCCCAGATCAATCGCATGCGCCGCATCGCGCAGGGTTTGCACCTGACAGATCAACGGCACTTTGGCCGCTTGGATCTGGGGCACGAACTCTGCCGGATTGCCGAAAGACAGAAAGACCGCCGCCGGGTCGCGGGCGAGGACCTGCTCCAACGCTTGCGGATGCTCCCGCAGCTTCCAAGTGATAAAGCCGCAGCCGACCGATTGATTGCCCGCCAGATCCAACTGCTCGGCGATCCATTCGCCCGCGTCATAGGCACCGCCGATCATACCCAAGCCCCCCGCGCTTGAGACCGCAGCCGCAAGCCGCCCGCCCGCCGCAAAGGCCATGGGCGCTTGGATGATCGGATGGCTGATCCCCAGCCGTTTGGTCAGCCGCGTGGTCAGCATCCCCTACCGCCTCGCCAGAATGGCGTCAGCCGCCTTTTCGGCGATCATCACCGTTGGCGAAGCCGTGTTGCCCGAGACGATCTTGGGCATGATCGAGGCATCCACCACCCTGAGCCCCTGCAGCCCGTGCACCCGCAGATCGGCATCGACCACCGCCATCGGATCGCTGCCCATCTTGCAGGTGCCAACGGGGTGAAAGATCGTCGTGGCAATGTCGCGCGCCTTGTCGAGCAGGTCTTCATCGCTCTGCACGGCCGGGCCGGGCAGAATTTCTTCGGGCTGATAGGGATGCAACGCCTTAGCCGTCATGATGTGCCGCGCCTGTTTCATCGCCGCGACCGCGACGCGCTTGTCGCTCTCGGCGGAAAGATAATTCAGACGGATATCGGGCTGCACCGCGCTGTCGCGGCTGGTCAGATGGCAAGATCCGATGCTCTCGGGCCGCAGGTTACAGACCGAGACAGTGATCGCCGGGAACGGGTGCAGCGGATCGCCCAGCTTGTCGGTCGACAGGGGCTGGACGTGGTATTCCAGATCGGGCGTCTCAAGCGCCGGATCGGACTTGGTGAACATGCCGAACTGGCTGGGCGCCATCGCCAAGGGGCCGCTGCGCCGCATGAGATATTCCAGCCCCATGCGCCCCTTGCCCCAAAGCGAATGGGTCATCGTATTGAGCGTTTTGGTGTTCTGCACTTTATAGACGGTGCGGATCTGCAAATGGTCCTGAAGGTTCTCCCCCACGCCGGGCAGTTCATGCAGCGCGGTGATGCCCATACCGCTCAAAAGCTCGCCCTGCCCGATGCCCGAAAGTTCGAGGATCTTGGGTGAGTTGATTGCCCCCGCCGACAACAGCACTTCGCCCTCGGCCACGGCCCGCAGAGCGCGGCCTTCGTGGGTAAAGCGCACGCCGGTCACGCGCTTGCCTTCAAGGATCAGCCCATTGGTATGGGCATGGGTCATCACCCGCAGGTTGGGGCGCTGCATCGCGGGGCGCAGGAAACCGCGCGCCGTGTTCCAGCGCACACCGCCATGTTGGTTCACCTCAAAAAAGCCCGAGCCTTCGTTGTCGCCATCGTTAAAATCGGCACGCGGTTCGATCCCGAATTCCCGCGCGCCTTCTTGCACGGCCTCCAGAATGTCCCACCGCAGGCGTTGTTTGCTGACCTTCCACTCGCCTCCGGCGCTGTGCATGTCATTGCCGCCCGCGTGGTGATCCTCGGACTTGAGGAAATAGGGCAGCACGTCGTCCCAGCTCCACCCGGCGTTGCCAAGCTGCCGCCAATGGTCATAGTCCGCCGCCTGCCCGCGCATGTAGATCATGCCGTTGATAGAGCTACAGCCGCCCAGCACCTTGCCGCGCGGGTAGGTCAGAGAGCGCCCGTTCAGCCCCGGCTCAGGCGCGGTTTTCATCATCCAATCAGTGCGCGGATTGCCGATACAATAAAGGTACCCCACTGGCACCTTCACCCAATGGTAGTTGTCATCCCCCCCGGCCTCGAGCAGCAGGACGTTATTGGCTGGATCAGCGCTGAGACGGTTGGCCAAAACACAGCCCGCGGTGCCAGCGCCGACAATGATATAGTCATAGCGACCCTCTAGCTGCGTCTCGTCATTCATGGTGATCTCTCCCGATATTCTGGCCCGCCTCCCCGGCGCGTCATTGGTAGAGCGCCCGGCGACAGGTCACAATCCCTGCCGTAACTCGCCCGCCCGCCGCAGCATTTGCCGCAAAGCCACATTCGCCCCGCTTTGCCCGCGCAGCGCATCCGTTTGTTGATTTTTTCGACCCTTAGGTGAATATGGCCGAACTGGATATATTGCCCCCGATGCGTTAGATTTTGCCTTGGGGTTGAAATTTCGCTGCCTTCTGGTGGCCAGAACTAAGGGCTATGATGAGTGCGGCGACCCGAATTTATACTGTTTCTCGGATGTCTCGCCATCACCTTTGGGGTGTTCCTTTACAGCAACCGCAGCAATGATCTCGCCAACGAACGGGCCTTTGACCGGATCGCCGAGGAAAGCCTGAAAAGCCTCGACGCGCGGATGCATACCTATTTGCAAAGCCTCAACGGCATCGCCGCCTTCATGAACGCCTCTGACGAAGTGACCGCCAGTGATTTCGCGCATTACGTCGATACGCTGGAGATCGACACCTTCCTTCCCGGCATCAACGGCATCGGCTTTGTCGCCCCGGTCGCCCGAGGGACCGAAGAGGCTTTCATCGAAGAGGTAACCGCCCTCGGGATAGAGGATTTCCGGATCCACCCCAACACCGGCAATGCCGAGAAGATGGTGATCCAATATATCTACCCCCAAGGGCCGAATGCAGAGGCCGTGGGTCTTGATATCAGCTTTAACGAGGACCGCCGCCGCGCCGCCCTGCGGGCCCGCGAGACCAGAGAGCCGCAACTGACACCGCGCATTCTCCTGGTGCAGGACAAATCCCGTCAGCCCGGTTTTTTGTTGCTGCGTCCAGTCTATGCCGCCGGCGACAGCCCGGCACAGGATACGGCAAGCTTTATCGGTTGGGTCTATGCGCCCTTTGTCGGTGCAAACCTGTTGAACGCGCTGACCCCGGCTCAGGGGGAGGCTTATAATATCAAGGTATTCGATGGGCTGACCACCGCCCCGGAGAACCGGATTTTCGACAGCACGCCCGAAGACGTTGAAAGCGGGCATCACAAAATCACCCAAACGATCGAACGCTTTGGCCGCCCTTGGACCGTGGTCCATGTCAGCACAACCAGTTTTGATAGCGCAACGCACAGCGCCGTGCCGGAGATCCTGTTAATTTCCGGCATATTGCTGGCGATCCTTTTCTTTGTCGCCTTCCGCAGCCTGCGCCAGCGCAGCGCGGCCCTGAGCGAGCTTGCCGCGCTGCGCGAACGCCAGATCGACGCCCATGAAGAGGAAAACCGCGCTGTCATCGAGAACGCTGTAACGCCTGTTTTCCTGCTCGACAGCGAGGACCGCGTGCTTTTCGCCAACCAAGCGGCGCTGGTCTGCTTTGGCTATGGACATGAGACGCTCAAGGGGATGGATTTCCGCAATCTCGTCACCGATTTGATCGAAGACCACGACCACGAGCAGGTCAACGCGGCAGGCAAGACCTGCTTTGGCCAAGACCTGAAGCTTGATCTACAACGCAACAGCTGGACCACCTACACCGGCGAGCGGCGCGTGACGGCCATCGTGCGCGATCTGACCTCGGAACTTGCGGTGCAGGATGAACTGGCGAAGAACAAAGCGCTCTATGACCTCGCCCTTGAAGGCGCGCAGATCGGCGTTTTCGACATCGACCTGCGCACCGGGAAATCCGAGGTGTCCGACACATGGCGGCGCATTCTAGGGATGGCCAATTTCGAGCGGTTGACCGACCCGCAGGCGGAATTTCTCAAACGTGTTCACACCGAAGACCTGCCCCTGCTGACCCAGACCGATCAGGCCTGCATCTCGGGGCAGCAACAACGTTCCGTCACCGAATATCGGCTGAAGATTGGCACCGGGGAATGGCGCTGGATGCGCTCTGACGCGGTGGTGACCGAACGCGATGAAAACGGCACCGCCCTGCGGATGGTCGGCACCCAAACCGATGTGACCGACATCGTCCATGCCCGCAACGCGCTTGAAACCAGCGAGCGGCGCTTTCGGCAGGTGCTGGCAGCGGCCCCGGTGGGCATGGCGATCCTGGGCGAAGGGGGCGTGTTCAACAGCGTCAACAGCGCGCTTTGCACCCTCTGCGGCTATAGCGAAGAAGAACTGTTGTCGAATACCAAACTCGGCGATCTGATGCCCGAGGGCGATCTGAAGAAGCTCTACGGTGAGGTGCGCGGGCTGGTCGATTCCCGCAGTTCACAGAACTATCAGGCCGAATACCGCATCACCCATAAGCTGGGCTATGAACGCTGGGGGCTGTTCAACGTCTCGTGGACCTTTGACAAGAACACACGCGCCTATGTCTTTATCGTTCAGATCAACGACATCACCGACCAAAAGAAGCTTGCGCAGATCAAGAGCGAATTCGTCTCGACCGTCAGCCATGAGCTGCGCACGCCGCTGACCTCGATCAAAGGGGCTTTGGGTCTGATCGACACCACGGACAACAGCCGTTTCCTGCCAGCGCATATCCGGCTGATCGACATCGCGCGCAGCAATGCCGACCGGCTGTCGCATATCGTGAACGATATTCTGGACCTCGAAAAGATTTCCTCGGGCGAGGTGCAGTTCGATTTCCACGATGTCGATCTGAACAAGGTGATCAACGATTCGGTCAACGAAATGTCGCCCTTCGCAATCACCCACAACAACACCTTGGGCGTGCAACTGCCCGATACGCCGTTGACGGTTCGGGTGGATGAAAGCCGCACGCGGCAGGTCTTGGCCAATCTGATCTCAAACGCCTGCAAATATTCCGATGCCGAGAGCGAGGTGCAAATTCGCGCCGAGCGGCTAGGGGACCGGGCGATTGTCTTTATCCAGAACACCGGCCCCGGCGTGCCGGAAAACTTCCGCCCGCGCATCTTTCAGGCGTTCTCTCAGGCCGATGGGTCCGACACCCGCGCCAAGGGCGGCACCGGGCTGGGGCTGAACATCACACGGCAGATCATCAAACGTCAGGGCGGCACCATCGGATTTGAAAGCATCCCGAAGGGCGTCACTGTCTTTTGGTTCACCTGCCCCATCGCCGAGGCCGAAACCGTGCAAACGCCCGCCGCCCCCGACGCGGAAACCGGTGAGCGGGACAGGAAGCTGCGCGTGCTGCATATCGAAGACGATATCGACTTTGCCGAGGTGATCCGCACCGGTTTGGACAGCGTGGCAGAGGTGACCAACGTCACCAACCTTGCCCAAGCGCAGAAGATGATCGGCCAAGAAGAGCTTGATGTGGTGATCCTTGATTGGTCCCTGCCTGACGGCGATGCCCGCTCTTTACTGGAGGACATCATCCGTCTGCATCCAGAGGCCAAGATCATCAGCCTATCCGCCGACAACAACCGAGAGCCCGATCCCCGCGTCGGGATCAACCTTGTCAAATCACGGAGCGGGATCAGCACGGTGGTCAACTCAATTACGGGAACAACCGCACGCGCATCTTAACCTGTCGCATCTTAGCGAAGTGACGCTAAAGTGCGACATGCCATATTATTGCCAATATGCTCTGGTATTTTGATTAAATTACAACGCACATGACATGCTATAGTTTGAGCATGTCCGCTTCGGGGCGAGGAATTACGAGTGTCGTCAAAGCCATTTACCAAGCGTACCGCCGCCACATTTTTTCTGGGCACTGCCATTTCCGGCAGTTGGTACACCGCAACCTCCGCGCTTTTCGCGGGTCAAACGGGGGAGGTTATCCCCGTCGTCGGCGCGATCATTCTGGCGGGGCTAACGCCCTTCGCCGCGAGCGCGCTCCAGTCAAGCCCCGAGAGGGGTGATGATAGTTTCGATATGGAACAAAGGCTTAGGGCATTTGATAGCCACGCCATCGTGAATATCGTCGATACCGGCGGAATGTTGGAACAGGTTAATGACCGTTTCATCGAACTGACGGGCTATACCCGCGATCAATTGATCGGCCAGCCTGTGTCGATGCTTTACCAAGACGCGTTTCGCGAACTTCTGGCAGAAATCCGGGCCACCCTGATGGCCGGAAAGACATGGCAGGGAGAGACCCCGCTGCGTTGCGCCGATGGTCGGGTGATACAGACGCAATGCACCGTGATGCCACTTTTCGATAAGAAAGGGGCATGGGCCGGGTCGATCTCAGCCCGTACCGATATGACCCACGCCAAGGAACTTCTGGCCGAACGCGACACGGCGGAAACGCTTTATGAACTGCGCGATGACATTTGGATCGTCGATGCCGAGACAGAGCGTTTCAGCTATATGAACCGCGTCGCCATGAGCCGAAGCGGCTGGTGTACCGATACCTATACCGAACAAACGCTCGGAACCTTGGCAGAGAAAAGCGACAATCCAGCCCTTCTTGATGCCTGCCGGGATCTAAAAAAGTCGGGCAAGGCGATAACGCAGTTCGACACGCAACTGTTTGGCAATCATTTCCAAGTCACGATCAAACTTCTGCTCACCGGCGGCGCGGCGGGGCGGTTCCTGGTCATGTTGCACGACGTTTCGGATATCATCAGCGAAGAGCGGATGAAGTCGGAATTCATCTCTATGGTCAGCCATGAACTGCGCTCACCCCTAACCTCGATCAAAGGCTCCATGGGGCTGCTTTTGTCACGGGCGGCGGGTGAATTGCCCAGCAAAGCGCGGGCGTTGCTAGAAATCTCCCACCGCAACGCCGACCGGCTTGTGCTGATCATCAACGACATCCTCGATCTGGAAAAGATCGCGAACGGGCGACTGGAGTTCAACCTTGAAGAGGTTGATATCGCAGAACTTCTGCACGAGACCAGCGCCGCGAACGCCTCGCTTGAACAACGCCACGGCGTGCGCATTCAGGTGGAAAGCACGGATGACCTGAACAAAGTGACCACAGATCCGAACCGGGTCATTCAGGTGCTGACGAACTTCCTATCAAACGCGTCCAAATTCTCCAAACCCGGAGAGCGCGTTACCATTCGCGCCGAAGAGAATGAGGACGAATTGCGCATCTCCGTGGCGGACCGCGGCCCGGGCATTCCGGCCGCTGAGCAGCACAAGGTGTTCCAGCGGTTTGCCGATTTGTCCAACTCCAACCGGGCTGACAAAGGCGGCACCGGGCTGGGCCTCAGTGTTTGCAAAGCCATCGTCGAGAATCTTGGCGGTAAAATAGGTTTTGACAGCCGCGAGGGATTTGGTACGACATTTTACTTTACCCTGCCGAAGAAAAATTCTCAGGTAGCGGCAGAGGAACCGGCTGCGTTGCTGCGCGAAGCCTCCTAGAGAGAGTATGGAATGATCAAACTGCTGCACGTCGAGGATGACGCCGATATCCGTGAAATTGCGCTGATGGCGCTTGAGCTAAGCGGCGATTTCGATGTCGTCCAATGCGAGACCGGGGAAGCGGCGCTGAAACAGGTTCAGTCCTATACGCCCGATGTGATCCTGCTCGATATGATGATGCCCGGCATGACCGGTCGCCAGACCCTTGAGAAGATGCGCGAAATGGATAGCCTGCGTGACGTGCCGGCGATCTTCATGACCGCCCGCGCCCAGCATAACGAGATCGAAGAGCTGCGCGATCTGGGGGCCGCTGACGTGATCAGCAAACCCTTCGACCCCATCGCTCTCGCGGATCAGGTCAAGGCGGCGATGCAGGCCAACTAGGCCAGCGACCACTTGGCCTGCCCTATGGGGCAGCTTCTAGATAAATTGTCTGAAAGATTTGGGGCCGGGGCAAACCACGGCCGCCGCGCCCTTAGGCTTGGGCGTCGATTTGCTGCCGGCAATGCGCGACGAAACCATCCAGCTCCGAGATGATCTCGATCGGGCAATCGGCGCGTTCGGCGCGGGGTCCGGCGAGATGCTCGACGATTTGGGTTTCGCACTGACGCGCCAGCCGGCCAAGCTCTTCAAAGCCGAGCGACCCGGCGCTGCCTGCGATCTGGTGCAGAATGGCCTGCGCGCTGGCCAGATTGCCTTTGATCTCATCCACGGTCGTCCCGTCCCAAGCGGCCAAGCCATGGGTTGCGATCAATGTCTGGCGCTCGTCCAGCATTTCGACAAAGCGCTTGCGAATGCGCTCTATGCCGGGAAGTTCAGCTAACATTTTAGTCATGCTTGTTGATCATTCTGCCAAAAGTCATTGAGCGATTTCGTATGTGCTTCACTGGCGGCTTCTGCGCTTGCATGAGCCTGCGCCAGCGCATCCATAACGGAATTGCCGCTCTTCCAGATCAGCCGCACGGCCTCCCCCGCGCTGACACGCGGGTGAACACGTTCGCCATTATTGTCGAACAATTCGGTTTGAGACAACTCTAAGTTAACCGCATCCATCAAACCGCCCATATTCGGACGCCAGCCGCTTTCCGTAACGCACACGAAAGTGCCATTGCCCGCGTAGGACATGAGCACCTGATGGTCCACAAGCGTATCAGACAGGATCTCGGCCACGTCGGACACAAGGCTATAGAACTCAAAAGAGGTCATCGTCGCGTGGAAAGCGTCAACCTCGCGGATGGTAAAGGCAAAGGCGGTGGAGCCGAAAAGCGTGCTGCGCGACAGCTGTGCGACGTAGTTTTCCATCGCGGTGTAGTCGATCACATTGTCCACGTCATAGATTGGGACCGGCTCGAACAATTCCATATGGGTGGCCTGATCGGCGATGGTCTTGGCGGCAAAGATTTTCTTGGTCCGCTGCTGACGCTCTTTCACCATGCCCTCGACCAGCCCGATGCGGGCTTTCAGCTCGGCAATCTCAAAGGGTTTGGTCACATAGTCGGTGGCCCCGGCGGCAAAGGCCGCGTCGATATAGCGTTTGTCGGACATCGCGGTGAGCATCAGGATCGGCGTATCGGCATGGCGCGCCGAGTTGCGAATGTGCTGCGCCAGTTCGATCCCGTCCATGCCCGGCATCTGAATGTCTAGCATGAAGCAATCAATCGGACCGAGGTCGGGATCACCCAACATATCGACCGCATGCAGTGCAGATGGGGCGGTCGTCAGATCATGCGCACCGATAATCTCTACAAATTGCCCAAGCAATTCGAGGATAATCGGATCGTCATCCACCGCCAGAATTCTCATCACATCTCTCCACAGATCAAAATCTTTGGGCCCCAAACTGGACGGACCGCTGCTTTGTCCTAATTTCTCTGGGAACTGTGGCCTAAATTTGACGAATTCTAAGTAAATAGGCGACAAACCGGGGCACTGTTTCCATATCGGGGGAATTTGACCCGAAAAACGGCCATCTTTACCGCTTTTTCATTTTTGGTCGGACGACTCGCCACTTCGCGTCAAAGAGTGATTCCCCTCAACGCAAACGGCCCGACGTTTCCGCCGGGCCGCTCTATCCTCATCCCCTAGGGTCTTAGCCCAAGCTTGCCTTGATCGCCTCGGCGGTGGCGCCCACGACCTTATCCGCTTCTTCGCGGGTCAGGCAGAAGGGCGGCGCAAAGCCGATGATGTCGCCTTGGGGCATGGCGCGGGCAATGACCCCGGCCTTGAGCATATCGCCAACGATGGTCGGCACCACTTTGCGCGCCGGGTCAAACTGCGTGCGGCCATCGCGGTCTTCGACCAGTTCCACGGCACAGAGCATCCCTTCGCCGCGAATATCGCCCACTTTGGGGTGATCGCCCAATGCCGCCTTCATCTGCGCATTGAGATACCCCCCCACGTCCGAGGCATTCTCGATCAGCTTCAGATCGTCGATCAGCTTGAGGTTCGCGATCCCCGCAGCCGCGCCGATGGGATGCGCCGAGTAGGTCCAGCCGTGGCCGATGGGGCCGTTTTCATCGGTGCCCTGCTCCAGCACCTTCCACATTTTGTCACCCACGATCGAACCCGAAAGCGGCGCATAGGCCGAGGTCAGGCCTTTGGCGATGGTGATCAGGTCCGGCTTCATGCCGTAGTGATCCGAACCGAACATGCTGCCCAGACGGCCAAAGCCGGTGACGACCTCATCCGCGACCAGCAGGATGTCGTGTTTGTTCAGCACTTCCTGCACGGCGGCCCAATAGCCTTCGGGCGGCGGCACGATGCCCCCGGTGCCCAGAACCGGCTCACCGATGAAGGCGGCGATGGTGTCGGCACCCTCACGCTCGATCAGCGCTTCCAATTCGCCCACCAGATGCGCGGTGAACTCTGCTTCGCTCATGTTGGCGTCGGGGCGGCGGTAGTAATAGGGCGCGTCGGTGTGGACCACCTGCGCCAGCGGCAGGTCGAACTTCTTGTGAAACAGCTCCAGTCCGGTCAGCGAGCCCGTCACCAGACCCGACCCGTGGTAGCCACGCCAGCGCGAGATGATCTTTTTCTTCTCAGGACGGCCAAGGATGTTGTTGTAGTACCAGATCAGCTTGACGTTGGTCTCATTCGCGTCCGAGCCGCCAAGACCGAAATAGACCTTGCTCATACCTTCGGGCGCGCGGTCGAGGATCATCTTGCTGAGCGTGATGCTCGCCTCGGTGCCATGGCCGACGTAGGAGTGGTAATAGGCCAGCTCATGCGCCTGCTCGGCAATCGCCTCGGCGATCTCGGTCCGGCCGTAGCCCACGTTCACGCAATAGAGGCCGGCAAAAGCGTCGAGCATCTGGTTGCCGTCGCGGTCGGTGATATGGCTGCCTTTGGCGGTCTTGATCACACGGGTCGGGCTTTCGCCGCGCACGTGCTGCGCCAGATGGGTTGAGGGGTGAAAGAAATTTTCACGGTCCCATTGTTCGAGCATATCGTTCTTCAGCATTGGTCTTTCCTTTCTTCCGACGCGCCTTTGCGCCGTATCTTCAAATCTCAGGCCCAGTCACGGCAGACGTATTTCACTTCCGTAAAGGCTTCGAGCCCCAGCCGCGATCCCTCGCGCCCGATCCCCGATTGTTTCGTCCCGCCAAAGGGGATCGGCGCGCCGGTCACCTTGGTGCGGTTCACCGCCACCATGCCGAAACACAGCGCCCGGCTGGCGCGGTAGATGCGGCGTGGGTCTTGGCTGTGGACATAGGCCACCAGCCCGTATTCCGTGTCATTGGCCCGTGTGATCGCCTCATCCTCAGTGTCGAAGGCCGCGATGGCGGCCACGGGGCCAAAGGTCTCTTCGCGCATGATCAGCGCGTCCGCAGGCACATCGGCCAACACCGTCGGTTCAAAGAACAGCGGCCCTGCCGCGTGACGTTTGCCACCACAAAGCAGCCGCGCCCCACGGTCAAGCGCATCTTTGACGTGCTCTTCTTGTTTGGCGACGGCCTTTTCGTTCATCAACGGCCCGATGTCGGGATCGTCCGCGCCGACGCCCACGGTCAGCGCCTGCGTTGCTGCGGTGAAACGCGCGCAGAAGGTCGCATAGCTGTCGCGGGCGATGAAAAAGCGGTTCGCGCCAAGGCAGTCCTGACCGGAGGTGGCGAACTTGGCCTTGATCGCCTCTTCGACCGCGCGGTCCATATCGGCATCATCGAACATGATGAAAGGCGCATGGCCGCCGAGTTCCAGCACCAAGCGTTTCACGCTGTCGGATGCCTGACGATACAGCAGCTTACCGATCTCGGTAGACCCGGTGAAGGAGATTGCCCGCACGCGGTTATCCTCCATCCAGGGCTTCACGATCTCAGGTGCCTCGCCGGTGACGACGTTGAACACGCCCTTTGGCAGCCCCGCCTGCTCGCCCAATTCGGCCAATGCCAGCGCCGAGAATGGCGTCTCTGCCGACGGGTGCGCCACCACGGTGCAGCCTGCCGCCAGCGCGGCACCTGCCTTGCGGGTCAGCATGGCAGAGGGGAAGTTCCACGGGGTGATCAGTGCGGCCACGCCCACCGGCTCGCGCCAGATTTCCACCTCTGCATCCGGCAGATGCGAGGTGACGCCTTCGATGTTGGGGCGGCGCGCCTCTTCGGAATAGAACTCGAAAAAAGACGCGGCATAGTCGATCTCGCCACGGGATTCCGAGATGGGTTTGCCCTGTTCGGCGGTCATGATCCGCGCCAGATCCTCGCGGTTTTCCAACATCAGATCGCGCCAACGGCGCAGGATGGCACCACGCTCTTGCGGCAACAGCCCGGCCCAATGGGGGAAGGCGGCATGGGCGGCATCCACCGCGGCGCGGCTGTCATCGGCGTTAAGCTTGGCAACCGACCCCAAGACCGCACCGCTTGCCGGGTCAGTCACTTTAAAGTCATCGCTCTGGGCGCCAGCGACCCATGCGCCGCCGACATAGGCAAAATGGCGGGCCAGCTCGCCCCGCGTCAGCGCGGGCAGACCATCGGCGGGGGTTGGGATCATCTTGGTCATCGGGCACCTCCTTGGGATGAATTGCCCCGAAGTTAAGGCAGGATAAGGCGCGGGTTTGACCGAATATCAGCCCATCGGCAGGAGGTTTTGCGGCGCAGCACCCTGCCCGCCGCAAAAACTACGGCGGCTCAGCTTTCGTCTTCGGGCAAGAGCAGCGACAGCGGCAGCGGTGCCGATTTGACCGATTTGGTGACCACATAGGTGAAATAGCGCGTCAGCCCGGCCTGCTGATCCAAAAGCGCATCCATCAGACGTTGGTAGCTGTCGATATCGCGGGTGACGACCTGTAGCAGATAGTCAAAGCCACCGCCCAAGGCCCAGCACTGCACGATTTCATCATGTTGCGCGATGACCGCCTCAAACCGCTGAAACGCCTCGGCGCGGTGATTGCCCAGTTCGGCTTGCACAAAGACGGTGACATGCGGGGCAATGCGACGCAGGGCGACATGGGCCTGATAGCCGGTGATGACCCCCGCAGACTCCAACCGCGCCAGCCGTTCGCCGCAGGCGGTGGGACTGAGATTAACCTTGTCGGCAAGCGCAGATTTGGCGATGCGCCCCTCGCGAGAGAGGATCGACAGCACCGCGATATCGCGTTTATCCAGTTTGACAAAGCTCATGGCAGTTTCATGCGAGCGCAGGTCAGACTTGTCAATTGTCATGATTGTGGTGATCATCCAGATCATGACAAAATGGCGCCCAGACCCCGGATCCCTGACCCGCCCTGCCTACCGTTCACTCGTTCAGACGATTGAAACGGCGATTCAGAATGGTGTGCTGAAACCCGGAGACCGGATGCCGACGCAGCGCCAACTGGCGTTCGACCTGTCGCTCAGCGTGCAAACCGTCAGCCGCGCCTATGACAAACTGATCGAAGCGGGCAAGATCGTCGGCGAGGTCGGGCGCGGCACTTTCGTACGCGCGGCAAGCGATGATATTTCCATGCCCTTCGTCAGCCGCAAGGCCGCCGGGCGGTTGCTGGATATGTCGATCCTGAAACCGGTGCTCGACCACGCCCATGAAGAGGCGATGCAAAAGACGCTACGCGCCATGGCACGCTCCCTGCCCCGCGCCATGATGGGCGGGTTTCGCCAAGACCTCCGCGCCGGAGACAGCAGCAGCGCGGTGCGGCGCTGGCTCTCGCTTTGCGGCCTTGATCTGGACGGGATGGCAGTGATCCCCACCAACGGCAGCACCAGCGCCATGACCGTCGCGATCATGACAGCCGCCCAACCCGGCGATCTGATCGTCAGCGAAGACATCGGCCATCACACCCTGCGCCCCCTCGCCCGTTTTTTAGGCATCCGCCTGCAAGGAGTGAGCGTCGACGCGGGCGGCATCTGCCCCGAGGCGCTGGAGCGGGTCTGTGCGAAAGAGCCTGTCAAAGCCGTCTACCTGATCCCGAATGGTGCCAACCCGTTGGCCTTTACCATGACCGAAAGCCGCCGCGCCGCGGTGATTGAGGTGGCACGACGCCATGATCTGCTGATCATCGAGAACCAGTCATGGGGGCCGCTGCAAGACGCGCCGCCACCGCCGATGGCAGCCATGGCGCCAGAACGGGTGCTCTATTTCACCAGCCTCACCAAATGCCTGATGCCGGGGCTGCGGGTCGGTTATCTGGTGGTGCCGGACCACCTTGGCGCCTCGGCGGCCAATCGGCATATGGTGACCAGTTGGATGGCCACCAATATGATGACCGAGATCGCCGGGCGCTGGATCGAGGAAGGCACCGCCCAAACCCTGCTCAACCGTCAGCAACTGACCCTGCGCGACCGCGCCGATTTCGCCGCCAACGTCTTTCGCGGGCTCGACATGCGCACCAGCCCAAACGGGCTGCATCTTTGGCTGCCATGTCATGACATTTACGAAGAGGCTGAACTGGTCAAATCCATCCGCGAGAGCGGCGTCGCCGTGGCCAACGGCGCCAGTTTCGCCATCGGCCCGCCAGACCGTCACCCCGGCCTGCGTATCGCCGTCGGGGGGCAATCCTTTCCCGAATTTGCCCGCGGGATTCGCATGATCGATGCAAGATTACGCAACAGGGGTAGGACGGAAGGACTGTGAGAGCGGCTCAAATTGTCATGGATCAATATTCACATTGACATGATTGAGATCGGTTTAAATGATCTAACAGTCAGGACATTAGTTTCGCTGCGGCCTTTGTGCTGCGCGGGCAATAAATGAAAGGGAGTAACATGGCTATTTTCAAGACCGTAATCACCGGGGGTATCCTCGCAGCCGTGACGAGTGTCGCAGGCGCGGCCTCTGCCGATACATGGCGCTATGCCTTCGAAGAAGCGCTCGACGAAGTGCAGGGTAAATACGCCCAGAAATTCAAAGAAGAAGTCGAAGCGAACTCCGACCACGAAGTTCAGCTTTTCCCATACGGCACCTTGGGTGAATCCGTCGACACGATGGAACAGGCGCAGGCCGGCATCCTGCAGTTCGTCGACCAGTCGCCCGGCTTCACCGGCGCGCTGATCCCCGAGGCGCAGGTGTTCTTCGTGCCCTACCTGCTGCCGCAGGACGGTGAGCAACTCAACGAGTTCTTCCGCACCTCCAAGGCCATCAACGAGATGTTCCCCGCGCTCTATGCAGAGCAAGGTCTGGAACTGCTCAAGATGTTCCCCGAAGGCGAGGTCTGCATGACCACGCAAGAGCCGGTCAAAACGCCCGAAGACCTTAACGAGGTTAAGTTCCGCGTGATGACCAACCCGCTCTTGGTGGAAAGCTACAAAGCCTTTGGTGCCACGCCAACACCGCTGCCATGGGGCGAGGTTTACGGCGCGATGCAGACCGGCATCATCCAAGGTCAAGAGAACCCAGGCTTCTATCTGGAATCCACCAAGATGTATGAGGTGACCGAGGTCATCACCTGCATCGGCCACAACAACTTCACCACTGCTGTCATGGCCAACAAGGATTTCTATGACGGTCTGTCCGATGAGGACAAAAAGGTTGTGCAGAACGCCTCTGACGCGGCATTCGAATATATCCTCGAATACCAGTCCGGCCTGCAGGAAAAATCGCTGGAAAACATCGCAGCGGCGAAGCCTGACATGCAGATCAACATCCTGTCCGAAGAAGAGCGCCAGCCCTTTAAAGACAAAGCTGCATCGGTCGAAGAAGCCTTCATCGAGATGACAGGCGACAGCGGCAAGGAAATCCTTGAGCAATTCAAGGCTGACCTCGAAGCCGTGAAGTAAACGCATCCTTTCACCCTCCGGCACTGTCCGGGGGGTGACCTTATTTTGACGCGATCCATTTTGAACCATTCACGGGATGACGCCGGTGACGGAAGACAACCACAGTTCGCAGCTGCAATCGCAGACAGATACCACCGGCACCGATGACGCCCCCGTGGGCACCTATAAATCCACCCTCCCCGGCCCTTTGGGCACAATCGACAATGCGATCAGCTGGCTTGAGTCTGTGATGCTCGCCGCTGGTGTTCTGTTGATGGCGGCCAATACGATTGCCAATGTGGTGGGCCGTTTCGTCTTTCAAAGCTCGATCTTCTTTTCCGAAGAATTGAACAGCATTCTGATCATTCTCATCACTTTCGCGGGCATTTCCTATGCCGCGCGGCATGGGCGGCATATCCGCATGTCAGCGATTTTCGACGCCCTGCCCCCGCGCCCCCGCAAGGTGCTGATGATCTTCATCGCCTTCGTCACCGCCGTCTTCATGTTCGGCCTCGCGTGGTACGCGCTGCAATATATCATGACCCAAGCCGGACGCGGTCGCCTGCTGCCCGCCCTGCAGGTGCCGGTCTGGTGGACGCTGGTTTGGGTGCCCTTCGGCTTCTTCATGACCGGGCTGCAATACCTGCTGACCGCCATCAAAAACATCATCGAGCCTGACATTTACCTGTCGACCAGCGTGCTGGAAGGCTACGACGACAACGAGCGGGAGGTCTAAGCGATGGGCACTACCATTTTCTCCATCATGGTCGTCCTGCTGCTGCTGGGCTTTCCCATGATGATCCCGCTGATCGTCGGTGCGTTTGTCGGTTTCTATTCGCTCTTCGGCGGTTTCGGCCAGTTAGAGACGATGGTGCAGCAGATGATGGCAGGCGTTCGCCCTGCCTCTCTGATCGCGGTGCCGATGTTCATCTTTGCCGCTGACATCATGACGCGGGGCCAGTCCGCCGGGCGGTTGATCGACATGGTGATGTCCTTCGTGGGTCACATGAAGGGTGGTCTTGCCGTTGCCACGGCTGCGGCCTGTACCATGTTCGGCGCGGTCTCGGGCTCTACGCAGGCCACAGTGGTTGCAGTGGGCTCCCCCCTGCGGCCTCGGATGTTGAAAGCGGGCTACAAAGACAGCTTTGTGCTGGCGCTGATCGTGAACTCTTCTGACATCGCGTTTCTGATCCCGCCCTCCATCGGGATGATCATCTACGGCGTCGTCTCCAACACCTCGATTGCCGAACTGTTCATCGCGGGCATTGGGCCCGGTCTGCTGATCCTCGCGCTGTTTTCGGTCTATTCGGTGATCTACGCCTACCGCCACAACGTCCCCACCGAAGAGAAAGCCACATGGGGCGAACGTGCCCGCGCTGTACAACAAGCGCTTTGGCCGCTGGGGTTTCCGGCGATCATCATCGGCGGCATCTACGGCGGCGTTTTCTCTCCGACCGAGGCGGCGGCGGCCTGCGTGCTCTATGCCATCTTCCTTGAGATGATCGTCTTTCGTGAGATCGACTTTGCGGGCATCTATGAGACGGCGAAATCCACCGGGCTGATCACCGCCGTGGTCTTCATCCTTGTTGCGGCGGGCGCGGCCTTCTCTTGGGTGATCTCCTTCGCGCAAATCCCGCAGGCGGTTTTGGCGGGCATCGGGATCGACAGCATGGGGCCGATTGGGGTGCTCTTTGTGATCTCCATCGCCTTCTTCATCGGCTGTATGTTCGTGGACCCGATCGTGGTGATCCTCGTCTTCGTGCCGATCTTTGCGCCGGTGGTCGACTCGGTCGGCCTTGACCCGGTGCTGGTCGGGACAGTCATCACGCTGCAAGTCGCCATCGGTTCGGCCACGCCGCCCTTTGGTTGTGACATCTTCACCGCCATCGCGGTCTTCAAACGGCCCTATATGGAGGTCATCCGCGGCACCCCGCCCTTCATCGTCATGCTGCTGAGCGTGTCTGTCGCGTTGATTTTCTTCCCACAGATCGCCCTGTTCCTGCGCGATCTAGCCTTTTCAAAATAAGAGGAGAGCGTCATGTTCACCCATATCCTCGCCCCCTATGACGGCTCGGTGAATGCCGACCGCGCGTTGATGAAGGCGGCAGAGATGGCCAATCTGACCGGGGCGAAGGTGACGCTGCTGACGATCTACCGCCATCATTCGATGCTGGAGGCGTCGCTCTCGATGGTGCGGGTGAATGATCCGGGCAATATCGACGATGCGATGCAGGCCCATGCGACCGAGATCATCAGCCACGGCAAACAGTTGATGAAAGACGCGGGCGTCGAGAATGTGCGCGCTTTCGTGCGCTCGGGCCGACCGGCGCGGGCGGTGACCGAATTTGCCAAGAAACATGATGCCGACCTTATCGTCATCGGCTCGCGCGGGTTGGGCGCGACGGGCGATAGCTATCTGCTCGGATCGGTGTCACACAAAGTCACGGGGCTTGCGAAATGCCCCGTGCTTGTCGTCTAGATCAAAGGAATATTCAGGTGACACCCCCTGTGCAAAGCGAAACGCTTGAGTGCCGTTTGCGTGAAGATGACCCCGTGCGCCTTGGTGCGATGCTGCTATCGACCGACATGACCTTTGAGCGTGACGCGGCGCGGCTGATCGACCCCGCGCAGGCCGCATTGCATGTGGCGCGCATCGCTTTTGAGAACCCCACCACCCCCGAGCGCCTGCGCGCGATGACCCCCGATATGGCCCGCACCGCGGCGCTGCTGGTGCCGGGGATCAAGCTTTCGGCCATCGCCTTTTGCTGCACTTCTGCCTCTGTCGCCATCGGCAATCCGGCGGTACGCGAAGCCATCGGCGAAGGGCTCCCCGGTGTGCCGGTCATCACCCCCGCCTCTGCCGCCATCGCGGGCTTTGCAGCACTTGGTGTGACGCGGGTGGCAATGCTCACCCCCTATCTGCCGGAAACCGCCGCCCCCCTCGCCGCCTATTTCGAGGAGCAGGGCCTACAGGTCATGCGCAACGGAGCCTTCGGGCTGGAAGACGACCGCGATATGGCGCGGATCGACGACGAAAGCATCATCAACGGCGCCAAAGCACTGGACGGAGCGGAAGTAGAGGCATTTTTCCTCTCCTGCACATCCTTGCGCGGTGTCGACGTAATCGACCGGATCGAAGCCGCTTTGGGCAAGCCGGTCGTGACCTCCAACCAAGCGCTGTGCTGGGCGTTGCAACGGATGGGCGGGCTTACGGGCCGCCCCGATGGCTATGGCCGTCTGTTCGACTGCAACATGCCAAGCGCCCATGCACAGGGCATCATTCCGTGATCCCGGCCCCTCTGGCCGGATCAAAATATTCGGGTAACCAGACATGAAAGGGGCTGGCCTATGACCACGTATGAGGCGAATTTTACCAACAGCGAGTACCAGCGCCGGGTCGACCGAACGCGCAAGACCATGGCCGCGCGCAACATGGATGCGATCGTGGTCAGCGACCCGTCGAACATGTCTTGGCTGTCGGGCTATGACGGCTGGTCCTTCTACGTTTATCAAGCGGTGATCGTAACCCATGAGGGAGAGCCCGTCTGGTGGGGCCGCGGCATGGACGCGCTTGGCGCACGGCGGACCGTCTTCATGGAGGATGACTGCATCCGCGGCTACGATGACAGCTACGTCCAGAACCCTGAAAAGCACCCGATGGAAGACCTCTCGGCCCTTCTAAGCGAGATGGGGTTAGAGAACGCGCGCATCGGCGTTGAAATGGACAACTACTATTACTCCGCCCGCGCCCATGACACGCTAAAGACCAAACTGCCCAAGGCGACCTTTATGGACGCCACGGCATTGGTGAACTGGGAACGCGCCGTGAAATCCGAGCGCGAGATCGAATATATGGAACGCGCCGCGCGGATCGTCGAAGAGATGCACGTCCGCATCCTTGAAGTCGCCGTGCCGGGGATGCGCAAGAACGATCTGGTGGCCGAGATCTATGCCACCGGCATTCGCGGTGCGCAGGGCTTCTGGGGCGACTATCCGGCCATCGTGCCCATGGCCCCCTCCGGCATGGACGCCACTGCCCCGCATCTAACGTGGGACGACCGCCCCATGCAGCCCAACGAGGCGACCTTCTTTGAAATCGCAGGTGCCCACCGGCGTTATCAGTGCCCGCAATCGCGCACGCTGTTTTTCGGGGATGTCCCGCAAAAATACCGCGACGCCGAACAGGCGGTGCTAGAGGCCATCGACGCAGGGCTGGAGCAGGCCAAACCGGGCAACAAGGCTGAGGACATTGCCAACGCTTTCAACAAGACGCTCAACATGGCGGGGTTTGAGAAGGACAGCCGCTGCGGCTATGCCATCGGTATCAGCTATCCCCCCGACTGGGGCGAGCGCACGATCTCTTTCCGCCGGGGCGATACGACGATCCTAGAACCGAACATGACCTTCCATTTCATGCCCGCGCTCTGGCTCGACGACGGCGGGCTAGAGATCACCGAGCCGATTCGCATCACCGAGACCGGCCATGAATGTTTCTGCACCACACCGCGAAAGTTGTTTGTATCCGCATGACCAGCAATCCCATCACCCCGACCATCCCGCTCGACAAGCCCGGCGCGCATCACGGGTTTCTCCGCCTGCCCTACAGCCGCGATGACAGCGCCTGGGGCTCTGTCATGGTGCCGATCACCGTCATCAATGGCGGCGACGGCCCCACGGCGCTGCTGACGGGCGGCAACCATGGCGATGAATACGAAGGCCCGATTGCCCTGCAGGAACTGGCCGCCACGCTGAATCCTGCGCAGATCAAAGGCCGCGTCATTATCCTGCCGATGATGAACCAACCCGCCTTTGCCGCTGGCCGCCGCTGTTCGCCCATCGACGGCGGCAACATGAACCGCAGCTTTCCGGGCAGCCCCGGCGGCACGGTAACCCAAAAGATCGCGCATTACATCGCCACCGAACTGGTGCCGCTGGCGGATATCGTGCTGGATTACCACTCTGGCGGGCGCACGCTGGATTTCCTACCCTTCGCCGCGGCGCATATCTTGCCGGACATGAAACAGGAGGCCGCCTGCATGGCCGCCATGGAGGCGTTCAACGCGCCCTATTCGATGAAGATGCTGGAGATCGACAGTCGCGGCATGTTCGACACGGAAGTGGAGGAACAGGGCAAGGTCTTCGTCACCACCGAGCTTGGCGGCGCGGGCACGTCGACGGCCAAGAGCGTTGCCGTCGCCCGCAAAGGCGCGCTTAATCTGCTGATCCATGCAGGGATTTTGGCTGGTGAGCCCGAGATGGCAGAGACCGTGATGCTCGACATGCCCGATGGGCGCTGCTTCACCTTTAGCGAGACGAATGCGCTGCTAGAACCGCTGGTCGATCTGGGGGATGAGGTGACCGAAGGCCAGCCCATCGCGCGGCTCTGGCCGAGTGACCGCAGTGGCCAACCCGCAATCACCGCCCATGCGCAGCTTGGCGGCATCCTGACCGCCCGGCATGTGCCGGGGCTGGTCAAGATGGGCGATTGCATCGGCGTGGTGGCGCAGGTGGTCTAAACCACCTGCAACGCTTCACTCGTCGACGGGGAAGTAGCAGGCTGCCGGATGCGGCGCGCCCTCAAGAACGGGGCGCTCTTTCCGGCAGACATCCTGCACCTTCCAGCAGCGCGGCGCAAAGGGGCAGCCCTCGGGGATCGCCAGTGGCGAGGGCAATTCGCCCTGTAGCTTGATACGCTCCTTGCCGCCTTCGGGGTCGGCACGTGGCGTCGCGGAGAGCAGCGCCGCCGTGTAAGGGTGCCGCGGGTTCTCAAAGACTTCGTCTTTCGGCCCCTTCTCAACCGCGCGGCCCAGATACATGACGATCACATCGTCAGCCACATGGCGCACGACCGAAAGGTCATGGCTGATGAAGAGATAGGCCAGCTGCATCTTTTCCTGAAGGTCCACCAACAAGTTCAGGATGGCCGACTGGATCGACAGATCGAGCGCTGAAACCGGCTCGTCCAATACCAGCACCTTCGGATCCAGCATCAACGCCCGCGCCACCGCGATCCGCTGGCGCTGACCGCCCGAGAACATATGCGGGTAGCGGTCGTAATGCTCAGGCCGCAGACCGACAAGGCGCAGCATCTCGCGGGCCTTTTCCTCACGCTCTTTCTTCGACATGTCCTTGCGGTTGATGACCAGCGGCTCCTGCAGGATCGTGCCAATCTGCTGGCGCGGGTTCAGCGAGCCGTAGGGGTCTTGAAACACGATCTGCACATGCTGGCGCAGGTCGGCCCAATCCTCAGGCCGCACCTGTTTGCCGTCTAGCGTGAGCGAGCCGGCGGTCGGCTCTTCGATCATGGTGACCATGCGCGCCAGCGTGGATTTACCACAGCCGCTTTCGCCCACAACGGCCAGCGTCTTGCCGGGGTGCAGTTGGAAATCAAGGCCCGCGACGGCCTTGAGCGTCTGGGTCTTGCGCAGGAAGCCGCCACCAACCTGATAGTGACGCTCTAGCGCGTCGGCGGTCATTACGGGGGCAGTCATGACGCGACCCTTTCATCGGTATTCAGCGGATAGAAACAACGGGCCTTGCCCAGTTCCTCGCTCAGCGGTGGCGGGTTCTGGTTGCGGCATTTGTCATTGGCGAACTTGCAGCGCGGCGAGAACAGGCACCCCGCAGGCCGGTCGAACTGGCCTGGCACAACGCCGGGGATCGTCGGCAAGCGCTTTTCGGTGGCACGCTCCGGCAGCGCATCCAGCAACGCCGCCGTGTAAGGATGGTGCGGCTGGCGGAAGAGCGGCAGCACCTGCTGCTCTTCAATCTTTTGGCCCGCATATTGCACGCTCACACGCTCGGCGGTTTCGGCAACCACACCCATGTCATGGGTGATCAGCACCAGCCCCATGCCGGTCTCTTCGCGCAGCGAGGTCAGCAGGTCGAGGATCTGCGCCTGAATGGTCACGTCGAGCGCGGTTGTCGGCTCATCCGCGATCAAGAGCTTTGGCTTGCAGGCAATCGCCATAGCGATCATCACGCGCTGGTTCATCCCGCCAGACATCTGGTGCGGGAAGACCGACAGGCGCTTTTCCGGGTCCGGGATGCCGACTTGCTCAAAGAGTTCAATTGCCCGCTTGTGCCGCTCGGCCCGGTTCATGCCAAGGTGATAGCGCAGGGATTCCTTGATCTGCCAGCCCACCGGAAAACAGGGGTTGAGCGAGGACATCGGCTCTTGGAAGATCATGGCAAGGTCATTGCCGACGATCTTGCGCCGGTCACGGTTGCTCATTTTCAGCAGGTCATGACCGTCGAAGGTCAGCTCATCGGCGGTGACGGTGGCGGTCCAAGGCAGCAGGCCCATCAGTGCCAACATCGATACCGATTTGCCCGAGCCACTTTCGCCGACGATGGCAAGGATCTCGCCGGTGTCTACATCTTGGTCGACCGAGTCCACGGCGCGGAACTTGCCCGAGGCGGTGGCGAAATCGACCGAGAGGTTGCGGATACGCAGAAGAGACATCAATCAGCTCCGCTTCAGTTTCGGATCAAGGGCGTCGCGCAGACCGTCACCCATGAGGTTGATCGCCAACACGGTGACGAGGATCGCAAGGCCGGGGAAGGTCACGACCCACCACGCCCGCAGGATGAACTCACGCGCTTCGGCCAGCATGGTGCCCCATTCGGGCGTCGGCGGCTGTGCGCCCATGCCGAGGAAGCCAAGAGCAGCGGCATCAAGGATCGCTGTGGAAAACGACAACGCGGCCTGCACGATGATCGGAGCAAGGCAGTTCGGCAGCACGGTCACGACCATCAGCCGCAGCGTGCCAGCACCGACAACACGGGCCGAGGTCACGTAGTCCTTCTGCCGCTCAGACAGCACGCTCGCCCGTGTCAGACGCACGTAATGCGGCTGCAACACAATCGCGATGGCAATCATCGCATTGGTCAGCGACGGCCCAAGGATGGCCACCAGCACCAGCGCCAGCAGCAGCGACGGGAAGGCCAGAATGATGTCCATGATCCGCATGATGATCGTGTCGAGCCACTTGGGCGCGAAGCCCGAGATCAACCCAATGATGATCCCGCCAGAAGCGGCGATGGAAACCACGACGATGCCAACGAAGAAGGAGTAGCGCGCACCGACAATCAGACGCGACAGCATATCGCGACCGAGCGGGTCGGTGCCGAGGATATGGCTCCACGTGCCGCCGTCCTGCCAGACAGGCGGCTGCAACGTCGCAGCGCGGAACTGTTGGGTCGCGTCATGCGGCGCGATCCACGGACCGAACAACGCCAGAAAGGCGAAGACGGCAAAGATCCACAGGCCAATCACGGCCCCACGGTTTTCGCGGAAATAGAACCAGAATTCGCGCAGGCGTCCGGGGCGCGCGTGTACCATTTCGGCTTCGGCAGAGAGTGCGTCGTCCATTAGCGTTTCCTGATCTTGGGGTTGATGATGCCATAAAGCATGTCAACGGTGAGGTTCACGACCATGACCATGACGGCGATCAGCAGCAGGCCACCCTGCACCACCGGGTAGTCGCGGCGGAAAATACTGTCGACCATCCACTTGCCGATGCCCGGCCAGCTAAAGATCGTCTCGGTCAGAATGGCGCCGGCCAGCAGCGTGCCGACCGAGAGACCGATCACAGTGATGACAGGGATAAGCGCGTTGCGCAGGGCGTGGATGCCATTGATCCGGCCCGGCGACATGCCCTTGGCGCGCGCGGTGCGGATGTAGTCTTCGCCCAGTACTTCAAGCATGGCCGAGCGGGTCTGCCGCGCGATCACGGCCAGCGGGATGGTGCCCAGCACGATGGTCGGCAGCAAAAGGTGCCGCAGCGCCGACGTAAACGCCCCGTCCTGCCCCGAGGCGATACTGTCGATCAGCATGAATCCAGTGGCATTGGGGAAGTAATAAAGCAGGTCGATCCGACCCGAGACTGGCGTCCAGCCCAAGTTTCCCGAGAAGACGATGATCAGCAGCAGCGCCCACCAGAAGATTGGCATTGAATAGCCCACGAGGGCGGTCGACATCAGCGCCCGGTCAAAGAACTTGCCCCGGTTCACCGCAGCAATCACCCCTGCAGGCAGGCCCAAGGCCACGGCAAAGATCATCGCGCAGACCGACAGTTCCAGCGTGGCGGGGAAGAGCGAGAAGAACTCATCCCAAACGGGTCGTTTGGTGACAAAGGAGTTGCCCAGATCGCCCTGCAGCACGCCGTTAAAGTACTCCCAGAACTGCACATAGATCGGGCGGTCAAACCCAAACTGCTGTTGCAGTTCCAAGTAGCGTTCTTCTGAGATGCCCCGCTCGCCCGCCATGACGACGATAGGGTCGCCCGGCAGCATGCGGATGAAGGCAAATGATATCAGCGTGACGCCGATAAAGGTCGGGATGAAGGTCGCGAGGCGCGACAAAACATATTTCAGCACGGGAGCACCATCAGTTCCTTCGGAAAGTTGGTCAGGGATTTGTAGCCATCTTCGGTGATCAGCACGTCATCTTCGATGCGCACCCCAAAGTTGCCGATCTCATAGAGGCCGGGTTCGTTGGTGTACACCGTTCCGGCGGGTAAAGTCATATGGTTGCCGCGCATGATATAAGGCGCTTCATGCACATCGCGGCCAAGGCCGTGGCCGGTCTTGGTGCGGATGCGGTCGGCATAGGGCGAAGCTTCGAGCACGCCGGTCACCACATCGTCGATCTCATGCGCCGTGACACCGGCGCGGGTGGCGTCCAGCCCGGCGAGGTTGGCGCGCAACACGGTGTCATAAACCTCGCGCCCCTCGTCGCTGACATGGCCGAGGAAAACGGTGCGGGTGATGTCAGCGGCAAAGCCGTTCTTGCGCGCACCAAAGTCGATCAGCAGCGCATCGCCCGCTTTGACGCGGTAATCTTCGCGCGCCTTGGCATGGGGGCGGGCTGAACCGTCCCCCGCCGCGACGATCGGCGCAAAGGACAGATCATCCGCCCCTTCGGCAAAAACCATCTGCACCAGTTTCTGTTCGATCTCTTTCTCGGTCTGGCCGAGCTTCACAGAGTCGAGCGTGGCGCGCAGGGCGCGTTCGGAAATGTTAATCGCCTCTTGCAGGGCGGCGACCTCGGCCTCGGTCTTGATCATGCGCGGGGCAGAGATTTCACGCTCCGCGTCGATGATCCGCAAATCGGGCTGCGCTTTCTTCAGCGCGTGATGCACAAAGACGCGCATCACTTGGCCCTCAACGGCCAGCGAGGTGATGTTCAGATGCTGCATCAGCGCGGCAAAGGCATCGTCATAGCCGGTTTGATCGCGCCAATCGAAAACGGCACCCTCAAAGCCAACCAATTCCCAGCTGCCCAATTCTAGGTTCGGCACCAAAGCGGCGGCGGGGCCACGCGCGGGGATGACCAGAACAAAGGGGCGCTCGTGGCTCATGAAGGCATGGTCGACCGCGCGGGTGAAATTCGGGCCGGGCACCAGCGCCACGGCATCCACCGATAGGTCAGCGGCGATATCGGCATAGGCCGACAGGCGATCATTCAGAGAGTTGGACAAGGTAGGGCTTCCCGGCGGGTGAGGTTAATAAAATGGGGACGGCACAGAATGCCGCCCCCTTTGATCATAGCGGCAGGGTTACTGCTTCAGGCCAACTTGGTTGAAGATGTGGCCACCCAGCGGGTGAACGACATAGTTTTCAACTTCGGGGCGCATGGTCATGTAGACGACCGAATGCGCGATGGTGGCCCAAGGCGCTTGATCCTTGAAGATCTGCTGCGCTTCTTCGTACAGCGGCGCACGCTCTTCTTGGGTCGGCAGAACCTTGGCTTTCTGGATCAACGCGTCGAATTCCTCGTTGCACCACTGGGCGCGGTTGGATTTCTCGACACCGTCACAGCCCAGCAGAACCGCGAGGAAGTTGTCTGGGTCGCCATTGTCACCGGTCCAACCCAGCAGCACGGCACCATCACGGTCTTTCGACTTGGAGCGCTCTAGGTACTCACCCCATTCGTAGGAGACGATTTCAACATCGACACCAACTTTGGAGAAGTCTTCCTGCATCAGCTCGGCCATACGGCGGGCGTTGGGGTTGTAGGGACGCTGAACCGGCATCGCCCAGATCTTCATGGACAGGTCAGTGACGCCTTCTTCCTCGAGCATCGCCTTGGCGGCCTCGGGGTCATAGTTGTCGTCTTCGATGGCGTCGTTGTAGGACCACATGGTCGGCGGGATCGGGTTCTTTGCGATTTCGCCGGAGCCCTGGAACACCACGTCGATGATCGCCTGTTTGTCGATCGCCATGTTCAGCGCCTTGCGGACATTGGCGTTGTCAAAGGGCGCGACCTGCGTGTTGTAAGCCAGATAGCCCACGTTCAGGCCTTCTTGCTCCATCACGACGATGTCTTCGGCGTCTTTCATCGCCTGAACATCTGCAGGGTTCGGATATGCCGTCACGTGGCACTCACCCGCCTGCACCTTTTGGTAGCGGACCGACGCGTCAGGCGTAATCGCGAAGATCAGGCTTTCGACTTTGGCCGGGTCGCCCCAGTATTCGTCGTTGCGCAGGTAACGGATGACCGCGTCTTTCTGGTAGGCTTGGAACTGGAATGGGCCAGTGCCGATAGGTGCTTGGTTCAGCATCTCGGGCGTGCCAGCTTCGAGCATCGCGTCGGCATATTCCTTAGACACGATCGAGGCGAAATCCATCGCCATGTTCGCGATGAAGGGCGCTTCGGGGCGGGTCAGGTTGAAGACGACGGTGTAATCGTCAACTTTCTCGATGCTCTCGATCAGGTCGGGCATGGACATGCCGCCGTAGTATTCCCACGTGCCGCCGGAAACCTGGTTGTAGGGGTTCTCTTCATTGCCCTGACGGTCAAAGCTAAAGATCACGTCGTCGGCGTTGAAGTCGCGTGTCGGCGTGAACTGGTCGTTGGAGTGGAACTTCACCCCTTCGCGCAGCTTGAAGGTCACCTTCATGCCGTCTTCGCTGACTTCCCAGCTTTCGGCCAGTGCAGGCACAACTTCGGTCGTGCCGACTTTGAACTCGGCCAGACGGTTGTAGATCGGGTGGCTGGAGGCGTCGAAGGTGGTGCCAGCGGTGTAAAGCGCGGGGTCAAAACCCTCGGGCGAGCCTTCGGAGCAATAGACCAGCGCTTGGGCCGAAGCGGCTGTGGCACCCAGTGCCGCCAGCATGGCGCCGGTGGCCAGTTTGGTTGTAAAAGACATAATTTTCTCTCTCCTGATTGGTTTGTTTTTTGGCAGCGGTTTGTCCGCCGCAGGTGATACGCCCTTACGGGCGAGACGACGCGAATGCGGTGGCTATTGCCCCTTCATTCGGACGTATTCTATTGGCGCCAGCGGCCTGTTCGTACTGCATCCGACCGACCCAAAGCATGCGCGCGGGCTTGTCTGTTTTGTTCGACCACGAGTGGGGGCTGCTGCCGAGGTAATGCAGACTGTCGCCGGGCCGCATGATGTGCTCGCCGCCATCGACAACCTGCGCGATCTCTCCTTCAAGGATATAGATCACCTCTTCGCCCTCATGCACGACCTCTTCGGAGGCATAGCCCGGTGGCACGTTCATGATGTAGGAGGACAGCTCATGACCGGGAAAATCAGCGCCGAGCTTTTCATATTCAATCGAAGACCCCGACACGGCAAAACGCTGACGTTCATCCGCGCGGGTCAGGCTGTCTTGGGTCTTGGGGGTATGGATGAAAAAGCCAACTTCGACCTGAAGCGCGACGGCAATCTGCGACAGGGTGCCCAGCGACGGCGTGGCCCGGCCCCGCTCGACTTGGCTCAGATAACCGACCGATACGCCCGAGGCTTCGCCCAACTGCTGCAAGGTCAGGGACAAACGGTGACGTTGCTTGCGCATACGTGCGCCAAGCGTGGATACACTATCGCCATTGGCAGTCGGCAAATTCACCCTCCCCGTGAATAGCGGCCCGATCTTGCGTCGGGCACAGCCTTTTATTCTCTCGTTGTGTGAGATTAAAAAAGTTGAGGGTCAACAAAAATTTTTTTACTGCGGCGCAGCATGGGGCCTATGGCGATGACTGCGCGCGGCGGATGTCGTTCTATTCAAAGGATTTTAGCTGCTCACGATCAATCCGCGCCAATTCACGCGCCGTCGGGTCAAGCGGCGCGAAAGAAACGCTCAGGCCGCTGGGATGCCAGTCGCAGATCCCGAATCCGGTGCCCTCAACGATGCGCAAGTCGCGGGTTTCGGTTAGATCGATGGTAGAATGCATCCCGTTGGAGATCACCACCGGGATGCCGTGCCAATGGCTCACTCGGTTCACATGCACATGGCCCGAAAGGATCCCCGCCACCTGCTGGCCTTTGAGCATTTCAGCCAAACGCGCGCTGCTGGCCTCATCCAAACTGCCCCACGGCAGCGCTTCGGGGTCAATGCGCGGCGGGTGGTGAATGACCAAGAGTTTCGCCAGTTCGGGGTGACGTTGCAGTGCCGCTTCCAGAAACTTGAACTGCGCATCGTCCAGCGCCCCCGCCACCTTGCCCGGCACGCTGCTGTCCAGCGTGATGACATGCAGATCACCCTGCGGCGCATCATGGAAATAGGGCGCATCCGCCAGCCCCGGCGCAAAGACCGCGTTGAACCCGGCGCGTTTGTCGTGGTTGCCAAGGGCCATCACCAGCGGCGCTTTCAGCGGGGCCGTGATCTCGTGCACCAGCGCATAGCTTTCCCGGTCGCCTTGATTGGTCAGATCGCCGCTGGCCACGACAAAATCAGGCTGCGGGTCCATCGCATTGATCACCGCCACCACGCGGCGCAGGGTGGCGGGCGTGTCGCTTTGCAGATGCGGGTCGGCCAATTCGGGGTGCGAGATATGCAGGTCGGTCAGGTGGACGAAACGGGTCATGGGCGTGCTCCTGCGGCTGTCAGCAGGGTTTTCGTATAAGGGTGTTTGGGCGCGCGCAACACATCAGCGGCCGCACCGCTCTCAAGCGTCTTACCGTGCTGCAGCACCAGCACCCGGTCACAGACCGCCCCCACCACCGCGAGGTCATGGCTGATAAAGACCATGCCAAGGCCGAGGTCATCTTGCAGGTCCATCAGAAGATTAAGAATTTGCGCCTGAACCGAGACATCGAGGGCCGAGACCGCCTCATCCGCGACCAAAAGCGCGGGGCGGGTGATGATGGCGCGGGCGATGGCGATGCGCTGGCGCTGCCCGCCCGAGAATTCATGCGGATATTTGCCTGCGTCGGCGGGATGCAGCCCGACCTGCGCCAAGGCTTCGGCGACACGGTGGCCGATATTCTCTGTCTCGCCATTGGCGCGCAGCGGCTCGGCGATGGACCAGCCAATGCGGCGGCGCGGGTTCAGCGAGCCGAAAGGGTCTTGAAACACCATCTGAAAACCGCGCCGCAGCCGGCGCAGTTCTTCGCCCCGAAGCTCATGCAGATCGCGCCCCTGAAACAGCACCTCCCCCGCGTCCGGACGTTCAAACGCCATGATGAGCCGCGCCAATGTCGATTTGCCAGAGCCGCTTTCGCCGACCACGCCCAAGGTCTCGCCCGCATGCAGCGAAAACGCCGCCCCCTCCAACGCGGTCAGCACCGGCGGGGCGCGCAGCAGGCTTTGACGCGGCAGCTTGTAACGGCGGGTCAGGTTTCGGACCTCCAAGAGCGGCGCGTCAGTCATGTCGCGGCTCCGTCAGCAGATGACAGGCGGCGCCGCGCCCCGTTTCGGTCTGCGCAAAGGCCGGGCGCTGCGTGGCGCAATGGGGCAGTTCAACCGGGCAGCGCCCCGAGAAACGGCAGCCCAAGGGCAGCGCATGCAGCGGCGGCACAGTGCCGGGAATGGTCGGCAGCCTGCGGCGTTTTCCTTGGGCATCCCGCCCCGCCACACCGGCATCGGGCCGCGCGCCCAAGAGCCCCTTGGTATAGGGATGCGCGGGCGCGCCAAGCACCTCGGCCGTGCGGCCCCGCTCAACCATATCGCCCGCATACATCACCACGATGTCGTCGGTGGCGCGCGCCACGGCGGCAAGATCATGGCTGATGAAAACCAGCGCCATCTGCCGCTCCCGCGCCAGCCGTTGCAGCAGGTCGGTGATCCGCAGCGCTACATTGGCATCCAGTGCCGTGGTCGGCTCATCCGCGATCAGCAGCATCGGATTGCAGGCCAAGGCCAGCGCGATCAGCACCCGCTGGCGCTGCCCGCCCGACATCTCATGCGGGAATTGCCGCAGGCGTCGATCGGGATCGGGAATGCCCACCTCTTCGAACAGGCTCAGCGCGCGGGCGCGGGCCGCGCGGCGCGTCAGCCCGTCGTGCAGCAGCATCGGCTCCATCACCGTATCGCCCACCCGCCGCAGCGGGTTGAGCGCCGCCATCGGCTCTTGAAACACCATCGCGACGCGGCGGCTGCGCAGCCTCTGCCAGTCCCGCTCGGCCGCGTGGGCCATGTCCTGCCCGTCGATGCGAAGCTGTCCGGTCAGGCGCGCGCTGTCGGGGACCATGCCCATCAGGCACAGGGCCAGAAGCGTCTTGCCCGAACCGCTTTCACCCACGACACCCAAGCGGTCGCCGCGTTCGATCACCAGATTGGCATCACGCAGCGCCGCCGCATGGCCGAAATGGACCGAGAGATTGCTGAGTTTGATCATCGCGCGCGCACCAGCCTCGGGTCGGTGATATCGCGCAGCCCGTCGCCCAGAAGGCCGAACCCCAGCACCGCCACGACGATGCAAAGGCCGGGATAGATTGCCAGTTGCGGGGCGAGATACATCAACGTCTGCGCCTCCGACAACATCCGCCCCCAGCTAGACGCAGGCGGCTGCGCGCCGAGGCCAAGATAGCTCAGCGCTGCTTCGGCGAGGATTGCCACGGCAAATTCGATGGTGGCCTGCACGATGATGGCCGCGGCGATATTGGGCAGGATGTGATCGCGGCTGATTGCAAAGCGCCCCCGCCCCGCCGTGCGTGCGGCAGCGACATAATCGCGCGTCCAGATTTGGTTGGCAGAGGCACGGGTGACGCGGGCGAAGATGGGGATATTGATAAATGAGATCGCCAGCACCGCATTGGTCAGCGACGGCCCAAAGACCGCCGCCAGCATGATCGCAAAGAGCAGCGCGGGAAAGGCGAAGCCCAGATCGGCCAGCCGCATCACTGCATCCTCGACCCAACCGCCGAGTGCCGAGGCGAGCAGGCCAAGCGCCACACCGATGCTGCCGCCTAGCAGCACCGCCACCAGTGCCACGGCCATCGAATTACGCGCCGCCGCCATAAGTTGCGCCACCACGTCGCGGCCCAACTGATCGGTGCCCAGCCAATGCTCTGCCGAAGGCGGCGCGAATTTGGTCGAGATCGACATCGTCTGCGGGTCATGCGGGGTCCAGACCAGCGACAGCGCCGCCACCCCAACCACAAGGCTGACCAGCACCGCGCCGAGCAGAAAGTTCGCCGGAAGCCGTTTCATGCGCGGGCCTTCAGCCGGGGGTCGATGACCACGTAAAGTAGGTCGACCACGAAATTCGCCGTCACCACGATGGCGGCGAAAAGCATCACCAGCGCCTGCACCGTGGGCAGGTCACGGTTGGCGATGGACTGAAAAATCAGCCGCCCCAGCCCCGGCAGGTAAAAGACGTTCTCAATCACGATGGTGCCGGTGACCAGCGCGGCGAATTGCATGCCGACGATGGTCACGATCGGCACCAGCGCATTGGGCAGCACATGCCGCCAAAGCACCCGCCGCCGCGACAGCCCACTGGCCCGCGCGGTGCGCACGAAATCCTGCCGCATCACTTCCAGCGCCGAAGTCCGCGTGACCCGCGCCAGCACCGCCGATTGCACCAGCGCCAGCGCCACCGTGGGCAGAATGAGCGACCGCAGCGCCGCCCCCGGATCGTCCCAGCCCGCGAAGCCCCCGGGCGGCAGCCAGCGCAGCTTCACGGCAAAGAGCATCACCAGCAGGATCGACAGCCAGAAGGCGGGCACCGCGATGCCGAGCTGGCTGAGAAACATCACCCCCCAGTCACCCGCCCGCCCATGCTGCGCCGCCGCCGTGATGCCAAGGCCCAGCGCCAGCACCAGCGTCACCAGCATCCCCGCCACGGCGAGGGAGATCGTCATCGGCAGCCGCTCGGCGATCAGGTCAGAGACCGGCACGCGGAAGGAATGGCTGATGCCGAAATCCCCCTGCAGCGCGTTCCAGACCCAACTGAAATAGCGCGTTGTCAGTGGGTCGTTCAGCCCCAACTGCGCGCGCAGCGCCGCAATCGCGTCGTCGCTGGCGTCCATGCCGAGGATGGTCAGTGCCGGGTCGCCCGGCAGCACGTTCATCACGGCAAAGACTACGAGCGAGACGGCGAGCAGGGTTAGCACGAAACCAAGCGTGCGGCGAAAGAGGAAATAGGCCACGAAGTCAGGTCCAAAGGCCGCGGCACAAGGGGCGCCGCGGCCGTTTCAAGTTAGTTGGCGATGCGCACGTTCTTCAGCGGCATGTAGAGCACAGGCGAGGAAGCCCAGTAGCCTTCGACCTCCTGCCGGAAGACGCCCAGCAGCGGCAGTTGGAACAGGAAGCCATGCACCGATTGGTCGGACAGCATCTGCTGGCCTTGCTTGAGCAATTCGTCGCGGGCCTCGGCATCGACCTCAGTCGTGATCTTCTCCCACAGGGCGGTCATCTCGGCATTGTCATAGCCGTAGAAGTAGTCAGGCCCACGGGCGAAATTGCCCATGTCATTGGGGCTGGTGTGGGCGATGATCGTCATGTCGTAGTTCTTTTTCTTGTAGACCTCATCGATCCAGAAACCCCATTCGACATTCTCAACCTTGGCGTCGATCCCGGCCTCTGAAAGCTGGTTCTGAATGATCTCGGCCGAGCGGGTGGCGTAGGGAAACGGCGGCACGCGCAGGGTCATGGTGGTGCCTGCCACACCTGCCGCCTCAAACATTTCCTCGGCTTTGGTGCTGTCATGCGGATAGGCGTCCGTCAGGTCGACATAGGCGGTGCCGTGGGGCGGGTAGAAGCTGCCGATGGGCACGGCTTGGCCATACATCGCGCCCTCAATGATCTCGGCGCGGTCGATGGCGGTGGCCACGGCGCGGCGCACCTCAACATTGTCGAAAGGCGGCTTGGCGTTGTTCATGGCGAGGATCACTTCGCCCTCGGTCGAGCCGACGTTGACGCGGAAGCGGGGGTCGGCCTCGAATTGCGGCAGCAGTTCCGGCGCGGGGAAACCGGGGAAGGCGTCAAGCTCTTCGGCCATCATCGCCGCAGTGGCGGCGGCGGGGTCCGAGATGAAGCGGAAGACCACCTTGTCCAGCGCCACATCCGCCGCATCGCGGTGATCGGGGTTCTTGATCAGCGTCAGGCGGTCGCCGCGGGTCCAACTGTCGAACTCGAAGGGGCCGGAGCCGACCGGATTGGCGTTGTTGCTCTCGGCGCTTTCGGCGGCCACGATGGCGCTGTCGCCCTGCCCCATGTTGAAGAGGAAAAAGGCGTCTTTGCCGGACAGCGTGATCTCGACCGTCTGCGAGTCGACCGCTTTGACGTTCTCAATCGGCTCGAAGATGTCCTTGGAGGGATTCACGCTGTCTTCGCCCATGGCCCGCTCGAAGGAATAGACTACATCCTCGGCGTCGAGCGTGCTGCCGTCGTGGAAGGTCACGCCTTCGGCCAGCGTGAACGTATAGGTCAGCCCGTCTTCGGACACCTCCCAAGAGGCCGCGAGGTTGGGCAGCACCTCGCCGTTTTCCGCCACGGTGGTCAGCGATTCAAAGACGTTTTGCGTCATCATGCTGTCGATGGAGGCGGTCGCATCCGCCGTCGGGTCAAGCGACGTGGGCTCCTGCTGCATGCCGATGACAAGCTCGGCGGCGGCAGAGGCCGAGGCCGAGGCCATCAGGCCAAAGGCCAGCGTCAGCGCGGGAAGGGTTTTGGTAAGGGGCAAATGAGACATGGGGCAGCACTCCTGTGGGGAGGGGCGTGTTCGGCCCTGCCGTGCGCCCCTTTGTGACAGACTGCGCCGGGCGGGGGCGTTCGGTCAACGGCTTTGGCGCACTCTCCGAAAACTTCATGCAATTGCAACAATATGGCGGATTTCACCGAGCGGCCTCGACAGCAGAAAGGGACCGGGGGATCGGCCCTTTTGCACGGCAGTCGGCGGTGCTAGCCTCCGCGCAGAGAGGGCAGATTATGGATATTTCAACGACAGGTTTCGATTGCATTGTCATTGGCGCGGGCATCGCGGGCGCTTCTGTCGCCGCAGAATTGTCCAGCGACCGCCGGGTGCTGCTGTTGGAACGGGAAAGTCAGCCGGGCTATCACACCACGGGCCGCTCTGCCGCCTTGTTTACGGTGACCTATGGGCCGGAGGTGATCCGCGCCCTCTCCCGCGCTTCTGCCGCTTTCTTTCACTCCCCCGCCAGCCCCCATCTGGAGCATCCGCTGCTGGAACCACGCGCCGCGGTGTTCATCGCGCGGCAGGATCAGCAGGCGGCGCTGGTGCGCACCGCCGAGGAACTGGGGCCCCATGTCACCCCGCTAACCGGGGCCGAAATCGAGACACTCGTGCCGCTGCTGCGCAAGGGCTATGCCAGCGCCGGGCTGCGCGATGCTTCGGCAGCGGATATCGACGTGAACGGGCTGCACCAGCATTACCTCAAGACCTTCCGCGCCGCAGGCGGTGTCTTGCAAGCCAAGGCCGAGGTGCGGGCGCTTCGCCAAGAAGCGGGCTGGCAGGTCGACACGAACCAAGGCTCCTTCCAGGCGCCGGTCATCGTCAATGCCGCAGGGGCTTGGGCCGATGAAATCGCCACGCTGGCAGGGCTTGCGCCTGCGGGTCTCACCCCGAAACGCCGCACCGCGCTGACGGTGGCGCCACCCGATGGCATGGCACCAGACCGCTGGCCGATGGTGGTGGATATCGATGAGCAGTTCTACCTCAAAGCCGATGCGGGCAAACTGCTGATTTCACCTGCGGACGCCACGCCCTCGCCCCCTTGTGACGCCCAGCCCGAGGAATTGGATATTGCGATCTGTATCGACCGGATCGAAACCGCATTCGACCTTCACCGCCCGCGCATTGAAAGCCGCTGGGCCGGGCTGCGCAGTTTCCTGCCCGACGGTGACCCGGTGGCGGGCTTTGATCCCGAGGGGGAGGGGTTTTTCTGGCTGGCGGGCCAAGGTGGCTATGGCATCCAGACCGCGCCAGCGCTGGCGCGCCTTGCCGCCGCTTTGCTGCGGGGAGAAGATATCCCCGGCGACATTGCCGCCGAGGGTGTCACTGCAAAGGCGCTTGCACGCAGGCGGCCGGGGCTGGCTTAGCCGCCCATCCCGGCGTCAGCTTCGATCTGCTTGCGCGACTTGCGTGCCCGTTCGGTGGCCGATTTCAACTGACCACAAGCGGCCATGATGTCTTCGCCCCGGGGCTTGCGCACGGGCGAGGCATAGCCCGCGTTATAGACGATATCGGCAAAGGCGCGGATGCGATTGTTGGACGACCGCTCATAGGGCGAACCGGGCCATTCATTGAAGGGGATCAAGTTAATTTTGGCCGGGATGCCCTTAATCAACTCGACCAAACGATGCGCGTCTTCGTCGCTGTCGTTCACGTCCTTTAGCATCACATACTCAAAGGTGATCCGCTCGGAATTGCTGACCTTGGGATAGGCCTTGAGCGCTTCCAACAGCGCTTCGATGTTCCATCGCTTGTTGATCGGCACCAGCTTGTTGCGCACCTCGTCAGTAGTGGCATGAAAGGACACGGCCAACTGACAGCCGATCTCGGCGGCGGTGCGGTGGATCTCGGGCACAACGCCGGAGGTCGACAGCGTGATGCGGCGCCGCGAAAGCTGAATGCCCTCGGGGTCCATGGCGATTTTCATCGCGTCGCGCACGTTCTCGAAATTATACAGCGGCTCGCCCATGCCCATAAGCACGATATTGCTTAGAAGCCGGGTCTCGTCCTTGCGGGCACCGACCTCTGGCCATTCGTCCAGATCGTCGCGCGCTACCATGACCTGACCGATGATCTCTCCAGCGGTCAGGTTGCGGACCAGTTTCTGCGTGCCCGTGTGGCAGAAGGAACAGGTCAGCGTGCAGCCCACTTGGCTGGACACACAAAGCGTGCCGCGCCCCTCTTCGGGGATATAAACCACCTCAACCTCATGCCCGCCCGCGATCCGAACGAGGTATTTGCGGGTGCCATCTTCGCTGACCTTGCGGGTCACCACTTCGGGCACTTCGATCACAAATTTCTCTGCCAATTGAGCGCGGTAGCCCTTGGCGAGGTTCGTCATCGCGTCGAAGTCCCGCACCCCCCACTGGTAGATCCACTGCCAGATTTGCCCCACACGCATCTTCGCCTGTTTCTCAGGCGTGCCGTTTGCGATCAACACGTCACGCATGGCGTCACGGGTCAGACCGACAAGGTTGATCGGCCCCTCAGGCAACTTGCGGGGAAGGGTCATCACGTCTTGGGTGATGGGCGCGGAAGCGGACATTTCAAAGACTCACAGGCTAGGGATGGGTCTCTATATAAGAAATGACGCGATTTGCAAAAGGGTTTGGCTGCCCGCGCCTTGAGGTCAATCTCAATAGGTCTTTTTGCTCATCCGCAATTCACCCGTCGCCAGAACCGGCGCGGCATCCAGACTGTCCACATTCAGCATCGCCGCCACACGCTCCAACGAAGACACCAACTGCGCCTGCTCCCAATCGGCGAGATCCGCAAAGGCCCGGACGTAGCGCTGTTGCAACGCATCGGGGGCTTCCTCCAACACATCCTCACCTTGGGTGGTCAGGGTGATGTTGGTCTGCCGACGGTCCTGGGCCGAGGGCTGCCGCGAGACCAAACTGCGCGCCACCAGCTTGTCGACCAAGGCGGTCACGGTGGCTTGGCTGACGCCCATCTGGTTGGCGAGGGTCTTGGCGGTGGGGTCTTTCTTCTCTCCTACGATCTGCAACACGCGCAACTGCGCGGGAGTGACCCCCGCCGCCTGCGCCAAATCGCGTGCATAGAGTTCAGTGGCCCGCAAAATGCGGCGCAAAGCGATCAGACTTTCGTCGACCCGGTCGGGATGTTTCTGCGTCATGGTGCATCATTGCACATTGGCGGCAATTTCAGCAATCGGTCAAAACCACCCTGAACGCTTAGTATAGCTAAACGAAACGGTCCAATTTCATTAGCCTTACGAAGCAAATATGCACATAAGTATGCCTCTGAAACCACGCTATAAGCGTATTTTGAGGTATTTTGCTTTGAATGTTGAAGTATTACCCGACATGCCCTACTTAGCTTATCGAAACAACAAGGGAGCCCCGACCGGATGCAGAATGAACTCGACATAAAGAAAGCCCGCACACCCAAGCTGCGTAAGCCCATTGCCGAGGACGGAGCCGCCATCTGGCGGTTGATTCGCGACTGCAAGCCGCTCGACGAGAACTCGCTCTACGCGAACCTGATCCAAGCCGACCACTTCCGCGACACCTGTGTCGTGGCTGAAATGGACGGCGATATCGTTGGCTGGATCTCCGGCCATATGATCCCAGCCCAAGACGCCTTCTTTGTCTGGCAGGTCGCCGTCAGCCCCAAGGCCCGTGGCCTTGGTCTGGGTAAAACCATGCTGATGGAACTGGTGAACCGCGATGAGACTGAGGACGCCAAGACCCTCAAGACCACGATCACCCGGGACAATGACGCCTCCTGGGGGCTGTTCCGCAGCTTTGCCAATCACGTCGGCGGCGACCTTTCGGATGCCCCACACTTTACCAAAGACGCGCATTTCGATGGCGCGCACGACACCGAACATATGGTGACGATCACGCTGCCCGAGACTGCCGCGCTCAAACGCGCCGCGTAAACCGTAGCTGACAATTCACACGACAGATTCTTTTGAAGAGAAAGGATATTCCTATGCCTAAAGACATGGCACAGAACACGACCATCTTTACCCGCCGCGAGAGCGAAGCGCGCTCCTATTGCCGTGGCATGAACGCCGTTTTTACCCGCGCCAGCGGCTCGGAAATGTTCGACGAAGAAGGCAACCGCTACATTGACTTCCTCGCCGGTTGCTCCTCGCTGAACTACGGCCACAACGACCCTGACATGAAGGCCGCGCTGGTGGAGCACATCACCAATGATGGCATCGCCCATGGTCTCGACTTCCACAGCGACACCAAAGCGGCATTCCTGAACGCATATGAGGAAAACATCCTCAAGCCGCGCGGCATGGACTATAAGATCATGATGACCGGCCCAACCGGCACCAACGCCGTTGAAGCCGCGATCAAGCTGGCCCGTAAGGTGACGGGGCGCACGAACGTGATCTCCTTCACCAACGGCTTCCACGGCATGACCATGGGCGCGCTGGCGCTGACCGGCAACAAAGGCAAGCGCGGCGGCGCGGGCGGTGGCTCGTTGGCCGACGTGACGCATATGCCCTTCGAGGGATCGCTGGGCGAAAACGTCGACACGCTGGAAATGATCGACGCCATGCTGTCGAACCCCTCCTCGGGCATCGACGCCCCGGCGGCCTTTATCTTTGAGCCGATCCAAGGCGAAGGCGGTCTGAACGCGGCCTCCGACGCATGGATGCAGGGCATCGAGAAGATCGCCCGCAAACATGGCGCGCTGCTGATCATCGACGACATTCAGGCGGGCTGTGGCCGTTCGGGCAGCTTCTTTTCGTTTGAGGCGTCCGGCATCAAGCCCGACATGGTTACCCAAGCGAAATCGCTGTCGGGCTTTGGCCTGCCCTTCGCGGCCCTGCTGATCGCGCCTGAGCATGACATCTGGAAGCCAGCCGAGCACAACGGCACCTTCCGTGGCAACACCCACGCCTTTGTCACCGCCCGCGTCGCGATTGAGAAGTTCTGGTCCGACGACAAGTTCGAAAAGTCGCTGGCCGAGAAAGCTGTCGTGCTGACCACCGCGCTCAAGGATGTCGCTGATCTGGTCGAAGGTGCCACGCTGAAAGGCCGCGGCCTGATGCAGGGCGTCGATGTCGGCTCGGGCGAGCTGGCCGGTGCAATCTGTGCGCGTGCCTATGAATTAGGCCTCGTGATCGAAACATCGGGCGCGAACGACGAAATCGTTAAATATCTCGCCCCGCTCACCACGCCGGAGAAGGTCATGCGCGAAGGGTTTGATATCCTTCTGCAGGCGACCCGCGATGTGACGGGCAACATGAAACTGGCAGCGGAGTAATACCGATGATTGTACGCGATTTTAACAAACTTCAGGGCACAGACCGTCACGTTGGTGACGCTCAATGGACGTCCACACGCTTGCTTTTGGCTGATGACAAGATGGGATTCTCTTTCCACATCACCGTTCTTGAGGCCGGGTCGGAACACACGTTCCACTACAAGCACCACTTTGAGAGCGTCTATTGCATGAAGGGCAAGGGGTCGATCACGGACCTCGCCACAGGCGAGACCCACGAGATCACCCCCGGCGTGATGTACGCCCTGAACCTGAACGACAAACACACCCTGCGCGCAGAGGAAGAACTGCACATGGCGTGCTGCTTCAACCCGCCAGTCACTGGCAACGAAGTGCACCGTGAAGACGGCTCCTATGCGCCTGCCGAGGAGGTAGCGTAAGTTATATGACCCAACCGTCCCACACTGTCGAAAAAATCGGCGGGACGTCCATGTCCCGCGTGAACCAGCTCAAGGATACGCTCTTTGTCGGTGACCGTAAGGGCGCGGACATCTACGGGCGCGTCTTCGTGGTCTCCGCCTTTGGCGGGATCACGAACCTGCTGCTGGAGCATAAAAAATCCGGCGAGCCGGGTGTCTATGCGCATCTTGCCAACGCCAGCAACGACCACGGTTGGCATGAGGCGCTGACCCGCGTGTCCGCCGAGATGCAGCGCGTGCACCGCGAGGTGCTTGAGCATCCCGGTGACATCGAGCAGGCCGACGCCTTTGTGTCCGAGCGCACCCATGGTGCCCGCAACTGCCTGATCGACCTGCAACGCCTCTGCGCCTACGGCCACTTCCGCCTGTCGGAACACATGTTGCAAATCCGTGAGCTGCTGTCCGGTCTGGGCGAGGCGCATTCCGCTTTCGTCACCACGATCATGCTGCAACGCGCTGGTGTGAACGCCCGTTTCGTTGACCTCTCTGGTTGGCGCGACGAGGGCAATGTCACGCTGGACGAGCGCATCGCTCAGGCGATGGATGGCATCGACCCGCATACCGAGATGCCCATCGTCACCGGCTATGCACAATGCGCCGAAGGCTTGATGCGTGAGTTTGACCGCGGTTATTCCGAGGTGACCTTCTCCAAGCTCGCCGCCCTAACAGGTGCGCGCGAGGCGATCATTCATAAAGAATTCCACCTGTCGTCCTGCGATCCGAAACTGGTCGGCGAACATGCCGTCAAAAAGATCGGGCGCACGAACTATGACGTGGCGGATCAGCTGTCGAACATGGGGATGGAAGCGATCCACCCCAAGGCGGCCAAGACCCTGCGTCAGGCCGATGTGCCGCTGCGCGTGACCAATGCCTTTGAGCCCGAAGACCCCGGCACGCTGATCGACGACCGCAAGGCCGAGACGCCTGCGGTGGAAATCGTCACGGGTTTGGACATTGTCGCGTTCGAGCTGTTCGAACAGGACATGGTCGGCGTGAAAGGTTACGACACCGCGATCCTCGATGTACTGACACGGCATAATGTGCGGATCGTCTCGAAGGTGTCGAACGCCAATACGATCACGCACTACCTTGATGCGTCGCTCAAGAGGATGCGCCGGGTGGAGAAAGATCTGGCACAGATCTATCCCGCGGCCGAGATCACGACGAAAACGCTGTCGATGGCCTCGGTCATCGGGCGTGACCTGAACGGGCTGTCGGTGCTGCAACGCGGCCTGGTGGCCATTGCCGAGGCCGGTCAGACGGCAATCGGCGCGAGCCAAGGGCCGCGCAACGTGGACGTACAGTTCATCGTCGAACGCGAGTCGCTGCAGCCGGTGATCAAAGCGCTGCACGGCGCGTTCATCGAGGAAGAGGCTGCGGCACCGCTGTCGCGGGCGGCCTGACGCTGACATAGCTGATGCACTATGAGCCGCGGCTTCCGAAAGGAGGCCGCGGCTTTTTCATGCCCGTGGCCCGGCGCCAGCGGCTTGCTTCTGGCCCTAAGTGGCAACCTTGATCCGCAAACGAAAACGGCCCCGCGATTGCGAGGCCGTTCCTAAAACCATTCTGGCGGTTATCAACCGCCGCAACGCTTCGCCGCATCTTCGACCGCCGCGGTAAAGCCCAGCAGCGAGAATGTGTCCTTGGTCTGCGTCCCGCGCGAAGACCGCGCTGTCAGCGTCGCATCCGCGCCGCGCTTCATTGCCGCAATGATCTTGGCATCATCCGCCGTGGTTGCCGGCCAAGCCCACTCGCCTTCGGTGAACAGCTCGAACTCATTGCCGGAAATGTTCATATTGACCGTCGACCCCGAGGCAAAAGGATACCCGCCGGTGAAGGCGACCTGACCCTTGGCCTCAGCCGAGGGGCGGTAGAAAACCATCAGCAATGTCTGACCCCGGTTCACCGCCACCACACGCCCATCGCGCGTGTTGACGACTTCCTTGGGCGTTGAAACGCCCCAGCATTCTGTCGGGTTATCTTCTACAAAGACGCTCCAGTCGGTCTTGGCAGCCACCCGGTTGGTGCTCTGCTCCTGCGCCACAGCGCCGCTTGCCACAAGGGCGAGCGCCCCAAGTGCAAGACCACATGTCTTCATCATTCCCATCTGTCCAGCCTCCAGCCGTCCTTGACCTCAACACGTCCACAGACCCCGTCCGGGCAACCTTGGGCGGGTTGCTCTCTTGCGGGCGTCTGTTATCTGTTCGACACCAACCACAATAACGGCAAACGCGCGACCGACGAAACCCTGATTGGCAGGATTTCGCCCAGAAACAGGATGAACCTCATGACCAAAGCAGCCCCATTTGCGGAAATCTGGCGCGGACCCTTTCTGGAAAGCGTTCATTCCGGTCACGCCGTGATCTGCGATGCGAGCGGCCAGATCGTCGAAGCATGGGGCGATCCGGAAAAAGTGATCCTGCCCCGTTCGTCCTCCAAGATGATCCAGGCGCTGCCGCTGATCAATTCCGGCGCGGCCGACAAGGCGGGTCTGAGCACCGAACAACTGGCCCTCGCCTGTGCCTCGCACCAAGGTGCCGCCATCCACACCGACCGGGTGGGCGTCTGGCTCGACACGCTGGGGCTGAGTGACGACGACTTCCGCTGCGGGGCGCAAGAACCCAACGACCGCGACGCGATGGAGGGGCTGATCCGCGCCCATGAGAAACCCTGCCAGATCCACAACAACTGCTCAGGCAAACACGCGGGCTTCCTCACGCTGAACAAACACCTCGGCGGGGGAGCGGATTACGAAAAGCCCGATCACGCGGTGCAAAAAGCCTGCCTTGAAGCGTTTGAAACGGTCACCCAAGAAACCTCGCCCGGCTATGGCATCGACGGCTGTTCGGCCCCGAACCCGGCCTGCACCCTACACGGCATGGCCCGCGCAATGGCGCATTTCGCCGCCGCCCCCGAAGGCTCTGCTGAGGCGCGCCTGCACCAAGCCATGCGCCTACACCCCGAACTCGTCGCTGGCGAAGGCCGCGCCTGCACGGAACTGATGCGGGCGATGGACGGTAAGGTAGCCCTGAAAACCGGCGCCGAAGGCTTCTTCATCGCCATTTGGCCCGAGTGCAAGTTGGGCATCGCGCTCAAAGCCGCCTGCGGAACCACCCGCGCCGCCGAATGCGCGATCACCGCGCTCTTGGTCAAATTGGGGGCGCTGGACGCCAATCACCCAGCGGCGATCAAGCGGATGAACACGCCGATCACCAACTGGCGGGGGTTAGAAACCGGAATGCTGAAACCAGCGGCGGCGCTGCTGTAAGACCATCGCACTGCCGCTTTGCTCTGACGAACCGGCAGTGCCATGCGGGCAATCTCAGCCAGCGAATTCGGTACGCGCATAGCCCTGCACGAACAGCAGCGCGGTCAGATCGCCAAAATTGATGCGGATGTCGCATTCCGCCGCGACAGAGGGCTTTGCATGCAGCGCCACGCCCATGCCAGCCCGCCCCAACATGCCCAGATCATTGGCCCCATCACCCACGGCGACGACCTGATCTTCGGTGATCCCCAGCTTTGCGGTGATCTCTTCCAGCGCGGCGACCTTGGCCTCGCGCCCCAAGATCGGTAGGCCCACATCGCCGGTCAGCACGGCCTTATCGACCAGCAGCGTATTGGCACGGTTCTCATCAAAGTTCAGCATCTCGGCCACTTTGGCAGTAAAGGCAGTGAACCCGCCCGAAACCAGCGCGGCATAGCCGCCATTGGCCTTCATCGTGCCCACCAAGGCACCGCCGCCGGGCATCAGGGTGATCCGCTCGGCCAAGACCTTGTCGATGACAGCGGCTTCCAGCCCTTTCAGCAGACCGACACGTTCGCGCAGCGCGCCGTCGAAATCCAACTCGCCGTTCATGGCGCGGGCGGTGATCTCTTTCACATGCGCGCCAACGCCCGCTTCCTCGGCCAACTCGTCAATGCATTCCTGCTGGATCATCGTGCTGTCCATATCGGCCAGCAGCATCTTCTTGCGGCGCCCTTCGCTGGGCACGATCACCAGATCGACTCCCATCGACTGGCAGCTTTCCCAAACGTCCCAACGGTTTTCCGGCATCTGGGCCAGCGAGAACTCTGCCGCCTCATCCGGGGCCAGCCAAAGCGCGTCGCCCCCGCCCCAAGCGTTGCGCAGGCTTTCGACCAGCGCCGCATCGAGAGAGGGGTTGGAGGGGGAGGTCAACAAGATTGCCGTGAACATAAGTTTCCGATCCGCATCATTCGCGCCGCGCAAAGCGACATGACCGGCGTCCTAGCGTCATTTTGCGACTTGTGCCAGCCCGGCCTCCCCGCGTATCTCGGCAAGTGGGACACCCTTCCCCAACGAAGGGCGATTATCTGAGAGGGTAGCATAAATGGCTATTGAACAACCGGCATCGCGCCCGGAAGCGAAACCCGTTGCCGTACCGGCAAACCCACGTTTCTCCTCCGGCCCCTGCGCCAAAATCCCCACATTCGATCTGACTAAGCTCGCGGGTGCACCGCTGGGCCGCAGTCACCGTGCCGCACCCGGCAAGGCCAAGCTGCTGGAAGCGATCGAAACCACCCGCGAGGTGCTCGGCGTGCCTGCGGATTACCGCATCGGCATCGTGCCCGCCTCCGACACCGGCGCATTCGAGATGGCCATGTGGTCGCTCTTGGGCGAACGCCCGGCTGAGATGGTGGCATGGGAATCCTTCGGCGCAGGCTGGGTCACCGATGTGGTCAAGCAGCTGAAAATCGAAGCGCAGGTTCACACCGCCGAATACGGCGAGATCGTCGACATGGCCGCGCTGAACTATGACAACGACGTCTGCTTCACTTGGAACGGCACCACCTCCGGCGTGCGGATGGCAAACGGCGACGCGATCCCCGCGGACCGCGCGGGTCTGACGCTTTGCGATGCCACTTCGGCGGCCTTTGCAATGGACCTGCCGTGGGACAAGCTGGATGTGACGACCTTCTCTTGGCAGAAGGTGCTGGGCGGCGAAGCGGCCCATGGCATGTTGATCCTCAGCCCTCGCGCGGTCGAGCGGCTTGAGAATTACACCCCCGCATGGCCCCTGCCGAAAATCTTCCGCCTGACCAAAGGCGGCAAGCTGAATGAGGGCATCTTTAAGGGCGAGACGATCAACACGCCCTCCATGCTCTGCGTCGAAGATTACCTGCTGGCGCTGGACTGGGCGAAATCCGTGGGCGGCCTCAAGAGGCTGATCGCACGGGCCGATGCCAATACGGCGGCCATCGCCGAGTTCGTCGAGGCGCATGACTGGATCGATTTCCTCGCTACCGATCCGGCGACACGGTCCAACACCTCGGTCTGCCTGAAGTTCACCGATGATCGCATTCAGGACGGTGCAGCCTTTGCCAAGGCCGTGGCCAAACGGCTCGCGGACGAAGGTGCGGCGCTCGACATTGGCGCCTACCGCGATGCCCCTCCGGGCCTGCGTATCTGGTGCGGCGGCACGGTTGAAACGGCTGATATCGAAGCGATGCTGCCGTGGCTCGAATGGGCCTTTGAAGCCGAAATCAACGCCTAATCAACGCCCAAAGCATTCCGGCAGGCGCGTGATCCCACGCGCCGCCCCTGCCCCCTATTTTTGAAAAGGACCACAAACATGGCTCCCAAAGTACTCATCTCCGACAGCCTGTCGGAAGCCGCCGTTCAGATCTTTCGCGACCGTGGCATCGACGTCGATTTCCAGCCCGATCTGGGCAAGGACAAAGACAAACTGGCAGAAGTTATCGGCAACTATGACGGCCTCGCGATCCGCTCTGCCACCAAGGTGACGGAAAAGATCCTCGCCAATGCGCCGAACCTCAAAGTGGTCGGCCGCGCGGGCATCGGCACCGACAATATCGACAAAGAAGCCGCGTCGAAACAGGGTGTGATCGTCATGAACACGCCCTTCGGCAACATGATCACCACTGCCGAACACGCCATCGCGATGATGTTCGCCGTGGCACGGCAAATCCCCGAAGCGTCGGCCTCCACCCACGCGGGCAAATGGGAAAAGTCTAAGTTCATGGGCGTTGAGCTGACCGGCAAGACGCTGGGCGTCATCGGCGCGGGCAACATCGGCGGCATCGTTTGCGACCGCGCGCGGGGCCTCAAGATGAAAGTCGTGGCCTATGACCCCTTCTTGGGCGAGGAAAAGGCCGAGAAGATGGGCGTCGAAAAGGTCGAGCTGGACGAGCTGCTGACTCGCGCCGATTTCATTACCCTCCACGTCCCCTTCACCGAGCAGACGGCGAATATCCTCAGCCGCGAGAACCTTGAAAAAACCAAGCCCGGCGTGCGCATTATCAACTGTGCCCGCGGCGGTCTGGTTGACGAAGAGGCACTGGCCGACCTGCTAGAATCCGGCCATGTAGCGGGCGCGGGTTTCGATGTCTTCGCCGAGGAACCGGCCAAGGAGAACCCGCTGTTCAACCTGCCCAACGTGGTCTGCACGCCGCACCTTGGTGCCGCGACCACCGAAGCGCAGGAAAACGTGGCGCTGCAAGTGGCCGAGCAGATGTCAGATTACCTGCTGACCGGCGCCGTGACCAACGCGCTGAACATGCCATCGGTCACCGCCGAAGAAGCCAAGGTCATGGGCCCATGGGTCAAACTGGCCGGGCATTTGGGCGCGTTCATCGGTCAGATGACCGACGAGCCGATCAAAGCGATCAACATCCTCTATGACGGCTCCGTCGGCCAGATGAACCTCAAGGCGCTGAATTGTGGCGTCGTGGCGGGCATTATGAAGCGCGCCAACCCGGACGTGAACATGGTTTCGGCCCCCGTGGTCGCCCGTGAAAAGGGCATCCAGATCAGCACCACCAACCAAGACAAATCCGGCGTCTTCGACGGCTATGTCAAAGTAACCGTGGTGACCGAAAAGCGCGAGCGCTCCATCGCGGGCACCGTGTTCTCGGACGGCAAGCCGCGCTTTATCCAGATCAAAGGCATCACCATCGACGCCGAGATCGGGGAGCACATGCTCTACACAACCAACGAAGATGTGCCGGGCATCATCGGCACCTTGGGCCAGACCATGGGCGAAAACGGCGTGAACATCGCCAACTTCACCTTGGGCCGCCACACCGCCAAGGGCGAGGCGATTGCCCTGCTCTATGTTGACGATCAGGTGCCAGAAACTGTGATCGGCAAGCTGCGCGACACCGGCATGTTCCGGCAGATCAAGCCGCTGCAATTCGACGTGGCCTGAGACCGCCCGCTGCACAATCTTAAAGCGCCCCCTCGCGGGGCGCTTTTGCATTTAGGGGCATCCATTGACTGAGCCTTTCCTTCGCGGTGGCTTTGCGGCATCACGAGGGGGTGCAGAAGGATAGGAACGAATATGCCCAGCCCCATCTACGCCATCGGAGACATCCACGGTTACGCCGCCGAGCTTGAGCGCGTGTTAACCTTGATCGAAGAAGACGGCGGGCCGGACGCGCGCATCGTCTTCCTTGGCGATTACACCGACCGTGGCCCCGACAGCAAAGCGGTGATCGAACGGCTGGCGCAGGGCAAGGCCGAGGGGCGCAACTGGACCTTCCTCATGGGCAATCATGACCGCATGTTCAGCTGGTTCATGGAGGATTTCCCCCGCCATGATCCGCTCTTGCTCGTTGAACTTAACTGGCTGAACCCGCGTTTGGGCGGGGATACGACGCTCGGATCCTACGGGGTTTCGGTCAGCGGGCGCGACCGGATGTCAGAGGTACACGAGAAAGCCCGCGAAACGGTGCCGCAGGCGCATGTGGACTTCCTGAAATCCCTCGCCCTGTCGCATCAGACACCCGACCTGTTCTTTGCCCATGCGGGCATCCGCCCCGAAGTGCCGCTGGACGCGCAGCGCGAGGATGATCTGCTGTGGATCCGCAAGGAGTTTCACGAATTCACCGCGCCCCATCCCAAGCTGGTCGTCCACGGCCACACGCCGGTGGACAGCGCCATGCATTACGGCAACCGGGTGAACCTCGACACCGGCGCGGGCTATGGCAAACCGCTTTGTGCAGCGGTGTTTGAGGGGGATGAGGTTTGGGTGCTGACCCAGCAGGGGCGCAACCGTCTGCGCCCCTGAGTGGCTTAGGTCCAGTCGAGCACGACCTTGCCCGACTGGCCAGATTTCATCGCGGCAAAGCCCTGCTCGAAATCATCGACCCCGAAGCGATGGGTGATAATGGCAGAGACATCGAGCCCGTTCTCCAACATGGCGATCATCTTGTACCACGTCTCGAAAATCTCGCGGCCATAGACGCCTTTGATGGTGATCGCCTTGAACACGATACGGCTCCAATCCACCGGCGATTTGCCCGGCGGGATGCCCAGCATGGCGATGCGCCCGCCCATGGTCATGGCCTCAACCATCTGATCCAGCGCCTGCTGGTTGCCCGACATCTCAAGGCCCACGTCAAAGCCCTGTTTCATCTTCAGCCGGGGGATCACATCAGCCAAATCCTCTTCGGCCACGTTCACTGTCACCACATCGGCGACCTTTTCCGCCAGCGCCAGCCTGTCGGGGTTCACATCCGTGATCACCACATGCCGCGCGCCGACATGCCGCGCCACCGCCGCCGCCATGATTCCGATGGGCCCCGCGCCTGTGATGAGCACATCCTCACCCACCAGATCGAAACTCAGCGCGGTATGCACCGCATTGCCCAGAGGGTCGAGGATCGCGCCGATGTCGTCGGAAATCTCGTCCGGCAGCGGCACGACATTAAAGGCGGGCAGCTTGAGGTATTGCGCAAAGGCCCCCTGTTCGTTCACCCCGATGCCGCGTGTCGCGGGATCGAGGTGGAACTTCCCCGCACGGCTTTGGCGTGACTGTTTGCCGATCAGATGCCCCTCGCCCGAACAGCGCTGCCCGATCTCAAGCCCTTCGACATTGCGGCCCAACTCGACGATCTCGCCCGCGAACTCATGGCCCGTGATCAGCCCCACCGGCACCGTCCCGGCGGCCCAATCGTCCCAGTTCCAGATGTGGATATCGGTGCCACAGATGCCGGTCTTGTTGATCTTGATCAGCACGTCCTCGGGGCCGATCTCGGGCACTGGCGCATGGGTCATCCACAGCCCCTCGCGGGGGTGCAGCTTGGCCAGCGCTTTCATTTCATTCGTGGTCATTCGATCACCCCACAGGCTTTGCCCGCGACTTCGAATGCCTTCAACGCGCGGTCGAGTTGCGCCCGAGTAAGTGCAGCGTTCATCTGCGTGCGGATGCGCGCCTGACCACGCGGCACCACCGGGAAGAAGAAGCCGGAAACATAGACGCCCTCCTCGAATAGCCGTGCGGCCATGTCCTGCGCCAACTGCGCCTCGCCCAGCATGACGGGCACGATGGGGTGCTCACCGGGCAGCAGGTCAAAGCCCAACTTCTCCAGCCCCGCACGCCAGTATTCCGTATTCTCAAAGAGGCGTGCGCGCAGATCATCGCCGTCTTCGACCAGTTCCAGCGCCCGGATGCCGGCGCGCACGATCGACGACGGCAGGGAGTTGGAAAACAGATAGGGCCGCGCGCGCTGGCGCAGTAGGTCGATCACCGGCTGCGGCCCTGCGATATAGCCGCCGATGGCCCCGCCAAGCGCCTTGCCCAGCGTGCCGGTCACGATGTCGACCTTGACCCCGTGATGCGCGGGCGTGCCTGCACCCTTTGGCCCCATAAAGCCGGTGGAGTGGCAGTCATCCACCATCACCAGCGCCTCATATTTCTCGGCCAGTGCCACGATCTCGGGCAGGTTCGCCAGATAGCCGTCCATGGAGAAGACCCCGTCGGTCGCGATCATGATGAACCGCGCGCCGTCCTCGCGGGCCTGCTTCAGCTTGGCTTCCAGGTCCGCCATGTCGCTGTTGGCATAGCGGTAGCGTTTCGCCTTGCACAGACGAATGCCGTCGATGATCGAGGCATGGTTCAGCGCGTCTGAAATCACCGCGTCCTCCGGCCCCAAAAGCGGCTCGAACAGCCCGCCATTGGCGTCGAAACAGGCGGCGAAGAGGATCGAATCGTCATGCCCGAGAAAGCCCGCCAGCTTCTGCTCCAGCTCGCGGTGGATGTCCTGCGTGCCGCAGATAAAGCGGACCGAGGCCATGCCGAATCCCTTCTCATCCATCGCCTCTTTGGCGGTGGCGATCAACTCGGGGTGATCGGCGAGGCCGAGGTAGTTGTTGGCGCAGAGGTTGATGACCTCGCGCTCGCCCACCGCGATCTCACCGCCCTGCGGGGTGGTGATGAGCCGCTCGCGCTTCATCATGCCCTCGGCGTCGATCTCGGCTAGGGTGTCGGTGACATGGGATAGAAATGCTTGGGTCATAAGGCTCTCCTTTTCAGGGGAGCGTCTACCATAACGGAGGTCGTTCCGAAATAGAGGATTTCCGAAATGGCGGATTTATTCCGATATACCGGAGATCAGGCGTCTTGCACCACCAAAAAGGCACGCACCGGCCCAGCGGTCGCGCGGATCGCATGGGGCACGTCGGCGGCATAGCGGGCCGTGTCTCCGGCCTGCAGCTGCTCGGTCCCCACACCGCTGGTCACTTCGACTGCCCCCTCGAAAACGCTCAGATGCTCGCGCGCGCCACGGGTATGCGGCGCACTGTCGAGCATGCCACCCTCGGCGATGAGCAGTTCGTAAACCTCGTGATGGCCGGCCTCTTCGGGCGGGGACAAGATGCGGATGCGGCAGCCTGACCCAAGGTTGCTGATCGTCGGCACGGCGGCGCTTCGCAGCACTTCGATCTGGGCCTCTGTCGGCGCACCATCCAAAAGCCCGGCGAAATCCACCTGCAATGCGCGCGTGAGGTTCCACAGCGTGGCGATCGTCGGGCTCGATTCGCCGCGCTCGATCTGGCTCACCATGGAGCGCGACACGCCCGAAAGCTTGGCCACCGCATCAAGCGATAGCCCCTGCCCCTGTCGCGCCGCTTTCAAGCGGGCTGGCAGCTGTGTCAGGATCTTGTCTGTGTTGTCCGTCATGACGGATATGTCGCGCGCAGCCCCGCCCCTGTCAAGCCGCGCTTTGACGGGAAGTTTCCACTGACTTTGCCCCGCCCCCGGCCCATAGTGCGGACAACGACCAAAGGAGAGTTTCATGTCAGACGATATCGTCATCCTGAGCGGTGCGCGCAGCGCCATCGGCACTTTCGGCGGCAGCCTTGCCGGTACCCCACCCACCAAGCTGGGCAGCACCGTCGCGGCAGCGGCGATGGAGCGTGCGGGCGTCAGCCCCGACCAGATCGGCCATGTGGTGTTTGGCACCGTCATCAACACCGAACCGCGCGACATGTACCTCAGCCGCGTCGCCGCGCGCGAGGCGGGCGTGCCGGATGAAGTGCCCGCGATGAACGTGAACCGCCTGTGCGGTTCGGGCGTGCAGGCGCTGGTCTCGGCGACCCAAAGCCTGATGCTGGGCGATGCGGATTTCGCCCTTGCTGGCGGGGCCGAGAGCATGTCGCGCGCGCCTTACATTCTGCCTGATGCCCGCTGGGGCCAGAAAATGGGCGATGTCCGCAGCCTCGACATGCTTTTGGGCACGCTGAACTGCCCCTTCGGCACCGGCCACATGGGGGTCACGGCCGAGAATGTCGCGGATGAACATACCATCACCCGCGAGGAGATGGACGCCTTTGCGCTGCAAAGCCAAGAACGCGCAGCGGCGGCCATCGCGGCGGGGCATTTCAAGGATCAGATCGTGCCGGTCGACGTAAAGGTCAAGCGAGACATGGTGCCCTTTGACACCGATGAACACCCCAAGGCCACCACGGCCGAGGCGCTGGCCGGGCTGCGTCCGGTGTTCCAGAAGGACGGGCGTGTCACCGCCGGTAATGCCAGCGGCATCAACGACGGTGCCGCGGCGCTGGTGCTGGCCCGCGCCGGGGCAGCCGAGGCCGCCGGGCTGACGCCCCGTGCGCGCATCCTTGGCTACGCCCATGCCGGTGTGCGCCCCGAAGTCATGGGCATCGGCCCGGTTCCCGCCGTCCGCCGCCTGCTGGAGCGCACCGGCCTGAAGGCCGATGATTTCGATGTGATCGAAAGCAACGAGGCCTTCGCCAGCCAAGCGCTGGCGGTAAGCAAGGAGTTGGGATTCGACCCGGCAAAAGTGAACCCCAACGGCGGGGCCATCGCCCTTGGCCACCCGGTCGGCGCGACCGGGGCGATCATCACCGTGAAAGCGCTTTATGAGTTGGAGCGGATTGGCGGCAAGCGCGCGTTGATCACCATGTGCATCGGCGGCGGGCAAGGCATCGCCATGGCCATCGAACGTATCGCCTAAATGCGGGGGGCCTCCGCGGCCCCCTGCCCTAAAGCAGCGCGCCGATCAGGGCGATTGTGGTGGCCCCGGCAATGCCGGACATCACCGCAGTCGCCGCGATGTAGCGCCAGAACCGCGGCCGGCGCTCTGGCTGCTCCTCGGCCTGACGGTTCAGCGCCTGTTCGACCAGCCCCGGCAAACGTGGGCCAAAGCGGGCCATGACCATCGCCGTGTCGCGCAGATCAGAGACGATCGCACGCGGACCGAGCGACTTGGTGATGTAATCGGTCACAATCGGGCTCGCGACTTCCCAGATGTTAATATGCGGATTGAGCGAGCGGGCCACGCCCTCGACCACGACCATCGTGCGTTGCAACAAGATCAGCTCGGTCCGGGTTTCCATACCGAAACGCTCGGTCACCTCGAACAGATAGGTCAGCAGCCGCGCCATGGAAATGCGGGTGGCGTCCATGCCGAAAATCGGCTCGCCCACCGCGCGCAGGGCGCGGGCGAATTCATCGACATCCTTGTCGGCAGGCACGTAACCCGCCTCAAAATGCACCTTGGCCACGCGCTCGTAATCGCGGCGGATGAAGCCATAGAGGATCTCGGCGTAGACGCGGCGGGTATAGCTGTCGATATGGCCCATGATGCCGAAGTCATAAGCGATGATATCGCCATTGGCTGCGACCTTGAGGTTGCCTTGGTGCATGTCGGCGTGGAAATAGCCGTCGCGCAGGGCGTGTTGCAAAAAGAGTTGCAGCACCCGTTCCGACAGCGCCACACGGTCGTGCCCCGCCGCATCCAGCGCGGCGTTGTCGCCCAGCGGCAGGCCATCGGCCCAGCCCAGCGTCATCACGCGGCGGCCCGAATAATTCCATTTTATCTCGGGCAATTGAAACCCGGTGTCATCTTTGGTGTTGGCGGCGAACTCCGACGCGGCAGAGCTTTCCAGTCGTAGGTCCAACTCCCCCCGCACGACGCCGTCGAAATGCTCGATCACCTCCATCGGGCGCAAGCGGCGCGATCCGGGGGAGAAAATCTCGGCCATGCGGGCGGCGAGGTAAAACGCATCAATATCCTTGCGGAAAGCCTTTTCGATGCCGGGGCGCAGGACTTTGACGGCGACCTCTTCGCCGGTCTCGGCCAGTCGTGCATGGTGGACCTGCGCGATAGAGGCCGCGGCGACGGGTTCGCTGAACTCAGAGAAAATCGCGCTGACCGGCTCACCCAACTCCTGCTCGACCGCCCTGCGGGCCAGCGCCATGTCAAAAGGCGGCAGCTTGTCTTGCAAGACACGCAGTTGCACGGCCAGATCATCGCCCACCACGTCGGGCCGGGTCGAGAGTACCTGACCGAATTTGATGTAGGCGGGGCCAAGCGCCGTGAGCGCGCGGGTGGCGGGCGGCATGGTCGGGTCGCCTTTGTAGCCCAGCCATTTAAACGGCAGGCCAAGCGCGCGGGCCACGAAACGCAGCGCCGGGGAAGCATCGAAAGCATCCAGCACCACATTCATCGCGCCCGCGCGTTCCAGCGTCGCGCCGGTGCGGATCAGCCGCCAAATGTTGTGAGGTCCGCGCATCAGAGCTTCCAACCCGAATGCAGCGCCGCGATGCCCATGCTCAGGTTCCGGTATTTGGCCTGACCGAAACCAGCCGTGCGTACCATTGACAGAAACGTTTCCTGATCGGGGAAATTGCGGATCGATTCGACCAGATACTGATAGCTGTCGCGGTCGCCCGCGATGGCCTGCCCCATGCGCGGGATCACGTTGAAACTGTAGAGGTCATAGGCTTTTTGCATCGCCGGGTTGGGCAGCTGGCTGAACTCCAACACCATCAGACGGCCACCGGGACGCAGCACGCGGTAAGCCTCGTTCAGCGCCTCTTGGGGGCGGGTCACGTTCCGGATGCCAAAGCTGATTGTGTAGACATCAAAGGTGTTGTCGGGAAACGGCAGCGCCATGGCATCGCCCACCACCCAATCAAGGCTGCCAGTCAGGCTGTCGGCCTCGGCGCGTTTGCGGCCTTCGACCAACATCGGCTCGGTCAGGTCGAGCACCGTGGCATGACCGTGGCCCGCGCGGCCCAGAAACTTGAACGACACATCGCCCGTGCCACCCGCCACATCCAGCAACTTCTGACCGGGGCGCGGGGCGAGCCAATCCATCATCGCTTCTTTCCAGACGCGGTGGATCCCCATACTCATCACATCGTTCATGATGTCGTATTTGCTGGCGACGGAGTTGAACACACCCTGCACGCGCCCGGCCTTTTCATGTTCGGGCACAGTCTCGAAACCGAAATGGGTTGTTTTGTCAGCGTCCTGGGTCATCTGCTCTTGCGATCCTCTGGTTCTGTCCCTTGTTATAGGGTGCCGTAAGCTGGGGACAATGCGTGCCTTTTGTCACAGGCAAGCCGGAAGGGGAAACCGAGATGCCGGAACTGCCAGAGGTCGAAACCGTCCGCCGGGGGCTGGCCCCCGCGATGGAGGGCCAAGTGATCGCCCGGGCCGAGGTCAACCGCCCCGATCTGCGCTGGCCCTTCCCCGAGCGGATGGCAGAGCGGCTGACCGGGCAGCGAGTCGGTCTGCTGCGACGACGGTCGAAATACATCCTCGCCGATCTGGCGAGTGGGGAATCGCTGTTGGTGCATCTGGGAATGTCCGGGCGGATGCTGGTCTCGGGCGACCCTCTGGGGCGGTTTCAGCACAACCACCCTGCGCCCGAGAAACATGATCATGTCGTGTTGCATATGGGTAACGGTGCGCGGATCACCTTTAACGACCCGCGCCGTTTTGGCGCGATGGATCTGATGCCCACAGCCGGGGCCGAGACGCACAAGCTGCTGGCCTCGCTCGGGCCGGAACCCCTGGGCAATGACTTTCACGAAGCGCATCTGGTGGCCGCGCTGAAAGGGCGCAACACACCGATCAAATCCGCCCTGCTGGATCAGCGGATCGTGGCGGGTTTGGGAAATATCTACGTCTGCGAAGCACTTTACCGCGCAGGGATTCACCCCGCCCGCAAGGCCGGGCGCATCTCGACCACGCGGATCGCCGGGCTGGTGCCGATCATCCGCGAGGTGTTGGCCGACGCCATCACGGCGGGGGGATCCTCGCTCAAGGACTTCCGGCAGGCGGACGGCGAATTGGGCTATTTCCAGCACAGCTTTGATGTCTACGGACGTGAGGGGCAACCCTGCCGCCGACCGGGCTGCGACGGCACCATCGGGCGCATCGTACAAAGCGGGCGGTCTTCCTTCTATTGTCCGCGCTGTCAAAGATAACTTGAAACATGGGGGTGCCGTGGTATGCACATTCCCCTGAGCGCAACAACAAAGAGCATTCTTGATGGCTTACGAAACGATCACCGTGGACGTGGACAACCATGTGGCCCTGATCACCCTCAACCGCCCGGATGCGCTGAATGCGCTCAACGACGCGTTGCTGAGTGAATTGGCCAAAGCGCTGAAAGGCGCACAGGAAAACGACAAGGTGCGCTGCATCGTCATCACCGGCTCGGAAAAGGCATTCGCCGCCGGGGCCGACATCGCGATGATGCGCGAGAAAAGCTTTGTCGACGTCTTCATGGGGGATCTCTTCACGCCCGAAACCGATCAAATTCTGCGCATCCGCAAGCCGATCATCGCAGCCGTCTCGGGCTATGCTTTGGGCGGTGGCTGCGAATTGGCAATGATGTGCGATTTCATCATCTGTTCGGAAAGCGCCAAGTTCGGCCAGCCAGAGATCAACCTTGGTGTCGTGGCAGGCATCGGCGGCACCCAGCGTTTGACGCGCCTCGTGGGCAAGTCCAAAGCGATGGACATGAACCTAACGGGCCGCTTCATGGATGCCGAAGAAGCCGAACGCTCGGGCCTTGTGTCGCGCGTTGTGCCGGTGAAAAAGCTGATGGAAGAAGCCATGGCCGCCGCTGGCAAGATCGCCGAGAAATCGATGATCTCGGCCACCGTGGTCAAGGAATGCGTGAACCGCGCCTATGAGGTGCCGCTGAGCGAAGGCCTGTTGTTCGAGCGCCGCATGTTCCATTCGCTGTTCAACACCGAAGACCAGAAAGAAGGCATGTCGGCCTTCCTTGAAAAGCGCGAAGCGCAGTTCCGCGACAAGTAAGCGATTCTAGGGGCGCGGCTTGCATTGCCGCGCCTGCTGTCTTATAGGCAGCCTCAATACATGCGCGTGCAGCCCGCTCTGGCTAGAATCACCTGCCCTTTTGGGGCCCGGATTTCCGGTAGGGTTGGCGTCACGCATTGCTACGCAACAAAATGAACCCGAAGGCTGATACTTATGGCAAACACAACACAATCCGCAAAGCGCGCACGTCAAAACGAGAAACGTTTTGCGATCAACAAAGCCCGTCGTTCGCGCATCCGCACCTACCTGCGCAAAGTCGAAGAGGCGATCACCTCCGGTGATAAAGAAGCCGCAACCGCCGCTTTGAAAGCCGCCCAGCCCGAGCTGATGCGCGGCGTCACCAAAGGCGTTTTCCACAAAAACACCGCTTCGCGCAAAATGTCGCGTCTGGCCGCACGGGTCAAAGCACTGGGTTAATCCGGCTCCACAGCCAACCCTTTGAAAGACAAGAGGCGCCGCATTGCGGCGCCTTTTTTCGTGCGGGTGCAGCGAAAAAAACACGCCAGAGATTCTTTTCAGGCAATCTCTGAGTCAAGATGGAAGATATGTTGAAGCGGACCGGAAACAGTTGCTACCAAAGGTCCAGCGATTCATTTCGCTTGGGGGGACAGGCCCTGAACAAGGTGTCAGCCGACTGGCAGAATGCCAAGTTCAGGGGGGTGCAAGTGACCGTTTAAAAACGGCCCCGCGCACCGTCGTGAATGCTGCTGCCAGCACGTTTACCCTGTCGATGAGAACACGAACGGTTCGTTCAGCGCCTTCTGCGCCGGTTTACGGCGCATCAGGCTTATGGGCTTGCCATTCTTTAAAAGTCCGAAGGACACAGGTCGGTCATCCGCGTGGGACCGGGTGGATGACCTGTTGCCGGGTGAAACAATATTGAGGGCCGGGATCCACTCGGCCTCTGTGCGAAAAGCAAAGCGGGACGTAAGGCACGATGACATTAGATCACTGGGGCGAGATCAAAGAGCGGCTTCTAAAGACAGTGGGGCAGAACAACTACACCACCTGGATTGAACCGCTTGTGCCCGGCGCTGTTGAAGACGGAATCGTGACACTCAAAGTGCCGACAAATTTCTTCGGGAATTACGTCAGCCAGAACTTCTCGGATCTGATTCTGCATGAGATCAACACGGCGGGCACCGATGCCACCCGTTTGAACTTTGCCTTGAATCAGCAGCCCAGCCCTGCCGCCGAAAAGCCCGCCCCGGCTGCGCGTCAGACCACGGCTGCCGTGAAACCCGCCGCCAACACCCAGCTGAGCACCGCCCCGCTTGACCCGCGCTTCAGCTTTGACAATTTCGTCGTCGGCAAGCCCAACGAACTGGCCCACGCCGCCGCCCGCCGTGTCGCCGAAGGCGGCCCGGTCACCTTCAACCCGCTGTTCCTCTATGGCGGCGTTGGCTTGGGTAAAACGCACCTCATGCACGCCATCGCGCGCGAATTGCACGCGCGTAAGCCTGAGATGAACGTGCTCTACCTCTCGGCTGAGCAGTTCATGTACCGTTTCGTGCAGGCGCTGCGCGACCGCAAGATGATGGACTTCAAAGAGATCTTCCGTTCGGTCGACGTGCTGATGGTCGATGACGTGCAGTTCATCGCGGGCAAGGATTCCACCCAAGAAGAGTTCTTCCACACGTTCAACGCGCTGGTTGATCAGCACAAACAGATCATCATCTCTGCCGACCGCGCACCGGGGGAGATCAAAGACCTCGAAGACCGCGTGAAGTCGCGCCTGCAATGCGGCTTGATCGTTGACCTGCACCCGACGGACTATGAACTGCGTCTCGGCATTCTGCAAAGCAAGGTTGAAGTGCAGCGCAAGACCTACCCCGACCTCGAAGTGGCCGATGGCGTGCTGGAATTCCTGGCGCATCGCATCACCTCGAACGTGCGTGTTCTCGAAGGCGCGCTGACCCGGCTCTTTGCTTTCGCCTCGCTCGTGGGCCGTGAGATTGACATGGGTCTGACGCAGGACTGTCTGGCCGATGTGCTGCGCGCCTCCGAGCGCAAGATCTCGGTCGAGGAAATCCAGCGGAAAGTGTCGGATCACTACAACATCCGCCTGAGCGACATGATCGGACCCAAGCGTCTGCGCAGCTATGCCCGCCCGCGTCAGGTGGCGATGTATCTGTGCAAGCAGATGACCAGCCGCTCTTTGCCGGAAATCGGCCGCCGCTTTGGCGGGCGCGACCACACAACGGTCATGCACGGGGTGCGCCGCATCGAAGAGCTCAAGGTCTCGGACGGGCAAATCGCAGAGGATCTGGAACTGCTGCGCCGGGCGCTCGAATCTTAAGCTGAGCGGCCTGAGGGGTTGTCCTCAGGACACGGTTATACAGCGATCGGGGGCGCAGCTTGCGCCCCTCTTGCATTCACTTAAACAAAGCCACAAAAGTTCTTGTGTAAGCGTGGGAACCGGGTAGTTTGCCTCTCCCGGCAATCGGTATGGGAGAAGGCATATGAAATTCAGCATCGAACGCGCGGCACTGCTCAAGGCCGTTTCGCAAGCCCAATCCGTGGTCGAGCGCCGCAACACCATTCCGATCCTCGCCAACGTGCTGATCGAGGCCGAAGGCAGCGATGTCTCCTTCCGCGCCACCGATCTGGATATCGAAGTGGTCGACAAGGTCGCCGCGCAGGTTGAGCGCGCTGGCGCCACCACCGTTTCGGCCACGCTGCTGCATGAAATCGTGCGCAAACTGCCCGATGGCGCGTTGATCAGCCTGACCGCCGATACCGCCGCTGGCCGCCTGACTGTCGAAGCCGGCCGCTCGAACTTTTCGCTGGCGACCCTGCCGCGCGAAGACTTCCCCGTCATGGCGTCCTCGGAATATGCCTCGAACTTCGCGGCCCCTGCCCCGGTGCTGCGCCGCCTGTTCGACAAGTCGAAATTTGCTATCTCCACCGAAGAGACGCGCTATTACCTGAACGGTGTCTACCTGCATATCGCGGATGCCGAAGGCGGCAAGGCGCTGCGCTGTGTGGCGACCGATGGTCACCGTCTCGCTCGGATCGACGCCGAGATGCCCGAGGGGGCATCCGAGATGCCCGGCGTCATCGTGCCGCGCAAAACCGTGGGCGAATTGCGCAAGCTGCTGGACGATGACGAGATGGAAATCGCGGTGTCCGTGTCGGAGACCAAGATCCGTTTCGCCACCCCCGCCATCACCCTGACCTCCAAGGTCATCGACGGCACCTTCCCCGATTACACCCGCGTGATCCCACAGGGGAACACCCGCAAGATGGAAGTCGACGCCGCGGATTTCGCTCGTGCGGTGGACCGTGTGGCGACCGTGAGTTCCGAGCGTTCGCGCGCCGTGAAACTGCAGCTGGACGAAGACCGTCTGGTGCTATCCGTCAACGCGCCTGACAGCGGTGCCGCCGAAGAAGAGCTTGCCGTGGCCTATGCCGACGAGCGGCTGGAGATTGGTTTCAACGCGAAATACTTGCTTGAGATCGCAAGCCAAGTGGACCGCGAGAACGCCGTCTTCCTGTTCAACTCCTCTGGCGACCCGACCCTGATGCGCGAAGGCAATGACACTTCGGCGGTCTACGTCGTCATGCCGATGCGCGTGTGAGTTGGGCGGGAATTTTTGAAATTCCCGCGCCGTTTTCATTGAAAGAAAACGGGGTCTGAATGGCGCAGCTGTATCTTTCCAACCTCGGCCTCTCGCATTTCCGCTCGCACCGCCGGGCGGTGATCGACGTAGATGCGCGCCCCGTCGCGCTCTATGGCCCCAATGGTGCGGGCAAGACCAATATCATCGAAGCGATCTCGCTTCTGTCGCCGGGCCGCGGGCTGCGCCGCACCAGCGCGCAAGACATGGCACGGCGGCCCGAGGCTTTGGGCTGGAAGGTGACCGGGCTGCTGCACGGCCCCACGGTGCTGCATGAGGTCGACATCTGGTCCGAAGCAGGCGCGGCACGGCAGACCAAGATCGACGGCAAGGCGTCCGCACAAACGGCGCTTGGTCGCATTGCCCGCGTGCTCTGGCTGATCCCCGCCATGGACCGGCTTTGGATCGAAGGCGCAGAGGGGCGGCGGCGCTTTCTTGACCGGGTGACGCTTTCGATGCTGCCCGATCATGCGGACCTGTCGCTCAGCTACGAGAAAGCCATGCGCGAGCGCAACCGGCTGCTCAAGGACATGGTGCGCGAGCCTGCGTGGTACACCGCGCTTGAGACCCGCATGGCTGAAACCGGAGCGCAGATTCATGCCAATCGTCTACAGGCGCTGACAGCACTTGAGGCGGCGCAGGCAGAGGCCCAGACTGCTTTCCCCATCGCGACGCTGTCGCTGCTGAACGACATGCCCGAGAGCGCCGATGCCCTGCGCGCCGCGCTCTCGGACAACCGCATGCGCGACCTTGCCGCCGGTCGCACGCTCATCGGCCCCCACCGCGCCGATCTGGAGGGCACCTATGCCGCCAAGGGCATCGCCGCGCGGGACTGCTCCACCGGAGAGCAGAAGGCGCTGCTGGTCTCGCTCATCCTTGCCAATGCCCGCGCCATCGCCGCCGACTTCGGCGCGCCGCCGCTGCTGCTGCTGGATGAGGTCGCCGCCCATCTCGACGCGATCCGCCGCGCGGCGCTTTACGACGAGATCACCGCGCTTGGCGCGCAGGCGTGGATGACCGGCACCGGCCCTGAACTGTTCGAGAGCCTTGGCGCGCGGGCGCAATATGTCAAGGTCACCGAAGAGAATGGCCTTTCGCAGGTGGAGCGGCAACCGTGACCCTTACCCCCGCCGATCTGTTGCTTTACTGCGGCGCGCTGCTGATCCTTTTCCTCACCCCCGGCCCGGTTTGGCTGGCAATGATGGCCCGTGCGCTTTCGGGTGGGTTTCAGGCGGCATGGCCGCTGGCGCTCGGTGTGGCGATTGGGGACATGCTTTGGCCGCTGGTGGCGGTGCTGGGTATCACATGGATCGTCTCGGCCTTTGACACGGTGATGGAGGTGCTGCGCTGGACTGCGGCGCTGGTGTTCATCGCCATGGGGATCGGCCTGATCCGTCAGGCGGGTGCGCAGATCAGCACCGACAGCCGCCTCACCCGCCCCGGGATGTGGTCAGGTTTCGTCGCGGGGTTTGTGGCGATCCTCGGCAATCCCAAGGCGGTGCTGTTCTACATGGGCGTGCTGCCCGGCTTCTTTGATCTGCGCCAAGTCACCGGCCCCGACATCGGGCTGATCCTCGCCGCTTCGGTCATCGTGCCGCTTATCGGCAACCTTGTGATCGCGCTGCTGGTAGGCCGCCTGCGCGGCTTTCTGACCGCCCCGCGCACCCTGCGGCGGATCAATCTGATCTCGGGCGGGATGCTCATTTTCGTGGGGCTGATCATCCCCTTCACCTGACACAAAATCTTGTGTCATTCGCGTGACAATGCCGGGCGAAAACACTATAAATCGGGCAAACGAGAAGGGTTATTTCCGCATGTCCGATACCGCGCAGACACCACAGGAATACGGCGCCGATTCCATTAAGGTTCTCAAAGGGTTGGAGGCTGTTCGCAAACGCCCCGGCATGTATATTGGGGACACCGATGACGGTTCGGGCCTGCACCACATGGTCTATGAGGTCGTGGACAACGGCATCGACGAGGCGCTGGCCGGTCATGCCGACGCGGTAACAGTCACAATCCACGAGGACTCCAGCGTCTCGGTCAGCGACAACGGGCGCGGGATTCCGGTAGGCATCCACGAAGAAGAAGGCGTTTCCGCCGCCGAGGTCATCATGACCCAGCTGCACGCGGGCGGCAAATTCGACAGCAACTCCTACAAGGTCTCAGGCGGTCTGCACGGGGTTGGCGTTTCGGTTGTGAACGCCCTGTCGGACTGGCTGGAACTGCGCATTTGGCGCGAGGGCAAGGAACATGTCGCACGGTTTGAGGGCGGTTTCACCACCAAGCACCTCGAAGTCGTGGGCGAGACGGACCGCACCGGCACCGAGGTCCGCTTCATGGCCTCGACCGAGACTTTCTCGAACCTCGAATACAGTTTCGAGACGCTGGAAAAGCGCCTGCGCGAGCTGGCCTTCCTGAACTCCGGCGTGCGCATCATCCTGAACGACGAACGCCCCGTCGAGCCGCTGCGCACAGAGCTGTTCTACGAAGGCGGTGTGAAGGAGTTCGTCAAATACCTCGACCGGCACAAACACGCGGTCATGCCCGAGCCGATCTTCATCACCGGCGAGCGGGACGACATCGGCATCGAAGTGGCGATGTGGTGGAACGACAGCTACCACGAGAACGTGCTGCCGTTCACGAACAACATCCCACAGCGCGATGGCGGCACCCATATGGCCGGCTTCCGCGGTGCGCTGACCCGCACGATCAACGGCTACGCTCAGACCAGCGGCATCGCCAAAAAGGAAAAGATCAACTTCACCGGCGACGATGCGCGTGAGGGTCTGACCTGCGTGCTCTCGGTCAAAGTGCCGGATCCGAAGTTCTCCTCCCAGACCAAAGACAAGCTGGTGTCATCCGAAGTGCGCCCCGCGGTCGAAGGGTTGATGAACGAGAAACTGGCCGAATGGTTCGAAGAGAACCCCAATGTGGCCAAACAGATCGTTGGCAAGATCGTCGAGGCCGCGCAGGCCCGCGAGGCGGCCCGCAAGGCGCGCGAGTTGACCCGCCGCAAATCCGCGATGGATGTGAACTTCCTCGCGGGCAAGCTCAAAGACTGCTCGGAGAAAGACCCCTCTAAGACCGAAGTCTTCCTCGTCGAGGGGGACAGCGCCGGCGGCTCTGCCCAGACCGGGCGCGACCGTCAGACCCAAGCGATTCTGCCGCTCAAAGGTAAAATCCTCAACGTGGAACGCGCCCGCTTTGACCGGATGCTGGGCAGCCAAGAGATCGGCAACCTTGTCATGGCGCTTGGCACTGGCATCGGGCGGGATGAGTTCAACCTCTCCAAACTGCGCTACCACAAGATTGTCATCATGACCGACGCCGACGTCGACGGGGCGCATATCCGCACGCTCCTGCTGACCTTCTTCTACCGGCAGATGCCCGAACTCATCGAAAACGGTCACCTCTACATCGCGCAGCCGCCGCTCTACAAAGTGTCGCGCGGCAAGTCTGAGGTCTATCTCAAGGATGAGGCCGCGATGGAGGAATATCTGATCCAGCAGGGCGTCGACGGCGCCATGCTGCGTCAAGGCAACGGCGAAGAGATCACCGGCCAAGACCTCACCCGCGTGGTCGACATGGCGCGCCAACTCAAGCGCGTGCTGGAAGCCTTCCCAACCCATTACCCGCGCCACATCCTTGAACAGGCCGCCATCGCCGGGGCCTTTGTCGATGGCGCGGTGGACAGCGACCTTCAAGGTGTGGCCGACAAGGTCGCCGACCGTCTGAACCTGATCGCGCTGGAATACGAGCGCGGCTGGCAGGGGCGCATCACCCAAGACCACGGCATCCGCCTCGCCCGCATCCTGCGCGGCGTAGAGGAGGTGCGCACGCTTGATGGCCGCATGCTGCGCTCGGGCGAGGCGAAAAAATCCGGCAGCTTCACCCAGCACCTGCAAGATGTCTATGACCAGCCCGCCAAGCTGATCCGCAAAGACCGCAGCCAGATGATCTATGGCCCCATGGACCTGCTCGGAGCGATCCTCGCCGAAGGCGAAAAGGGCCTGTCGTTGCAGCGCTACAAAGGTCTGGGCGAAATGAACCCCGACCAGCTGTGGGAAACCACCCTAGACCCCGACGCACGCACGCTGCTGCAGGTCCGCGTGGAGGACATGGCCGAGGCGGATGATCTCTTTACCAAGCTGATGGGGGATGTGGTCGAGCCACGGCGCGAGTTCATTCAGCAGAACGCGCTGAGCGTAGAGAACCTGGATTTTTAAAGGGATGTAGGATCGCGTGTAATCGTGCGCGATCCCCATAACTTTGCGCGATTTGCCCAAAGGTTTGCGCGGCGGCCGCGCGGAGCGCCGCACATTTCAGTCGATCCACGCCTCCAGGGGAAGTGCGTTGAGCTCTTTGCGCACATTGCGCCACCGTGGCATTTCCCGGTCGAGAACAGAAGTGAACCTCTGATCGTGTCGAGGCGAAATCAGGTGGGCGAGCTCGTGCAAGATCACATAGTCGATCATGCTCTCTGGCTTTTTCACGAGTGAAGAGTTCAACCAGATAATCCGTTTTTCGGCGTTGCAGCTGCCCCATTTCGTTTTCATGGGGCGGATGCCCCACCAATCTGGATGCACTCCCAGCCGTGCGGTCCAACCGTCAAATCGTGGAAGGGCCCAGTCACGAAGACGGTTCTTCATCCAAGTGGCCATCCATCGTTCCCGTTGAAGCGGTTCTGTCTTGAGAGGAACTTTTAAGATCAGGCGGTCGGACCCGGATCGCGCGATACGATGGACCTGCTTATCCCACTCCTCAACTTCGAGCCGGAGCGGACGACCAAAATAGAAATGCGTTTCGCCTGAGACAAACTTCCGAACTGGCTGACGAGGCTGGCCCAGGAACTGAGCCTGCTTCCTTCTAATCCAAGACATTCTTGTTAGCACGGCGACGCGAATAGCTTCGCCACTTACCCGTTCCGGGGCAGCAACCCGCACCCTGCCGACAGGAGGGTAGCACCCTATATGCAGGTTTTTGATATTCTTACGGACGATTTCAACATCAACGCCGCCGATCTCAGCAATCTCAATACTCATTCTGGTTCTTCAAGACCTCGAAGATCCGCTCCCTTTTCGCGATGTCGTCGAAGAATGGGTCCAAACTACGGCGGACCTTTCGTTCTTTCATGGCGTTGCCCCGCCAGCCAAAAGGCGCCGTGTCTCGGACGGCTTGGTCGACCTTGATAGCCAAATCCTCATCGCTGTCGAGATTGTCATAGAGTGCCTTCTTTCCCGCAGTCGACATGCTATCCGGATACACATTGCCATGGCCGGCTTTCGCCTGCGTTACTATCTCTTTGATGCGCTCAAGATACTCTGCGTATTCGATTGCGTCGTTTCGCCTCTGGATTACAAGGTCGGAAAGCAAATCGGACATCTTCTCGTAGAAGCGAGGGTTGACCGGGGTTTCTTCGATGATGAGCTTTCGGACATTGTTCTCGATCGCTTCCGCAATGTTCTCGCGTTTGCGCTTTGAAGCTGCTGGAAGATCATCTTCCATCGCGGCACCCTTGCTCTCGACAAGGTCAATCAAGCTGATGTCATCCAGGTGCGATATGACCTCAGAGTCCTCTGCCCGTATGTAGTTGTCGATCAGGTGCCTCATAGCGGGCTCGTATAGCTTCATATCGACGGCGTCGCCACTGTGCAGGCGAACGGCATCACGGATGCCGATGGCGTATTCGACTTCCTTTCGGCACTCGGCAAGCTCCAGATCGTTGAAACCCGAACCTGCGGGTTCGGCTGCCACGTTGGCGTAGGCGCGAGCGTAGCTGCCTGCGATTTTATAAAGAGCTTGCCGGCGCCGCCCTTTTTCTTCAGCGTCCGGATCAGTGTCGATCCCATCCGGGCTGGAGAAATACGCGTAGATTTCGTCGTCTGTCTTCGGCTGATCCACACGGTCCATAAGGCCGAGCCAAGCATCCCTCGCAGCTCTCAAGTCCAGATCGGCCTGTTCCGCACGATTGTTTATGAGCCCGTTGACATCCTCTTTGGCGAAGGCGTCAAAAGCCTCGGAAGTGTAATCTTCTACCGCGCTCTCGATGTTGCAAAAAAGGTCTTTGTAGTCGACGATGTAACCGAAATCCTTGTCATCACCATCCAGCCGGTTAACGCGGCAAATGGCTTGAAACAGCCCATGATCGCGCATCTGCTTGTCGATGTAAATGTAGGTTGCTGTAGGCGCGTCGAAGCCGGTCAGGAGACGGCTGACCACGATTAGGAGCTTCATCCTTCCCGGCTCTTTCTTGAAGAGCTTCAGAGCCTCATCCTCGTAGTCTTCTTCCGGTATCTCACCCAGCAGGTCGGTGTAGATGCGGTGGACATACTGCTTATCAGTTTCGCCCATACCGGTCTCTTCCCCGGTCAGCTCGGGGGCCGCACGCTTGTAGGAGGTAACGATCGCACATTTATCGGCGAGGACAGAACTCGACTTCCGGAAGATCTCGAAGAACTTACAGGCCTCTGGAATAGAACCTGCGACAAGTATGGCATTCCCCATGTTCGCCTGAAGACGTGGCTTCATCTCCATGTCCACCATGATGTCCTTGGCAATCTCTTCAAGCCGATCACGGCTCGAGAGAACGCGTTGCAAGGTGCCCCAGCGCTGCTTCAGCGTGGCCTTTGCGACGGGAGTGAGCCCTTTCGTCTTCGCCTCAAACCAAGCGTCGATCTTCTCAGGCGCGCTTATCCTCTGGTCGATATCCCGGGCTTCGTAGCGAAGGTCGAGCACCACGCCGTCCTCGACGGCCTCATCAAACCGGTATGGCTTGCCGATGTAGGGCCCGAAGGCCTCCAGCGAGGTCCCTTTATCCGACCGAAGTAGAGGTGTGCCGGTGAAGCCGATGAACATCGCCTTGGGTAAGATCTTCCGCATAGTTTTCGCCAGTTTACCCGATTGCGTGCGATGGGCTTCATCGATGAAGACGAAAAACTCACCTATAGGCGCCCCGATATGGGCGGTCTGGATATCGGCAATTAACGACTCCATCTCGCCCTCTTCTCGCTTGCCGAACTTGTGGACGAGCGAGCTAATGACCCGGTCCTTTGAATCGGCGAGGGCAGCCATGAGGTCGTTGCCGCTGCGAGCCCGGCGCACCTTGTCGCCAGTATTGCCGAATACCTCCTCGATCTGGCCGTCCAGCTCCTTCCGATCGGTCACCACCAGGATACGACCATCCGGGAAAGCCTCCCTGATCCAGCGCGCCAGCATCACCATGATGAGGCTTTTACCCGAACCTTGGGTCTGCCAGATGATGCCCCCCTCCTTGCTTCTCACCCGTTCCTGTGCAGCCTTTACGGCGAAATACTGGTTTGGGCGGGCGATTTTTTTGATGCCGCCGTCGAACAGCGTGAAGTCATGAATCAACTCAAGGAACCGCGCGGGGGCGATCATCTGGGTCACATCGCGATCGAGGCGGGCGGAGATGTCACTCTTCTCCTTCCAGGCCAGCCAGTAAGGCTGCGGGGTCTGGACCGGGGCGTAGCGCAACCCCTCGCTGTCATTGCCGGCGAAAGTGATCTGAACCGTCGTGAAGAAATGGCGGACGAATGTTGATTGTCACTGAGAACTGACCCGGTAGCCCCATAAATTGTCACTGAGAATTGACCCATGTGAACACACTTCCCCGACGGTTTTGGTTGGGGGGATTTGGAGTGATCGACATGGGATTTTTGAG
>NZ_JAGDED010000030.1:0-1477 GCF_040148765.1 Sulfitobacter sp. NFXS29
CAGCCTGGATCGATGTCTGTCTTGTAAATTTCGACCGTCAGAATGTGCCCGTCGATTTCTACGTCGGCGCACAGGTCTGAGAAGATCACTTCAACGTCGTCATCAGCATTCATAAGTTAGGCTTGGGCCTATTCCGCGGTCTGTGCAATCTTATTCTTGGCGTGCGATCCTGACGGGCGCCCTGGTTGGCGCCCATTGGGTTTGTATCCCATTTTCTCTGAGTTCGTCCGGACCTTCGGTTTTGGCGGCGCGGCGTCCTGCATCTCTTTGATATGTTCCAGCACGGCGCTTAGACGTTTGTGGTCGGTGATCGCCGCATGGGTGACGCGTTGATCCATATCGAAGACTTTGTAGGGCAGGGAGCGCCCCTTTGAACGCACCTCAAACCGGCCATCCACAAAGGCATAGGTGTCGACGTATTTGCCAACGAGGCCGCGCGTGGTCTCGTTCTCTTCAAGTATGATGCGCTTGCGGTCATAGGAAAACGTCAGCTGCTTGCCGACATAACGGTTCTCCCGCCAGCACAGCACATCGGCCAGCCGATGCGGCTCGACGTTGAGTGTGCGGTGTAGGTTGTCCGGCTTGGCCGGTGCCTTTGTGAACCTAGCGTTATGGCGCTCTTTAAAATCTTGTAGATAGGCGTTTCCCGCTTCCATGTCAGAGATGCCTGCGATCCGTAATTCTTTGACAAGACGGTCCTGAAGCGTGCGGTTGGCGCGCTCAACACGGCCCTTGGCCTGGCTCGAATTGGCGCAAAGGATCTCGATGTTCAACTCGCTCAGTGCGCGGCCAAACTGTGTGGTCCGCGCGCCGCCCTTGGCGTCTTCTTTGGCCACCCGAAACACCGAGTGCTTGTCGGAATAGAACGCGACGGGACGACCATGTTTGTGCAGATAGCCCTCCAAAGCCTCAAAATAGCTAAAGGTGCTTTCCGACTTCACAAACCGTAGCTCCATCAGCGAGCTGGTCGCGTCATCAATGAACACCAGCAGGGTGCAGGGCGCGGCGCGGTCTTCAAACCAACGGTGATCCGAGCCATCAATCTGGATCAGTTCTCCAAAGCATTCTCGACGCAAACGCGGTTGGTGAAACTGACGTCGCTGCTTGCGCGGTAGCCAGATCCCATCTTCTTGCATCCACTTGCGAACCGTCTCTCGCGAAACTCTGAACCCATGATGTTCGGCCAGCATCTCCGCCGCCAATGTCGGGCCGAAGTCGGGATACTGCTCCTTAATGACAGACAAAGCAAAGTCACGCTTCGCGGAGTGGATTTGGTTGTTCGGCGCGCGTCCGCGAGACCCGTGCCGGATCGCCGACGCGCCATCCTTGCGATACCGCTTCAATAGCCTGAAGATTTGCCGCCGGGTCAGACCCAGCATGTGGGCCGCATTGTTAACGGTCAGCCGGTCATCATCGACCTGTGCCAAAACTTCCACGCGGTTCAACTCGCGCTCGCTCATCATCACCCATCCCATGT
>NZ_JAGDED010000004.1:0-298442 GCF_040148765.1 Sulfitobacter sp. NFXS29
GTTAAGTGCCGTAGCGCCGATGGTACTGCGTCTTAAGACGTGGGAGAGTAGGTCATCGCCAAACCTAATAAGTTCCTGATATTAAGTATCTCTCGACGATGAACAGAATAACAAAACCGCCGCAGCTTTAAAGCTGCGGCGGTTTTGCTTTGTAAAACTACTCTTTTTTCGAGTTGTTATGACGCCCGGTTACTGCGCCTGCGGCTTCCCATCCGCTTGACCCCGCCCAACGCCCTGTCACAGTGACGTCAAAGTCGGCGGCTGGGAGGCAGGACATGGATATTGAGACGCTTTTTGGGCTGGAGGGGAAAACCGCGCTGATCACTGGCGGCGCCACGGGCATCGGGCGCATGGCGGCTGAGGCATTGGTACGGGCGGGCGCGCGGGTTTTGCTGGCCAGCCGGACCGGAGAGGCCTGCCAAGCCGTCGCGGAGGAGTTGAATGCGCTAGGCGCCCGGGGCAGTGCCGAAGGTTTCGCCGGTGATGTCGGCAGCGAAGGGGGCGTTGACGCGCTTGTGGCCGAGGTTCAGGCGCGCGGCGACCGGCTGCATATTCTCATGAACAACGCGGGCGTGACATGGGGCGCGCCGCTGGGGCAATTCCCCTTCCGGGCATGGGAAAAGGTCATGGACGTGAATGTTGCCGGCCTTTTCGATTTGACGCAAAAGCTGCTGCCGCTGCTACGGTCCGGGGCCACGGCGGATGATCCGGCACGGGTCGTAAATGTAGGCTCGGTCATGGGCGAGCGCGAGATGGGCGACGGAGCCTATAGCTACGCCGCCTCCAAAGCGGCGGTGATCCACCTGAGTAAAATCCTCGCCAAGGAACTGGCCGGGGAGGGGATCACAGTGAACGCGCTGGCGCCCGGGCCATTTGTGTCGCGTATGACGGCCTTCGCCACCCAAGATGAGACCACACGAGAAGCCGTGGGCAATGATGTCCCGCTTGGCCGTGTCGGCCGCGATGAAGATATCGCGGGCTGTATGCTGTTTCTCTGCGGGCGCGGCGGGGCCTATGTCACCGGGGCGGTGATCCCGGTTAGCGGCGGCATCAACGTGATGTCAGGCCCCAATATTTTTGAAAGAGCATTGTCATGACCAATACGAAAGTTCAGACGGAGAGCGCCCATGCGTGACGATAGCCATTTACCCCAAGCCCTGCGCGGGCTGCGCCTGCCGCTGGTCGCCTCACCCATGTTCATCCTTTCGGGGCCTGAGTTGGTTATCGCACAGTGTAAGGCTGGGATCGTCGGGTCTTTCCCGGCATTGAATGCCCGCGAGGCCGAGGGCGAGCGGCCGCTGCTTGATGCGTGGTTGACCCAGATCACCGAGGCTTTGGACAAGCACAATCAAGAGAACCCGGACCGGCCTGCGGCGCCTTTTGCGGTGAACCAGATCGTGCACCGGTCTAACAGCCGGTTGGAGCGCGACCTTGAAATTTGCGTAAAGCATCGGGTGCCGATCTGGATCACCTCACTCGGCGCGCGGGTGGAGGTTAACGAGGCCGCGCATTCCTGTGGCGGCGTGGTCCTGCATGACATCATTAACAACCGCTTTGCCCGGAAGGCGATTGAGAAGGGCGCCGATGGGCTGATCGCCGTGGCCGCCGGGGCCGGGGGGCACGCGGGGCCACAGTCTCCCTTTGCGTTGATCCGCGAAATTCGCGAATGGTTCGATGGCCCGCTTCTGCTCTCGGGGGCTTTGGCCACGGGCGAGGGGCTCTTGGCCGCGCGCGCTATGGGGGCGGATTTGGGCTATATGGGCTCGGCCTTTATCGCCACGCGTGAGGCCAACGCCGTGCCGGGTTACAAAGACATGATCGTGGCTGGCGGCGCGGATGACATCGTGATCTCCTCGCTCTTCACCGGGGTCTCGGGCAACTATCTGCGGCCTTCGATTGAGGCGGCGGGGATGGACCCGGACAATCTGCCATCGGCGGATGCCTCTTCAATGGACTTCGGCTCCGGCTCCTCCAAGCCCAAAGCGTGGAAGGAGATTTGGGGCGCGGGGCAGGGCATCGGCGCGGTCAAGCAGATCGGCGGGGTGGCTGAACTGGTGGATCGGATCGAAGCGGAATACCGCGCCGCCGGTGCCCGGTTGGCCGCGGAGTTTGCGCAATGAGCACGGATACACAAACCTTGGATGAGGCGGCGGTCTGCCGCTGGTTGGAAGCAAACCTGCCGGGCTTTGCCGGGCCGCTTGAAGTGACCAAGTTTCAGGCGGGCCAATCGAACCCCACCTTCCTGCTCTCGACCCCTGCGCATGACTATGTTCTGCGCCGCAAGCCCCCGGGAACGCTGTTGAAATCTGCCCATGCAGTCGACAGGGAGTTTCGGGTGCAACGGGCATTGGCCGACAGTCAGGTGCCGGTCGCGCGGATGCATCTGCTCTGTGAGGATGAGAGCGTCATCGGCTCGATGTTCTATGTCATGGACCATGTTCCGGGCCGCAATTTCAACGATCCGACCCTGCCGGAACTCACCCCGGCGGAGCGCGGCGCGGTCGTGGATGAGATGAACGGGGTGCTGGCCGCCTTGCATGAGGTCGATATCGACGCGGTTGGCCTGTCGGACTACGGCCCGCCGGGCAACTATTTTGAGCGGCAGGTGGGGCGCTGGTCAAAGCAGTACCGCGCGTCCGAGACAGAGCCACAGCCCGATATGGATGCGCTGATGCAGCGCTTGAGCACGGAGGTGCCCGAGGATGACGGGCAGCGCACGCTGGTGCACGGGGACTACCGCATCGACAATATGATCTTTGATACCCATGGCACGGCCTGCCGCGCGGTTTTGGATTGGGAGCTTTCCACAATCGGTCACCCCTTTGCCGATCTCGCCGCCGTCATCATGCAATGGCAGATGCCCGTAGGGACCGAGGGGCGCGGCTTGGCCGGGGTGGACCGCAAGGCGCTTGGCCTGCCGGCCGATGCGGAGTTTATCGCCGCCTATTGCCGCAGGCGCGGGCTGAAGGGGATCGACAACTTCGGCTATCACCTCGCCTTTTGCTTTTTCCGCATGGCCGCCATCATCCAAGGCGTGCTGAAACGCGCGTTGGAAGGCAATGCCTCAAACCCCGAATATGGGCTGAAATTGGGGCAATATGTCCCGGTTTTTGCGCGCCACGGGCTAGAGGCGCTGGATCGCGATCGCTGACCGGGCAGCAAGGCTTTTGGTGCTTGAGCTTTGGGACGAAAACCTGTTGCTAGGGCCGGAACACCCGGCCTGAAAGGATGACCCATGACAAATGCTGCGCGGCAATTGCTTGATCTGTTGGATATCGAACAGCTTGAGGTCGATCTGTTTCGGGGCACGGGCGCGGGGGGCGAGACCTCGATGCGGATCTTTGGCGGCCATGTCATCGCGCAGGCGTTGATGGCCGCTTATCGCACGGTGCCCGAGCGCGCATGCCATTCGCTTCATGCCTATTTCATCCGGCCCGGGGATCCGAAGATACCGGTGATCTATCAGGTCGACCGCGCCCGGGATGGGGGTAGTTTCACGACCCGGCGGGTGGTGGCGATCCAGCATGGCAAGCAGATCCTGAACCTGTCGGCGTCTTTCCAGGTGGAGGAAGAGGGGTTTGACTGGCAGCATGAGATGCCGCAGGTTTCCGCCCCCGAAAACTGGCCGGACCGACCTGAGTTGCGCTCGGCTTTTGCCGAGAAGCTGCCCGAAAAATATCGTGGGGACTTTCTGCGCGAGCGACCCATCGAGATCCGGGAGGTCGAGCCACGCGATTTCATGACGCCCGAAAAGGTCGACGACCGCAACTACCTGTGGTTCCGCATGGCCGCGGCCGAAGGCCAGAACCCGGTCATGCAGCACGCGCTTTTGGCCTATGCCTCTGACATGAACCTGCTGGGCTCGTCGCTGCGACCCCATGGGCTGACGTGGTTTCAGGGCAAGGTGATGACGGCAAGTCTGGATCACGCCATGTGGTTTCATGCGCCGATCCGGTTCGATGAATGGCATCTTTACGCACTGGATGCGCCCTTTACCGGTGGGGCGCGCGGGTTCAATCGCGGGATGATCTACAATCAGAATGGTCAGCTGGTGGCGAGCGTGGCGCAAGAGGGGCTGCTGCGGCCGATACGGCCTAAGGGTGAAAGCTAAAAGCGGAGCGTTCTAGCCGTCGTTCGGTCCCCCGAACCGCCGGTTCAGCTTGCGCATTCCACCAATCCAGCGCTCATAGTCCTGCGCCTTTCCGCGCATATAGTCGCGGACCTGCGGATGCGGCAGCACCAGAAACACCTCATCGCGGATCGCCTGCACGCAGGCGTCGGCCACGGGTTCCGGCTCAAGCATGCCGTCGATCGCGGCGACATGATCCTCCAGCCCGCGCATCATTTCGGTCCGCACCGCCTGCGGGCAAAGCACAGAAACCTTGATCCCATCATCGCCATAAGTCATCGCCAACCATTCAGCGAGGCCAACGGCGGCGTGTTTCGTCACCCCGTAAGGCGCGGCCCCGACCTGATTGAGCAGACCCGCCGCCGAGGCGGTGTTAAGCAAATAGCCTCCGCCCCGCGCGCGCATCAGCGGCACCAAATGCCGCGCGGCGCGCACATGGCTCATCACGTTGAGCTCCCAGATGCGCTGCCAATCGGCATCCGGCACCTCGACCCCGCCCTCGACCGAGATGCCAGCGTTGGAGCAGAATAGATCAATCGGCCCGATGTCACGCTCAACGGTTTCGATCAGCTGGGCGATCTCGGCCTCGCGTGCGACATCGATGCGAAAGCCCGTGCCGCCAACCTCGGCCGCCGTCGCCTCGGCCCCCGGGCCATCGATATCCACACAGACCAGATGCGCTGGCGCCTCCTTGGCAAAGCGCAGGACCATGGCCCGCCCAATGCCGCTGGCCGCCCCGGTGATGACGATGACGCGTCCCTCGAGGTCCATATTAGCTGTCGCCGTCAGAGCCGCGCGTGTTCGACGCCTGAAACGCCTTCACCTCGGCCCGCGCGATGACCTGATGGTGCACCTCGTCCGGCCCATCGGCAAAGCGCAGAGCGCGCTGCCACGTGTACATGCCCGACAGCGGGCTCCACTGGCTCATCCCCGTGGCGCCATGCACCTGCATCGAGGCGTCGATGATCTCGCAGGCTTTTTCCGGCACCAGCGCCTTGATCATGCTGACCCAGATGCGGGCCTCTTTGTTGCCCAAGACATCCATCGCCTTGGCCGCTTTCAGCACCATCAGCCGCATCGCTTCGATGTCGATCCGCGCGCGGCTGATGGTTTCCATGTTCTTGCCAAGGTCGATGATTTTCTTGCCGAATGCCTCACGGCCCAGCCCGCGCTCAATCATCAGGTCCAGCGCTTTTTCCGCCGACCCGATGGAGCGCATGCAGTGGTGAATCCGCCCCGGTCCAAGCCGCACCTGACTGATCTCGAACCCGCGCCCTTCGCCCCAAAGCACGTTCTCACGCGGCACGCGCACATCGGTAAAGCGGATGTGCATATGCCCGTGCGGCGCATCGTCATGGCCAAAGACATGCATCGGGCCAAGGATCTCCACCCCCGGCGTGTCCATCGGCACGAGGATCTGGCTCTGCTGGCGGAAGGTTTCAGCCTCGGGCGAGGTTTTCACCATGACGATCATAATCTTACAGCGCGGATCGCCCGCACCGGAGATATAGAATTTCTCGCCATTGATGACCCAGTCGTCGCCATCCAAAACCGCGCTGGTCGAGATATTCCGTGCATCAGAGGAGGCCACATCAGGCTCTGTCATCGCAAAAGCAGAGCGGATTTCGCCCGCGAGCAGGGGCTTCAGCCATTGCTCTTTTTGCTCAGGCGTGCCGACACGCTCCAGCACCTCCATATTGCCGGTATCGGGCGCCGAGCAGTTCAGCGTTTCCGGGGCCAGCGGGCTTTTGCCCAGTTCAGCGGCGATATAGGCGTAATCAAGGTTCGCCAGCCCTTCGCCCGTCTCGGCATTGGGCAAAAAGAAGTTCCACAACCCCGCTTCTCGCGCCTTCTGCTTGGCCCCATCGAGCAATTCCAATTGACCCGGCGCATAGGACCAACGGTCGGCGCGGCCTTCGCCAAGGCGAAAAAACTCCTCGGTGATCGGATCGACATTCTCGCGGATGTGCTTGGTAACAGCGGCCAAAAGCGGCTTGGCCTTTTCCGACATTTCGAGATTGTTCATGTCCAAAGTCTGATCGATCATCCTATGCTCCCGGTGATGATGGTTCGCGGTGCCGCCCGGCTCCTCCGCTGGGCGTTCCTTTGGGGCGAGCCTATGCAATCGTTGCAGGCTTGCCAATCACGGGCAGGGGGCACCACGCTTTACGCCGCGTCATTACGGCGTTGAAACCCGCGCGCAGGCGCTTAAGTTCAGCATATGACAGATGCATTGATCAAAGACGTTCTCACCCGCACCCGCCGCATCGCGGTGGTCGGCGTATCCCCCAACCCGGCGCGGCCCAGCCACTATGTCGCTGAATATCTTGCACAAAAAGGGTATGATGTGGTGCCAGTGAACCCCGTGCACGCGGGCAAAGAAGTCTTCGGCAAGACCATCGTCGCGACATTGGCCGAGATTGATCCGCCGGTGCAGATGGTGGATATTTTCCGCCGGTCCGAGGATGTGCCCCCCGTCGTGGATGAGGCGCTCGCGGCGTTTCCCGATCTGGAAACGATCTGGATGCAAATGGGGATCACCAATGCCGAAGCCGCGGCCAAGGCCGAAGCCCGCGGCGTGGATGTGATTCAAGACCGCTGCCCCAAGGTTGAAATCCCGCGCCTGCTGGGCTGAGCCTAGTTTCGCGCGGCCTTTTCTGCGATGCCCGATGTCGACTGGCGCCGCGCCAGTTCGTCCAACACATCGCTAAGCGGCACATCACGCGCCGCCAGCATGACGAGCAGGTGATAGAGCACATCCGCCGCTTCCGAGGTGAGCCCCTTCGGATCGTTCTTTACCGCCTCGATGATCGCCTCAACCGCTTCTTCGCCAAACTTCTCGGCACATTTTTCGGGCCCTTTGGCCAGCAATTGCGCCGTCCAACTGCTTGAGGGATCAGCGCTTTTCCGGCTCAGGATGGTGGCGTAAAGGTCATCAAGCGTCATGAAAGCCTCATTGGAATGCCTGCTGCGGCCATATGCTGCTTGGCCTCATGCACGGTGTATTCGCCGAAATGAAAGATCGACGCCGCCAGCACCGCCGATGCGCCGCCTTCGATCACCCCATCAACGAGGTGATCCAGATTGCCGACCCCGCCCGAAGCAATCACTGGCACCGAAACCGCATCGGAAATGGCGCGGGTCAACGGCAGGTTGAAGCCCTGTTTGGTGCCATCGCGGTCCATGGATGTCAGCAGAATTTCCCCCGCGCCCTTGGCCGCCACGGTGTGCGCAAATTCGACCGCGTCGATGCCCGTGGACTTGCGCCCGCCATGGGTGAAAATCTCCCATTTGCCGGGGCTGACCGTCTTGGCATCAATGGCGCAGACGATGCACTGGCTGCCGAAATGATCCGCCGCTTCGGCAATCACATCCGGGTTCGCCACGGCGGCGGAGTTAAAGCTGACCTTGTCGGCCCCCGCCAAAAGCAGCGCCCGCACATCTGCCACGGTCCGCACACCACCGCCCACGGTCAGCGGGATGTAGCAATGCTCGGCCGTGCGGGTCACCAGATCGAACATCGTGCCGCGGTTTTCATGGGTGGCATGGATATCGAGGAAACAGAGCTCATCCGCACCCGCCGCATCATAGGCGATGGCGGCATCCACCGGATCGCCCGCATCGCGCAGGCCGACAAAGTTCACGCCCTTGACCACGCGCCCATCGGCCACGTCGAGACAGGGGATGATGCGGGTCTTCAGCATGGCTCAGCCCTTCAACATCTTCATGGCTTCGGTCAAATCGATCGCGCCGTCGTAAAGCGCCCGACCCGAGATCGCCCCCTCGATCACCCCGGTGTCGCGCAGCGCCGCTAGATCTTCGAGCGACGAGACCCCACCCGAGGCGATCACCGGGATCGAAACCGCCCGCGCCAGATCGGCCGTCGCCTCGACATTCGGCCCACCCATCGCGCCATCGCGCATGATATCGGTATAGATAATCGCGGCCACGCCCGCGTCTTCAAAGGATTTCGCGAGATCGGTGGCCATGACATCGGTCTCCGTCGCCCAGCCCTTGGTCGCAACCCGGCCGCCCCGTGCATCGATTCCCACGGCAACATGACCGGGGAAGGCGGCGGCGGCCTCGCGGACCAGTTCAGGGTTTTCTACAGCAACGGTGCCCAGAATAACCCGGGCCAAGCCCTTATCCAGCCAGCTTTCGATCGTCGCCATATCGCGAATGCCACCGCCCAATTGCGCAGGCACCTTGCAGGCTTTCAAAATTGCCTCGACCGGGGCGGCATTCACCGGTGTTCCGGCAAAGGCGCCATTAAGATCAACCAGATGCAGCCATTCGCAGCCCGCCTCGACAAAACTCAACGCCTGGGCGGCAGGGTCGTCATTGAAAACGGTGGCGCGGTCCATATCGCCATGCACGAGGCGCACGGCCTGACCGTCTTTGAGATCAATAGCGGGGTAGAGGATCATGGCCGGGCCCTTGTTTTGAACGTTGGCTTCCTTTTGCACGTCGCCAAGGATTTTGCAACGCGACCCTAGGTCAGTCTTGCCCGAAAGAACGTTGTGTCTAACACTAAACCCAGATCGGGAGGAGAGATCATGAAACAGTTTTTTGCAGCGGCCCTTTTGGGCCTTGGCCTGACAGGTGCCGCCCATGCGGCGGATCCAGCCGTCGGTACTTGGCAAACGCAGGTGGATGACGGCGCCTATGCCCATGTGAAAATGGCCCCCTGCGGCGGGGCGATCTGCGGCACCATCGCGCGCACGTTCAACGACAGCGGTGAGTATAAATCACCCAATATCGGCAAAACGCTTGTCATCGATATGAAGCCTCAGGGCGGCGGCAAATACGCCGGTAAAGTATGGCGCCCTTCGAACGGCAAAATCTATATCGGCAAGATGGACGTCTCGGGCAAATCGCTTAAACTTTCGGGCTGCGTCGCGGGCGGGCTGATCTGTTCGAAACAGACCTGGGCGCGCATTAAGTAAAGCCGCTGCATCAATACCTAAGTCAGAAGGCGCGAGGAACGATCTCCGCGCCTTCTTTGCGTTTTGCGGAAGGCAAGGGCAGCGCAGAGGTATTTGTAAAAGGATGAAGTTAAAGAGGGTCTTTCTTCAACTTCATCCTTTCTTAAATACCGTCCGACGCTTGAACAAGCGCGGCGCTGGTTAAGGCGTCCAGTTCAGAAAGTTCGAGATCAGCCGCAGGCCGGTGGTCTGGCTTTTTTCCGGGTGAAACTGCATGCCCAGCATCGTATCGCGGCCGATGACAGCGGTGACCTCGCCGCCGTAATCGACATGGGCCAGCCGTTCGGCAGGGTCTGCTACAGCCATGTGGTAGCTGTGCACGAAATAGGTGTGATCACCGGTGTGCAACCCGTTGAAGACCGCATGGTCATGATCGATCACCAAGTCGTTCCAGCCCATGTGGGGGACTTTGAGTTTCGGGTCCGCGGGGTTGATCTGGGTCACCTCTCCGCCGATCCAGCCCAATCCCGGGGTGTCTTTGTACTCGCGGCCCATGCTGGCCATCAGTTGCATACCGACACAGATGCCGAGGAAGGGCCGGCCCTTTTCTTCGACCGCTTCGACCATGGCGTCATAGAGGCCACCGGCGCCTTTCAGCGCTGCCATGCAGGCCGGGAAGGCGCCATCGCCGGGCAGCACCAGACGGTCGGCGCGGGCGACGACCTCGGCGTCTGAGGTCACGGTGACTTCGCCTGCGTCATTTTCACGGGCCATACGCTCAAAGGCTTTGTGGGCCGAGTGCAGGTTGCCGGATTCGTAGTCGATGATTGCTGTCAGCATTGGCTTACAAGGCGCCCTTCGTCGAGGGGATGGCATCCGCTTTGCACGGGTCGGTTTCAAGCGCCTCGCGCAGGGCGCGGGCGACGGATTTAAAGGCCGCTTCGGCGATGTGGTGGCTGTTGAACCCGTGCAGCGCGTCGACATGCAGGGTGATGCCGCCGTGGGTGCTGAGCGCTTGGAAGAACTCACGCACCAGTTCGGTGTCGAATGTGCCGATGCTGCTGGTGGGGAAATCCACGTTCCAGATCAGAAACGGCCGTGCAGAGAGGTCGAGCGCGCAGCGGATTTGCGCGTCGTCCATGGCCAGCAGGCAAGACCCGTAGCGGCGGATGCCGCGTTTGTCGCCGAGCGCTTGGGTCAGTGCTTGGCCCAGCGTGATGCCTACGTCTTCGACCGTGTGGTGATCATCGATGTGCAGATCGCCTTTGGCGCGCACGGTGATATCGATCAGCGAGTGGCGCGACAATTGGTCGAGCATATGGTCAAAGAAACCCACGCCGGTCTCATTGTCATAGCGGCCACTGCCGTCGAGATTGATCTCGACCGTGATGTCGGTTTCGGCGGTGGTGCGGGTCAGGGTGCTGCGACGCATGGGGCATCTCCGAAGGCAATTGCTGCGCCCTTATAGCAGGGCATGCCGCCGCGCCAAGCCCAAGCGGTGAAGCACCTTTAGCCGGGGCTGACGCGATCGGGGATTGCGGGGGCAGGGCCCATATGTCAGCTTGAACCAAATCCCAGAAAGAGGCGCGACATGACCACCTGCGTATTCATCCAGATCCGCTGCCGACCGGGCACGACCTATCGTGTGGCCGAGGAAATCGCCTTGCGCGAAATCCATTCCGAGCTTTATTCCACCTCTGGTGAATATGACCTGCTGATGAAGCTTTATATCCCCAAGGGGGAGGATGTGGGCGTTTACATCAACGACAACCTCTTGGACATCGAAGGCATTGAGCGATCCTTGACCACGATGACCTTCAAGGTCTTTTGAGGTGCCGCGCAGGTTCTCTCTAACGGCGGTTTCGGTTTTTGCTTTGTCCCTTGGCGCGCTGGCCCATCCCGGCATGGCGACAGCGGACACACGGATCTATGAGGGGCGCGAGGCCGCCGCTTTGCGCTGCGCCAACACGCTGGCCCTGACGGCTGTGGCGCTTTCTTCGGCGGAGCTGATCGGCGAGGGGGAGAAAAACGTGATGCTGGGCGTCACCGTGCGCATCCTTGACCGCCATGTTGAGGGCAGTTGGGCCCAGAAACGTGCGGCGATGGAGGTGATGCGCGACCGGCGCAGCGTACCGGACACATTGGAGGATTACCGCCGCATCGCCGAGCGTTGTCTGGTGCAATTCCCCATCAACTGAATGCAAAAACCCGCCGGTGAGGCGGGTTTTTATGAGGTCTCTTTTGGCTCAATGCGCGGCGGAGACGGAGGGTTTCTCGGGCGGGGCGGTGTCGAGTTTCACCTTCTGGCGCATTGCCACACGGCGAATGGCGCGGTCAAATGTCTTTCTGACCCGCTGGGTGCGGCTGGCATTGGGCTGGATCGGGCCGCCCACGGAAAGCATTACCGACAGCGGGCTGTTGTCATCATAGCGCAGGTCCATCCCGTCAAGCTCACCTTGAATGAGCACTTCGATCTCGGGCCATGCGGGCAGGCTGTCGCCGGTCACGATGCACAGCAGCGTGCCAGACCCATTGTGGGTCATCAGCAGTTGCGGGCAATCGACCACTCGCGCGATCGCTTGGGCGGCAGAGGTAACGGCGCGGGCGAATTCGCGGGTGTTGCAGGTCGCGTAAAGCTCATCGATATGTTCGATCTTCACGGCGAAGACCTGACAGATATCAAGGTGTTGGCGCGACAGTTGTGACAGGTAATTGCCCAAAGAGAAGGGCAGCACCAACTGCTCGACCCCGTTGATATGCACAGGATCGGCCAGCGCAAAATCATGGGCGCCGGGCTCTCCTGCTTCTTTCAGATGACGCGGGTCAAGGCGCGGGGCACGCTGGGTGTTTTCCAACATCCGCTCGGCGATATGCACGCGGGTTGCGATGTCTTTTACATCGAAAGGTTTGGTCACATAGTCGTTGGCCCCAGCGGCAAAAGCGCTTTCGATCGCGGTCGCGTCGGCGCGCGAGGTCACCATCAAGATCGGCGTGTCTTGATAAGTCTCTAGCACGCGGATGCGGCGGCACAGGGTGATGCCGTCCATTTCTGGCATTTCGATATCCAAGAGCAGACAATCAAAATGGTCTTTGGTGTTTTCGAGCAGTTCCAAAGCGGCAGCGCCTGACTCGGCCAGTGTCAGATAGGGATAATCAGCTTCGCGGAAAACGACGGGCAGCAATTCGCGAATGAAAGGGTCATCGTCAACGGCAAGAATTTTCATTTTTGGCACCTCTTTCGTGGGGCAGACGGGCAGTCCGGGTGTCTTAATAATCTGTTCACATTTAGTCGCATAAACCCGGCGAAATTGTGACGTTGCTGCACTAATAGCTTGTTCCGTTCCGTTAATTATTAACCATATTTTGAAGTTCCGCGAAACCATTGAATTTGCAGCCTGGGGCCGCCGCTCCCTCTTGTTTTCCCGCATCGCGGGAGGTGATTTGGCGGATACCGTGCGGAATTCTGGGCGCAGAGAGTCGGAATAAAGAGCCAAAACGGGGCGAGAATATGCGGTTCTTGTGATCCTGGGGGCTTTTGCGCTGCGACTCGCCTTCACGCTTGGGTGATCGAGAGAAACTTTATTGGATGTCGTGCGTTGCGCGCCGTTGCCGCCTACCGCCGCAGTCTGCTCGGCTGAGGCAGGAACCGTGAGGGGGGCCATGTTGATGCGCTTGCTGGGCGATATCTTGGCGGAATTTCTGCAAGCGCCGCGCTAGCTGCAGGCGAGCGACGTTTTCGTCATTCCCCCGGGGATGGTGGCGCACTTTGCCCACTGGTCGCCCGACCTCGAATTGATTGAAGCCGGGCTACGCGGCGATTTCTCGACACCTCTCTTAGCCTAAGCGCGCGGCGACCTCAGTCTGCACCTTTTCGGCAGCGGCCTCTTTCACAGGGCCGTAGCCGCGGATCTCCATCGGTGCGGAAAGTACCGCGAGCGCCTCGTCATGGGGCAGGGCCGGGGCCTTGGCCATGACCGCCTCGTACCAGTCGATCAGCCCGACCTCCAGCTTGCGATCAGCGCCATAGCTGAACGGGTCGGCCCATGTGCCGCGCAGGGGTTTCATCGCGGCCAATAGGTCAAAGGCACGCCCCATCCACGGGCCAAACTTGCGCTTGTTGGGGCGTCCGCGGCCATCGCGGCCGGTGGGCCATGCGGGCGGGGCGAGGTGGTAGTGCACCTTGTAGTCGCCCTCGAAACTATCGGCGATGCGATCCTCAAAACCGCTTTGGCGGTGCAGGCGGGCGACCTCGTATTCGTCCTTGTAGGCCATGAGTTTGAACAGCGATTTCGCCGCGGCGCGCAGCAGGTCGTCCGACCCCTGCGGCACCTTCGATGCCAGCGCGTCAAGCTTTTCCTTGTAGCGCTGGGCATAGGCAACGTTCTGGTAGCCGGTGAGGAACTCCATCCGCCGCGCGATCAAGCTGTCGACACTGTCATCGGGCGCGGGCGCCGGGGCAAAATGCGCCTCAATCGCCTCGGGGTTTGCGGCCATGACCCGGCCAAAGCCAAAGGCGGCGCGGTTCTTGTCGGGCACCACGCCATTCAACTCGATCGCCTGCTCCAACGCGGTGAGCGAGACCGGCACAAGCCCCTTCTGCCACGCATAGCCCAGCATCATCACATTGGCGAAGACCGCGTCGCCCATCAGCTTTTCGGCCATGGCGTTGGCGTCAAAGGCACTGAGGTTCTCAGCTCCCACAGCCTGCGCGATAACCGCTTCGCGGTCGTCGATGCGCAACTCCGCGTCGCGGTTGAGCACCAGATCGCCGGTCGGCATCTCGGCGCGGTTAAGCACGATCCGCGTGCCGCGCCGGTAGTGGGCCGAGGCTTTGGGCGCGGAGCTGACCACCATGTCGCAGCCGATAACCGCGTCGGCGCCGCCCTGATCGATGCGCACCTGATGCACGTCCTCGGGGGTTTGGGCGAGCCGCACATAGCCCAGCACGGTGCCGAATTTCTGTGCAAAGCCGGTGAAGTCCAGCACGCTGGAGCCCAGCCCTTCGAGATGCGCCGCCATGGTGATGAGCGCGCCCACGGTGACAACGCCGGTGCCGCCGACGCCGGTCACCAGCAGGTTAAAGGGCTGGTCGAGTTGGGGCAGTTCAGGCATCGGCAGCTGCGCCGAAAGGCCCGCCACGTCCAGCCCGGCCCCAGAGCGTTTGCGGCGGTTGCCGCCCTCGACGGTGACGAAAGAGGGGCAGAACCCATTGAGACAGGAGTAATCCTTGTTACAGGTCGATTGGTTGATCTGCCGCTTCGTGCCGAACTCAGTTTTCTTCGACTCAACGCTTAGGCAATTGGATTCCAACGAACAATCGCCGCAGCCCTCGCAGACCAGATCGTTGATCATGACGAATTTCTTAGGGTCGTCCATCAACCCGCGCTTGCGCTTGCGGCGTTTCTCGGTGGCGCAGGTCTGCTCGTAGATCAGCACTGTGACGCCCGGAATATCGCGCAGCTCGCGCTGTACGCGGTCAAGCGCGCTGCGGTGATCAAATGTAGTGCCGGCAGGGAAATCACCCTTCTGCAACAGTTCGGGCCGGTCCGAGACCAGCGCGATCCGCGCCACGCCTTCTGCGCGGCAGGCCTGCGCGATGGCGGCGACAGAGACAGGGCCATCGACAGGCTGCCCGCCGGTCATGGCAACGGCGTCGTTGTAGAGGATCTTGTAGGTGATGTTCGTCTTTGCCGCGACCGCTTGGCGGATGGCGAGCGAGCCGGAGTGGTACCAAGTGCCCTCGCCAAGGTTTTGGAACACGTGTTTGCCTCCGTTGAACATCGAGGTTGCGATCCACGGCACGCCTTCGCCGCCCATCTGGGCAAAACCGGCCGTCTCGCGGTCCATCCACGAGGCCATGACATGGCAGCCGATGCCGGAGTTGGCCTTTGACCCTTCGGGCAGTTTGGTCGAGGAGTTATGTGGGCAGCCCGAACAGAAGTAAGGCGTGCGGGTGGCGCCGGGGACGTTTAGCAGCACGGGCGGCTGGTCAGTCAGGGCACGGGCCTTTTCCAGCAGGTTCTCTTCGGGGAAGAAGGCATTGAGCCGCGCGGCAATAATCGGCAGCAGTTTGAGCGGCGACAGCTCGCCAGTCCAAGGCACTAACTCCTCAAGGTTTTCGTCATGTTTGCCCGCCATCCGCGCGGGTTTGGAGCCGGGCCAGTCATAGAATGCCTCCTTGAACTGGCTTTCGATGATGCCGCGTTTCTCTTCAATCACAAGCACTTCGCGCTTGCCCTTCACGAAGTCGAGCGCATCGTCCAGCGCCAGCGGCCAGACCATGCCGATCTTGTAGATGTCGATGCCGAGGCGGCGGCAGGCAGCCTGATCAAGGCCCAGAAGCCGCAGCGCTTCCATCGTGTCGAGGTGGCCCTTGCCGGTGGTCACGATGCCGAAAGAGGCGTCCTGCGTGTCGTAGATATGCCGGTCAATGGGATTGGCGCGCATGAAGGCCTGCACCGCGTCGAGCTTGTGGTGCAGCCGCGTCTCGATCTCGGGGGAGGGGAGATCGCCCAACCGCACATGCAGCCCGCCCGGAGGCGCGGTGTAGTCAGGCTGGTTGAACACGCGGTCGGGCGTCAGCGTCACCGATGCGCCGCTTTCCACGGTTTCCGAGATTGCCTTGAAACCCACCCAAGTGCCCGAGAAGCGTGAAAGCGCGATGCCGTATTCGCCGAACGCCTGATATTCGGCCACGCTTGCTGGGTTCAGCGTTGGCATGAACCACGACATGAAGCCCACGTCGGACTGATGTGGCATGGAGGACGAGACGCAGCCGTGATCGTCGCCCGCCACCACCAAAACGCCGCCCTTGGGCGCGGAGCCGTAAGCGTTGCCATGTTTCAGCGCGTCGCCCGAACGGTCCACCCCCGGCCCCTTGCCGTACCACATGGAAAAGACGCCCTCGACCTCCGCCTGTGGGTCGAGGTGGGCCTGTTGCGCCCCCAAGACCGCGGTGGCACCGAGGTCTTCGTTCACTGCGGGCAGGAACTTCACCCCCGCCTTGGCCACCCGGTCTTTGATGCGCCAGTATTCCAGATCGAGCCCGCCCAAGGGGGAGCCGCGGTAACCTGAAACGAAACCGGCGGTGTTCAGCCCCGCCTCGCGATCACGGCGGGCCTGATCCAGCATGATGCGCACCAACGCCTGCGTCCCGGTCAGGAAAACGCGGCCTTCGGTCTGATCATAGCGGTCGTCGAGTTTATAAGTGGTAAATTCGCGCGGTTGGTCTGTCATGGGGGTCTCCTCACTTGGGAGTATACCGCAGGGGGTCCGAATTTTGGCTCCGGTTTTGCTGGAGAAATGGGTGAAATCCGGGTAATTTATCCATCAAAGTTCCGTTTGGTGAGGGAATTAACCAATGAGTGAAATGGATGCGACAGACCGCCAGCTTGTGTTTCTGCTCCAGCAGGATTCGCGGCTGCCCAATGCGCAACTTGCCGAAAAGCTGAATATTTCCGCCTCTGCCTGCTGGCGGCGGGTCAAGGCGTTGGAGCAGGCGGGGGTGATCAAACGCTATGCCGCGGTGGTCGATCCAAAGGCGATGGGGCTGGGGTTTGAAGCGATGGTGCATGTGCATCTGACCCGGCATGATGCCTCGGCTCTTGCCAGTTTCATCCGTGCGATCCAAAGCCGGACGGAGGTGACGGAGTGTTTCGCCACCACGGGCCAAGCGGATTATCACCTGCGCGTTCTTTGCCGCGATATCGACGCCTATAACGCCTTTTTGGAAAGCTTTTTGTTCCTGCACCCGGCGGTCAATTCGGCCACCACCAATGTGATCTTGCGGCAGATCAAATCCGACGCGCCGATCACCGGCTGAAATGAACGCCGCGTGCCCCATTGGCGAAACGCGCGTGAAGCTGCGGTGTCTTTCTGAAATGGACATTTGACGCCTGCGTGCTCCATATAGACCCAAGTGATTAACCTCGAAGGAGAGACCCATGATGAGAACCCGTGCCGCCGTTGCCGTGGAAGCTGGCAAACCGCTTGAAATCATGGAGGTGAACCTTGAAGGGCCGAAACGCGGCGAGGTCTTGGTTGAGATCAAGGCAACCGGCCTGTGCCACACCGATGAATTCACCCGCTCGGGCGACGACCCCGAAGGCATCTTCCCCGCGATCCTCGGCCACGAAGGCGCGGGCGTGGTGTTGGAAGTCGGCGAAGGCGTGACCACGCTGGAGCCGGGCGACCATGTGATCCCGCTCTACACACCCGAGTGCCGCGAATGCGAATACTGCCTGTCGGGCAAAACCAACCTGTGCCAAAAAATCCGCGTGACCCAAGGCCAAGGCCTGCTGCCCGACGGCACAACGCGGTTTTCGATGCTCGATGGCACGCCGATCCACCACTATATGGGCTGCTCAACCTTTGCCAACCACACCGTGGTGCCGGAAATCGCGCTGGCCAAGGTCCGCAAAGACGCGCCCTTTGATAAAATTTGCTACATCGGTTGCGGCGTGACCACGGGCATCGGTGCGGTGATCAACACGGCCAAGGTCGAACTGGGCGCGCGCTGCGTGGTCTTTGGGCTGGGCGGCATCGGGTTGAACGTGATCCAAGGGCTGCGGATGGCAGGTGCGGATCAGATCGTCGGTGTTGATCTTAACGACGACAAGGAAGAGGTCGGGCGCTATTTCGGGATGACCGATTTCGTGAATCCCAAGAGCGTCGAGGGCGATCTGGTGGCGCATCTGGTCGAGGTGACCAAAGGCGGCGCGGATTATTCCTTTGACGCGACCGGCAACACCAAAGTCATGCGCGACGCGCTGGAATGCGCCCACAAGGGCTGGGGCGAAAGCATCATCATCGGCGTGGCACCTGCGGGGGCCGAGATTTCGACGCGGCCATTCCAATTGGTGACGGGCCGGGTTTGGCGCGGGACCGCCTTTGGCGGGGCCAAGGGGCGGACGGATGTGCCCAAGATCGTTGATTGGTACATGAGCGGCAAAATCGAAATCGACCCGATGATCACGCACAAGCTGACGCTGGATCAGATCAACGAAGGCTTTGAACTGATGCACAAAGGTGAATCGATCCGCGCGGTCGTCGAGTTCTAAACGATGGGCTGGAGGGCTGCGCGCTCTCCAGCCTAAACCTCTGCCGCGAGGGAGAGGAACTGGTCGACATTCATATAGGTCTCGACATGATCGGCCAGCGCGTCGAGCGCATCCTCCACGCCGTTTTCAAAGTCCAGCGACGAGGTCACGCCGAAACCGCTGAGATAGGCGCGGCGAAAGGCGTCTGAGCTGAAAATTCCATGCATATAGCAGCCCTGCACCCGGCCAGAGGGGGAGGCCGCGCCCTCAGCCGTGCCGTCGAAGGTGAGCCAAGCGCGGACGCAATCGGGGCCTGTGGTTTCGCCGATGTGGATTTCATAGCCCGTGAGATCGGTGCCACTGGCGGGGTGCTGGCCGGATTTTTCAGCCAAATGTTTCAGTGGGGCCATCGTCGTCTCAACGTCCAGATGCCCCAGCCCCGCCACCCGCGCTGCCGGGCCTTCAATGCCCTGCGGGTCGGTGATGGTCTTGCCCAACATCTGATAGCCACCGCACAGCCCCAGCACGTGGCCGCCCCGCCGGATATGCGCGGCAAGGTCGATGTCCCACCCCTCAGCTCGGAAAGCTTCGAGGTCGGAGATGGTTGATTTGCTGCCGACCATCAGCACCAGATCGGCGTCGGCGGGCAGGGGGCTGCCGGGCATGATCATCCGCAGGTCAACGCCGGGCTCGGCGGCCAATGGGTCGAGGTCATCGAAATTGGCGATGCGCGGCAGACGGGGCACGGCGATCACACAGCCTGAGCCACCGGAGCGGGCGCGGGCGGGCAGGTCCATCACATCTTCGGCGGGCAGGCGGTGCGCGGCGTCGAACCACGGGATCACGCCAAGGCTGGGCCAGCCGGTGCGCGCGGCGATGTCGTCGCGACCTGCATCAAAAAGGCTCCGGTCGCCGCGGAATTTATTGACGGCAAAGCCCCGGATCAGCGCGTTGTCTTCGGCATTAAGCACCGCCTGCGTCCCGACGATCTGCGCGATCACCCCGCCACGGTCGATGTCGCCCATCAGCACCACCGACACCCCGGCGGCGCGGGCAAAGCCCATGTTGGCGATATCGCCCGCGCGTAGATTGGTCTCTGCCGGAGAACCTGCGCCTTCGATCACGATTAGATCGCAGTTTTCGGCCAAGCGGTGAAAGGATTGCAGCACGGCGGGCATCAGACTGGCTTTGTTACGCCCAAACTCTCGCGCCTCTTGCTGGCCTGCGATCTGGCCTTGCACCACGACCTGCGCACCCGTGGCGCTTTGGGGTTTCAATAGCACCGGATTCATGTCCGTATGCGGCCCCACGCCAGCGGCGCGGGCTTGCAGCGCCTGCGCACGGCCAATCTCGCCCCCGTCTTCGGTGACGGCGGCGTTGTTGGACATGTTCTGCGGTTTGAACGGGCGCACGCGCAGCCCGCGACGGGTGCAGGCGCGGATCAATCCGGCAACGATCATCGACTTGCCGACATTGCTGCCGGTGCCCTGTATCATGATGGCTTTGGTCATGTCATTCTGCCCCTGTTTCGCGCAAACTGGCCCAAAATGAGCGAAGGGGAAAGAGCCGCGATGAACACGCCTGCACATTTGCTTTTGGGCGCTGCCGTGATGGGGCGGGAAGGGGCCAAGCCGTTGATCTGGGCGGCGCTCGCCGGAGCGTTGCTGCCGGACTTGTCGCTCTATCTGATGGCGGGCTTTGCGCTCTATGTCCAAGGGCTGCCGGGGAGTGTGGTCTTTGGGGAGCTTTACTATTCCAATCTCTGGCAGACGATTTTTTCGATAGATAATTCATTCATCGTCTGGGGCGCACTATTGGCGCTGGCAGTCTGGCGGGAGGCGGGCTGGGCCGTGGCGCTGACGGGGGCGGCGCTGCTGCATCTGATGTTCGACCTGCCGCTGCACCACGATGACGGGCGGGCGCATTTCTGGCCACTAACGGGGTGGATATTCGAAAGCCCGGTCAGTTATTGGGATGTGCGTCACGGCGCGGGCTGGGTCGCTCCGATTGAGGCGCTGGTCAGCACCCTTGCCGCCATTACGCTGTGGTGGCGCAGGCCCGGCTGGGTGCTCTCTTGCCTGACGTTGGCGCTGCTGCTGGCCGAGGGGCTGGCCCTGCGCAACTGGATCTTCTTTTTCGGAGCAGACTGACCGCGAGCGAAACAGCAGACACAAAAAAACGCAGCCCGAAGGCTGCGTCAATTGCTCCGCTTGGCGGATATTCTCAGGCGGCTTCGGCCTGCAGCGCGGCATTGCGGCGCTCGGACTCTTCGCGCGACAGGGCGACGGAGGTCCGCACGCCTTTGCCGACAAATTCCATCAGGCCTTCGACGACCCGCTCATTGGGGTCGATCCCGGCGCAGCTCAGCACTTCGCGGCCATCGCGCGAACGGGCCCAGCGGGCGATCTGTTCTGGGCCGTTGCCATATTTCTTGTCGTCGGCAATTGCGTCATCCAAAGCAGCAAGCACCACAGCAGCAAAGAGCTTGCGTGCGCGGTTGCCTTGCTCGTTGTTGAAAGCGGTGCCATCAACGAAATCTTTCATCTCGTCGTCCTTTCGATTATTCTTGCTCTTGTCATTCGGGCGTGGAGGCCCTTATGACGGATATCCTTTGATTCGGATACCTCTATTTAGCATACCTCCCATGCAGCTTGCGCATATCTAGTTGCCGCAGCGACGCCCGGATATCGCCCGCTTGCAGGGGACCATCCCTCCCGATATAGAGCCGGTCATCTTATCATCAACCTTATGTCGTGGTTTTGTCACATGCCCAAGATTAACGGAAACGAGATCCGCCCCGGAAACGTCCTTGAACATAACGGTGGCCTTTGGGCGGCCGTGAAGGTCGATCACGTGAAGCCCGGCAAGGGCGGTGCCTTTGCCCAAGTCGAAATGCGCAACCTGCGCAACGGCTCCAAATTGAACGAACGCTTCCGCTCTGCGGACAAGGTCGAGCGCGTGCGTCTGGAGCAAAAAGACCAGCAATTTCTGTATGAAGACGACGGTATGCTGGTGGTAATGGACACCGAAACCTATGAGCAGGTGCAGCTTGACGCCGAGCTTCTGGGCGACACGCGCCCCTTCCTGCAAGACGGCATGATGATCGTGGTCGAGTACCATGAGGCCGAGGCGCTGAACGCCCGTCTGCCGCAAAAAGTGGTCTGCAACATTGCCGAGACCGAGCCGGTCGTCAAAGGCCAGACAGCAGCGAATTCCTTCAAGCCGGCCATTCTGGAAAACGGAGTGAAGATCTCTGTTCCGCCCTTCGTGGGGCAGGACGAAGCGATCGTGGTGAACACCGAAACCATGGAATATGTCGAACGCGCTTGACGCAACGTCATCCAACGTAAGCTAGATCAGCCCCGGTTTTGCCGGGGCTTTTTCTTGTTTTGGGGCGCTCAGGTGGCAGGGCCGGGCCAAGTGACCTGCGCCTCATCCGCCTGCATCGGCCCTTTGGCGCGGTCAAACCGCAGATGCGCCAGCGCTTGGTTCCCCGCTTGAGTGAACAGCGTGCCGGCCGGTTTGCCATCTGCCGTGATCGCCGTGCCCGGCGCGGCGGTGCCGCTAACCTCGACCCGCGTCAGCCCCTTGCGCAATTCGGTCTTGTGCTTCATCCGCGCCGTGACCTCTTGGCCGACATAGCAGCCCTTGCGGAAGTCGAGCCCGTTGATCCGATCGAGCCCGGCTTCGAGGATAAACGTATCCGGGGTCAGTTCCACGCCAGTTTCAGGGATCAGATGCGCCACGCGCAGGGCGTTCCAATCGGTCGTGTCATCTGTCTGCGGTGTGTCGCGATAGGCGCGCCAACCCATTTCCGGGTGACGCGGGTCGGCCACAGCATCTTCGGGTGCGGGGCCGGTGCCACGGTGCAGGTGCAGATCGGTCGGCTCAATCGTCACCTTGGCGCGCAGCTTATACATCGACAGCCGTTGGCTCAGCATGTCGCCAAGGCTTTCGTCCACATCAAGGAGAACGCTATCGCCGTCAGCGATCAGAAAGAAATCAGCCATATATTTGCCCTGCGGCGTCAGCAGGGCGGCATAGACCGGGCCTTGGTCCAGTTTGCCAACGTCATTGGTCACGATGCCTTGCAGGAAGTCGCGGGTGTCGGGGCCGGAGAGGCGCAGAATGCGGCGCGTGGTCATGCGGTTGTCCTTTGATTGCTGGCCATGACATATAACCTGTCAAACCCATCCAAAAGGGGCAACCATGCGCGCGCCGATCTCTGTCGTCATTCCCAGTCTCAATGCAGCCGCCGCGCTGCCTGCCTGCCTTGCTGCGCTTGTCGAAGGCTTGCAGGCCGGGCTGATCCGCGAGGTGATCCTAAGCGATTGCGGGTCGTCAGATGGCACGCCTCAGCTGGCCGAAGGCTGGGGGGCCGAGGTGATCTCAGGCGCGCCCTCCCGCGGCGGGCAGTTGCGGCGCGGATGCGAGGCGGCGCAGGGGGAGTGGCTCTTGGTGCTGCACGCCGACACGGTGCTGGCGCCGGGGTGGACCGATGCGGTGCAGGATCACATGGCCCGCGGGCCAGGGGCTGCGGGGTGGTTTCGTCTGCGGTTCGATCAGCGCGGGCTGGCGCCGCGGTTGGTCGCGGGCTGGGCGAACCTGCGCAGCGCTTGTGGCTTGCCCTATGGCGATCAGGGGCTGCTGCTGCCGCGCGCGCTTTATGACGCGGTCGGCGGTTACCCCGATCAGCTGCTGATGGAGGATGTCGCACTGGCCCGCGCCCTGCGGGGCCGTTTGGCGCGGCTCGAAGGCATTGCCGTGACCAGTGCCGAGAAATACCGCCGTCAGGGCTGGCTGCGCCGCGGCGGGCGCAACCTTTGGACGCTGATGCGCTATGCAATGGGCGCCAGCCCCAACGCCCTTGCGGAAAGCTATCGGCGGTCGTGAAAAAGGGCGCGGGTTGCCCCCACGCCCCTGCTCTCAGTTAAAGAACACCGCCCCGATCCGTTGGAGCAGATTGGGCTGGCGCGCCCTTTCGCGGCGCTTTTTCGCAGAGAGGGCGCTGAGGCCGCGTGCATCCGACACCGTCTTTCCGTCGCGGAATTGCAGGCGGTAAAGGTCGGCATAGATGCCGCCGCGCTCCATCAATTCGTCGTGGGTGCCTTCATCGGTAACTTGGCCACGGTCCATCACCACGATCTTATCCGCGCTGCGGATGGTCGAGAGCCGATGCGCGATGACGATGGTGGTGCGCCCCTTGGCGAGCCGATCAAGCGCGTCCTGCACAACCTGTTCAGATTGCGCATCCAAGGCGCTGGTGGCCTCGTCCAACAGCAGGATAGGCGTGTCGCGCAGCAGGGCGCGGGCGATCACCACACGCTGACGCTGCCCGCCCGACAGGGCTGAGCCGCGCGGGCCGACGCGGGTCTCTAGCCCCTGTTCAAGCTGCGGCAGGAAATCGGCCACATGGGCGGCTTTCAGCACCCGGTCGAGTTCTTCGTCGCTGACGTTTTCGCGGCCCAGCACGATATTCTCGCGCAGGGTCTCATCAAACAACAGCGCCTCTTGCGTCACGACAGAAAACAGGCCGCGCAGGTCCGGGATGGTCATCGACGTGGTGTCGACCCCGCCGATCTGAACCGTGCCGCTTTGTGGATCGACCAACCGCGTGAGCAGGTTGAAAATGGTCGATTTCCCCGCGCCCGAGGCGCCGACAAGGGCGGTCGTATGGCCCGCTTGCGCGGTCAGGTTCAACGCATTCAGCACCTTCGTATCACCGTAGGAGAGCGAAACATCCGCCAAGGCAACGTCAGGCGGACCATCGGGCGCGGCCACGGGCTTGGCCGGGCTGCGCAGGTGCAAGGGCGCGTCGAGCAGCTCCTTGATCCGCTCCAGCGCGGCGGCGGCCATCTGCCACAGGCCGCTGATCGCGCCGAGACGGCGCAGGGGGGAGAACATGAACCCGAGCGAGGTAAAGAAAGTCATGAACTCGCCAATGGTCTTGTTGCCCGCGATGATCTCGGACCCGCCATAGACGATCACGGCCATGAACCCGATGCCTGACATGATGTCGATCATCGCCGGGATCGCGGAATTGCCAAAGGCGGCGCGAACTTCGGTGCGAATAAAAGTGCGCGTCAACTCGCGGTATTGTCGGGCTTGATAGTCTTCCAGCGCGTTGAGTTTGATCTGCACGATGCCGTGAAAGACCTCGTCCAGACGTGTCGACAGGCTGGCGCCGATGTCGCGCGCCTCACGCGAGCGGGCGCGGACGAAGCGCTGGGCGATGGCGGCAGGCAGCACCATCAGCGGCACACCGACCATCGCCAGAAGTGCCCAGATCGGATCAATCGCAATGGCGACACCCATTAGGATCACCAGCCCCACCAGATCGCGCCCCGCGCCGGTGATCACCGCGCGCCAGACATCGCTGACCGCGTTCACATCCGATTGCACGCGCTGCACAAGAAAACCGGGCGGGTGGTTCTGGTGAAATGCACCATCCTGCTGCATCATCCGGTCCAACAGGTCGATGCGCAGATCCGCCGCCGTGCGTTGCGCCACGCGGGTCAGCAGTACCTTCTGCACCACCGTGGCCAGCGCGCGCAGCGCAAAGATCGCCACCAGCACCAGCCCCACCCAGACCAGCGCACCTTGGTCGCCGCCAACAAAGACACGGTCGAACATCGGCTCCATCAGCTTGGCCAGCACGCCCAAGGTCGAGCCTTCAATGATCATGAAGATCACCGCGATGGCCATCAGGCCGGTGTGTTTCTTTAGATAGTCATGCCAAAGCCAACGCATCAACTGCGCGGAGGTGTAACTGTCATCATTCATGCCGGTGCCTGATCCTTTTGGGCAGTCGGATCCCGTGTACGAAAGCAGGGGAGGCAGGGCAAGCCGTAGCGCGGGCTGCGCCAAGCGCAGATCGGGAGGGTTCCTCGCCAGTGGGAGACCTTCACGGGCGCGGCTTACCTGGCGTCCGATCGCGTGTTGACCCCGGCCCGGCGGGCAGTAAGCTGCGCCCGACCGCAGCCCGGTCGCGCATTTTCAATACGGCAGCCAATATCATGACAAAGCAGAATAAACTCGTCCAAGGTCGTTCATACCTTGCCATTCCCGGCCCCTCGGTCATGCCCGACGCGGTGCTGAGCGCGATGCACCGCGCCGCCCCCAATATCTATGAGGGTGAGTTGGTTGAGATGATGCCGGCACTGGCGGCTGATTTGAAACGTGTGGCGCGTACAGATCGTCATGTGGCGATGTATATCAGCAACGGCCACGGCGCTTGGGAGGCCGCGCTGAGCAATGTCATAGCACCGGGCGACCGCGTGCTGGTCTTGGCCACGGGGCGTTTCGGCCATGGCTGGGCCGAGATGGCAACGGGGCTGGGGGCGGAGGTGGATATCCTCGACTTTGGCCGCAACGCGCCGGTCGATCTGGCGCAGGTGGCGGAGCGTTTGAAGGCCGACACGGGCCACCAGATCAAGGCGGTGATGGCGGTGCACGTCGACACGTCAAGCTCGGTGCGCAACGATGTCCCCGGCCTGCGCCGTCTGTTGGATGAAGTGGACCATCCCGCGCTTTTGATGGCCGATTGCATCGCCTCGCTCGGGTGCGAGCGGTTCGAGATGGACGCTTGGGGCGTCGATGTCATGGTCACGGCCTCGCAGAAGGGGCTGATGGTGCCGCCGGGCATGGCGTTTGTTTTCTTCAACGATCGGGCCGAGGAAGCCCGCGCACGACTGCCGCGGGTGAGCCGCTATTGGGATTGGTCGCCGCGCGCCCATGCAGAGGAGTTCTATCAATACCACGGCGGCACCGCGCCCACGCATCACCTTTATGGTCTGCGGGCCGCCCTTGACATGATCCATGAAGAGGGGATCGAGCAGGTCTGGCAGCGCCATGCCACCTTGGCCCGCGCGGTTTGGGCGGCCTGCGAGGCATGGTCGGCCGAAGGCAGCCTGCGGTTCAACATCGAAGACCGCGCCCTGCGCAGTCATGCCGTCACCGCCCTGCGGCTGCAGGCGCCCCATGCGACAGAGTTGCGCGATTGGGTGCAGAGCAATCTGGGGCTGACACTGGGCGTGGGGCTGGGCATGGCCCTGCCCGGACAGCCTGCGTGGCATGGTTTTTTCCGCCTTGGCCATATGGGCCATGTGAACGGCCATATGATCATGGGCCTGCTCGGCGGGATCGAAGCCGGGCTTTCGGCGCTAAAGATCAACCACGGGCCCGGCGCGCTGCAGGCGGCGGCGGAGGTGATCGGCGGGGCCTAGGCCCCGCGCGCTTCGGACAAAGCGCTGGGCAATGCGGCGGCGAAGTGATCCAGTTCCTCAGCCGTGCTGCAACTGATGCGGATGCAGCGGTTTTGCGGCGCGGCAAAGGGCATCCGCACAAAGATGCCCCGCGCCACTAGGGCATCCAGCACCGCCTTGGCGAAGGCGCCATCGCCGCCACAGTCGATCGCGACGAAATTGGCCGCGGAGGGCAGGGTGCTCAGCCCGTTCTTTTCAGCGATTTGAGCGATCCTGTCGCGGGCTTCGGCGATCTGGGTCTGAACTCGCTTAAGGTAGTCTTGATCCTGCACCGCCGCCAAGGCACCCGCTTGCGCCGCGCGGTTCAGGCCAAAGTGATTGCGAACCTTGTGAAAGGCCGTGATCAACTCGGTCGCTGCAATCGCATAGCCGATCCGCGCCCCGGCGAGGCCATAGGCTTTGGAGAAGGTCCGCATCCGGATCACCCGCGGGTCATCGGCGGAAAGCTGGGGTGCTGTGCCCTCAGGTGCGCATTCGATATAGGCCTCGTCCAGCAAAAGCAGGCTGCCTTGGGGCAGATCGTCAAGCGCGCGTTGCAGTACTGCACCCTCATGCCAAGTGCCCATCGGATTGTCGGGATTGGCGAGGTAGACGAGCTTGGCGTCAACCTCTGCCGCCTTGGCGAAAAGCGCCGCCGGGTCTTCGTGATCGTCGCGGTAGGGCACTTTGTGCAGCACGCCGCCAAAGCCCGCAACATGGTAGTTAAAGGTTGGGTAAGCGCCTTCCGAGGTCACCACCGCATCGCCTTCGTCCACCAGCAGACGGACGAGATAGCCCAGCAGCCCGTCGATGCCTTCGCCAACGATGATATTGTCGGGCGTGATGCCGTGCAGCTCGGCCAGTGCCGCGCGCAGCTCCACGCTTTCGGAATCGCCGTATTTCCACATCTCCGTCTCAGCCATGGCTGCGATGGCGCGGGGCGAAGGGCCAAAGACGTTTTCATTGGCACCGAGCCGCGCTTTGAAGGGGCGGCCTAGGCTGCGCTCTTGCGCTTCGGGGCCCACGAAGGGGACGTTGGCGGGCAGGCGTTCGGCGAGGGGGGTGAGGCGTGCATATGTCATGCGCCAAGGTGTAGGGTTGCGCCGTTGGGAGGGCAAGGGTCGCAGCGCCTGCCGCCACGTTTTGCTGGTGCCGCGCGTTGATCTGCGCTGAACTGCGCCAAACATTCAGGAGAACAGCCATGCCCCGCGTCACCACCCGGATCGAAGACCATATCGCCCATGTGATCCTCACCCGTGCCGACAAGATGAATGCCGTGGATGATGAGATGATCGAAGCGATCATCGCGGCAGGGCAGGAGGTTGCGGCTTCGGATGCCCGCGTGGTGGTGTTGTCGGGCGAGGGCAAAGGTTTTTGCGCGGGCATCGATATTGGCGGGCTCTCGGGGATGCTGGGGCAGGACGTCGAGGCGTTGATCATGCCGCGCACCCACGGGGAGGGGACGACGAACAAGTGGCAAGAAGTCTCGATGGTGTGGCACCGGCTGGAGATCCCGGTGATCGCGGCGCTGCATGGGGTGGTCTATGGGGCCGGAATGCAATTGGCGCTGGGCGCGGATATTCGCATTGCCGCGCCGGGTACCAAGCTCGCGGTGATGGAGATGAAATGGGGCATTGTGCCGGATATGGGCGGCATGGTGTTGCTGCCGCGGTTGGTGCGCTCGGATGTGCTGCGGCGGTTGACCTATACAGCGGTTCCGGTGGATGCGGCGCAGGCGGAACGCTGGGGGCTGGTGACCGAACTCGCCGATGATCCGCAGGCAGCGGCTTTGGAACTGGCGCAGGTGATTGCGGGGAAGGGGCCGAATGCCGTGCGTGCCGCCAAGCGGTTGATTGGATACGCGGAATCCGGGGCTTCGGATGTGGATGTACTGGAGGCGGAGTCGCGCGAGCAGGCGGCATTGTTGGGCAAGCCAGAGCAGATGGAGGTGATCGCGGCGGAGTTTGGCAAGCGGCCTGCGGTGTTTAAGTAGGCTGGCAAGCGCGGCGTTAGCATCGCGCACCACAGCCCGGAATCAAGGCCGTAAGGCCGCCGGGCAGCGCCAGACCGCCCGGACGGGCTGGCGCTTTTGCAATCGCGGCGATGTCCTGAAAGCTGATCATATGAGCGGCAGGGATAAACTGCCCCACTGAGAAGTGGCGAGCGCCATCCCGCGGTCTGGCGCTGCCCGGCTCGCGTGACGTTTTTGGCGTGGCAGCTAAACCGCCACGCCCTCAACCTCAGCCCAGTTCAGCCAGCCGGTCCAGTGCCGCCTGCAACTGATCCGCCTCTTCCTGACGCGCGTCCAGATTGGCCTGCGCCTCTGCGACGACCTCTTCTGGGGCGGAGGCTGCGAATTTAGGGTTGTTCAATCGCCCCTTCAGCCCGCCGATTTCTTTGCCCAGCTTATCGAGCGACTTTTGCAGACGCGCCTTCTCGGCGTCGATGTCGATCAACCCGGCCAGTGGCAGGCCAAAGCTGGCCCCCGGTGCCGCAATCGACACGGTGCCTTTGGGGAAGCTCTCGGCACGCTCAATGCTCTCGACCCGCGCGAGACGTTTGATCATTACCTCGTTGCGGTCCCATGCGCCTTGGGCGGCGTCGTCCATCTCTGTCACCAGCATCGGCACCTTCAGCCCGGCGGGCACATGCATCTGCTGACGCGCAGAGCGGATGCTTTCGATCAGGCCGATCACCCAGTTCAGTTCCCGGTCTGCCTCTGCGTCCAGCAGATCGGCGGTGGTGTAGGTCGGCCAATCGGTCAGGGCGAGCAGTTGGTCGCGCTTGGTGGTGGTCTGCCACAGCTCTTCGGTAATGAAGGGCATGATCGGGTGCAGCAGCACCAGACATTGCTCCAACACCCAAGCCATCGTCGCGCGGGTCTCTTCGGCCTCGGGCGCGTCGTCTTGCAACAGCGGCTTGGAAAGCTCCACATACCAGTCGCAGACCTTGCCCCAGACAAAGGCATAAAGCGCATTGGCCGCGTCGTTGAAACGGAAGTTTCCAAGCGCCACGTCGACCTCTTCGCGGATGCGGGCGGTCTCGCCCACGATCCATTTGTTCAGCGTGGCCTGCGGCTGCGGCATCGCGGCGGGCATGCTGTCGAAGACGTTGTTCATCTCGGCAAAGCGGTGGGCGTTCCAGAGTTTAGTGCCGAAATTGCGATAGCCCGCGATGCGCTGGGTGCTGAGCTTCAGGTCACGCCCCATGGCGGCCATGGAGGTCAGCGTGAAGCGCACAGCGTCCGCGCCGTAATCGTCGATTAACTCCAGCGGGTCGAGCACGTTGCCCAAGCTTTTCGACATCTTCTTGCCCTTCTCGTCGCGCACCAGCGCGTGGACATAGACGGTGTCGAAGGGCTTTTGATCGACCACGGCGTATTGCATCATCATCATTCGGGCGACCCAGAAGAAGATGATGTCAAAGCCGGTGACCAGCACGGAGGTGGGGAAGTATTTTTCCAGCTCCGATGTCTGCTCGGGCCAGCCCAGCGTGCCGATGGGCCAGAGGCCGGAGGAGAACCAGGTGTCGAGCACGTCGGGGTCGCGGCGCAGGGTCTTGCCGGGTGCCATCGCTTGCGCTTCGGCCTCGGTCGGTGCGCAGTATTCGTTGCCTTCGTCGTCGAACCACACCGGGATCTGATGCCCCCACCACAGTTGACGCGAGATGCACCAGGGCTCGATGTTCTCTAGCCAGTGGAAATATACCTTGCGGTCCTGCTCGGGCAGAATCGTGACTTCGCCAGAGCGCACCGCGTCGATGGCGGGCTGCACGATCTTGTCGGTGGCGACGAACCACTGGTCGGTCAGCATCGGTTCGATCACCACTTTGGAGCGGTCGCCGAAGGGCTGCATGATCTTCTTGGCCTCCACCAGCGGCACGAGGTTCTCTTCCTCGGTGCGCATCTCGCCGCCCTCGCCGGGCTCAACGGGGGCTTTCTTGGCGGCACGGCCAAGTCGGGGGTCGGTTGCCTCGGTCATCACGGCGAGGCCCTCGGCGGTCACGTCCTCGACCACGCGCTTGCGGGCCTCGAAACGGTCGAGACCGCGATAGGCGTCCGGCACGAGGTTGATCTCGGTCGCGTCCTCGGGGGCGGTTTCCGACCCGTCGGCAAACGCCTGGGCGCGGGCGGCGGCCTGATCGTAGGGCAAGCCATCGGCGCGCATCTGGCCTTGGGTGTCCATCAGGGCATAAAGCGGGATGCCGTTGCGCTTGGCGACCCCGTAGTCGTTGAAGTCATGTGCACCGGTGATCTTTACCGCACCGGAGCCGAAGTTTTTGTCCGGGTATTCGTCGGTGATGATCGGGATCAGGCGGCGTTGCTCTTTCGGGCCAACGGGTATTTCGCAGAGTTTTCCGACGATTGAGGCATAACGCTCATCCGATGGATGAACTGCGACCGCGCCGTCGCCCAGCATGGTTTCGGGCCGTGTGGTGGCGATGGAGATATAGTCGCGGGTTTCTTCGAACAGCACGTTTCCGTCCTCGTCCTTCTCGACGTAGGTATAGGTCGCACCACCCGCGAGGGGGTATTTGAAGTGCCACATGTGGCCGTCAACCTCGGTGCTTTCCACCTCAAGGTCCGAGATCGCGGTCTCGAAATGCGGGTCCCAGTTGACCAGCCGCTTGCCGCGGTAGATCAGCCCCTTGTTGTACATATCCACGAAGACCTTGATGACGGCATCGTGGAAATTGCCCTCTTCGCCTTCGGGCGCACCCGGCGCGCCGGACATGGTGAAGGCGTTGCGCGACCAGTCGCAGGAGGCACCAAGACGGCGCAGCTGGTCGATGATCGTGCCGCCAGATTTCTGCTTCTGCTCCCAGACCTTGGCAGTAAACGCCTCACGGCCCAACTCGCGGCGGCCGGGCTGGCCTGTGGCGGCCAGTTCACGCTCCACTACCATCTGCGTGGCGATGCCCGCGTGGTCTTGGCCCGGCTGCCAGAGGGTGTCGAACCCCTGCATCCGGTGCCAGCGCACCAAAATATCCTGCAGCGTGTTGTTAAAAGCATGCCCCATGTGCAGCGAGCCGGTGACATTCGGCGGCGGGATCATCACCGAGAAATGCTCGTCACGTTGCGCATTTGCGCCCGCTTTGAACGCGCCCTTGGTCTCCCAATCGGCGTAGATGCGGCTTTCCGCCTCGGCGGCGTTGAAGGTCTTTTCGAGTGCCATGGTCATGATCCCTTTTGTTGCGCCCCGTTTAGCGGTCTGGTGCGGTGAGGGAAAGACCCCTGACAGAAGGCTGTGGGCGACGCGGGGTAGGGTCAGCCGCGCCTGTCGATCTTGGTACTGAGGTGAATGAGGCTTTCGCTGCCCTTCACGCCGCGCGTCTCGCCGATCCGGTCGAGGGTTTCGTCCAGTTCCTGAGTGGTCTGGGCTGCGATCTGCACCAGCAAGTCAAAGCGGCCCGAAGTGGTGTGGACGACCTGCACGCCGGGCAGGCTGCGCAACCGGGCCAACACGGCGGGACCGGCGCGCAGTTCGATGTTGACCAGAGCCGTGGCATGAAGCGGGGCGCGGGCGGCTTCACCCAATCGCAGGGTGTAGCCGACGATGGCACCGCTGCGCTCTAGCCGCTCAAGCCGGGCCTGAACGGTGGTGCGGGCAAGCCCGAGACTACGGGCAAGATCAGCGACCGGCAGGCGGGCGTTGGATTGAAGTGCCGCGATCAAAGCGCGATCTGTATCGTCAAGTTGATGTGCCATGTCGTCATTCTGCCTGAAGTTTCTGTCACTCTAGGCGGTTTGACACGATGAATCGACCAAAATTCGCGGTTCACTGGGGAAAAGCAAACAAGAGGCCATCATGCAGCATACCGCCCCCCTTTCAGCTACGCCCGCCGCCTATCTGGCGAAACACAGTCCCGACTCGCCGGTGCTGTTCCTTGCCCCTTCGGTGCTGCAAGCCACGGCGCGGCGATTTCAGGCGGACTTCGACGGGTTGGTGACCTATGCGGTCAAAGCCAATGACCGACCCGAGGTGCTGTCGAACCTCGTGGCGGCGGGCATCACCAGTTTCGATGTGGCGTCCCCGGCCGAGATGGCGGCAGTCCGCGCGGTCTGCCCGAAAGCGGTGCTGCATTACAACAACCCTGTCCGCTCGGCGGCAGAGGTTCAGGCCGGGATCGCGGCGGGCGTCTATAGCTGGTCAATCGACGATATGTCGGAACTGGCCAAGCTGCGCGACGTGCCGCGCTACAATGAAGTGGCGGTGCGCTTTGCCTTGCCGGTAAAGGGTGCGGCCTATGATTTCGGGTCGAAATTCGGCGCGGCCCCTGAGCAGGCGGCGGAGCTGTTGCGCGCGGTGGCTGAGATGGGGTTCACTCCGTCCATGTGTTTCCACCCCGGCACGCAGTGCAATGATCCGCAGGCTTGGGTGCAATATGTCCATGCGGCGGCGGATATTCTGCGGATGGCGGGTGTCTCGATCAAACGGATGAACATCGGCGGTGGTTTTGCCGTAGACCGTGGATTTGACGCGCCGGATCACCGGGCGGTTTTTGCCGCGGTGAAGGCGGCGCTTGCCGAGAGTTTTGGCACGGATGCGCCCTCGCTTCTTTGCGAGCCGGGGCGGGCGATGGTTGCCGATGCCGCCGTGCTGGCGACCCGTATCAAGGGGATGCGCAACGCTGGGCGGACCTTGTTCTTGAATGACGGTATCTATGGCGGTCTGCCCGATCTGCGGGACATGGGCCTGTCTGGGCTGGTGGATGTGGTCGGCCCTGAGGGGGCGCTGCGCCAAGGGGCGCCGACACCGCGCGTGGTCTTTGGCCCGACTTGCGATTCGTTGGACCGTTTGCCCGACGGCCTGCCATTGCCTGAGGATGCGCAGACCGGGGATTATCTGCTGTTCGGCGGAATGGGGGCATATTCCATCGCCATGTCGACCGCCTTTAATGGCTATGGGCTGGCGGGCATCACGCTTGTTTCTGACCTTGGGGCCGCGCCCAAACGCAAGGCGGCCTGAGCCTCTGGACACTGGCGGTTCGCCCGCTACTGTTGGGCTGGAATAGGCAGGGCAGCAGGGGCAGCGTCAGATGGAAAAGTTCGGGAAAAGCCAGCCGGTCAAACGGGTGGAAGACCACCGTTTCCTGACCGGCGAGGGCCGCTATGTCGATGACATCGCACCCCGGGACGCACTGCAGGGCGTCTTTTTCCGCGCGCCCGTGGCCCATGGGGTGATCACCGAATTGGACGTGAGCGATGCCCGCGAAGCGGAGGGCGTGCATCTGGTGCTGACCTGCGCCGATCTAGAAGCGGCGGGAATGAACATCGCTTTGCCCCATACGGTTGTTGATAACCGCGACGGCAGCAAAGGGGCCGCACCTTTGCGGCCAATCCTCGCGAAAGACCGGGTGCGCTATGTTGGCGAACCGGTGGCGTTGATTGTGGCCGAAACCCTGCAACAGGCGCGCGACGCTGCCGAGTTGATCCTATTCGACGCAGATGACCTGCCTGCCAAGATGGACATCGCCCCCGGTGGCGAGACATTGCACGCCGAGGCCCCCGACAACCGCGCCTTTGACTGGGGCATGGGAGATGAGGCCAAGGTTGAGGCGGCATTTGCCAAGGCTGCGCGCCGCGTCAAGCTGGAGGTCGGCGACAACCGCATCATCGTCAATTCGATGGAACCACGCGGATGCTATGCGGAATGGGCCGATGGCCGGTTGCATGTGGCGCTGGGCGGGCAAGGGGTCTGGGCGCATAAGAACTTCTTTGTCAAAGCCTTTGGCCTCGGCGAAGACAACGTGCGCGTGACCAATCCCGATGTCGGCGGCGGCTTTGGCATGAAGGCGATGACGTACCCTGAGTATTTTTGCATCGCCCAAGCCGCACGGGCGCTGGGCCGTCCGGTGCGCTGGATGTCGGAGCGGACTGAGGCGATGCTGACCGACAATGGCGGGCGCGATCTGGTGTCATGGGCCGAATTCGCCTTTGACGAAAACCACAAGATTACTGCCTACCGTGTCGACACGCGCTGCAACCTCGGGGCCTATAACAGCCAGTTTGGCCAGCCGATCCAGTCGACGCTGTTCTCTAAGGTTTTGATGGGCGTTTATGACGTGCAAGACACCTATCTGCATGTCGAGGGCTATTACACCAACACTGTGCAGGTCGACGCCTATCGCGGTGCAGGGCGACCCGAGGCGATCTATGTGCTGGAGCGTCTGATGGACCGCGCGGCCCGAGAGTTGGGCGTCGATCCGTGGGAACTGCGGCGGATCAACTTCATCAAACCGGATCAGTTTCCCTATACCACCGCCACCGGAGAGCTTTACGACGTGGGCGATTTCGCGCGCTTGCTGACCCGCGCGGGCGAAGAGGCCGACCGCGCGGGGTTCACCGCCCGCCGTACTGCGGACGCCAAACGCGGCCTGCTGCGGGGGCAGGGTTTGTGTTACTATATCGAAAGCATTCTAGGCGATCCTTCCGAAGGGGCCAAAGTGGTCTTTGAGGAGGATGGCAGCGTGGCGATCTATGTCGGCACCCAAAGCAACGGACAGGGGCATGAAACGGTCTATGCGCAGTTTCTGTCGGATCAGACTGGGATTCCGGCGGAGCGGATCCGCGTTGTGCAGGGCGATAGTGACTTGATTAAAAAGGGCGGCGGCACGGGCGGCTCTCGTTCGGTTACCACGCAGAACACGGCGACCTTAACGACCGTGGCGAAAATTACAGAAGTGTTTACGGCGTTCTTGGCCGATGAGCTGGGGGTGGACGCGGGCGATATTTCCTTCGACGACGAACGCTTCCGCGCCGAAGGGTCAAACGTCACGCCCACAATGCTGGAAGTGGCCGAGATGGCCCGTGCCAAGGGCCGGGATGATCTGCTGACCCATGATGAACGCGCCAGCCTGCCGGGGCGCAGCTACCCTAATGGGGCGCATGTGGCCGAGGTGGTGATTGATCCTGAGACGGGCGTGGTCACACTCGACCGCTACACGGTGGTCGACGATTTTGGCAATCTGATCAACCCGATGCTTGCCGAAGGGCAGGTACATGGCGGGGTCGCTCAAGGCATCGGCCAAGCGGTGCAAGAACGGGTGGTCTATGACCAAGACGGCCAGCTGTTGACCGCCTCCTTCATGGATTACGCCATGCCCCGCGCCGCCGACCTGCCGATGATCTCTTTCACGTCTGAGCCTGTTCCCTCGACCGCCAATGCCATGGGCATGAAGGGCTGCGGCGAGGCTGGGACTGTGGGCGCGCTGGCGGCGGTGTCGAACGCGGTGCAGGATGCGCTTTGGGAACGCGGTGTGCGGCAGGCGGATATGCCTTTCACCCCGCATAGGGTCTGGGAGATGCTGCAAGGTGCCGCAATCGCAGCCGAGTAAAAGCCTGTTCCAACGGCTCTTTGGGCGTTTATGGCGACGGCCTGAAAGTGACTTCGGCCCGCGCCGGGGGGCGGTGACCCATGTCATTATCCTTGATGGGACCATGTCTTCGCTCGAACTGGGGCGAGAGACCAACGCTGGCATCGCCTATAGCCTGTGCCGCGAGATGGGCAGTGCCCTGTCGATCTACTACGAGCCGGGTCTGCAATGGCGCGATTGGCGCAGCGCGCGCGATGTGATCATGGGGCGCGGGATCAATCGCCAGATCCGCCGCGCCTATGGCTATCTCGCCTCGCGCTATCGGCCCGGAGACCGGATTTTCCTGATGGGTTATTCGCGTGGCGGCTATGCCGTGCGTTCGCTCGCCGGGGTGATCGACCGGGTGGGCCTTCTGCGCGCCGAGGTCGCGACAGAGCGTAACATTCGCGATGTCTACCGCCATTACGAGGCGCATCATCTGAGCAAGGCGGGCGAATTGTTTGCGCGGGCCAACTGCCACCCCGAGGTAGAGATCGAGGCGATCGGCGTTTGGGATACGGTCAAATCGCTGGGCCTGAACGCGCCGCTGTTCTGGCGGTTCTCGCAGCCGCTGCACATGTTCCACAACCACGATCTGAGCCGCAATGTGAAGAACGGCTTTCAGGCGCTGGCGCTGAACGAAACCCGTGTCGCCTATGCCCCGGTGATGTGGACCACGCCCGAGGGCTATGCCGGGCGGCTTGAGCAGGTTTGGTTTCCGGGAACCCACGGCGATGTCGGCGGGCAGTTGGGCGGTGATGAGGCCGCGCGTCCCTTGGCAAATATCCCGCTGGTCTGGCTGTTGTCGCGGATGGAAGACAGTGGTCTGCCGCTCCCCGACGGCTGGGCCACACGCTTTGATCAAGACCCCGCTGCGCCCTCCATCGGGCGCTGGCGCGGCTATGGCAAAATGCTTGTCACCCGCCGCCGCCGTCTGGTGGGCGCGGACCCGTCAGAGCGGCTGCACGAAAGCGTGGACCAGCGCCGTGCCCACGCCGAGCCGCAGCCGGGGCTTCTGGCGCGGATGCAGGGGGTGATCTCCAGCCTTTAGCTGCCCTTGCGGTCCGAGGGGTGATTGACCCCGTCGCTATAGGGCAGCGGCTCCATCTCCCAAGGCAAGACCCCTTCGATTGCGCCGAGGTTCACGCCGCATTCATCAGGGTTCGAGCGGCGGCGGTGGTGGGTATAGATGCCACAGGTCTTGCAGAAGTAATGCTGCGCCGTATGGGTGCCCCATGTATAAAGCGTGAGGTTCTCGGCGCCTTTCAACAGGGTCACAGTCTCGGCCAGTGCCGTCACCGTGGCCGCCGCGCGACGGCGACAGAACGTACAGGTGCAGCGCGAGGCCGAGGCCAGACCGCGCGGGAACAAAGCTTCGATCAGCACCGCCCCACAATGGCAGGAGGCGCGGCGGGTTTCTGAGGTTTCGGTCATTTGCGTCTCACTTTCGGGATGCGACTTTCGCTGAGGTCATAGTCGGCGGCGGCATGGGGCGGGTGGCCGTCGGTCTGTCGCCAAAAGGCGAAACCGCCGCGGCGTAGCCAAAGCGGCAGGGTCAGAACCAGCCCCGCGATAAACCCGCCTGCATGGGCCCAATAGGCCACGCCGCCGGTGCCCGGTGTGGCACCGATGCCGCCGATAAATTGCATACCGAACCACAGGCCCAGCATGATCCAAGCCGGGATCGCGAAGATGCGGAAAAACACGATTAGGATCACCAGAATATCCACTTTGGCACGGGGGAACAGCAGCAAATAGCCCCCCATGACCCCCGCAATCGCGCCTGAGGCGCCGACCATGGGCACCCATGAGAGCGGCTCTGTCACGACTTGGCCCAGCCCCGCCGCGATGCCGCAGGCAAGGTAGAACAGCAGGTAGCGCCCGTGGCCCATCTCATCCTCGACATTGTCGCCGAAGATCCACAGAAACAGCATGTTGCCGGCCAGATGCATCCAACCGCCATGCAGAAATTGCGAGGTGATGAGGCCGAAATACCCCTCTCCATGGCTCAGCCGCGCGGGCAGCAGGGCGTAGGTGTAATAGAACTCCCCCAAGGCACGCTCATCCGCCATCAGCGACAGGGAAGACAGGAATACCCCGATGTTCACCGCCATCAGCGCATAGGTGACATAGGGTGTGCGGCCCGAGGGGTTATGATCGCGGATCGGGAACATGCGGGCCAGCCTTTGCCAAGTCGCGCGCAGCGTCAAGCGGCACGGGGGGAACTTGCATGTTTAGCTGCGCCCGCCGGGGCGTCTGTCAAGCAGAACCGAGCAAATCCCGCGCGATCCGCTCAAAAATACCCGCGCCGATAGGGATCAGATCATCGGGGAAATCGTAATCGGGATTGTGCAGCGCGGCATAATCCTCTCCCAGGCCAAGGCAGAGCATCGCTGCTTTTGCATCGCGGCCGAACAGGCCGAAATCCTCAGAAGCGCGCATCGGCAGGTTTCTCTGCCCGTGCGACACGCCAAGCGCGTTCATCGCCGTGGCGGCGATGTCATAGGCTTCGGGGTGATTGATTGAGGCGGCGAAGTGGTCGGACTCTGCGAATTCCGCCTTCAGCCCATGGGCCTTTGCGCTGCGGGTGACCTCGGCGCGCAGGGCGGCTTCGATCTCGGCCAGCGCGTCGTCACGGGTGCTGCGCAGCGTGGCGTAGAGCACCGCTTCGCCGGGGGCGATGCCAAAGGTCGGCTCGCCCATGCGCAGGTGGGTGAGGGTGACAAGGCGGAAGTCATCGTCGAGCGGTCCGCCGGGGCCGAGGGCTTGCAGCGCCGGGATCAACTTGGCCAGCGCCACGGCGGGCGATCTGCCGTCCTCGGGGCTGGCGGCATGGGCGGTCTTGCCGCTGAGAGTCAGGGCGATGCCCTTGGAGGCGCAATTGATCAGGGCGGGGGCTGTATCCACATGGCCAAAGGGGCGGCCCGGCTCCACATGGATGGCAAAGGCATAATCGGCGGCGATCTCGGCATAGGCCGGGTCGTTGACCACGGCGCGTGCGCCGCTGCCGTCTTCTTCGGCGGGTTGAAACATCAGCACCACGCGGCCCTTTGCAACCGGTTGCCGCGCGACCAATCGCCCAAGCGCCAGCAGCATGGTCATATGCCCGTCATGCCCGCAGACATGGCTTTTGCCCGGCACTTTCGACACCCATGGGATGTCATGTTCTTCGGGGATCGGCAGGGCGTCTAGCTCAGCGCGAAACAGCACCGTGGGGCCGGGCGTGCCGCTGTCAAAGACCGCTGCAACACCATGCCCGCCCAGACCCGTCAGAATGCGGGTCGGGGCGAGTTTCTTCAATTCCGCCGCAATGGTCCTTGCGGTCTCAATCTCTTCGCCCGAGATTTCGGGGTATTGGTGGAGCGCCCTGCGAAACTGCGTCAGGTCTTCAATGTCGCTGTTCGTCAGCATGGCGCTCCTCCATTTTCGCGTCTTATCTTAGGCCATCATGCCCAAGAGCTGTGCATTGCCGCCCGAAGCGGTGGTGTCAACACAGACGTGACGCTCGGCCCGGACTCGCGCGGTGTCGGGCAGGCCGCGCAGCAGTGGGATGATTGCGCCGTCCCGGGCCGCGAGTGCTTGGTCAATCTGCCGTGCGGTGGCGTCATCACCCCACCAGAGCACGCCGCCATAGGCTGGGCCGGTGGTCAGCGCATCGGGATTGATCCGGCCCGAGGCCGTGACCGCGACACCACCAAGCGCGCGCACGGCTTTGGCTTGCGCGGCAGCCGTTTCTGCCCCCGGTCCCATGCACAACAGCGCGGGGCGGGGCAGGGTCGAGAGGCGATTGCTCTCCCCGGTCGGACCGGGCATCGATTGGGTTTCCAGCACAGTCGGCTGATGCGCGGGAAGGGCGGGGAGCTTGGCCTCTGCGCTGTCCCATGTGCCAGCGGCGTCCTGATGGTCAGGTGCCGAGAAACGCGGCAGATAGTTCGGCCCGCCCGCCTTTGGTCCGGTGCCCGAAAGCCCCTCGCCGCCGAAGGGCTGGCTGCCGACGATGGCGCCAATCTGGTTGCGGTTGACGTAGATGTTGCCCGCCTCGATCCGTTCCGAGACATGCTGCACCCGGTCGTCGATGCGGGTGTGCAGACCAAAGGTGAGCCCGTAGCCTGTGGCATTGATCGCGTCGATCACGGCGTCGAGTTCGTGGCTTTTGAAGGTCGCGACATGCAGCACGGGGCCGAAAATCTCGCGTTTCATCTCGCTGATGCTGCCCACCCGCAGGATCGCCGGGCCGACGAAAGTGCCGCCCTCGGGGGCCGTCATCTCGGCGATCAGCCGCCCCTCGGCGCGGGCCGCTTCGATATGATCCACGATTGTCTTGCGCGCCTGCGCGTCGATCACCGGGCCGACATCGGTCGACAGGTGCCACGGATCGCCCATGTTCAGCGCCTGCATGGCCCCCGTCAGCATACGGATCAGATCGTCGGCGATATCCTCTTGCACATAGAGGCAGCGCACGGCGGAACAGCGTTGGCCCGCGGATTGAAAAGCGCTTTCGACGATGGCCTGAACGGCCTGCTCGGGCAGAGCGGTGCTGTCGACGATCATCGCGTTGAGGCCACCGGTCTCGGCAATCAATGGGGTGCCGGGGGCGCAGTGTTCGGCCATATTGGCGCGGATGCGCAGGGCAGTGGCGGTGGAGCCGGTGAAGGCCACACCATTCACGCGGGCATCGCCGGTCAGCGCCGCGCCGACCTTGCCGCCACCCGGCAGGAGTTGCAGCGCGGAACGCGGCACACCGGCGTCATGCAGCACTTCGACAGCGAGCTTGGCGATCAGCGGGGTTTGCTCCGCTGGTTTGGCCAGCACGGCATTGCCAGCCGCCAGCGCCGCCGTGACCTGCCCGCAGAAGATCGCCAGCGGGAAGTTCCACGGGGAGATGCAGGTGAAGATGCCCGCGGGCGGGGTGTTGGTGGCTTGGCCCGCGTAGTAGCGCAGGAAGTCCACCGCCTCGCGCAGTTCGGCCACGCAGTCGGGCATGCCTTTCCCGGCCTCACGGGCGAGGATGGCGAAGATCTCGCCGTAGCGGTCCTCCAGCATATCGGCGGCTCGCAAAAGCGCTGCGCGGCGCGAGTCGAGCGGGGCGTCCCAAAGCGCGGCATTGTCCAGCGCCGTGGCGACATCGGCCTCAGATGCCGGTTGCACCGTGCCGGGGGAGGTTCCGCCGGTCGGGTTGCTAACGGTCTCTTCCGCCTCTGGATTGGCCTCGCCTGCAAGGATCGGGGCAGCGTTCCATGTGGCATCGGCGAAGGGGGCGCGGGCCTCTTCGATGGCGGCAAGCGTCGGGGTGTGGGCCAGATCGAAACCCCGCGCATTGGCGCGTTGTGGCTGGAACACGTCCGGGCCTTTCGGGATGGTCGGCGCGCTGTCTTGCAACTGGTCAAACGGGTCGGCGGCCACCACTTCGGGCGGCACGTTTTCGTCAACGATCTGGTTCACGAAGCTGGAGTTCGCGCCGTTCTCAAGCAAACGCCGCACCAGATAGGCCAGCAGATCGCGGTGCGCGCCCACGGGGGCATAGATACGGCAGCGGGTGCCGTGTTTCTCCATCACGATGTCATGCAGGGTCTCGCCCATGCCGTGCAGGCGCTGGAATTCATAGGCCTCGGGATCGTCGGCCATATGCAGCACGGCGGCGACAGTATGGGCGTTGTGCGTGGCGAATTGCGGGTAGATGCGGTCGGTCATGTTCAGCAGTTTGCGGGCGTTGGCGATATAGCTCACATCGGTCGCCGCCTTGCGGGTGAAGACCGGGAAACCGTCGATGCCTTCGACTTGCGCCTGCTTGATCTCGGTGTCCCAATAGGCGCCCTTGACCAGACGGACCATGATGCGCCGATCGTGACGTTTGGCCATGTCATAAAGCGTGTCGAGCACCACGCCCGCGCGCGGGCCATAGGCCTGCACCACGATGCCGAAGCCGTCCCAACCCGCCAGCGCAGGCTCAGCCATGACCGTGTCGATCACTTCGAGCGAGAGCGCGAGGCGATCGGCTTCTTCGGCGTCGATGTTCAGGCCCATGCCCGCGGATTTCGCCAAGAGCGCCAGCGCCCGCAGACGCGGCACCAGATCACGCATCACCGCCTTTTCCTGCGCCAATTCATAGCGTGGGTGCAGGGCCGAGAGCTTGACCGAGATGCCGGGGTTCTTGCGGATATCATCATGGGTGCAGGCATCAGCAATGGCCGAGATCGCACGGGAATAGCTGAGGTGATAGCGTTTCGCGTCCGCCTCGGTCCGGGCCGCTTCGCCCAGCATGTCGTAGCTGTAAGTGAAACCCTTTTTCTCCATCCCCTTGGCGCGTTTCATTGCCGCCTGAATGTCTTCGCCCAAGACGAACTGACGGCCCATCTCGCGCATGGCGCGGCTGACGGCGGTGCGGATCACCGGCTCGCCCAGACGTTTGATCGCGGCACGCAAATGGCGCACCGGGCCGGGCTGGTCATCATCAAGCACGCGGCCCGTCAGCATCAGCGCCCATGTGGAGGCATTCACCAAGCTGGAGGTCGAATGCCCCATGTGGCGGCCCCAGTCCGAAGGGGCGATTTTGTCTTCAATCAGCGCGTCGATGGTCTCTGCATCCGGCACCCGCAGCAGCGCCTCGGCGAGACACATCAGCGCCACGCCTTCGTCGGTGCTGAGACCGTATTCAGCGAGGAAGACCTCCATCATCCCCGGCGCGGAGGTGCCGCGAATGTCACGGACAAGACCCGCCGCATAGGCGGTGATCTGGGCGCGATCTTCGGCAGAGAGATTGGCCTGCGCCTTGAGCTCGGTCAGCAGCGCATCCGGGTCGGCATAGGTGCGCGCGTCGATGGTTTGGCGAAGGGCGGGGGCGTGATCGAGGGGCATGGCAAGCTCCAGTTGATGTTTGACCCAGAATACCCGATGATCGGCGGGATATTCGACTGAAGGTATTCCATAACTCGGTCGATCCGACTGAAGTATGGGGTGATCACATGGCAAATGAACTTTTCGATCTGGACCGGTTCGACAGCGCGATTCTATCGGTGCTGGCCGAGGATGGCCGCATCAGCATCACCGACCTTGCCCGCCGCATTGGCCTGTCGAAATCACCCACCCAAGCGCGCCTGCGCCGGTTGGAGGAAAGCGGCGTGATCCTCGGCTACCGCGCGCTTTTGGATCCGATCCGGCTGGGGCTCGATCATGTGGCCTTTGTCGAGGTCCGGTTGAACGACACGCGCGAGGCGGCGCTGCGGGCCTTCAACGTCGCCGTCGCCAAGGTGCCAGAGATCGAACAGGCGCATATGATCGCCAGCCATTTCGATTATCTGATCAAGATTCGCACACGGAACATGTCGGAATATCGCCGCTTTCTGGGGGAGGTCATCTCAACCCTGCCGCATGTGGCCAGCACCTCGACCTATGTGGCGATGGAGGCGGTGAAAGAAACCATGCTGGCCGATACGGCCTAAACCGTGGGCCGGGGCATTCCCCCATTTACACCGCTCACGTGATGCTTATTGTGCGCCCCGATGCGGGCGTGATGGAATGGTAGACATACCAGACTTAAAATCTGTTGGGGCGTAGCCCCGTGTGGGTTCGAGTCCCACCGCCCGCACCACTTTTTTCAAAGGCTTAGCTTGCTCGGGCCAGCGTCGCAGGTTCCGCCATCTGCGTGGCGCCGGGGATGAAAACGGTAAAGATCGTGCCCTGACCGAGCGTGCTTTTAACCGTAATGTCCCCGCCATGCGCGAGCGCCAGTTTCTTGCAGATCGCCAGTCCCAGACCTGTGCCGCCTTCGGCGCGGTCGTCGGCGTCTTCGATCTGGGTGAAGGCTTCGAAAATGCGGTCGAAGTCCTGCGCGGCGATGCCGACGCCATTGTCTTCGACCTCAAAAATGAACCCGCCTGCCTGCATCCGGGCGCGTAGGTAGATGTCACGTGCCTTGGAGAATTTCAGTGCATTGCCGACGATATGGCCGAACAGTTGCAGGCAGCGGCGGCGGTCGGCGGTAACGGTGAGCGGGGGGGTGTCGATATGCAGCGTGGCCGTCTTGTCATGCGCCGCCCCATGGTGCTGCTCGACCACTTCCACCAGCAAGATGCGCGCATCAAAGGGGGCTTTATCCAGCGCGAGGTCGTTCAACTCCATATTCGTGTAATCGAGGATGTCGTTGATAATGGTCAGCAATTGACCGCCCGCGAATTTGATGCGCTGACCGTAGAGTTCCGCCTGATCGCCCATCTTGGTGAAATGCTCTGATGCCGGTTTCTCCTCCGGTTCGAGCTTAGCAAGGTTGTGACGCTTGAGTTCCGACAGGAAGCTGGCATAGCCGATGACGATGGTCAGCGGGGTGCGCAATTCGTGGCTGAGCACGCTCATGAATTCCGATTTCGCGCGGCTGGCGCTTTCGGCGGCATCGCGGGCCTGACGCAGTTCCTCGACACTTTCGTTGCGGGTCCGGTTTTCGACCACATAGCTGAAAAGCGCGGCCAGCGCGATGATGGCGGCGGTTCCGGCGATAATCAGCGCGATGAGCCGGTATTCGACAGGATTGGCATAGAGAGGCTGCGCGGCGAGCGGCGTCACCTGAAAGGCGGCCATGCCTGTGAAATGCAATAGGATAATGGCCAAGGCCAAGAGCCCGGTCATCCATAGCACGCTGCCCTTTCCGCCACGGCCGGCGGCCCCGAGCGCAAGGGTGGCGAGAATCACCGCGATGATCACAGAGGCGGCCAGATAGCCCATGTCCCATTGGATGGTGCCCTGCACGCGATAGGCGATCATACCGGTGTAATGCATGGCCGAGATTGCCAGTCCGAAGATCGTCCCCCCCAAAACCGTGGCGCGGCGTGATTTTAACAAGCCTGCGATGACGACACCCAAGATCGATCCAACAATGGCGATGATCAGGGACAGGAAAGTCAGGGAGAAATGGAAGGTTGCTGGTGCGTCAAGCTGATAGGCGAGGATCGCGATGAAATGGGTGCACCAGATCGTGACCCCGGCAGTCATCGCGGTCAAATAGCACCAGATCATTGCCTGAGCACGCGGCTGCTCAAGCACATGCTGATAAAGCCGCGACACCACCCAGCTGCCAAAAATGCAAAGCAGCGCCGCCAGCAGGACGAGTCCGAGGTCGTGATCATGATGAATAGTGTGGGCGACCCGGAACATCTTAATCCTATCAAATACTAAGATTTAGTTAAATGCTGGCCGAATAAGGCCAAAATAAGGCCCTCGCAAGTTCACACTGTGCTGACGTTTTAACCCGCTCTTAAGAGCATGGCGCTAAGTCTCGGTCCTGATGGGAATTGGAACGGGCTGAGGAAAAGGCGGGGGTATGTTCGGATTAAAGGAGCGGGTGAGGTCGTCTAACCCCTTGCGTCGATTTGTTTTTCGGCTGCGGCACCGTGTCGGGGAGTTGATTGGTCGGGCGCAGCAGCGTCCTGCGTTTGGGCGGGGGAGGCAGTGCGAGAGCAAGCAGGTTTCGCGCAAGGACATAACGGGTTCTGACGGGGGGCTTACCTCGGGGCAATTCCCGCTTATCTCCATCGTTTTCGCGGCGGAGCGGCGCATGTTTAGGCACGATCCCGATGGCCTCGCAGGCCGGGCAGCGTCCAAGGCGCGGCGTTGCGGGGGGCTTTTCACATCTTTCGGTCATGTTACGCCGACGGGGGCTGAAGGTGCGCGCATCCTTTCCAACGTCAAAGTCGATATGGCTGAAATCGAAGTGGACTTTGCGCCGGACGGGCGCGTGCGCCACGCGAATGGGGCGGCCTGCGGCGTCACCTACGGGCTGGGGGATTGTCTGAACGGGCAGCATATCTACGATCTCTTTGGCCCAAGGCTTTGCGATGGGGCTGAGATCGGCAAGCTTTGGACGCAGGTCCTGCGGGGGCAGTGTCCGCGGGGGCGTTTTCAGATGCACCCGGGAGAGGACACGGCCCGGATCGTCGACGGACAGTTCAGCGCGGCGTGCGGCCCGGACGGGCGCGTTCAAACCATCCGGTTTCGGGGCTTGGAAGCAGCGGCGAACGATGTAGGACCGGTGCGGGCGTTGGGGAAGGGGGCTTCGCGGCGCGCCATGGGCAGCTAGCCACGAATGCTCAATAGCCCAATAAGAAACAGCGGCGACCTATGCGGCGCCGCTGATCCGTTGATTTTGATTAATCCCGCTTGCCGGCGAAGCGTTCAGACCAGCTTTCACGGTCCTCATCGCTGATTTTGGCAAAAAGCACCTCTGGCACGTCAAAGCCATGACCGGGGGCTAGTTTGCCGAAGGCCGCTGGCACATCATCGGGCCAAGGCATGTCTTCGACCTTCATCGCGTCGAGCATCGAGGCCGAAGCCGCAGGGATGAAGGGGGCCGATAGCACCGCGTAGAGCGGGATCAGGTTCAGCGCCAGCCGCACCTGTGCCGCCGCTTTGTCGGGGTCGGTCTTGAAGGTGGTCCAAGGTGCTTGGGCCTGCAGGTATTCGTTGCCCGCCGCCCAGATACCGCGCAGTTCGGCGGCGGATTTACGGACTTCCATTGCCTCCATCAGCGCCTCGTAACGCGCGACGCGGGCGGTGATGTCTTCGATCAGGGCGTGCTCTGCCTCGCCGTATTCCCCAGCCTCTGGAACGGCTTCGCCAAATTTGGAGCGGCAGAATTTGGTGATGCGGCTGACGAAATTGCCCAGCACGTCTGCCAAGTCTTTGTTCACCGAGGCTTGGAAGTTTTCCCAAGTGAATTCGGCATCCGACGTCTCGGGCGCGTGGCTGAGCAGCCACCAGCGCCAATAATCCGCGGGTAGGATCTCCAACGCCTGATCCATAAAGACCCCGCGCCCGCGCGAGGTAGAGAACTGACCGCCGTCGTAATTCAAATAGTTGAAGGATTTGATGTAATCCACCAGCTTCCACGGCTCGCCCGAGCCCTTGATCGTGGCCGGAAAGCTGAGCGTGTGGAAGGGTACGTTGTCCTTGCCCATGAACTGGGTATAGCGCACGTCGTCTGCGCCCTTGTCGGTGCGCCACCAGCTTTCCCAGTCAGACCCTTTGCCCGTATCGACCCATTCCTGCGCGCAGGCGATATATTCGATGGGCGCGTCGAACCAGACGTAGAAGACCTTGCCTTCCATGCCCGGCCAATCCTCATCGCCGCGCTTCACCGGAACGCCCCAGCTCAGGTCGCGGGTGATGCCACGGTCCTGCAGCCCATCGCCGTCATGCAGCCATTTCTTGGCGATGGAGGTGGTCAGCACGGGCCAATCGGTCTTGGAATTGATCCAGTCGTCCAGCTCATCCTTCAGCTTGCTCTGGCGCAGGAACAGATGCTTGGTCTCGCGCATTTCCAGATCGGTCGCGCCCGAGATGGTGGAGCGCGGATTGATCAGGTCTTCTGGGTCAAGCTGCTTGGTGCAGTTGTCACATTGATCGCCGCGCGCGTCCTCGAACCCGCAGTTGGGGCAGGTGCCCTCGACATAGCGGTCGGGCAGGAAGCGGCCATCGGTGGGGGAGTAAATCTGGCGCTGCGAGACTTCTTCGATCAGCCCCTGATCCGCCAGTGCGCCCGCGAAATGCTGGGTCAGCTTCCGGTTTTGCGGGCTGGAAGAACGGCCAAAGTGGTCAAACGACAGGCCAAAGCCTTCGGCGATGCGGGCCTGTGTTTCATACATCTCGGCGCAGTATTCCTCGACCGGTTTGCCCGCTTTGGCGGCGGCGAGTTCGGCAGGGGTGCCGTGTTCGTCGGTGGCGCAGAGGAACAGAACATCCTGCCCCCGGCCACGCTGGTAGCGCGCATAGAGGTCGGCAGGCAGCTGGCTGCCCACAAGGTTACCCAGATGTTTGATCCCGTTGATATAGGGGATGGCGGAGGTGATGAGGTGGCGTGTCATATCAATATTCCCGGTGCTTGGCGCAGCCTTATCGCAAGGGCTGCGCTGTTGCCAGCAAAAGACGGGATCGGCTAGTCGCGGTCTCGGGTGCGGCCCAGCAAGCGCCCGATAAGGAAGGTGGTCCGGGGGGCATAGACATAGGGCGTACGCTCTGTGCGTGTGGGCCGGGCGCGCATCCGGGCAAGGCCGAAGATCACCAAAACCCCATGCGCCGCCGCGATCATCGCAAATAGCGCCGATGCGCCAAAGCCGTCAATCAGCACAGAGGCGAGGTAGGGCGCGCCGATGGCCCCCACGGCAAAGAAAAACATCAATGCGGCCGAAAGTTCGACCCGTTCGTCGGAACTGGCAAAGTCGTGCGCATGCGCGGCAGAGACGGAATAGATCGGAAAGGTCGTGGCCCCGAACAACCCTGCTGAGATCATGATCCCCTGTGTGCCATAGCCCGCGCCCATCACCGTGATCGCGCAGCCTGCCATGGACGCCACCGACAACCAGATCAACACCCAGCGGCGGTCGTATTTGTCGGCGAGAATCCCCATCGGATATTGCGCCAGCGCGCCGCCAAGCACGAAAGCGGCAAGGAACCAAGCGATCTGTGGGGCGCTAAGGCCCACCTCTTGCCCGTAGATCGGCCCGACCATCCGGAACGACGCGCTTGAGACCGCCGCCACCACAACCCCCGCCGCCGCCAAGGGCGAACGGTCAAAGGCGAGCCGGGGCCGAAGCCTTGGTTGGTTGGGTGTCTCTGGCGGGCGGACTTTGGTCAGCGTCAGGGGCAAAAGTGCGGCACAGCAGCCGATGGCGAGCAGATTATACGAGACATATGACGCCGGGGCGAGCACGCCGACGATCAACTGCGCGGCGAGCGAACCGCTCATGTCGACCACCCGGTAAACCCCCATGGTGCGCCCGCGCGTCTCATTGGTGACCTTGGCCTGCATCCACGCCTCGATCACCGTATAGCAACCCGCCACGCACATCCCCGAAGCCACCCGCATCAGCCCCCATGCGTAGGGGTCCACCACCATCATATGCGCCATCAACCCGATCGACCCGGCGGCGGTGAAGGCGGCAAAGGCGCGGCTGTGGCCGACGCTGCCCATCAGCCGCGGGGCCCACCAGCAGCCGATGAAAAACCCCAGAAAATGCGCTGAGCCGAGCATGCCGATTTCCTGACGGCTAAACCCAAGCTGCACGCCAGAAAGCACGTCGATAGGCCCCACACCCCCGGTGGAGAGTTGCAAAAGGATGACCGAGAAAAACAGGGCGGCGAAGGAAATGAGCAGGCGCATGAGGGCACATTGCGTCCATTGCTGCCCGAACGGAAGCGCGAATGCGCCGGGTCCGCATTTTTGCCGGGGCCGTGGGATTGGCGCTTGGCAATTGCCCTTGCGAAGGCCGGGCAGGCGGCTAGGTTGCGGGCAAATCAAAAGCGAGGACCAGACGATGAAGATGAACAAGCTCGGCTCAAGCGATATCGAGGTCTCGCATTTCTGTCTGGGCTCCATGACATGGGGCACCCAGAACACCGCCGAAGAGGGCCACGCGCAGATCGACCGCGCGCTCGACGCCGGGATCAACTTCATCGACACGGCCGAGATGTACCCCGTAAACCCGATCAGCGCCGAGACGATTGGCCGGACGGAAGAGATCATCGGCCAGTGGTTTGCCCGCGACAAGCGCCGCGATGAGGTGGTCTTGGCCAGCAAACATTCCGGCGAGGGGATGCAACATGCCCGCAATGGTGCTCCGATTTCATCCGACACGATCCCCGGTGCCATCGAAGGGTCGCTGAAGCGGTTGCAGACGGATTACATCGACCTCTACCAATTCCACTGGCCCAACCGCGGTAGCTATATGTTCCGCAAGAACTGGACCTTTGACCCGTCCGGTCAGAACCGGGCCGAGACCATTGCTCATATGGAAGATGCCCTCGGCGCGCTCCAGCGCGAGGTCGAGCGCGGCACGATCCGCGCCTTTGGTTTGAGCAACGAAAGCGCCTGGGGGCTGACGCAATGGGCTGCCGTGGCTGAGCGCACGGGCGGGCCGCGCCCGATCTCGGTGCAGAACGAATATTCGCTGATGTGCCGTTTGGCGGATACGGATGTGTCGGAAACATGTGTGAACGAACAGATCGACATGCTGTCTTTCTCGCCGCTCGCCGCCGGGTTGCTGACCGGGAAATATCAGGGTGGCAAAGTGCCCGCCGGATCGCGCCTCTCGCTGAACGAAGATTTGGGGGGCCGCGTCACACCCCGCGCCTTTGAGGCGGTTGCCGCCTACCTTGATGTGGCGCAGAAACATGGGCTCGACCCGGTGCAGATGGCGCTGGCGTGGTGCGCGACGCGGCCCTTCATGGGCTCGGTGATCTTTGGCGCGACCAGCCTTGCGCAGCTTGATGTGGCGCTTGGCGGGGCCGACCTGACCCTGAGCGATGAGGTGATGGCCGATCTCGATGCGGCGCATAAATCCCATCCGATGCCCTATTGATGGGCCGTTTCGCATCTTCTGGGGCGCGCCGTGTCGCTGTGCTGGTGTTGCTTGGCGCACTGGCCGCCTGCAACCGCAGCGCACCGCCGCCCGCGCAGACCGGCTTTCGCAATGCCGAGGCGCTGATCGGGGCCACCAGCCGCTATGACGCGGCGCGATTTGGCGGTGATTGGCAGGTCCGGGCGGCCTTTCCCAATGATGCCAATCTGCGCGCGGTGACCTTTGCGCCGCAGGGGCCAACGCTGATCGAGCACCGCCAATCCTGTGATGCTGCTGGAATCTGCACCGACCGCCGTGATCTCTGGGCGCTGAGCGAAGAGGGTCCGGCGCGCTATACCATGCGCGCCGCCGTGGGCGGGGCCGAACGTGCGTTCTGGGTGCTTTGGGTCGATGAGGGGTTCCGCACCGCCGTCATCGGCAGCCCCGAGGGGGGGTACGGCTGGATCCTTGACCGTCGGGCGACAGGCGGCGAAGACCGGATCACCGCGGCGCAAGAGATTTTAGATTTCAACGGCTACGACCTCAGTGCGCTGCAAATGAGGCGCTGACCACGACGGCGCTGGCACTGCCGCCCGGCTTCGGCCTATAGGCTGTTATGGACAGTATTTTCGCGCCCGATCTGTGGGTCCTCGTCACCCTTGCCGCCGCCACGTTTCAAACCGGGCGCTTCATGCTGCAAAAGCATTTGGCGACCGATACGCTGTCGGCGGGCGGGGCGACGTTTTCGCGGTTTCTCTACTCTGCGCCCTTCATCGCGCTGCTGTTGCCACTCTATCTGGGCCTTAGCGGGCAGGCGCTGCCGGCGCTAGGGCCGGGGTTCTGGCTTTACGGAGCGATGGGCGGCACGGCGCAGATCTTGGCGACGGTCTGCGTGGTGCTGCTGTTCAAGCAACGCAACTTTGCCGTCGGCATCACCTTTAAGAAGACCGAAGTGATCCAGACTGTGTTGGTGGGCTGGATCGTGCTGGGCGAAGGTGTCTCGGGCGCGGGGTTTGCCGCCATTGCACTTGGCGTGGTGGGGCTGCTGCTTCTGTCCGGCGGAGCCGAGGCCAAGGGGCTGCGGTTGGCCGATCTGCGCAACCGCGCGGCGGGGCTGGGGATCGCTTCGGGTTTTTTGTTCGCCATCTCGGCGGTTTGCTATCGCGGCGCATCGCTGGCCGTGGTCTCTGACGATCCGCTGCTGCGCGCGGGCGTGACGCTGGCGGCGGTGGTGCTGATGCAGACGCTGATCATGGCCGTCTGGCTGCGGCTGCGCGAACCGGGACAGATGCGCCGGGTTTGGGCGGCGCGGCGGGTGGCGGTCTGGATTGGGCTGACCTCGATGGGTGGCTCGCTGTGCTGGTTCATCGCCTTCACCCTGCAAAACGCGGCCTATGTGAAGGCTTTGGGGCAGGTGGAGCTGATGTTGAGTATCGCGGCCTCGACCCTGTTCTTCCGCGAAAGAATCTCGCGCAGGGAATGGGCGGGGATGGCCGTGCTGGCGCTGTCGATCCTAGTGCTGGTGCTGGCGACTTAACCCGTCATCGGGCGGCCATGCAGACGCAGGAACAGGCTCTCTTCGTCATTGTTTTTGAAAAACGGGACCGAGGCGGGCGGATTGGTATCGCGTGCGCGCGCGGCGACTTCGGCCAGCACGACCTCGGTGATGAAGGGCATGTCAAACGACCGCGCCTGGCTGAGCGGCACCCATTGCAGATGCGAAAGCTCATCACAGGCGGCGTCGAAATCATCCGGATCGCTGGCAATATCTTCGGCATCGACCAAAAAGAACCGCGCATCAAAGCGGCGCGGACGGCCCGGAGGCGTCAGCGCGCGAAACACGAATTGCAGGGCAGAGGCGTCGGGCAGATGGCCGGTGGCGGCAAAGGTCTGCCAATCGGGGGGCACGTCGCCACCCCACGCGCCCTTACGGCCCAGCACCAGACCGGTCTCTTCCCACAACTCACGAATGGCGGCGACGGCGATGGCATGGGCCAAGGACGGTTCGGCATCGTCGCAGAGCCTGCCGTGACAGAGCGCGTTCACCGGCGCGGCCAGCGGCACCTGCGCATCGGTCGCATCGACTGCACCGCCGGGAAAAACGAACTTATTGGGCATGAACGCCGCCTTCGCGCCACGTTGCCCCATCAGGATATGCGGGGTCACATGGCGGTCACGCAGCACGATCACTGTGGCGGCGTTGCGGATTTTGGTCTTGTCTATGGTCATGCGGCGATGCTCCGGCGGTCAGGGGCCGAAGGGCGGGCCGCGCTAGGTGGTGGCGCCGAAGCCGCCCATCCTTTTGGCCCATTGAAAGCCGATCATGGCCCCCTTCAGTCTAGGCAGAAGGTAGAGGGACAGCGCCGTGCAGCCAACCGCAAAAATGGTGAACAGGGTCAAAGGCTCGGGTCGCCAGACCACAAAGGCGATGTGCAGCCCCGGTGCCAGCAGGTGACCGACCAGCAGAATGGTCAGATAGGCCGGGCCATCATCGGCGCGGTGGTGATGAAACTCTTGGCGGCAGACCGCACAGTCGTCGTTCACCTTAAGATAGCCGTGCAACAGTTGCCCGCCCCCGCAAGAGGGGCATTTGCCACGCCAGCCGCGCAGCATGGCGGGCAGGCGGGGCCGCTCTTCGCTGTCTTGCGTTTCGGCAGTGTCGGGGGCCAATTGCTGGGTCTGTGACATGGGGGTGATCCTTTGGTTAAGGGGTAGATGCAGGCTGGGGCGTGAAAAGAAAAGACTTGAGGCTGCCGTTGCGGCGCCATGTCGCGCAGGGGGCGGGGCATTGCCGACTTTTTCAAAAAACTTCGGGTTCGAGCGACGGAAGTTCTGGCGCCAGCCGTTTGACCCTGTGATCGCGGCGCAAAAGCGTGAGACGGTCTTTAAAAAACGAGGAGTATCAAGATGACCATTCGTACCAATATGAAGATCGCAGCCCTCAGCGGATTGTTGGCCATCGGAGCCGTCGCCGCCACCGCGCAGCCAAGCGGGCAGGACCGGTTCCAGCAGCTTGACAGCGACGGCAACGGCGAGATCACACAGGCAGAATTTCAGGCCCACGCCGAGGCGCGTTTCGCCAAGGTTGACGCCGATGGCGACGGTTTCGTGACCAGCGAAGAGCTGAAAGCCGCAGGCGAGGCACGCAAGGCCGAGCGTTCGGCCAAGATGCTGGAGCGGTTCGACACCGATGGCAACGGCAGCCTTGACGCCTCTGAACTGGAAGCCATGGGCGACAAACGCGGTGACAAGCGCGACGGCAAAAAGGACGGCAAGCGCGGTCACAAAGGCGGCGAGCACATGATCGAGCGTATGGACGCCAATGACGACGGCAAGCTGTCGATGGAAGAGATGACGCAGCGCCACGACTCCGCCAAGATGTTCGAGCGTCTGGACAAGGACGAAAACGGCAGCATCAGCGCCGAAGAGTTTGAAGCGGCGAAGAAAATGCATGGCAAGCGGCACGGCAAGGGCCACAAGATGGACCATGACAAGCCGCAGCGCGACTAAATGATGCGCCGGGCGCGCTTGATCAAGGCGCGCCCGGGCCTTAGCGATGGACGGGATGCAGGATTTGTCCGACGAGCAGCACGATGCGGATGCCGAGTTGTTGCAGCGCTACGCCAGTGGCGATGCGGCGGCGGCGCGGCTGTTGACGGCCCGGCTGGTGCCGCGCATTCACGGCCATGCGCTGCGGGTGCTCGGCGACCGGGCCGAGGCCGAAGACGTGGCCCAAGAAGCGATGCTGCGGCTGTGGCGTCAGGCGCCAAAGTGGCGCGCAGGTGAGGCCAAGGTCACCACATGGCTTTACCGCGTCGTGGCCAACCTTTGCACTGACCGTCTGCGCCGCCGTGGCGCGGGGGCGGCAGGGCTTGATGATGTGGCCGAGCCGGTCGATCCGACGCCGGGTGCCGCACAGAAGATGCAGCAGGCCGCCCGTGTAGACGCGCTGCAACAGGCGCTGGCCAGCCTGCCCGACCGGCAGCGTCAGGCGGTGGTGCTGCGCCACATTGACGGTATGGCAAACCCCGAAATTGCCGAAGTCTTGGGCATTGGGGTCGAAGCGGTGGAGAGCCTGACCGCACGGGGCAAACGGGCGTTGGCCGCGCAGCTATCTGCGCAACGGGACGCATTGGGGTTTGAAAATGAATGACTTTGACGACGCATTGAGTGATGGGGCACTGGAAAATTTCTTTGCCGCAGCCCGGGCCAATCCGCCACAGGTCTCTGCCGATCTGCAAGCACGGGTTCTGGCCGATGCCGAAACGCATATGCCCAAAGCAGCGCGCCAGCCGTGGCACCAAGCACTTTGGCAGCTTTTGGGCGGCGCGGCGGGGCTAAGCGGTCTTGCCACTGCCGCGGCGGTTGGGGTTTGGGTCGGCGTTGCCCCGCCGGAGGGCATGCCGGATCTCGCCGGGCAATTCGTCTCCGGCACATGGACCGCCGAGGCATTGGACACGGGCGAAGCCGATACAGGCACAGAACTGGGTGGTTTTGGCTGGGACATGGAGGAAAGTTGAGATGACACAGGTTCCCACACCACGGCGCAAGCGACTGATGCGCTTGGCGCTTGGTCTGTCGCTGGCGCTGAACGTAATGATCCTCGGCGCGCTTGGCGGTGCGATGTGGCGTCATGGCGGGCCGGGGCCGCGCGGCGATGGCGATCTGCCGGGGCTGCGCAGCTATGCTTCGCCCTATGTGCAGGCGCTGCCGCCCGAAGCGCGGCGCGATCTGCACGGCAAGATGCGCAGCAGCGGCAAGGCGCATCACCTCGACCGGGCGGCACGGCGTGCGCTTTATGACGAGATGCTTGCCGCGCTGCGGGCAGAGCCGTTTCAGGCGGATGTGGCCGCGGCGGTGCTCGCCGCGCAAGGAGAGGCGGCGGCCAGTGTTCAAACGGTAGCCCATAACGCATGGCTGGCCGAGGTCAGCGCGATGGATGCCGCCGCCCGCAAGGCCTATGCCGACAAGCTGCAAGAGCGGTTGCAAGCCGGGCACGCCCGCAAAAAAGACAAGCGCGAGGGCAAGGCTGAGCGTTAATCGGGGCAGGGTGCCCCCGGGCGCGCGGTCTTGCCCTTTGCGGGACGGCGGGCTAGGCCGAGGGCGAATGAAATCGGCAGGCGGCGGCAGGCAAGCGGCCCCATTGCCCCTCAGAAAGCCCGGCCGATGACCGATACCCCCCAGACGATGCACAGTGGCGCGGAAACCGTGCTGGCCAGGGCCAAAGCCTCTCCGGCGCGGCGCGGGGTGGGGCTTTTGTCGCTGGCGGGGCTGGGGCTGTTGCTGATCTATTCCGCGCTCACCCGCTCGCCCGATCCGGGGTGGCAGATCGCGCTGGTGCTGGTGGGGCTGGGGTTCATCGGCATTGCCGAATTGATGCGCCGTTCAACCGCCAGCGGCGTGGAGCTCACCAATGAGGCGCTGCGCGATGCCGATGGCCGGGTGATCGTCCGCATCGACGAAATCGCCCGCATCGATCAAGGGGCTTTCGCGGTCAAACCCTCAAACGGTTTCCTGCTCAAGACCAACCGCCGCGTGGCGCGGGGCTGGCGCTTGGGCCTGTGGTGGAGCCTTGGCCGCCGTATTGGTGTTGGTGGCATGACCCCGGCCAATGAGACCAAGCTGATCGCCGAGATCATCCGCGCCAAATTGGCCGAGCGTGACGCAGCTTAACCGTCCGACCAAACCGTGCGCGGCGCATAGCGCGGACGGGTGAAGACGAAGTTATAGATATCGCGGCGCTCCAGCCCGGTTTTGAACAGTGGCTCGAAATCGCGCCATGTTTCGACCAAGGTGACACGTTCGTTGTTGGGCATCACCGGCAACTTGTCATGCCAATCGCGCACGTCATCGCTGGTCAGAGGGGTGGGGGTGCCGCGCACCTGCGACCAATCCGTATGGTAGCGGTTGTTGGCCTCATCATACCAAATCGAGCTGACCCGCATGTCGGTCTGTCCTGTGCCACGGGTGAGATATTCGAAAAGCTGCTGCATTCCTTGCAGGTAGGCTGGGTCAATCGCCTGCGTCTCTCGCGAGATGGCATCGCCCACGGTATAGGCCGCCGTCTGGTTGAGGTTGTACATGCGGAAGGTGTCAAAGGTCGAATACATGGCCAGATAGGCCCAAAACATCAGCGGCAGCATGATCACCGTTTCAACGGCGATCGAGCCGTCTTCGCGCCCTTTGAACCGGGCCAGCAGAGAGATGAGCGCACGCATCAGTTCGGCTCCTGTACGAAGGCCGCGCTTGAGACCATGGAAACACGGCCCGCGCCGTCTTTCTCAAGGGCATAGCCTAGGCCGGTGGTCGGAAAGAATGGTTTAAAACGGGCGCAGGCGCGCAGCAGCATCAGCTGATGCTCCACCCCGAGGGACCAGCCGCGCACCGGTTTGGGGTCTTCAGAGGTGTCGACGCAATCGGGTGACTGGTCGAAACTTGCAAAATTGCGCGGGTCCACTCGGATCATCTCAAGGCGCAGAGTGTCGCTGCAGTCTTCCAAAAAAATCGCCGATTCACAGATCTTGTCCTTGATGGTCTGATGCGTCATCGGCGTGTTAGTGTTCAGCCGGACATAGCGCACCGTCATGTCCAAGCCCCGATCAAGAAGCATGTGGCGGATGGCGTAAAAGCTCATTTCGACCGACATGAGCAGACAGCCAAAGAGCAGCGGCGACAGGATGGCGAATTCAATCAGCATCGCCGATCCGTCCTCATCGCCGCGAAACCGGCGCCATGCTTTGATGCTGCGTTGTATCATTGCGTCAGCCTCAACTGGTTGATTTGCCGGGCGATAGCCTCAAAAGCACTGACGATCTCGACCCCTTCGACGCGGAAGAAATGGCTGTCGGAAGAGGCGCAGTTTTTCATGACCGACGCGCCGTGGTCGGTCACTTCAAAGCCGATCGACCAGATCACGATGCCCTTGGCCTTGGCCGCGTCGCAGATGTTGTCCAGCAGGGTGTCGGCCCGCGAGGCGGTGTATTTGGTGTAATACCAGCGGTATTGCTCGCTTGAGCGGACATTGCGGTTGAGCCACCAATAAAAGGGGTAATCGCTCCAGTGGCGGTAGTGGTCCATGTTGGCATAGACCTGCGGGTTGATCCGGCGGGTGGTCACGTTCACGCCGTCAGTCATCAGGATCACTGTCTTAAGCGTCTCGATATCATCATAGGCCGCCGGGCGATCTTGAAATGCAGCCTCGCCGCCAATGGCCTGATTGATCGCCCGGAAGGACGGGTCAAGCAGGGCCACGCCCCATTTCATCCCCAGATGGATGGCAGTATTCGCGCGGGGCTGGAAATTTGAGATACGGGCCTTCAGCGCGGCGGCGTTCTGCGAGAAGGCGGCCACCTCTTCATAGCTTTGTTTCGGGCAGCCGGGATTATAGATGTTGTCATAGCGCCCGGTGTTCTCGCGGTCATAGCCGTTCCAGCTATATCCCGCCTCGAAGTGCTGCATATGCTCATAGCTGCGGGTCTGGCTGATGGCGGTAAGGTCAAATTCGCTGTCGTCAAAGTCGACGCAGTGCGAAAAGGTGTGCAGTTGGGTGACATTCAGTTCATTCATGATGTCCTGCCCGACGTTCACCTGCGCGGTATAGGGCACCACCGAGATTGAGATCAGATCGGCGTTTTCGGGTTTGATCACCGTGTCGATGAAGGCATCGCTTGCATCGTGGAGGTTGGCCATTTTGCCGTTCTCCCGCATGGAGCCGGAGATATCGAGCACCATGGAAATCTCGACCTTGTTCACCTTTTCCTCGGCTTGGGATTTGGCGGGGACCCTCAGGCTGTCTTGGCCGAATTTGCTCATGAACATGGTGTTCAGGGTGTGGGAGGCATCGACCGTAACGCGGCGGTAGTTCAGCCCTTCTTCGACCGTGACGCTTGAGACATATTCGGCCAGCCCTGCCTTGTCGAAATAGTCGCGGGCCACAGCTTCAGGGCTGAGCGTCTGATCAAGGTCCGCTGCCGCCAGCACGGCGCGATCGGCCACGGCCTGCACCCGAGAGCGTTCACGTTCGTGGCGCATCAGGTCCACCCCGACACCGCCCAAAAGGATCATCAACAGGATCATCAGAATGGCGAAAAGCGTGACCAACCCGTCTTCTTCCCGCGCAAACCGCCAAAGCAGCGCGGCCAGGGGCCGCGGGGAACGTTCCGAACTGTGAGATGTTTCGCGCATCGTCATCAACCTTTCTTCCTGTGGCGTCCTGCGGGCACCAAAGGGAATGGGCGGCATTTGCCTTGCTCTTGTTGTGCTGCGGGAAAGTGTCCAGAGTTTGGCGCATCTGGGGCAATAGGCAGCGTTCGGGGCAGGTTTTCATGGAAATGACCCCCCTAATGTTGGCTGATTTCCACCGAACGGGGAGGGCGTGTTTCCCGGCCCTACCCACGGTTGATAAAGTTTTGCAAATCGCGCTGAATTAGGTCGCACCCTGTCATGAGGCGTCCTACGGTGCGGCAGCATGCCCCTAGGGCAGCCAGATGAGTCGCGCCCCGCAACAGAGGTAACGCGGCCAGACAAGAAGAGGAGAGACCGATGAATCCAGCCAATGAGCCGAGTTTCCGCGACAGTGTGGACCTGATGTTCAACCGCGCGGTCGCGCTGATGGATTTGCCACCCGGTCTTGAAGAGAAAATCCGCGTCTGCAACGCCACCTACACGGTGCGTTTCGGCGTCCGCCTGCGGGGCCGTATGCATACTTTCACCGGCTACCGCTCGGTGCATTCGGAACATATGGAGCCCGTGAAGGGCGGCATTCGCTACTCCATGGCCGTGAACCAGAACGAGGTCGAAGCGCTGGCGGCGCTGATGACCTATAAATGCGCCTTGGTCGAAGCGCCCTTTGGCGGCTCCAAGGGCGGGCTCTGCATTGATCCGCGCGACTACGACGAGCATGAGCTAGAGCTGATCACCCGGCGTTTTGCCTATGAGCTGATCAAACGCGACATGATCAATCCCGCGCAGAACGTGCCCGCCCCCGACATGGGCACTGGCGAGCGTGAGATGGCGTGGATCGCGGATCAATACAAACGCATGAACACCACCGACATCAACGGTGTCGCCTGTGTCACCGGCAAGCCGATCAACGCGGGCGGCATCCAAGGCCGGACCGAGGCGACGGGCCGGGGCGTGCAATATGCGTTGCAAGCCTTCTTCCGTGATCCCGAGGGCCTGAAGAAAGCCGGTCTGAGCGGTAAGCTTGAGGGCAAGCGGGTCATCATTCAGGGTCTCGGCAATGTGGGCTATCACGCCGCCAAGTTCCTGAGCGAAGAGGATGGCGCAAAGATCACCGCGATCATCGAACGCGATGGCGCGCTGCACAGCGAGGACGGGCTGAACGTCGAAGCCGTGCACAAGTGGATCGAAAAGCACGGCAGCATCAAAGGCTACGCTGACGCGAAGTTTGAGGAAGATGGCGCCAAGTTTCTGGAAGCGGAATGCGATATCTTGATCCCTGCCGCGCTTGAAGGTGTCATCAACCTCAGCAATGCCGAGCGTATCCAAGCGCCGCTGATCATCGAGGCCGCCAATGGCCCTGTGACCGCCGGAGCGGATGAGGTGCTGCGCAAGAAGGGCACGGTCATCGTGCCGGATATGTATGCCAACGCGGGCGGTGTGACGGTCTCGTATTTCGAGTGGGTCAAGAACCTTAGCCACATCCGCTTTGGCCGTATGCAGCGCCGCGCCGAGGAATCGCGTCACCAACTGGTGGTGGATGAGCTTGAGCGGCTGAGCGCGGACAAGCAACTGGGGTGGACCCTAAGCCCGAACTTCAAAGAGAAGTACCTGCGCGGCGCGGGCGAGTTGGAGCTGGTCCGCTCTGGCTTGGACGACACGATGCGCACGGCCTATGAGGCGATGGCGCATGTCTGGCACAGCCGCGACGATGTCGATGACCTGCGCACGGCCGCCTATCTGGTCTCGATTGAAAAGGTCGCGGCAAGCTATCACGCCAAGGGGCTTTGAGGGGGCTTGTTTCCCTTTAAGTGAACGAAAAGGGGCGCAGTGCGCCCCTTTTTGCTGAGCGGGCCCACGATGGGGGCGGAGGGCGTTTTCGGTCATTGATACTTGCGCCCCAAGTTGCTTGACTGCGGCAAGACCGGGGGAGGCGAATGATGCGATTTTCAGGACTGCGGGTGTTGCGCGAAGGTTTGACCGGCAATCGCGGTTGGACAGCGCAGTGGCGCGATCCAGAGCCGCAGGCGGAATATGACGCGGTGATCATCGGGGGCGGCGGCCATGGGCTGAGCACGGCCTATTACCTCGCCAAGAACCACGGGATGACGAATATCGCGGTGCTTGAAAAAGGCTACCTCGGCGGGGGGAACGTGGGGCGCAACACGACCGTGGTGCGGGGCAATTACTTTTTGCCGGGCAATTCCGAGTTCTACAGCCATTCGCTGAAGCTCTGGGAGGGGCTGTCGGAAGAGTTGAACTATAACGTCATGTTCAGCCAGCGCGGCGTGATCACCCTGTTTCACTCCGACGCGCAGCGCGATGCTTCGGCCCGGCGGGGCAATGCGATTATCAATCAAGGCGACGATGCGGAATTGCTCGACCGCGACGGCCTGCGCAAACTGCTGCCCTATCTGGATTACGACAATGGCCGCTTTCCGATCCATGGCGGGCTGCTGCACCGGCGTGGCGGCACCGCACGGCATGATGCAGTGGCGTGGGGCTATGCCCGTGGCGCGGACCAGCGCGGCGTCGATCTGATCCAGCAATGCGAGGTCACCGGCATCGACATTAAGAACGGCAAGGTGCGCGGCGTGCAAACCACCCGCGGGCCGATACGGGCCAAGAAGGTGGCGATCGTCACAGCGGGGCGCTCGGGCCAAGTCGCCGCGATGGCCGGGATGCGCCTGCCGATTGAAAGCCATGTCTTGCAGGCCTTCGTGACCGAAGGGTTAAAGCCGGTGATTGACCACGTGGTGAGCTTCGGCATGGGGCATTTCTATATCAGCCAATCGGACAAGGGCGGTTTGGTCTTTGGCGGCGATCTGGATTTCTACGCCTCCTATGCGCAACGGGGCAATCTGCCGATGATGGAGCATGTGATGGAGGCGGGGATGACCCTGATGCCGATGCTCGGCAAGGCCCGCGTGCTGCGTTCTTGGGGTGGGATCATGGACATGACCCCCGATGGCAGCCCGATCATCGACAAGACCGATACGCAAGGTTTGTTCATCGATTGCGGCTGGTGTTACGGCGGCTTCAAAGCGGTGCCCGCCTCGGGCTATGCGCTGGCGCATTTGATGGCGACCGGCCAGCCCCATGAGACGGCGGCGGGCTTTAGGCTCGACCGCTTCCGCTCGGGCGAAGGTCTGATGGATGAAGAGGCCACCGGGTCTCAGCATAACTTGCATTGAGGGAGGGCGACCATGCGGATTGAATGCCCCATTTGCGGCAGCCGGGACCGGCGAGAGTTCTATTATCGCGGCGACGCCATCGCCTTGGCGCGGCCAGCACCCGAGGCCGGGGATGATCTCTGGGACGGCTACCTCCACCTGCGCGACAACCCGGCAGGGCAGACGCGCGACCTGTGGCAGCATGAGAGCGGTTGCGGCGCGTGGCTGGTCGTCACCCGCAATACGGTGACCCATGTGGTGCAGGCCGTGGAACTGGCATCGGATGTGAAAAGGGCCATGGCATGAGGATCGCAGGGCGCGGATTGATCGACCGAAACAAGCCGGTCAGTTTCACCTTCGACGGGCGGCGCTATGACGGCTTTGCGGGCGATACGGTCGCCTCGGCCATGCTGGCGAACGGGCAGCGGCTGATGGGGCGGTCGTTCAAATGCCACCGCCTGCGCGGGGTACTCAGTGCGGGCAGCGAAGAGCCGAACGCGCTGGTGACCACAGGTGTCGGTCCCGCGTCAGAGCCCAACGTCCGCGCTACGATGCAAGAGATTTACGAGGGGCTGGCGGTGCGCAGCCAGAACGCTTGGCCGAGCCTTGATTTTGATATGATGGCGGTAAACGACCTTGGCGCGCCTTTTCTGGGGGCGGGGTTCTATTACAAGACCTTCATGTGGCCGCGCAGGTTCTGGCGGCGCGTTTATGAGCCGGTGATCCGCCGTGCTGCGGGGCATGGTCGGCTGAGCGGTCAACCCAATGCCGACGCCTATGAGAAAGCCTATGGCTTTTGCGACCTCTTGGTCATCGGCGCGGGGCCAGCTGGTCTGATGGCGGCGCTGACGGCTGCGCGGTCCGGGGCAGATGTGATCCTCGCGGATGAGGATGCGCTGATGGGCGGGCGGCTTAACTGTGAGAGCGAGAGCATCGACGGCCAGCCGGGTCACGCTTGGGCCGCAGGCGTAGTTGCGGAACTTGCAGCGATGGACAACGTCCGCCTGATGCCGCGCACCACGGTCACCGGGGCCTATGACGGCGGCATGTTCGGCGCGCTCGAACGGGTCAACCAACACCGCGCGCGGCGGGGCGAAGGTGCACCACTGGAGTGTTTCTGGCGCATCGCGGCCAAGCAATCCATCCTCGCGACGGGCGCGTTAGAGCGCCCCGTGGCCTTCGCCAACAACGACCGCCCCGGCATCATGACGGCCGGTGCCGTGCGGGCCTATCTGAATCGCTGGGGCGTGGCACCGGGCAAGCAAGTGGCGGTTTTCGGCAACAACGACGACGCGCATCGCACCGCCTGCGATCTGGCTGCGGCGGGGGTGCATGTCGCCGCATTGATCGACAGCCGCGAGGGGGTCAGCGTCGATGGCGCGGATTTCCCGGTGCTGCGCGGGGCCGTGGTCTGCAACGCTTCGGGCCGCAAGGAATTGGAGGCCGTGACCATCCGCACGGCGGGCGGAGAGCACAAGATACAGGCCGACTGTCTGGCCATGTCGGGGGGCTGGAATCCTTCGGTGCATCTGACCTGTCATCTGAGCGGGCGGCCGACGTGGGAACCAGCGATCCACGCCTTCGTGCCAACCCCCGGCGCGGTGCCGGGGATGCATGTGGCGGGGGCGTGCAATGGTACCTTCTCGACTCACGGCTGCCTTGCAGCGGGTGTGGCAGCGGCCGGGGACGCGCTGGAGGCGTTGAGCCGCAAAGCAGAGGCCGTGGACCTTCCACGGGCCGATGATGCGCCATACACTCTCAAACCCCTCTGGGCGGTGCCGAGCAAGGGCCGGGCGTGGCTCGATTTTCAGAACGATGTCTGCGTGAAAGACGTGCAGCAGGCGGCGGCGGAGAACTTTCGCTCGGTTGAGCATATGAAGCGCTACACGACGCAGGGCATGGCGCCGGATCAGGGCAAAAGCTCCAACGTCGCGGCGCTGGCGGTGCTGGCCGATGCGACGGGGCGTGGGATTGCCGAGACGGGCACGACCACCTTCCGCCCGCCCTATACCCCGGTTGCGATTGCAGCGATGGGCGCGGGCGGGCAGGGCAAGGGCTTTGCGCCTGAGCGGCTGACCACCAGCCATGCCGCCAGCCTCGCGATGAACGCGCCAATGGTGGAGGCGGGGCTGTGGTACCGCCCCAGCTATTTCCCGCGCGGGCAGGAACGCAACTGGCGGCAGTCCTGTGACCGCGAGGTTGGATTTGTGCGTAAGGCGGTTGGGGTCTGCGATGTCTCGACCTTGGGCAAGATCGACATTCAGGGGCCGGATGCGGCCAAGCTGCTGGATCTGGTTTATGCCAATACCTTCAGCACATTGAAGGTCGGTAAGGTGCGCTATGGGCTGATGCTGCGTGAGGACGGTTTCGTCATGGATGATGGCACCTGCGCGCGTTTGGGCGAAGCGCATTTCCTGATGACCACCACCACGGGTGCAGCAGGCGAAGTGATGCGGCATCTGGAATTCGTCACCCAATGTCTGCACCCCGAGTGGCAGGTGAAACTGACCTCGGTCACTGAACATTGGGCGCAGTTCGCTGTGGCAGGACCGAAGTCGCGCGAATTGCTGAATGGGCTGCTGGAGCAGCAGGTCGACAACGAGAGCTTTCCCTTTATGGCCTGCGGCGATGTGCGGCTCGGCGGGGTTGAGGCGCGGCTGTTTCGCATCTCGTTCTCCGGTGAACATGCCTATGAAATCGCGGTGCCCGCGCGCTTTGGTGCGGCGCTGTTCGATCTGCTGGTGGCGCGGGCCGAGGCGCTGGAGGGCGGCGCCTACGGGATGGAGGCGCTCAACGTGTTGCGGCTGGAAAAGGGCCATATCACCCATGCCGAGATCGATGGCCGCGCCACGGCGGGCGACATCGGCATGGAGCGGATGGTGTCGGACGCGAAGGATTGTATCGGCAAGACCATGTCGGAACGCCCCGGCCTGCGCGATCCGGAGCGGGGGCAGTTGGTGGGGCTGCGGCCCGTGGGCGCGGTGAAACAGTTGACGGCTGGGGCGTTTTTGTTTGAGGCCGGAGCCGAGGCAAGCCGCGAGAATGCGCAGGGGCATACGACCTCGGTCGGCTTTTCACCGGATATCGGCACCTTTATCGGGCTGGGCTTGGTCACACGGGGCCGCCAGCGGCACGGTGAAGTGATGCGCATGGTCGATCACCTGCGCGAGATAGAGGCCGAAGTGGAGATCTGCGCCCCGGTCTTTGTCGACCCCGAAGGAGGGCGCGCCCGTGGTTGAATTGAAACCGCAATCGCCCTTTGGCGACCTGCTCCCGTTAAAGATTGGCGGCATGACGGTGGCGGCCTGTGACATGGGTCAGTTGACCGTCTTGGGCGCGTTCGATCGCGCGGGCCTGTCAGAGGCGCTTGAAGCGGCCCATGGCCTCGCCTTGCCGGACCCGCTACGCAGCACCGCCAAGGGCGATGCCCGCTGCCTGTGGTTTGGTCGGGACGAAGCGCTGCTCGTCGGTGTTGCGCCGGGCGAGGCGCTGATGAAACATGCAGCGCTCGTCGATGTCTCAGACGGCTGGGCGGTGGCGGAATTGCAGGGGCCGGGGGCCGAGGATGTGCTGGCGCGGTTGGTCCCTGTCGATCTGCGCAGTGCGACGTTCAAACCCGGCCAAACCCTGCGCAGCCAGTTGCGCGAGATACCCGCCTCAATCACCCGCACCGACACCGGGTTTCTATTGTTGGTCTATCGGTCGATGGCTGCCACTTTGGTGCAGGAGTTGCGCCGCGCTATGGAAGCGGTGGCGTCGCGGCGCTAGGTTGTCCGGCGGGGGCCCGAATCCCCGTTTGGCAAACAACGGAGCATAGACATGAACAGAACGATTTTGGCCGCATTGGCCGCGATGAGCATGGCGGTCTCGGGCCCGGCGCTGGCAGCCTCGAAAAAAGAAGACAGCTGTATGCATCAGGCCGCCGTGGTCGCCGCCGTGCAGCAGGCGCGGCTTGACCGGGTGAAGGAACGCGAAGTGCCCGCCGCCGTGAAGGCCAAGGCGACATGGCCCGAGAGCTTTAACACCGCGATCCCGCTGGTGACTCCTTGGGTTTATGAAATGAAAATGCGCGACGTGAAAAAGAACGATCTCTCCGCCGCGTGGAAAGAAATGTGCCTCGCGCAGTAAGTTAACAAAGACCATGCCGGGCAGGGGCGCTGCTCGGCATGGAAGGGCGCTTTGCCGCCCGTGGCTGACCTGCCTCCTCTGGACTCTGATCCGCCCCGCCCGGTATATGAAGTCATGAGCCTGCCCCCTGGATTTTTGGAAGAACTGCGTGACCGCGCCAGCCTGTCTCAGGTGGTGGGGCGCAAGGTCATATGGGACAACCGAAAGTCCAATCAGGGCAAGGGCGACATGTGGGCGCCATGCCCTTTCCATCAGGAAAAATCCGCCAGCTTTCACGTCGATGACCGCAAGGGTTTCTACTATTGCTTTGGTTGTCACGCGAAGGGGGATGCGATCTCTTTCGTGCGCGAAACCGAGAATGTGAGCTTTATGGAGGCGGTAGAGATCATCGCCCGTGAAGTCGGCATGCCGGTGCCCAAGCAAGACCCGCGCGCGCAGGCCAAGGCCGACAAACGCACGCAATTGGCTGAGGTGATGGAGCAGGCAGTGCAGTGGTTCCGCATGCAATTGCGCACCGGCGCGGCGGGGGCAGCGCGGGATTATCTGGCCAAGCGCGGTCTCTCGGAACAGGCGCAGGCGCATTGGGAGATCGGCTTTGCGCCGAACGGTTGGCAGGGGCTTTGGGATGCGCTCAAATCCAAGGGTGTCGCGGATGAGTTGATCCTCGGGGCGGGGCTGGCCAAGCCGTCGTCCAAGGGGGGCAAACCCTATGACACTTTCCGGGGCCGGATCATGTTCCCGATCCGCGATGCCCGGGGCCGGGCGATTGCTTTTGGCGGTCGCGCGATGGACCCGGAGGATAAGGCGAAATACCTTAACTCGCCTGAGACGGAACTCTTCGACAAGGGCCGCAGCCTTTACAACGTGAAAGACGCCCGCGCCGCTGCAGGTCGGGGACAGCCGCTGATCGTGGCCGAAGGCTATATGGATGTGATTGCCCTGCACGGGGCGGGGTTCGAGGGGGCCGTGGCCCCGCTTGGCACTGCGATTACCGAGAACCAGTTGCAGATGCTTTGGCGGATCGCGCCTGAGCCGATCATCACGCTGGATGGCGACGCGGCGGGCCAGCGTGCGGCGCTTCGGCTGATCGATCTGGCGCTTCCGCTGCTAGAGGCCGGGCAAAGTCTGCGTTTCGCGGTGATGCCCGAGGGGCAAGACCCCGACGATCTGCTGCGGGCCCAAGGGGCCGGGGCCCTGCAAAAGCTTTTGGACAGCGCCCTGCCCATGGTGCGCCTGCTGTGGCAGCGCGAGACCGAGGGCAAGGTCTTTGACAGCCCCGAACGAAAAGCGGCGCTGGATAAAAGTCTGCGTGAAAAGATTAAACTTATCCGCGATCCGTCGATCCGCAGCCACTATGGGCAAGAGATCAAAGACCTGCGGTGGGACCTCTTCCGCCCGCAAAAACAGCGCCCTGATTTCCGCCCCGTGGGCGGCAGGGGCTCGGGCAAAGGCGGGGGCAAAGGGGGCAAGGGTGCTCCATGGGGCGCGCCGCTGGCGCCTTTGGCGAGTACGAAAGCCTCGGCCCTCGTGGCGATGAGCGATGAACAGGTGGGCATGCACCTGCGCGAGGCGGTGATCCTCGTGGCCCTCGTGGACTGCCCGCAATTGGTCGAGACATTCGAGACCGGGTTGGAGGCGATGCGCTGCGATGATCCCGACCACGCCCGGCTGCGCGATCTTCTGCTGCGCTTTGGCCACGCGGGCCAAGAGACGCTGCGCGATGAGATTTCCTATGCCATCGGCTGGGAGACACTTGAAAACATGAAGGGGCAACGCCACGTTGCCATCACGCCCTGCATTCGCAATCCCGGCAACGTGGACATGACCCGCCTGACCGTGGCCGAGGAACTGGCCAAGCTGGATGCCGCCCGTGGGCTGAACGAAGAGATTGCCGAAGCCGTCGAAGACCTCAGTGGCCCGGCGGACGAGGGGGTAACCTGGCGTCTGAGCGAAGCGGCCCGCGCCGCCGACCTTGCCCGCCGCAGCGCGCAGGAAGAAAGCAACGGGGAATTCGACGTGGGCGACAACGGCATGACCATGGACCGCGATGAACGCAGCGCACTGGATGCGCTCTTGGGAACGATTAAATATGAGAAGTCGAAGGGTCGCGGATGAGGCATCAGCGTGGCCCATTTGCAGGACTTTTTGAAAATGCTGGGCAACGGGTTTAAGAATCACCAATAACCCCGCATGATTCGGAAAACCGAATCGTCTGCGGATGATTCGCGCTGACGCGCTGAAGGAGCATGAGATGGCTGCCAAAGATACGAATGACGACGCAAAGAGCAACGATTCAGAGGCTGGCCACTCGCTCGACATGAGCCAAGCCGCCGTGAAGAAGATGATCGGTGAGGCCCGCGAGAAGGGCTATATCACCTATGATCAGCTCAACACGGTGCTGCCGCCCGATCAGGTAAGCTCGGAACAGATCGAAGACGTGATGTCGATGCTGTCGGAAATGGGCATCAACATCATCGAAGACGAAGAGGCCGAAGAGGAAGAGAACAAAGGCTCGACCGAAGTCACGACCACCGAGTCCAACCGTGATGTGGCGCTGTCCTCTGGCACCTCTGAAAAGCTCGACCGCACCGATGACCCGGTCCGCATGTACCTGCGCGAGATGGGCAGCGTTGAGTTGCTTAGCCGTGAGGGCGAGATCGCCATCGCCAAGCGGATCGAGGCCGGCCGTAACACGATGATCGCGGGGCTTTGCGAAAGCCCGCTGACGTTTCAGGCGATCACCATCTGGCGCGACGAACTTCTGTCCGAAGACATTCTGCTGCGCGACGTGATCGACCTTGAGGCGACTTTTGGCACGCAGATGGGCGATGAGGAAGAAACCACGCCGGTCGTGGCCCCTGCCGCCGGGACCGAGACCAAGAGCGAAGAAGCCAAGCCCGAGTACGACGCCGACGGCAACCCGATCTCATCCGACGACGACGACGATGAGGACGAACAGGCCAACATGAGCCTTGCGGCCATGGAAGCGGCGCTGAAGCCTCAGGTTCTCGAAGCGCTCGACATCATCGCCGACGACTACGAAAAGCTCAGCGCGATGCAGGACAGCCGTATCTCGGCCACGCTGAACGAAGACGGGTCTTTCACCAAAGATCAGGAAGCGATGTACCAAAAGCTGCGGTCCGAGATCGTGCTGTTGGTGAATGAACTGCACCTGCACAACAACCGTATCGAAGCCCTGATCGACCAGCTTTACGGCATCAACCGCCGCATCATGCAGATCGACAGCGCGATGGTGAAGCTCGCCGACCAAGCGCGCATCAACCGCAAGGAGTTCGTCGACAACTACCGCGGCTACGAGCTTGATCCCAACTGGATGGAGCGGATGGCCGAAAAGTCCGGTCGCGGCTGGCAGATGTTCATCGAACGCTCCTCCGACAAGGTCGAAGAATTGCGCGCTGACATGGCGCAGGTCGGTCAGTATGTCGGTCTTGATATCTCTGAATTCCGCCGCATCGTGCAGCAGGTCCAGAAGGGCGAAAAAGAAGCCCGTCAGGCCAAGAAGGAAATGGTCGAAGCGAACCTGCGCCTCGTCATCTCCATCGCCAAGAAGTACACGAACCGCGGCTTGCAATTCCTTGATCTCATTCAGGAAGGTAACATCGGCCTGATGAAGGCCGTGGATAAGTTCGAGTACCGCCGCGGCTACAAGTTCTCCACCTATGCAACGTGGTGGATCCGGCAGGCGATCACCCGTTCGATCGCGGATCAGGCGCGCACCATCCGTATTCCGGTGCATATGATCGAGACGATCAACAAGCTGGTTCGGACGGGTCGCCAGATGCTGCACGAAATCGGCCGCGAGCCGACGCCGGAAGAACTGGCCGAGAAGCTGCAGATGCCGCTCGAAAAGGTCCGCAAGGTGATGAAGATCGCCAAGGAGCCGATCTCGCTCGAGACGCCCATCGGCGATGAGGAAGACAGCCAACTGGGCGATTTCATCGAGGACAAGAATGCCGTGCTGCCGCTCGACAGCGCAATTCAGGAAAACCTCAAAGAGACCACGACACGCGTGCTGTCCTCGCTCACCCCGCGGGAGGAGAGGGTTTTGCGGATGCGGTTTGGCATCGGCATGAACACCGACCACACGCTTGAAGAAGTCGGTCAGCAGTTCTCGGTCACCCGCGAACGTATTCGCCAGATCGAAGCCAAGGCATTGCGCAAGCTCAAACATCCGAGCCGCTCGCGCAAGCTGCGCAGCTTCCTTGATCAATAATGCAAAACGCGGCCCCGGTGGCCGCGTTTTCTTTTGTGGGGGCAGGGCCTTTGACCCGCTGCCCGTGCCGCTTACATCAAGAGGGTATCCCAAGAAGGTTCCCATGATGCGCAAAACTGTCCTCACCCTTCTGTGCTTGGTGCTGCCGCTCCAAGCTGCCGCACAGGCTCACCGAGCCGAGAACCGGCTGATCGTCGTGCCCCTCACCGCGCAGGAGTTCGAGGTGATCGAAGACCACGGCGCAGGCGCGCGTCACATCTGGTGCGCCGCGGCGGAGTTTGCGCAGGACGTTCTGGGCCTCCCGCGGGGGGAGCGGCTCTATATCAAAACACCCCGCGGCCCGTCGGTGAGCGGCGTGGGCCGCTCTGGCGTCGTTTACACCACCAATCCTGAGCGGGTGAGCGGCGACAGGGGGCAGTCCTATTCCGTCACGATCAACCGCGCCGGAGAGAACCTGCCCAGCCACCATGCGCGCCAGTTCTGTTTGGACCACCTGATCGAGTTAGAAGATTTCTAAAGCCACCCTCTGACCCAGACCGTTGCCTACGCGGCACCTCGGGCCTATCCTGCGGGGGATGTTGCGGTGGATCAATCTCATGCGTCTCGTTCTTGCCAGCCTGTTTTTGACCCTCGGCGTTGGCCAAGCCGCTGCCCATTGCGGCGCGGGCAGCACCACGGTTTTGAGCTGTACGACCGGCAGGGGCACCAAGCAATTGGATGTCTGTATCACCGGGGATCGCGTAACCTATCGCTTTGGCCCTCACACCGCACCTGACCTGAGGTTGAGCGCATCGATTAAGGAGGTCGCGCATCAGCCTTGGCCGGGGATTGGTCGCGCCATTTGGGAGAGCACGACCTTTCGCAACGGCGCGTTTTCCTATGAGGTCTACGGCGCATACGACAAGATTGATCAAACCAGCAATGGCGGTGTGACAGTGACCGAGCAGGGCCGCGAGATCGCAGCGCTTACCTGCGATAGCGGCACGGCGGAACTGGGGCTCTTTGCGCTCAGCGACGCGAAACAGGCGGCGGGCCGATGCTGGGATGCCGACGCGCAAAAATGGGGAGCCTGCTAAGATGCAGACTGTATTTACCGTCGAAACGCGCGGTCAGGCGCTCTACGAATTCACCGATGAGGTCGCCCGCTGGCTTGCCGGGCAGGGCGATGGGCTGCTGACGCTGCTCGTGCGGCACACCTCTGCCTCGCTGTTGATCCAAGAGAACGCCGATCCGGATGTGCAGCGCGACCTTCTGGCCTATTTCGCGCGGCTGGTGCCGCCTGCGGATGCGCCGCAAATGGGCTATCTCACGCATTTGTTGGAAGGGCCGGATGACATGCCTGCGCATATCAAAGCCTCGGTGCTGCCTGTCAGCCTCAGCATCCCCGTGGCGCGGGGGCGGATGATGTTGGGGACATGGCAGGGCATCTATCTGTTCGAGCACCGCAACGCCCCGCATCAGCGGCAGATCGCGGCGCATTTCCGGCCCGACTGACGCCGGACCGGACCGGGCTTAGCCCGTCGGCATCAGATGGATTTCACGCACCGCCGCCCGCGCAGGGGCGTCGAGGGCATGCATCACGGCATTTGCCACGTCCTCGGGTTGCAGCTTGTCGGGCTTGGCCTCATCGAAAAAGGCGGTATCGACCATGCCGGGGGATACGACCATGCAACGGCCACCCCATTCGGCCATCTCATCCGCCAGATTGCCCGCGAAACCGTGGATGAACCATTTGGTGGCGCTATAAATCGAGCCTTGGATATGGCGCCGTCCTGCGGCAGAGCCGGTGACGACATATTGCCCGGTCGTTTTGCGCAGATGCGGCATGGCGGCATGAGCGGTATAGAGCGCGCCCATGATATTGAGGTCCACCATCGCCTTCCAATCCTGCGGATCGCCTTTTTCGGTCCCTGCAGGGCTGGTGCCACGTCCGGCATTGGCGAATGCCGCATCGACCCCGCCAAAGTGATCGGCGAGCTTGTCGAGCGCCTGTTTCTGCGCGTCGTAATCGGTGGCGTCGCCCACGAGCACCAGCGCCTGATCGCCAATCTCATCGGCGAGGGCGTTTAGTTTCTCTTCGCTGCGGGCGAATAGGCCGATGTTCCAGCCCGCCTTCGCTGCGGCTCGCGCGGTGGCCGCGCCGATCCCGCTGGAGGCACCGGTGAGGAAAAGTGTCTTGGTCATAGCATGCTCCGTTTATGTCCTTGGCTGACCAACGCCCGGGCATGGCGTTGGGTCCATGACACATTTTTGAACGCAACATCTAGCTGTGGAAATCTTCTCTACCCAAAACCTCGCGGCTCCCCTATAAGTTTTGACAAGAGGGCCGCGCGCCCCACAAGTGAGGCAGGATTAAGAGGGGGACGGCCCATGCGCTGCCCGTTTTGCGGAAATATCGACACTCAAGTGAAAGACAGCCGCCCGGCCGAGGATCACGTCTCGATCCGGCGCAGACGGTTCTGCCCGGCCTGCGGGGGGCGCTTTACCACTTATGAACGGGTACAACTGCGCGATCTTGTGGTGATCAAGACCTCCGGCAAACGCGAAGACTTTGACCGCGACAAGCTGGAACGCTCGATCCGCATCTCCATGCAAAAGCGCCCCATCGATCCCGAACGTATCGATCAGATGATCTCTGGCATCGTGCGGCGGTTGGAAAGCATGGGCGAGACCGACATCAGCTCGAAACATATCGGCGAGATCGTGATGGAGGCGCTGGCTCGGATCGACACGGTCGCCTATGTGCGTTTTGCCTCTGTTTACAAGAACTTCCAAGCCGCGGATGATTTCGATAAATTCGTTCAAGAACTGCGGCCCGACGCCCTGCCGGAAGAGTGACCGGCGATCGGGTGAGCGACGCGCGGTTCATGGCGCTGGCGCTGTCCTTGGGGCGGCGCGGGCAGGGCAATGTTTGGCCCAACCCGGCGGTCGGCTGTGTGATTGCGCAAGGCACCCGGATCGTTGGGCGCGGCTGGACCCAGCCCGGCGGGCGCCCCCATGCAGAGCCGCAGGCGTTGGTGCAGGCGGGCGCTGCGGCACGCGGGGCGACGGTCTATGTCACGCTTGAGCCCTGTTCCCACCATGGCAAAACACCGCCCTGCGCACAGGCGCTGATCGACGCGGGCGTGGCGCGGGTGGTGATCGCGACGCAGGACGATGACGCGCGGGTGAACGGACGCGGCATCGCGATGTTGCGCGCGGCGGGGATCGAGGTTTCGGTAGGTCTGCACGAAGACGCGGCCCGTGCGGATAACGCCGGTTTTTTCTGCCGCACCGATTTGGGCCGCCCGATGCTGACGCTGAAGCTGGCCAATTCCTTTGACGGGCGCATCGCCACCGGCACGGGCGAGAGCCAGTGGATCACCGACGCCCCGGCGCGGCGGCTAACCCATGCCATGCGCGCGCGACACGACGCGGTGATGGTCGGGGCAGGCACCGCGCGCAAGGACGATCCAAGCCTCACGGTGCGCGGTCTTGGTGTCGCCCAGCAACCGGCCCGCGTCGTCGTCTCGCGCAGGCTTGATCTGCCGCTGATGGGGCAATTGGCGCGGACGGCGGCAGAGGTGCCGTTGATCCTCTGCCATGGCACGGATGCCGATCCGGCCTTGGTGAAAGCGTGGTCCGATCTGGGGGCCACGATGCTGCCCTGCGCCGCGCGGGGGGCGCAATTGAACCCCAGCGACATGTTGCGGCAACTGGCAAGCCACGGGCTCACCCGTATCTTCTGCGAGGGCGGCAGCGCCTTGGCCGCGTCCTTGATTGAGGCGGATTTGGTCGACCGGCTGGTGGGCTTTACCGCCGGGCTGGTGATCGGCGCCGAAGGTCTGCCGGGGATCGGAGCGCTTGGCCTCTCGCGGCTGGCCGAGGCGCCGCGCTTTGCCCTGCAATCGAGCCAGCAGATCGGCCCGGACTTGCTGCACGTTTGGCGTCGGAACGCGGCCGACTAAACGCTACCGCCGCCAGAGGTGGCTCTGACTGGCAAAGGCCCCTTGAAGTTTCGACAGCAGCCGATTGCCCAGCCCGGCGCGGGGCAGGCTGCCAGAGGCCAGCCGTTCGACCACCACTTCGACGGGGCAGGGCAGGCCGCTTAGCGGATCGCGGTAGCGCGGGTAATCAATGAGGGCGGCATGAACCAGCCCTTCCAAGGTCGGTTGCGCCCGGCGGCGGGGCGGCACATCGCCCCGGTCTTCGGTCAGCCCCCAGCCTGCGTAGAAAGGCGCGCCGAGGGTCACCACCGGCACGCGCCGCAGCAGGGCTTCGAACCCCAAGAGCGAGGTCATGGTCCAAACCGCATCGACTTGGCCCAAAAGCGCCATCGGGTCGGCGTTGTGGAGGATAAGATCGGCGTCATGCGCCTCGGTCGCGCCCTTGCGCAGGCCCGCTTCGACATCGGGGTGGGGTTTGTAGAGGATCACGGCATCCGGGTTGGCGGCACGGGCGGCGGCCAACAAGGCCGCGTTGCTGCGCACGGCTTCGGTGCCCGTGAGGATCGAAGCGTCATCTTCCACCTGTCCAGGCACAAGGATCCGGCGGCCCGGGGGCAGGTCGGGTGCGGCGCCGCCAAGGTTGTATTTGCTCAGCCCCGCGCCGGTGAGCCTGTCGATCAGCGCGCGGGCGCGGGCCAGTTGATCGGGGCGCAGCTCAGCGCGTTTCCCGATCCATTTCTCCAGACGGCTTGGCCCTTGGGGGTCGTAGTAGATGCCCAGATCATCGCAGACCAGCGACAGCGGCGGGACCAGTTCGGCCCCCAGCCCGCGTGAGCGCAGAAACCCGTCTTCGACCCGCATGGCACCCTGGGGCGCGGTCTCTGCCTTGCTGGCCCAGACCATGGCGCGGCGGGGCGGCTCGGGGGCTTCTGCCGCGCCTTTGCGAAAGCGAAGCGGCGTTGACGCGCCAAAGAATTGCTGCAGCGGACGGCGCTTCCACAGGCGCATGCCCCAAGCGTCCCAACCAGGGTGATCCTCCCGCCACGCGCGGGCCTGAGCTGTGATCGCGGCAAGGGCGGTCTCGAAACTGCCGAGCCGGTCGCGGTAGGGGTCGTACCACGTGGGATAGAGGATCATCGCCGCCGCAAAGAGTTGCGCGCGGCTAAGGCGGCGCTGGCGGCGTTGGACGGGGAATTCATCTTCCGTCAGCCCCCAACCGGCATAGAAGGGCTGGCCGAAGACGCGCGGCCTGTGACCGGCAAAGATCGCCTCGAACCCCATTTGAGAGGACACAGTATAGACGCCGACAGCGCCTTCGAACAACGCCCAAGGGCTGATGGGATCGGTCAGCAGGGTGATCCGGTCGTTGGTATCCTCGGGGCCGAAATGCCCGGCGCGATAACCCTGCGCCGTTTCAGGGTGGCTTTTGATGATGACCCGCGCGCCGGGATGCTCTTCTTGCGCGAAGACGAGCATTTCCAGAAACCGGGCGCGATCCGCGCCCGAAGCGGTGACCGAAGCGTCGCCGCGGGTCTGGTCGATCACCAGCACATAGCCCGGTTCAGGGGCAGGGGTGCCGAGGTCAAAGCCCGCGTATTTGGTCAGATGCGCCTCGGCCATCTGCGCCATACCGCCCCGCGCGCGGTCCAGTAGGGCGGTGTTGTCCAGCGGATGATGGGCCAGCAGGTCTTCAAGGTCAGAGGGCTGGGCAGGGTCGAAATGCGCGCCCCGGCTGTCGATCAGCAGGCCCAAGGGAGGCTCTCCGGCGCGGCCGGGGTGGAGGGAGCGCAGCCAAGCGTCCTCCACACGGATCACCGGCACGCCGCGTTTTGCCGCCATGGCCAAACCGCGATGCGCGGTGGGGGAGTTGCCCCAGACTGCCACGGCATCATCGGGGCCGGGCAGGCCGATGCGCAGGGAATGGCCCGACAGATGCAGGATGCGGCGCAGACGGCGCTGCGTCAGAAATCCGCCGTTATATACGAAAAGCCGCCGGCTCCTTTCGGGACCGGCGGCGGGGTATGGGTCAGCTTCAAAGGCCACCGGGGTGGATCATTCAGAAAGTGAGGTGATGCTGTCCGCCGACCCTGCCGTGCCTGTGATGGCCGAGATCACCTTGCTCCACTGGGTGAAGGGCGCTTCGGTGACATAGATCGTGTCACCGTCGCGGATTACAAAGTCACGGGCCATGAACATGCCGTTGGGTTTGGTCAGATCGGTCACATAGACCAAACGCTGCGCGCCGGTCAGATCACTGCGGCCCAACACCTGCTCGGCGACCTCTTCAGGCTCATTGCGGAAGACGAAAACGCCGGTGGGATCAGCCGAGATCGGGCTCAGCCCGCCAACCTGCGCGATGCCTTCCAAAAGCGAGAGGTTCTGCGATTCAAAGGGCACGCGGGCCTGACCGCCGGTGGCGCCAAGGGCGGTGAAAGAACGTGTGTCTTCCTCGACCAGAATGCGGTCGCCGGGGCGCAGTGCGATATCAAGCTCGGGGTGGTCATAGAGGTCTTGGAACCAGATTTTGCCGCGCTGCCCGCCGCGGATCACGGTGACTTGCGCGATTTCGGGAATGATGGTCACACCGCCTGCGCGGGCCAACATGGCGGCCAGCGTACGGGTGGGGCGCTCGATCGGATAGACGCCCTGCGCGCCGATGGAGCCAATCAGCGACACGGTTGAGCCATCGCCAGCCGCGCGGCGCACTTCGACCTGTGGGTCGGGGGTCTGTTCGCCCAATTTTTGGGTAATGATGCGGCGGATGGCCTCGGGTGTGTTGCCCGCAGCACGGATGCGGCCCGCGTAGGGAATAAAGATAAAGCCTGCGCCATCGACCTGCACTTCTTCGAGCAGGGTGGCAGGCGCGCCTTCGACGCCGAGAAGCGGATCATCCACGTTCTCGTACACGGTGATGCCAAGGATGTCGCCCGGTTGGATCGTGTCAGAGCCGACCCGACCTGCGTTTTTAAAGCTTTCGGAAAAGCCAAGCGCGGGGGCCACGGCGGTGGCACGGGTAACGCGGTCGTTCACGCTGACGACAAAGGCGTCGCCCTCGCGTTGAACGGAGCCTGCATAGATTTGCCGCTTGTTCGGCCCGACCTGCGGCAAACCGCAAGATGAGATGACGGCCACTGCCGCCAGTGCTGCGACGGGACGCGCCCACCGGAAAGATACGGATTTCACTGCCCGGTCTCCTCGACCTGAAATATCTGCCTCGAAATCGCCAATTGTTTTGGCGTATTACTTTACAACTTAGCGCAGCCTAACGAAAAAATCTACAGGCCGGAATGGGTTAACTCAGGTGACGACCCGCAACTGTTGCCGAGGGGCCGCGGTGCCCTGTTCCAGTGCGTCATATGGATCGTCGGGCGCGAGCATCATATCGACCACTTGGCGCAGCAACTGACGTCGCCCACGCGCGGCATAGAACCCGCCGGGAACCTGAGAAGTTTCAAGGAGATAGCGGCGGTAGTCCTTATAGGCGAGGTTGTCGGGGCGGCTGGCCGCGGCAAAGAAATCCGGCAAAGGCTGGTCCGACACGAACTCTGGCTGGGAATAAACCGCCCGGCCAAAGACCTTGAGGGGGATGCCACGCCAAAGCACCTGTTGCCCGGCGGTAGAGTTCACTGTCACAGCACTGCGCGTGTCATTCAAAAGCTGTGCCAGCTTGCCGCCGCGGACGAAATGCACCCGGTCTGAAACGCCGAAGGCACGCGCCAGCCGTTTGACATCGCGCCGCATGGGCACGCGGCCATCTTCCAGCGGATGCGCCTTGATGACGAGGTGGTGGTGCTGCGGCGCGCCCTTGGCAAAGCCTTCGATCACCAGCTCTAGGAAATCGGCCATCGTGTCGAAGGGCGAGTGCTTCTGGAAAGAGGAATCATGCTCTAGTTGCAGCAACGCCAGATGATAGGGAAACCCGCCCAGCCGGATTTTGAGCGTAGACAGCAGGCGGTCAGCGGCCAGCACCGGCATCAGCAGCAGGCGCTTGAGGTAGAGGCGGAATTCCTTGGTCACCGGCAGGCTGCGGTGCGGTTTGAAATTGCGGTAATCGCCATTTCGGAACATCACGAACCAATGGTAAAGCGCGCCGTAAAAGATGTGGTGCCGCATGTCGCCCCAGTGGCCGGGGGGCAGGGGGGCTTCCATGTCCGAGCGTGCCAGCGCTGCCTGCATCTGCGGAATGGTCATCTCCATTAGGCGCGAATTGCCGTTTGAGCCGCCGCGCTCATAGGTGACCCAATAGGGCCGCATATAGCCTTCCTCGAAAACATGCACGGTGATGCCGCGGCGCTTGGCCTCGGCCACGGCTTCGGCGTGGATCGGACGGGTGTCGCCATAAAGCACGATGTCGGTGACCTGTTTTTGCTCCAACAGGGTGGCGAAAACGCTAGGCCAGTCCTCTACCGTGCCGCGATAGGGGATGTAGGTCGACGGATGAAACCAAAAGGCCCGGTCGCCCGCGTTGAAGCCCACACGCCAAACTTCGGCCCCCGCCCGGCGCAGCATCTTGCCCAGACTGTTAAAGAAAGGCCCATGCGGGCCTTGCAGGAACAGGAAGGTGCGGGCGGGTGCAGCGGTCACGGTCATACGGGTCCTAAGTCGGCATGGTTTACCCTTAACCACCATATAATAGGGGCGACAATGTGGCGTCACCCGCTCTTGCCTGTGGCGGTGCGCGGGTTTACCACTGCGCCAAACTGCAAAGGAGCCTATCCATGTTCACCGGCATTATCACAGACGTTGGCAGCGTGACCAAGCTGGAGCAGGAAGGCGACCTGCGCGCGCGCATTCAGACCGGCTATGACACCAGCAGCATCGACATGGGCGCGTCAATCGCCAGCGACGGGGTCTGCCTGACGGTCGTGGGGCTGGGCGACGATTGGTACGAGGTGCAGATCAGCGCCGAGACGGTGGCCAAGACCAACCTTGGCCAGCATTGGGCCGAGGGGCGCCGCGTGAACCTTGAGCGCGCGCTGAAGGTGGGCGATGAGTTGGGCGGGCATATCGTGTCGGGCCATGTTGATGGCGTGGCCGAGATCATCGAGATGAAAGATGAGGGCGACAGCACCCGCGTGACACTTCGCGCGCCGAAAGAACTGGCGCGGTTTATCGCGCAAAAGGGCTCGGTCGCGTTAAATGGTACATCGCTCACGGTAAATGACGTCGACGGCTGTGATTTTGGTATCAACTTCATTCCGCATACCAAGGAAGTCACCACTTGGGGCGATGCCAAGGTCGGCGATCTGGTCAACCTCGAAATCGACACGCTGGCGCGGTATGTGGCACGTCTGAACGAGATGTAACGCAGCGCCCTTCGGGGCACGCTCTGGCCAAGCGGCGCAGGTCAGGCTATGAGCCGGGCAACAGATAGATGGAAAGCAGCCGATGCAATTTGACAAACCTGGACCGGTCGAGACAGGGCTGAGCGACGCGATTTCTCCGATTGAAGACATCATCGAAGACGCGCGCCAAGGCCGCATGTTCATTCTGGTGGACCATGAGGACCGCGAGAATGAAGGTGATTTGGTGATCCCGGCGCAGTTTGCCGATGCCGCGGCGATCAATTTTATGGCGACCCACGGACGCGGGCTGATTTGCTTGCCGATGACCTCGGCGCGGGTCGATCATCTGGGCTTGCCGATGATGGCGGTGAACAACTCCTCGCGGCATGAAACGGCCTTTACCGTCAGCATCGAAGCGCGCGAAGGCGTGAGCACGGGTATTTCTGCGGCAGACCGTGCGTTGACCGTGGCGGTGGCGATCTCTGAGCAAGCAGGCTCGGCAGATATTGCCACCCCCGGCCATGTCTTCCCGCTGCGCGCCCGCGATGGTGGCGTGCTGGTGCGGGCAGGGCATACCGAAGCAGCCGTGGATATTTCGCGGCTTGCTGGCCTGCATCCTTCGGGCGTGATCTGCGAGATCATGAAAGACGATGGCGAAATGGCCCGTCTGCCTGATTTGGTGGAATTTGCGGCTGAGCATGGCCTCAAAATCGGCACGATCAGCGACCTGATCACCTACCGCCACAAACATGACAACCTGCTGGTGGAGCGTGACAGCCGCACCGTGACCTCGGCCTATGGCGGCGACTGGCAAATGCGTGTTTTCTCTGACGAAATCACGGGCACTGATCACGTGGTGCTGACCAAGGGCGATATCTCGACCCCCGAGCCGGTGCTGATCCGGACCCATGCGATCAACGCGCTGGAAGATATCCTCGGTCTTGGCCCCAGCCCGGCGGATGAATTGCCCCGCGCGATGCAGATCATCGCCGATGAAGGGCGCGGCGCTGTCGTGCTGTTCCGGGATCCCTATCCGCGCCTGCGGCTGGATGCCGAAGATGACGAGCGTCCGCGCACCATCAAACGCACCGGGCTGGGCGCGCAGATCCTGTCGTCGATGGGCCTGCATGAGCTTGTCCTGCTGACCGACAATCCCGACACGCGCTATCTGGGCCTTGATGCCTATGCGCTGGAAATCGTGGGCACCCGACCCATCACCACGGAGTAAGACCATGGCTTCCGCTGAAGAACACACTATCCTGCCGCGCCCCGCGTTCGACGAACCGGTTAAGCTGCTGATCGTCGTTTCGCCCTATTATTCGGACATCGCGAATGGCATGTTGACCGGCGCCAAGGCCGAGCTTGAGGCCGCAGGTGCCACCTATGAGGTCGTTGAGATGCCCGGCGCGCTGGAGATCCCCACCGCCATCGGCATCTCCGACCGGGGCAGCAATTTCGACGGCTATGTCGCTTTGGGGTGCGTGATCCGGGGCGAGACCACACACTACGAGACCGTCTGCAACGACAGCAGCCGCGCCTTGCAACTGCTTGGCCTGCAAGGGCTTTGCATCGGCAATGGCATCCTGACGGTCGAGAACAAGAAACAAGCCGAAGTCCGCGCCGACCCTGCGGGGCAAAACAAAGGTGGCGGTGCGGCGGCTGCGGCCTTGCATCTTATCGCGCTCGCTCGTAAATGGGGCCGCCAGAGCAAGGGCATCGGGTTCAAGCCATTCGGGCAGGACACCTTGATGGCCGGCGACACGGACGGATCAAACATCGCATGACCAGCAACGCGCTTTCGGGCAATCAGAAACGTAAGATGAAGTCGGCCTCGCGGCTCTATGCCGTGCAGGCGCTGTTCCAGATGGAACATTCCGCGCAGACGGTCGATGTCGTGCGTCACGAGTTCATCGACCACCGTTTTGGTGCTGTCTATGAGGGCGACGAAATGCAGGAGGGGGATGTGGATCACTTCTCTCGCGTGCTGGAAGATGCGGTGAACTATCAGGCTCCGATCGACCAGATGGCCAACCGTGCCATCGTCGCCAAATGGGCCATCGCCCGGATCGACCCGACCCTGCGCGCGCTGTTCCGCGCCGCGGGTGCCGAGCTCCGCCATGACGATACGCCGCCGCGCGTGGTGATCAAGGAATACGTCGACGTGGCCCATTCGTTCTTCCCCGAAGGGCGCGAGCCGAGCTTTGTGAACGCGGTGCTCGACCATATGGCCCGAGAGGCCCGTCCCGAAGCGTTTTAAGCGCAAGGGAAAGTGGCCCCGAGGGGCCATCAACCACATCATTATCTTGGGAAAAGTGACGGGAACCGCGCCTGCCGCTGCTGTTTTATATTCCCGAGGACCTGTATGTACAGGTGGGCGCCAGGTAACCGAACCAGGGCTCGGACAGAGCCAGCTCCCTCGGATTTGCTTAAGGCCACTGGAATGTAACGTTCACGAACAGGGCAGAACCCGTCGACCCCCGATGTAGGGTCCATGGGGGGCTGCGGCAAGGGGGCGAAGGTGGATTTGCGAAACTTCTGCGCTCCGCTCAGTCCTCAGAAGGGATAAAGCCATAGCGGCGCAACTCTTCCGGCAGCAGTACGTAGATTTCATCGGGCGGGGTGACCAGCGCATGTTGCATCACCAGCGGGTCTACCCCCATGTCATCCAGATAGCGCATCACCTCGCCTTGGCCGCGCTGGATATCCTCCACGGCGACAAAGGCAGGCAGAATCGTGCTTTCGCCGAAGTAATGCTGGTGCACCCCGACCGAGGCGCTGTCGGGGACCCTGCGTGCCTCGCCTGCGGCCAGCAGGTAGGGGCAGGCGGAATAGCAGATGTCGCCCTCACGCAGCGCGGTGTCGAACCCTTCGCGGCGCAGGTAGCGGCCCAGTTCCAGCGCATCGCGGACCGACCCGCCGGGGGAGTTGAGATAGATTTCCTCGGGCGCGGGGGAAATCTCGGCCAGTTGCTTGGCGATCCGCTCTGCATCGCCTGCCTCGATGGCGCCTTCCAGCAATGCCGCGCGACCGCCAGAGACGGGCGTGAGGATCAGCCGGTCGGGCAGGGCGGTATCGGGCATCGGCTGGCCGGGATTTGGCGCGCGTTCAGGGCGAAAGCGGCGGGTCTGGTCGCCGGGGCGGATGGGCTCTGTCAGTTCCGGTGCACGCGTGCCAAAGCCGGGCAGGCGCAGCCCCTCGCCCAAATCGCCCCAGAACAGCAGCACCGCAAGGCCCAGTTGAAAGATCAGCACGCCGATTAGCACCCGCCCCACGATGGGCGGGCGGCGGGTGCCTTCCAGTTTCTCCGAAGTCTCCTCGCTCATGTGCTTTTGATCGGCGTGACATGGCCGGGGGCGTCTTCGCGCGCGCCCTCATCGGGTGCAGGAGCGGCTTCGGCGGCGGGGCGTTTGTGGGCGGGGCTTTCTTGCATCGCCACATCGACATCGCGCACGGCGGCCAGTGCTGCGCGCAGCTCGGCAAGGGTCAACGTGTCTTCGACCGCGGCCCCCTCGCGGCCAGAGCGGATAGCACCTTGGGTAATGGCGAGGATCATCACCAGCACGGCGGGCAATAGGTCAATCGCAATCGCTCCGGCCCAAGAAGGCACGAAGTTGCGCGCATAGAGGATCACCGCATCGGCGCTGGAAATCGGCGTATAGGTCGTGTCGGCGGCGGGTGGCATGGCCTGCACATCCTGCGCCGCGCGTTCCAATGTCGCCGCGCGCTGCGCCAGCACTTCGAGCACCGAGGTGATCGTTGCGCCCTGCGCGCCGCGCTGTTCTTCGTTGCTGCCGTCCAGTTCCGGCAGCACGACGGAGGCGGCCAGATCCTGCGCCGCGCGTTCAACCAGTGGTGCGACCGAGAGTTGCCGCAGACGGGTGATCAGACCGGCAAGGCGCACGGCCTGTTCGGAAAATTCGACCGAGCGTGCTTGAACCGGGCCGGGCTCAACGGTCAGCGCGCGCATCCGGCTGAGGATCTGGTTGCCCTCGGCGAAGGCGTCATTCACCAGCGGGGTCTGCGTGGCGATCTGCGCCTCTAGCCCTGCCAATTCCGCCGATTTCTGACGCAGGACGCGGAATACCGCGCCGCGCCCGGCAAGGCCCGAAAGGCTGCCTGCGGCCTCTTGTTCGCTCAGGTCCTCAAAACTCTGTCTGACCCGCGCCACGTCACGCTCAAGCCCTTGGGCAGAAAGGGCGATTTCATGGGTGCGCTCTAGCGCGCCTTGGTAGTCTTGCACCGTCTCGGCGAGATGCTGTTCGACCGCCGCCGACCCAGCCAGCGCCGCGGCGTTCAGCCAACTCGACATCGCGATGATCGCCACGGAGCCGAGGCCCATGGCCCCCAAAAGCCCCATCCGCGCCCGTGTCGTGCGCACGGCGGGGAAGAGCCGCAGCAGATAGGACCAAAAGACGAAGATACCGACCGAAACCGCCACGGAATAGGCGATCGCGGCAAAGGCCGACATGGCGCCGTTGTCATCGAGCAGCGAGGACACGCCAAGGTAGGTGTAGATACCCGAGGCCACGGCCAAAACGCCAAGCGCCGTGCCAGAGAATGTGTCGAGCCATGTCAAATGGCCCTCCAACTCACGGGCATAGCGCACCCCGCGCGCCTGTGTCTCACTCATCGGTTCGCGTTGTGCCATGGGCCCCCCTCGCTTTGCTTGTTTGAAGATAGGGGGTTGTGGGGAAAATACCAAACTTTCCGGTTCGGGCTCTTGCGAATGTTCACTAAATGTTCATATTTGTCCCTATGATGGAAAACGAGATACGACAGTTCCAACCCGGTCAGCTTCTGGCGCGGGGGGTGATGCGGCATTTGGCCGATCTGGGTTTCGCCTCTGTTGAGGAACTGGTGCCAAGGCGCGGCCTGCGGGTGGACGTGATGGCACTTGGCCCCAAGGGGGAGATTTGGATCGTCGAATGTAAATCCTGCCGCGCCGATTTTATGGGTGATGCAAAATGGGAGGGCTATTTGGAATGGGGGGACCGGTTCTTTTGGGCCGTCGACAGTGATTTTCCGGTCGAGCTGCTGCCAGAGAAAAGCGGCCTTATCATCGGTGACGCCTATGGGGCCGAGATTGTTCGGATGAGCGATGAGACCAAGCTTGCGCCCGCCCGGCGCAAGGTGATGGTGCAAAAGTTCGCGACCCATGCCGCCCGGCGCCTGCACCGGCTGCGCGATCCAGATATGGCGCCGAACTGGTCTTGATTGTGGGGCCGGGCGCTGTTCGTGCTTCGAAAGTAGTGCCTTGGCAGAGCGCTGGAATGACGCAATGCTCTGCGGCTACCGCTCCCTCAAAGGGGCTTAACGCCCTTTTTTGTCCGCGCGGTTCGCAGCGGCCATGATTTCTTCGGCGATTTCGCGGGCTTCTTCGGGCGTGAAATCCATCGGGATTTCAACGCCGTCCCCTTCGACAAATAGGCGGACCATGCCTTTGTCGGTCGGGCCGATTTGCAGGTTTGCTTCGATGTCGCGTTCGGTGTCGATGCCCATGGGAGCCTCCGGTTTGGTGGGGCTTATCGCTAGCGCGGCGTGCCGGAAAAGGCAAGAGATCTTGCGGTGTTGCGGGGCTTTGGGGGGCGGGATTCCGCGAGGTGCCGATGCGTGTAGGAAACGCTGACCCACTATGCCGCGCGTGGTGGGCTACACTGTCGTCTTCTGGCCCACCTCTGAACTGAAACGACTGAACAAGGCGCGGTGCAAGGGCAGGGGCGCAAGAACCCGCGGACAGCCACCGAAGTTTCCCCCGGAAAAGGCGACGATCGGGATGGCGCAAAAATTCTGCCGAAAACCGATCATTCTTCTGTCCCTGAGGTCTTGCATTCCTCCGCCACGGGCGCTAAATCCGCCCCAGTGCCGCCTTAGCTCAGTTGGTTAGAGCGCTTGATTGTGGATCAAGAGGTCCCTGGTTCGAGACCAGGAGGTGGTACCACCCCCCCCCTTCTTAGTACTTCGGTCACCCCGTCCGGTGAAGCTGATCCTTGGTTGTGAAGGCTGGCAGCGCAGTGCCGCGCTGGCGTTTCCACCTTAACCCATAGTTAATTTTAGCTTTTTCTGGAACGTTCTCCCTGATCTTTCGTTGTGACTACAGCAATGAACGAAAGAGGAGATAGACATGAAAACGCTCACAGCCAGCACCCTTGCCCTGACACTCGCAGGGACCGCCGCTTTCGCCGAGACCCATATGGTCGACCATTCCAACCTCGACAGCACGGCGATGAACGAGATGCGCGGCGATCTGATCCGCTCGCGCGATATCACCGGTGGCGAGATCTATACCATCAACGAAGCCAGCGACGAATGGAGCCCCAACACGGCATATTCCGAAATTGGCGCCGACTGGAACGAGATCGGTGAGATCGAAGACATCGTGCTGTCCAAAAACGGCCAGATGGTCGGTATCGTAGCCGAAGTCGGTGGTTTCCTCGATATCGGTGACAAACATGTCATGATTTCGACGCCCGACGTGAACCTCGTGGCGGTGGACGATCAAACCTATGCCTATGTTACCCGCCTGAGCGAAGAAGAACTGGAGGCGCTGCCCAGCGTTGACGAAGGTTTCTGGGACTGATTTGACCGGTTAACTTTTTAAGGTAAGAGTACTGACCCCGGCGTGGCACTGTCCACGCCGGGGTTTTTTGTGAATGGGATTAGCCTAGCTTCATCACGATGCAGGTGGTTGAGCCAGTGGCATAGAGTTTGCCATCCTCGACCCCGCGTATTTCTCCATGCGCCACACCGGTGGAGCGGCCTACGTGATCGGTCACGCCGATGCAGTCGATCTCCATCCCCAAGGGCAGGCCGCGCAGGATATTAATCTTGTATTCCAAAGTGGTATAGACCGAGCCGCGTGGGACTTTTGTCATCACCGCGCAGGCCATCGCCGAATCGAGCAGCGTGCCGTACCAGCCACCATGCACAGTGCCCATCGGATTGGTCATGGCGAAGCTCGGCGCGCCGCGAAAAACGATGCGGCCTTCTTCGACCGAATGCAGCGCATAGCCCATGGTCTGGCCGATGGGCGGGCCGGGGTTGGTGCCGTCGAGGATGGCCTGCATGAACTCCAGCCCCGACAGTTTCAGGGCCTCGGATTGGGACAAAAGGTCAGCAGGGCTTTGGGCGATGCGGGGCATGGTCTTCTCCGGCAGATGAATTTTGCCGGAGGATACGCCCGAGGGGGGCAGGGGCAAGCCCCTGCGCCCGAGGTGCTAAGTTTACGCGACGTCCGACAGACCAACCTGCGGTGTCACACCGATGGCGCGGCAAACATCGCGGGTCAGTTCGGCGCGGTTGAGCGTGTAGAAATGCAGTGCGTCCACGCCTTCATCGATCAACTCGCTGCACAGTTCGGTGCACATGGCTTGGGCCAGCAGGTCATGACGGTCATCGCGGATCGCCGCTTCATAGGCTTGGTCGACCCATTCCGGGATGGGCGTGCCACATTTGACGGCGAATTTGCGGGCCGAGGTCCAGTTGACCACTGGCAGGATGCCCGGCGTGATCGGCTTGTCGATGCCCGCTTTGACGCAGGCGTCGCGGAAGCGCAGGAAGGTTTCGGCCTCAAAGAAGAACTGGGTCAGCGCCTCGTCCGCGCCCGCGTCGAACTTGCGTTTCAGCCAATCGATATTGGCCTGCTGGTCCGCCGCTTCGGGGTGCGGGTCGGGGTAGGCGCCCACGCGGATGGTGAATTTGCCGGTTTTTGCCAGCGCCTCAATCAACTCGCAGCTATCGGCAAAACCTTCTGGATGCGGCTCGAACTTGTCGCTGCCCGCCTGCGGATCGCCGCGCAGGGCGACGATGTCTTTGATGCCCGCTTCGGCGAATTTATCGGCGACGTCCATGGTTTCCGCGCGGCTGGCCCCCACGCAGGTCAAATGCCCGGCGACCGGCAGGCCGGAGGTACGGTGCAGCACATGTGCCGAATCATGGGTCAGATCCCGGGTCGTGCCACCCGCGCCATAGGTAACCGAGAAGAAACGCGGCGCCAGTGGGGCCAGCGCCTGAGCTGCATCCCACAGTTTGAACGCCGCGCCGACGGTGCGGGGCGGGAAGACTTCGAAGGAAACGGCAGGCGTGGTCATGGAGAGATCCTTTTGGCGGTTTCACGTCTTGTCTCACATCTAGCCTTGTGAGACAAACTCATAACATTCATCTTGAACATGAGTAATGCCTCACATGCATATTGAGTTCCGTCACCTGCGCACAATCAAGGCCATTCACGAAGCGGGCGGGCTGGCCCGCGCGGCGGATCAGATGAATATCACGCAATCGGCGTTAAGTCATCAGGTGAAGGGCTTGGAGGATCAGGCCGGGGTTGAGTTGTTTGTCCGGCGCTCAAAACCGTTGAAGCTGTCGCCCGCCGGGCAGAGGCTTTTGAAGCTGGCGCAGCAGGTCTTGCCGCAGGTCGAAGCCTTGCAAGATGAATTCTCGGGGCTGCGGGCAGGCAGCACGGGGCGGATGCATATTGCCATTGAATGCCACGCCTGTTTCGAGTGGCTTTTCCCGGTGTTGGAGCAGTTCCGGCGGCATTGGCAGGATGTGGATGTCGATATCCGCCCCGGTCTGGCCTTTGACGCGCTGCCCGCTCTGCTGCGCGAAGAGGTTGATCTGGTGGTGTCGTCCGATCCCGAAGAACTGCCGGGGGTCGAGTTTGTCGAACTCTTTGATTACAATCCGGTTTTCGTGGCGTCGCAAAGCCACCCTCTGGCTGAGAAACCCTTTGTCGAGGCGGCTGATTTTCGGGGTGAGACGCTCATTACCTATCCGGTGGAACGGACGCGACTGGATGTGTTCAGCCAGTTGTTGATCCCCGCCAAGGTCGAGCCTGCGGCGATCCGGCAGGTCGAGCTAACGGCAGTGATCTTGCTGCTGGTGGCGTCCAATCGCGGGGTGTCGGTCCTGCCCGATTGGGTGGTGCGCGAGGTGAAATATTCATCGGATTATGTCACGCGGCCTTTGACGGCACAGGGCATAACGCGGCGGCTTTATGCGGCGGTGCGCAAGGATGATCTGGGCAAACCGTTTATGGATGAGTTGTTGAAACTGGCCGGGCAAGAGGCGCGGAAGTTGCAGCGGGCCTAGGCGGCGTTCTGAGGGGCAGCGCCTCCCCGGAGGGGGGCGGGAAGGCGATGGCCCGGCGCCTGCGGCTTGATTCCGGGCCAAAGGTAGGCGCAAGGCTTACTTCACCTTAACGATAGCCTTGCCAGTATTGCCGCCATTCAGCATGTCGATGAACGCCTGCGGCGCATTCTCCAGCCCCTCGGTGATGTCCTCTTTCACCTTTACACGTCCATCCGCGACCATCGGGGCCACCTCGCGGTGGAACTCCGGCATGCGGTTCCAGTGGTTCGAGATGATGAAGCCGCGCACAGTGAGGAAATTCACCAAAATTGTCCGCCACAGCCGCGGCGCGGTGAGGCCAGCCCCTTCGGCGTCGGCACCAAGCCCGCCTGCGTTATACCACGCGATCATGCCGCAAAGCGGGATACGGCCATGCGGGTTCATCAGCGGCAGTACTGCATCAAGCACTTTGCCACCGACGTTTTCGTAATAGATATCAATGCCATCCGGCGCGGCTTCTTTCAGCGCGGCGCGCAGGGATTTGGCGTCGGCATAGGCGCGGTGGTCAAGGCAGACGTCAAAGCCGAAGTCGCGCGTGGCGATTTCGCATTTCTCGGCCCCGCCCGCGATGCCGACGGTGCGCAGCCCTTTGGCCTTGGCCAATTGTCCCACGATCGACCCGACAGGCCCGGTGGCCGCCGCGACGACAAGCGTCTCACCCTCTTTCGGCTGGCCGATTTCGTTCAAACCATACCACCCCGTCAGCCCGGGCATCCCCAGCACACCAAGCGAGGCGGTGATCGGTACGGCTTCGGCGTCGACTTTTTGACACTGTTTGGCCGGGGCAACGCCGTGGGTCGCCCAGCCAAAGGCACCAAAGGCAAAATCGCCGACGTTAAAGCTCGGATCATTGGAGGCGACCACCTTGCCGACGCTGCCGCCCTCCATGAGCCCGCCAATAGGCACCGGCTGCGCATAGGATTTCGCATCATCCATGCGGCCCCGCATATAGGGATCAAGCGACATGTAGTGCACTTCGACCAAGATTTCCCCGTCGCCCGGCTGGGGCATATCCGCGCTTTCTAGGCGGAAGTTCTCAGGAGTGGGCGCGCCGTCAGGGCGGCTGGCGAGGACGATTTTTTGCATCTGGTCGGACATGGGATTTCCTTCGGGCTGATTGCTTTGGGTCCAAGGTGTCACCTTGTGCTTTTAAAACAACCCGCACGCTGCGTAAGAATGCCCCAGCGGCCTAGGTTTCTGCCCCCTTGGCAATTGCGCTCTTGCGCCCTATACGTCCCGCCTTATCCATCAAAGGGCGCGAACAATGATCGGCAGTGCGAATCTTAACATCATGATCAAAGCAGCACGCAAAGCGGGGCGTGCACTGGTCAAGGATTTCCGCGAGGTCGAGAACCTTCAGGTCTCGGTCAAAGGCGCGGGCGATTTCGTGACCAAAGCCGACATTGGCGCCGAGAAGATCATCAAAGACGACCTGATGGGCGCGCGCCCGACCTACGGCTGGCTGGCCGAAGAGGGGGGCGAGGAAGAGGGTCAAGACCCCACGCGCCGTTGGATCGTCGACCCGCTGGATGGCACGACCAACTTCTTGCACGGCCTGCCGCATTGGGCCGTCTCCATCGCGTTGGAGCATAAGGGCGAAATCGTTGCCGGCGTGGTTTTCGACCCCGCTAAGGATGAAATGTTCTTTGCCGAAAAAGGCACCGGCGCTTGGATGAACGAAGGCCGTCTGCGGGTCTCGGGCCGTCACCGCATGATTGAATCGATCTTTGCCACGGGACTGCCTTTCGGCGGTCGCGCCGATCTGCCCGAAACGCTGAAAGATCTGGGCCGTCTTCTGCCCGTTTGCGCCGGTGTGCGCCGCTGGGGTGCGGCTTCGCTTGATCTGGCTTACGTCGCTTCGGGCCGCTACGATGGGTTCTGGGAACGTCGTTTGAAGCCGTGGGACGTGGCCGCAGGCATGTTGATCGTCAAAGAGGCCGGTGGCCTTGTTGAGGCGATCCGTCCCGAGCGCAATATCCTGCAGCACGGCGAGATTATCTGCTCCAACGAGCCGATCTATTCGACCTTCGCCAAAACGATCCGCGGCTGATTATTCGATCGCTACCGTCTGGCGCAATTCGCCGGTCAATTGGTCAAAGATCAGGATCTCGTCCGCCTCTGTCACCACCGCATACCAGCCGCGCCCTTGCGTAAATGCTTGGGCGCTGCTGCCATCGGGCAGGGTGATGCTGCGCGGCATGGTCGGGCCTTGATCGCTCAGGCGGGTGACAAGCACGAAGATCAGCACTAGAACCCCGCCAATCATCACGACGGTCAAGACCGTCACCATCCGCCGCAGAAACCGCAGGTTCGCCGGTTCATCAGGGTTGTCCGTGTCCATGTCTCACCGCCGCATTGATTTCATTCTGGGCGATAGCCCGCCCGCCCGTCTTGATAAGGCGCTGGCCCGCGATGTGCCAGAGGAAGCGAACCTGTCACGCACGCGATTGGGCCGGTTGATCGCCGACGGGGCCGTGACGCTGGACGGTGTCAAAGTCCAAGACCCCCGCGCCAAAGTGGCCGAAGGGCAGGCGGTGCAGATTACGGTCGAGGAAGCGGCAGAGAGCCACATCCTGCCCGAAGATATCCCCTTGTCGGTGGTGTTCGAAGATGACGACCTGATCGTGATCGACAAACCAGCGGGCATGGTGGTGCATCCCGCCCCGGGGTCGCCTTCCGGCACGCTGGTTAACGCCTTATTAGCACACTGCGGCGATGATCTCTCGGGCGTGGGCGGGATGAAGCGGCCCGGCATCGTGCACCGGATTGATAAGGACACCACGGGGTTGCTGGTTGTGGCCAAATCCGACGCGGCGCATCACGGGCTGGCGGCGCAGTTCGAAAAACATACCGTAGAGCGGTATTATCAAACCCTCGTCTACGGGGTGCCCGATGCCAACGACCCGCGTCTCCGTGGCGTCAAAGGCGCGTCCTTTGAGGCGGGGAATATCCTGCGCATGACCACGCAATTGGCGCGGCACAAGACCGACCGCCAGCGGCAGGCGGTGCTGTTCCAAGGCGGCCGCCACGCCGTAACCCGCGCCCGCACGGTCGAGCGCTTCGGCACGCCACCCGTTCTGGCACTGCTGGAATGCTGGCTGGACACGGGGCGCACGCACCAGATCCGCGTGCATATGTCTCACGCAGGCCACGGTTTGGTGGGGGATGCGACCTATGGCGGGCGGCGCAAGCTGGCCAAAGCGGCCTTGCCCGAGGCCACCGCCGACGCCATCCGCGCCTTCCCCCGCCAAGCGCTGCATGCCGCTGTTTTGGGGTTTGAGCATCCAGTGACGGGCGAAAGCCTGCGTTTTGAAGCGCCATTGCCGTCCGATATGGCAGCGCTGTTGCAATTGCTTCGTGAGGGGCCAGCAACCCCGTCGGCGTGACCCCGCCACCTCAGGGAACCGCCCTGGGATTGGTTACGTTTTGTTCACAGAAGCTGTGCAATCATGAACAAAAGCGTGAAGGCTTCTGTCTTGAAAGCACGAAGGGGGCCGCCCATATTGCATGTTAAGCGAAATAACATAGGCCCCGATCAAACTGGGGAAAGGGACAAGACATGGCAAATTATGCAAATCTGCCCGCACCGACACCAGAAGGCGGGCTGAACCGCTATATGCAAGAGATCCGCAAGTTCCCGCTGTTGGAGCCTGAGGAAGAATACATGCTGGCCAAACGTTGGGTCGAGGAACAAGATACCGAAGCCGCGCACCGGATGGTCACGTCGCACCTGCGTCTCGCCGCGAAAATCGCCATGGGCTACCGGGGCTATGGCTTGCCGCAGTCCGAGGTAATCTCGGAGGCGAATGTCGGCCTGATGCAAGCGGTCAAACGTTTCGATCCGGAGAAGGGCTTCCGCCTTGCCACCTACGCGATGTGGTGGATCCGTGCTTCAATTCAGGAGTACATCCTGCGGTCGTGGTCGCTGGTGAAACTTGGCACGACTTCGGGTCAGAAGAAGCTGTTTTTCAACCTGCGTAAGGCGAAGAACAAAATTGGTGCCTTGGAAGAAGGCGATCTGCGCCCCGAGAATGTGACAGAGATCGCGACCCAACTGGGCGTGACCGAAGCTGAAGTCGTTTCGATGAACCGGCGGATGTCGGGCGGGGATGCCTCGCTCAACGCCACCGTCGGGTCCGAAGGCGAAGGCACGATGCAGTGGCAAGATTGGTTGGAGGACGAAGACGCCGACCAAGCGGGCGACTATGCCGAACGCGATGAGCTGGAAACCCGGCGTGAGATGTTGGCCGAAGCCTTGGATGTGTTGAACGACCGGGAAAAGGACATTCTGACTCAACGCCGCCTGTCGGACGAAACGGTCACTTTGGAAGACCTGTCGTCGCAATATGATGTCAGCCGCGAACGTATTCGCCAAATCGAAGTGCGTGCTTTTGAAAAGTTGCAGAAGCGGATGCGCGACTTGGCGAAAGAAAAAGGCATGATGGCGGTCAGCTAATTCTCGGCCAACTTAACACAGATGGCCCCGCTCGCAGGAGCGGGGCTTTTTTACGTCTGGCTCGGTTCGGCAAGCCTGCCTTCGATTTCGGCAATCTGTTCAAAGCAGGCGGCGAGGGTGCCGCTCTTCGTCGCGCGGGCCGCGGTTTGCAACACTTCACGCAGATGCGCAATCTGGGCCTGTTGCTGGGTTTCAAAATCCCGCAGGGACCACCTGATCAGACGCCAATAGGCGGCGCGAAAGGCATCGCTAAGGATTGGGTTCTCAATCATCTCGGACAGAGCGTTCAAAAACTGAGCGCGGACTTCAAAAAACGCCTCGGCTTGGTCAAGGTCGCTAATGTCCATCATCCCCAAAAGCCCGGCCAGCGACATGAATTGCGCAGGGGGCGCGAGGCTGGAGGGCGCGCATTTGGCTGCGGCCTCGATAATCGCCACTGCCGCGCAGATATCGTCTGCGCGCATCGATTCCTCCAAGGGCGTCACGACAGAACCCACACCGGATTTCACCGCGATCATTCGCTCATAGGCCAAGCGTTGCAGCGCCTGTCGGATGGGCGTGCGGGAGACCCCGAAACGCTGTGCCAAGGCCACCTCATGAAGCATACCATCCGCGATGTCGCGATCCAGGCAAATATCCGCCCGAAGCCTATCTGCAATTGCAGCACTGGATTTAATTTGGTTGAGCATCGCTGGCGTCCTTCGGTCTGTTCACATCTTGCCTGATTAACATGTATACAGGTGCTGCCGCGCTTACTCAAATTTTATGGATGCTGTTATGTCTGTCGATCTGCCTTATTTCGATCCCGAAGCGACCTCGATACGCGCTGTCATTCCCACCCCGCGTGGGGGGCATCTGGCGATGACCGGCTTTCCAGGGCTGCTGACCCATGTCGATGGCTCGGCCTATCTGGACCCGCATGAAATGGCCGAAACCTTGAAAGGGTTGCGCGCGACCGGCGCGCGTCAATTGCTCATCCTGACAGAGGAAACAGAGCTTCCCGCGGGGGCATTCCCTTTGATTTCCCAAGTTTCTCAACCCCTTGGCCTAAAACTTTCCTTCGCGGCGATCCAAGATTTCAACGTGCCCGGCGACGCCTTCCTAGCGCAATGGCCAGAGCGACGGGCCGATTTTGAGCAGGCATTGGATGCGGGGGAGACGGTGGCTCTGTCGTGCCAATACGGGGCGGGTCGCAGCGGACTTATTGCGGCTTGGTTGCTGATGGGGGCCGGGCTTCCGGCAGGCGATGCCATTGCCCTGGTGCGGGATCACTTCGCTGAGGCTATTGAAAACAGCCTTCAGGAGACCTGGCTCCTAGAGGTCGAAAAGGCGGGTTAACCGCCCCATTAGCATAGATCGTGTGAAAAAAGATTGCCCAATTATACGATCGCCGCATTTTCGGCAAGTTGTTGCCCCATTCTTGCCACAATTGGATCGGACAACATGTATACAGGTTGGGCAAACGGCGGAACCTCCTGAGGGAACGCAACAGCCCACAGAAAGGGAAGACTAACGAACAGACGAGTAGAAAGAGGATTAGACATGCAAAGCCGCTCCATCGCGCCAGAAACATCCGGCCCCATCGCGTCCCTCAATGCAGGTGACATTATCCGCCGTAGGCGCAGCTATGAACCCGTTACCGTCTGTCATCCTTCTGATGAATTTCCCGCTGTCCTAAACATTTGCAGCGCGCGTTTCCATAGTGTCCACCACGACCGCGATTTCGGCAGGGTGGAGGCGGTGGTCGAGGTGACCTATACGCACCATCCGCGCGCCATGCCGCAGACCGTGTACCTGCGCACTAACGTGCCGCTGCGCCCCGCCGGGCAGCGCCAAGAGCTTCGCCAACGGCTTATCCAAAGTGCCGTTACCCTGTCCGTCCTGATCAATCGTCAAAATGGAGGAGATACGACCCTGCGTGCTGCCTGACTCACAGCCCAATGCCTAGCAACTGCACCCCCTGTTGGGGGTGTTTTTCTATGTCAGGCAGGCGGTGCGGTCGCGTTTCGCGCAATTATCCCCCGGCGCAAGGGCTCGGCCTGTGAACCTTGTATATTCGCGCAGGCCCCCCATTTGTTACACTCTGATGAGGGCAGCGAGGGCTCGGCATAGATGTCGGGCGCAGATCCGTGACATGCGGCCCACGGGCCCCATATCAATGATGAGCATAGCAACAGGAGGGCGTGCCATGGCAGGCGGATGGGCGCGTGATGGCGCGGTAAGCGAACAGATCGAAGCATCCATATCGGACGAATTGGCACGGCTGAAAGCCCGCCGCGCGCCGGTGGGTGAGAGCCTGACCCATTGCGCGGAATGCGAAGAGCCTATCCCCGAAGCACGACGCATCGCTCTGCCGGGGGTGAAACTTTGCATTGATTGCGTGCGCGACCGGGACGGGCAGGCGCAGATGCGCGGCGGGATTAACCGGCGCGGGTCGAAAGACAGCCAGTTGAAGTGAAGTCAGGGGCGCATTGCTCGGCGCCGACGCCGAAGAGAGCGCCAGCGCCGATACAACTGCAGATCCATCGCCGCCACCATGAAACCAAGCGGCAGCATCCAAAAGCCGAGGATCGGCAAGAACCCAAGGATGCCGCCGCAGATCAGCAGCAGGCCGAGCGCAAACCTGAGCCCGGGCGGAACCCGCCTTTGGACCCAAGCAAAGAACGGCGCGAACCTGTCCTTCATGCGCTCGGCGAGGGACATCAGTCCTCCATCGCTTCCAATTCGTCGATCATGTCAGAGATCATCGACAGCCCCTTGTCCCAAAAGGCGGGGTCAGAGGCATCAAGCCCGAAGGGGGCCAGAAGCTCCTTGTGGTGTTTCGAGCCGCCTGCTTTCAGCATGTCGAAATACTTCTCTTCAAAGCCTTCCTCGCCCTCGGCGTAGACCGCGTAGAGCGCGTTCACCAGCCCGTCGCCAAAGGCATAGGCATAGACGTAGAAGGGCGAATGCACAAAATGCGGGATATAGGCCCAGAAGGTCTCGTAGCCGTCCATATACTCGAATGCTGGTCCAAGGCTCTCGGCCTGAACGCTCATCCATAGCGCGTTGATGTCGTCGGGCGTTAGCTCCCCGCCGCGGCGCGCCTCGTGCAATTTGCACTCGAAATCATAAAAGGCGATCTGGCGCACGACCGTGTTGATCATGTCCTCGACCTTGCCTGCCAGCAGCACCTTACGTTCTGACTGCGTCTTGGCCTTGTCGAGCATTTTGCGGAAGGTGAGCATTTCGCCAAAGACCGAGGCCGTTTCGGCCAATGTCAGCGGGGTCGAGGACAGCATCTCGCCCTGATCGGCGGCCAGCACTTGGTGCACGCCATGGCCCAACTCATGCGCCAGCGTCATCACGTCGCGCGGTTTGCCGAGGTAGTTCAGCATCACATAGGGATGCACGTCGGTCACGGTGGGATGCGCGAAGGCGCCCGGTGCCTTGCCGGGCTTCACGCCCGCGTCGATCCAACCCTTGGTGAAGAACGGCTTGGCCAATTCGCCCATGCGCGGATCAAAGGCGGTATAGGCTTCCATCACGGTCGCTTCGGCCTGCGCCCAGTCCACCACCTTGGGGTCTTCCATCGGCAGCGGCGCGTTGCGGTCCCAGACCTGCATCACATCAAGGCCGAGCCACTTGCGCTTCAGCTCATAGTAGCGGTGGCTCAGCTTCGGATAGGCTTCGACCACGGCGTTGCGCAGCGCTTCGACCACCTCGGGCTCGACATGGTTGCTGAGGTGCCGCCCGGTCTGCGGTGTCTCCATACCGCGCCAGCGGTCGATGACCTCCTTCTCTTTCACCTGCGTGTTATGGACGCGGGCGAAGGTGCGGATGTTGCGGCCCAGCACGTCGGCCAGCTCTCGCGCGCCCGCCTCGCGCTTGCTGCGGTCGGGGTCGGTCAAGAGGTTCAGCGTGCCTTCGATGTTGAGTGTTTCGCCGTCGACTTCGAATTCCAGTCCGGCGATTGTCTCATCGAACATCCGCTCCCAAGCGTCGCCGACCACGCCGAGGTCGTGCAGGAACTTCTCCATCTCATCCGACAGTTGGTAGGGCTTCATGGCGCGGATGCGGTCGAAGACGGGTTTGTAGCGTGCCAGATCCGGGTTCTCGTCCAAAAGCTTGGCAAGGTGATCGTCGGGCAGCTTGTTCAGTTCCAGCGTGAAAAAGACCAGCGGCGTGGTGTAATCGGTGATTTTCTCTTGGCAGTCAGACATGAACTTGGCGCGGCCTGAGTCCGTTGTCTGCTGGTAATAGCGCAGGCCCGCGTAGGACATGATGCGCCCCGCGACCTGATTGATCTTTTCGTTGCGCAACACACAGTCGAGCAGTCCTTTGGCATCGAGCGCGGCCAGATTACCTTGGTAATCAGTGGCAAAACGCGCGCAGGCTTCCTCTAGCCAGTCGAGGTCGCGCTTCAATTCGGGCGCGTCTTCGGCGGTGTAAAGGTCGCTCAGATCCCATTCCGGCAGATCGCCGAGGTTTTTGCCCCCGGCGCTGGCGTTGGCATCGTGAAGCGGGAAGGGAAGCTGAAACATCGGTGTACCTCATTTGCGTTTCGTCACATCTATGCCTCCGGACGGGCCGGAACAACCTATCCGTAGATGCGCAGCATTTCTTTCAGATCGTCGAGGGTATTGGCCTCTTGCAATGGCTTGTCCTTGCGCCAGCGCAACATGCGCGGAAACCGCAGGGCGACGCCGGATTTATGGCGCGGGCTGGGCTGGATGCCTTCAAAGGCGATCTCGAATACATGATGCGGCGTGACCTGCCGCACGGGGCCAAAGCGTTGCTGCGTGTTCTTGCGCACCCAAGCGGTGATCTGGCGGAATTCGGCATCCGTCAGGCCGGAATAGGCCTTGGTGAAGGGGACCAGATCATTGCCGTTCCAGACTGCAAAGGTGAAATCGGTAAAGAGGTTCGCGCGGCGGCCCGAGCCCGATTGCGCATAGATCATCACCGCGTCGATGGTCAGCGGGTCCAGCTTCCATTTCCACCAGTCGCCCTTTTTGCGGCCCGAGAGATAGGGGCTGTCGGCGCGTTTCAGCATCAACCCCTCGGCCTGCGCCTCACGCGCGGTGTCGCGCAGGGTGGCCAGTTCGGCCCAATCGGTGAATTGATGCTGCGGCGATAGGCGCACGGGCGCGTCGGCGGGCAGGTCGGCTGCGGCCTGCTCCAGCAGCGCGCGGCGCTCGGCAAAGGGGCGGTCGCGGATGTCCTCGCCCTGCCATTCCAGCAGGTCGTAGGCGTGCAGCACCACGGGCGCTTCCTTTAGCAGCTTTTTGGGCACCGTCTTGCGGCCGATACGGGCCTGCAAAGCGTTGAAGGATGAGGGGAATTCAGCCCCCGGCTGCCAGACCAGCAACTCGCCGTCGAGCACCGTGCCCGGCGGCAGGTGATCGACGGTGCGGGCAAGCTCGGGGAAGCGGTCGGTCATCAGTTCTTCGCCGCGTGACCAGACGAAGTAGTCGCCGTCGCGCAGGATAAGCTGGCCGCGGATGCCGTCCCATTTCCATTCCGCGCGCCAGTCTTCGGGACTGCCGAGGGCCTCCGGCCCGTCTTCCAGCGCATAGGCGAGGTAGAAAGGGTAGGGGCGCGAGGCGTCTGCGCTGGCGTCTTCGGCTTCGATCAGGCTGTGCCATGTCACGTCATCGGGGTGCCAGTTGCCCATCAGGCGGTGCGCCATTTCCGGCTCGGGGCGGCCACTGGCGCGGGACAGGGCGCGGGTCATCAGCTTTTGGCTGATGCCGATGCGAAAACCGCCGGTGATAAGTTTGTTGAACAGGAACCGCTCGGTGCCGCCAAGCTGTTGCCATGCCGAGAGGACGAAAGCCTTGCGCGCCGCGTCGTCTCCGTCTTTCAGCCCGCGCAGGGCGTTGATCCATGAGGTCAGCGTGCCGGTGTCGTCGTTCTCCACCGGGGGGAGGACCAGCGCGATGGTCTCGGCCAGATCGCCGACGATGGCGTAGCTGTCCTCGAACAGCCACAGCGGCACACCGGACGCCTCTGAGGCCCATTCGCGGAGCTTGGTCGTGGTGACGGCGCGTTTCGGGCGGCGGCCCGAGAAAAGCGCCACGGTCCAAAGACGGTCGTCTTCGGCCGCGGTGGTGAAATACTCGGCCAAGGCGGCGACCTTTACCGTGGTTTTGGTGGTCTGGTCGACGGCATTGAATAGAGCGGCAAAGTCCTTCATTCGCTGTCGCCTCCATCGCTGTCGAACTGGGTCGGGACGACCTGCGCGTTCCAGCCCTCGTCGTTAAGGTAACGCGTGAAGATATCGGTGTAACCATGGGTTACGTATATATTTTCCGCGCCAGTCTCACGGATGGCCCAAAGCAGCCCATGCCAATCCGCATGGTCCGAGATGACAAGTCCACGATCCCCCGCGCGCCGTCTGCGCACCCCGCGCAGCGCCATCCAGCCCGAGGCAAAGGCGCTCTCCTGCGGTCCAAAGCGCCGCGCCCATTGGCTGCCCAAGGCCGAGGGCGGCGCCAGCACCAACGCGCCGGGATGCTCCTTTGGCACCAACTCGGGCGTCACAAGCGTGGTCTCGGGCAGGGTGATGCCCTGTGCGCGCAGCACCGCATTGGTATTTTCCACCGCCGTATGGGTCAGGATCGGTCCGATCGCGGGATCGAGCATCGACAGGAGCCGCTGCGCCTTGCCCAGCGAATAGGCCCCCAGAAAAGCCGTCTTGCCAGCGGCCTTGCAGCCTGCCCACCAGTCGTTAATCTGGCCTGCCACCTCGGCCTGCGGCGCCCAGCGAAAGACCGGCAAGCCAAAGGTGCTCTCGGTAATGAAATGGTGGCACTGGACCGGCTCAAAGGGCTCTGACATGCCATCGTCGATCACCTTGTAATCGCCCGAAGCGACCCAGACCTCGCCCGCGACCTCGACCCGGATCTGCGCGCTGCCGGGCACATGGCCCGCCGGGTGGAAAGACACCATCGCCCCGCCAATCTGACACGTTTCGCCATAGGCGATACCCTCAATAATGATATCTCCCAGACGATGGCGCATGACGGGCAGGGCAGCGTGGGTGGCGAGGTAACTGCCCATCCCGTCGCGGGCATGGTCGGCATGGCCATGGGTGATCAACGCCCGGTCAACCGGGCGCCAAGGGTCGATGTGAAAGTCACCGGCGGGGCAATAGATGCCGTTTTCGGTAAAGGTAAGGACGGGTTCACGTGTCATCCCAAGCAATCTAGGCGGCGCGGGCCGATTGCACAGAAAAATGACGCCTGAGGGGGCTTAACCGGTGATATTGCCCAGATAGAGCTTTTCCAAACCGTCGAAGATCGGCTTGCGCAGTTCGGGGGTCTCCAGCAGCACCTCATGTTCGCCGCCCGGCACAATCTCCAGCCGCCCGCCTTTCCACTGCGCCATGCGCCTGTGGATGCGGTCGGTTGCGACGATCCGCTCGTTGCTGCCAAGGTAGGTAACGCAGGGAATGTTGGGCGCGGACCGCCCGGCGAGGTGTTTGGTCTCGGCCAGCGCCTCGCGCAGCCAGACAAAGCTGGGGCCGCCAAGGCTAAGCTCAGGGTGGGCGGCCAGTTGATCGCGCATCATGTCGTACATCTGCGGGTCGGAGGTCAGCAGGTTGTCCTCGAAAGGAGCGATGGCGGGGTAGGCTTCGATCTTGGTGCCCGGCGGCAAGCGGTGGCCCTGTCCGACACGGGGCATGAACTGCGCCAAGGACCAAGCAACGGCCCGCAGATGCGGGACGACATAGATGCCCCACATCGGGCCCGTGAAAGCGACGGCCTGCACCGGCAGCCCCTCCATCACGGCGCGCAGCCCGATGCAGCCCCCCATGGAGTGCGCCAGCAGGAAATAGGGCCGCGGCAGGTTCAGGCTGCGCGCGGCGCGCAGCATGGCGGCAACGTCTTTTTGATAGTCGCTGAAAACATTGACATGGCCGATGCGTGCATCTGGCAGCAGCCGGTCCGACAGACCCTGACCGCGCCAGTCAATCGCCATGGTGGCAAGGCCGCGCCGCGCGAAGTCGGCGGCGCAAAGCCCGTATTTTTCAATGTATTCGGTACGCCCGGGGAACAGTAGCACCGTGCCGCGCGCCCCGGCGCAGGGCCAGTGACCCAGCCTGATCCGCTTGCCATCCGATGTCTCGGCCCAATGGGCTTGGCCCCCTTCGGGGCCGGGGGCGATATCGGTAAAAAGCGGGGCCGGGTCCAGCTGCATCAGCCGAGCACAGCGGCGAGCTTCATCGCCATGCCCATGTCGCCGTCGATCTTGAGCTTACCGGTCATGAAAGCAGAGGTCGGGTTGGTGTCGCCTTCGAGGATCGACTGGAAGGTCTCCGCATCGGCGCTGAGCGTCACATCCGCTTCTTCATCGGCAGCGCGTGCGCCGTTTTCGTCCATCATCACGGTGCCTTCGCCTTCAATGTCGAACTTGGCTGTGCCGTCAAAATCGCTACCGGCCAGCTTTTCGTTCAGCACTACAACCGCTTCGTTCACAATATCGCTCATCGCTCGCCCTTTTTTGGCATTTGGCTCCGCTACGTCTGGAATTGCGGCGGCAGCCTGTTACATTCAGTTTTGTTATGCGCATCATACCCGTCAACCTCAAACATACCGTTGCGGCAGTTGGTGGCTTTGTGTTGCTTGCGGGCATGGCCGTGGCCGAGGGGGCGCTGCCTGAGCTTATGCAAAAGCTGCGCGAGGCCCCGGCGGCCGAAGCCCCCAGAATCGCCCATGAGATCGAAGCGCATTGGCAGCGGTCCGGCTCTGCTTCGATGGATTTGCTGCTGTCGCGAGGGCGCGAAGCGATGGCAAATGGCGACAGCCGGTTGGCGATAGAGCATTTGACCGCGCTGACCGATCACGCCCCCGACTTTGCCGAAGGGTTTCACACGCGGGCGCAGGCCTATTATGCGGCCAACCTTTATGGTCCCGCGCTGGATGATCTGGAACGGACGCTGGCGCTGAACCCCAGTAATTACAACGCGATCTTCGGGCTTGCCGTGATGATACAGGAGTTCGGAGATCTGGGCCGCGCGGCGGAGCTGTACCGCAAGGCGCTCGCCCTCAACCCGCATCACGAAGACGCCCGGTCTGCCCTTGAGGGGCTGCGCCGGGACGGCATCGGACGCGAGCTTTAATTCAAGGATAAACAGGTGGCAGGCAACAAGCGCGTCGTGGCCGTTCTCGGCCCGACAAATACCGGCAAGACGACCTATGCAATCGAGCGGATGCTGGCGCATCGGACCGGGGTGATCGGCCTGCCTTTGCGGCTGTTGGCGCGTGAGGTTTATGACCGGATCGTCAAAGCGCGTGGCCCGTCGGTTGTGGCCTTGGTCACCGGCGAAGAGCGGATCGTGCCGCCGCGCACGCAATACTGGGTCTGCACCGTTGAGGCGATGCCGCAAGAGATGGGTGCGGATTTCGTGGCCATCGACGAGATCCAGCTCTGCGCCGACCCTGAGCGCGGCCATGTGTTCACCGACCGCTTGCTGCGGGCGCGTGGCCTGCATGAGACGCTGTTCATGGGCGCCGACACCATGCGCGGGACGATTGCCGCACTGGTGCCGGGGGTCGATTTCATGCGCCGTGACCGGATGAGCGAATTGATCTATTCTGGTCAGAAAAAGATAAGCCGGATGAAGCCGCGCAGCGCGATCGTCGGGTTCTCGGTTGAGAATGTATATGCCATCGCCGAGTTGATCCGTCGCCAAAAGGGCGGTGCCGCGGTGGTGATGGGGGCGCTTTCCCCGCGCACGCGCAATGCGCAGGTAGAGATGTACCAAAACGGAGAAGTCGACTATTTGGTCGCCACCGATGCGATCGGGATGGGGCTTAACCTTGATGTCGATCATGTTGCCTTCTCGGCGCTCAGCAAATTCGACGGGCGGCGGATGCGCCCCTTAGCTCCGAATGAGCTGGCGCAGATTGCGGGCCGGGCAGGGCGCGGGTTCAAGTCGGGCACCTTTGGCACCACCGGCGATGCGCCAGCACTTGATGACGGGGTGGCGCGGGCGATTATGGATCATAATTTCACGCCACAGAACAAGGTAAACTGGCGCAATCACGCGCTGCAATTCGGCAGCATCGACCGACTAATCCAGACGCTGGAAATGCCGCCCGAGGATGAGCGGCTGGTGCGGGCGCGTGAATCCGATGATCTGCGGGCCTTGAAAGCGCTGGCGCAGGTCGACGAAGTTTTTGCCCGCGCCACAGATGGCGCTTCGGTGCGCCTGCTCTGGGATGTTTGCCGCATTCCCGACTTTCGCGGCATCAGCCACGCGGAACATGCGGGGCTGTTGGAGACCATTTTCAACGACCTGCACCAGCGCGGATATATCCCCGACGACTGGCTCGCACGACAAATCAAGAGAATTGATCGAACCGATGGCGACATTGATGCGTTGTCCAAACGACTCGCGTTTATTCGCACATGGACCTACGTTGCGCAGCGCAAAGGCTGGACAAAGGACGAAAGCCATTGGCGCGACACGACGCGTGTCGTAGAAGACCGCTTGTCGGATGCTCTGCATGAGCGTCTGACTCAAAGATTTGTAGATCGGCGCACATCCGTATTGCTGCGCCGGCTTGGACAGAAGGAAGCCATGGTGGCCGATGTAAACGAGACCGGTGAAGTCACCGTTGAAGGTGAATTTGTAGGCAAGCTGGACGGGTTCCGCTTTCGGGTGGACAAGGGCGCGGGCGCGGCCGAGGACAAGACGGTGAAAACCGCCGCATTGCAGGCCTTGGCTCCGCAGTTCCATCTGCGTGCCGACCGGTTCTACAACGCACCCGATACCGAGATTGATTTCACCGAACAGGGCGGCCTGATGTGGGGCAGCGCTGCGGTTGGGAAACTGACCGCTGGCAGCGACGCGCTGAAGCCGCAGGTCGAGGTTTTCGTCGATGATATCGCCGGTCCCGAAGTGGCGGAGAAGGTGAAGCGCCGTCTGCAGCACTTCATCGACCGCAAGGTTGCCGCATTGTTCGAGCCGCTGCTGGGGCTGAGCAAGGATGAGACGCTGACTGGCTTGGCACGTGGCTTTGCCTTCCAACTGGTTGAGAATTTCGGCATTCTGCCGCGCGCTCAGGTGGCCGAGGACGTGAAAGCGTTGGATCAAGACGCCCGTGGCGCATTGCGTAAACATGGCATCCGCTTTGGCCAGTTCACCATCTTTATGCCGCTGATGCTCAAACCCGCGCCGACCCGTCTGCGCTTGGTGCTATGGTCGCTCAGCAAGGGCCTGAACGAGTTCCCGGAATCGCCCCCTCCTGGCCTGGTGACCATTCCGGTCGAAACCGGCGCGCCCGAAGGGGCCGACACCATGTCGGGCTACCGCAATGCAGGCAAACGCGCGATCCGCATCGATATGCTGGAGCGTTTGGCCGACATGCTGCGTGCCGAGGATTCCCGTGGTGGGTTCGAAGCCAAGCCAGATATGCTGTCGATCACCGGCATGACGCTTGAGCAGTTTGCCGACCTGATGGAAGGTCTGGGCTATAAGGCGGAAAAAGACGAGCGGACCAAGGTGAAACCCGTTGATGTCGTGATGCCGAAAGACGGCAGCCATGATGCGATGGACCCCTCCGCCGATACGAATGTGCCCGAAAAGCTCGACAGCGATCTGCCCGGCGATGACGCAGCAGACAAGCCAATCATGGATGTCGCCGCCGAAGAGCCCGCAGGCGGTATCATCGAAACCCCATCGGATGAGACCAACCCCGACGACCGCCCGGCGGACGTGGCGCAGATGCCCGACGATGGCATTGCGCCCATGGCCGATGTGGCGGCGGAAGACCCCGAGGTCGATACCAACATCCCGGAAGTGCCAGCCGAAGAAATTCCGCAGGGCACCGCACCCGACGCCGATGTCGCCGGGCCGGAATTGGAGACCTATTATATCTTCACCTGGGCGCGCAGCCCACGCGGCAATGCTGGTGGCAACCGCCGCGGAGGGGACCGTCCTCAGGGGCAGGGCAAGCCGCGTGGCAAACCCGCCAAGGGCAAGGGACGTAAGCCCGGTGGTGACAAGGGTGGCAAATCGCAAAACTTCTCTGCGCGTCCGCCGCGCAAGGAAAAGCAGATCGACCCCGACAACCCCTTTGCCGCAGCACTTATGGGGCTGAAGGGCGACAAGTAAGTGGAGGCGGGCGCGAAACTGCGGCTGGACAAATGGCTGTGGCACGCCCGCTTTTTCAAGACTCGTTCGCTCGCGGCCACTCAGGTGGCGGGCGGCGCGGTTCGGATCAACGGCACTCCCACTCAGAAACGCGCCAGCAACGTCGGCCCCGGCGATGTGCTGACCTTCAGCCAGGGCGATCACGTTCGTGTCATCCGGATCGAGGCAATAGGCCAGCGGCGGGGGCCGGCCCCTGATGCGCAGGCGCTTTATACCGATCTGTCCCCACCGCAGCCAAAACCAAAGGACAGACAGCCCGAAAATCCCGGTTTTGAGGGAAAGGGCCGCCCGACAAAGCGCGACCGCAGGCAGCTTGATCTTTCTAAGGCACGCCACCTTGAATGATCCCGCGCCCCGGTTTAGCTAGTCCCTCACATACCCAGCCAGAGTTTCCCGCATGACCTATATCGTGAATGACGCCTGCATCGCCTGCAAATACACCGACTGCGTCGAAGTATGCCCGGTGGATTGCTTCTATGAAGGCGAGAACATGCTGGTGATCCACCCCGATGAATGCATCGACTGCGGCGTCTGCGAGCCTGAGTGCCCCGCCGATGCGATCCGCCCGGACACCGAGCCGGACATGGAAAAATGGGTGGAGTTCAACCGCAAGTATTCCGAGCTTTGGCCCGTCATCATCACCAAGAAAGACCCGCTGCCCGAGGCAGAGAAGATGGACGGCAAAGAGGGCAAGATGGAGCTCTTTTCGGAAAAGCCGGGCGAGGGCGGCTGAGGCCCAGCCGATTCGCGCTTTGTTGCGGCTTTGTGACCTCAAGATTTCGGGTTAAACCGCTGGAATGACCGGGAAACCGCCAAGTGGGACTTGGTGTAGCTTTCGGACGGCGTGATTCTGTGCTATGATGTCTTCAAGCTGTAACACACGAGCCTGATAATGTTTCGACCCTGCTGCCAAGGTTGACCTCACATTTCTAAATTAAACGCACCCGATCGCAGGCCGCTCAGGCTGCGCGTCGCATGCGTTTTACGTGCTGTTCAGGTGTCTGAGTTAATGGCGGGGCTTCCCCCGCGCGCCAAGGAGCGACCTATATGACCAAATCGAAAAAGCTTGATTTCCGCCCCAATGAATTCGTCGTTTATCCTGCGCATGGCGTGGGGCAGATCGTCTCGATTGAGGAGCAGGAAGTTGCCGGCATCGCGCTGGAGCTGTTCGTGATTTCCTTTGAGAAAGACAAGATGACCCTGCGGGTGCCGACCCATAAGGCGACCGAAATCGGCGTGCGTGCGCTGTCCACGCCCGACGTGATCAACCACGCGATGAAGACCCTCAAGGGCAAGGCCAAGGTCAAGCGTGCCATGTGGTCCCGCCGCGCGCAGGAGTATGAGCAAAAGATCAACTCCGGCGATCTGATTGCCATTGCGGAGGTCGTGCGCGACCTGCACCGCACCGACGACCAGCGCGAGCAGAGCTATTCCGAGCGTCAGCTCTATGAAGCGGCCCTTGAGCGTCTGACCCGCGAAGTGGCCGCCGTTTCGGGGGGCGACGAACTCGCCGCCGCGAAACAGGTGGGCGATGTGCTGGAAAGCCGCGTCGCCGCTTAAGAGCGCCGCAGGTTGAGATCATGCCGCGTCCCCTAGGGGCGCGGTTTTTTCGTTAGGGGATGGCCTGCCAGCCGTAGGCCATCATCTGACAGCCTGTTAGCAGGGCAATCTCTGTCACCTGTTGAGTCGCGCCCAGCACATCGCCGGTCTGCCCGCCGATCTTGCGTTTGGCGATCTGCCGCACCACCAGCGCCCCGAGCAGCCCCAAAAGCGCCAAGCGCCATGCTGAATAGTCCGGCGCCACCACGATCACCACCACCCCGATCAGCACCGCCACCGCCGTCGCCAATTCGCCGGGGCGGCCGGTGCGATCTGACAGCCCATTGCGGCGCACCGTCGGCAGGCTGTCCATCACCCAGACCATCGCGGCGCGCGAGCCACAGGAGGCGATGACAAGCGCCCAGACAAGCGCACCGTCGGTGATCAATTCGCTAATAAGATACCACCGCAGCAACAGCGACAGCACCAGAGCGACAACGCCGTAGGTGCCGATCACGCTGTCTTTCATGATGCGCAGCCGTTTCTCTGCCGTCCAAGCGCCCCAGAACCCATCGGCGCAGTCAGCAAGGCCGTCTTCATGCATCGCCCCGCTCAGCATCACCAAGGCGAGCAGCACGAAAGCCGCTGTCAGCGGCGGGGTTGCCCCCATCCGCGTTAACGCCAGCCCCACGGCCCCCGCGATCAGCGCCAGTACAATGCCTACCAGCGGATAGGCCCAGGCGCTGCGGGCCGGGGGGCGCTGCGGCTCGGTGGGGAAGTGGAAATGCGGCAGGGGCAGGCGGGTCAGCAGGGCAAAGGCCACCGCGATGTCACGGGCGCGAAAGACCTGCCTAAGGGTGGTGATGTCGGGAATGGCCATTATTTCGCCCCTTCGGCACTTTCAGCGCCGACAGGCTAAGGCTAGAAACGATTGAATATCAATCCGCAAAGGGCCGCATATGAACACGTCTTTCGCCAGTCTTTCCGAATTTCGCAGCCTTCTGCGCGCGATGCCCGCCTGCGACAGCGCCGCGATGGAAGAGGCGCGCGCCCATGATAGCATCCTCACGAAACCTCCCGGTGCGCTAGGCCGGTTAGAGGACCTGGCGATCTGGTACCGAGGCTGGCGCAGCGGTGCCCGGGCCGAGATTGCAGCGCCTCAGATCATCGTTTTTGCGGGCAACCACGGGGTTGCCGCGCGGGGTGTTTCGGCCTTTCCGGCAGAGGTGACCGCGCAGATGGTGGCGAACTTTCAGCACGGGGGGGCGGCGATCAACCAAATCGCGCGGGTGAATGGGGCGAGCCTTGATGTGGTCCCGCTGTCATTGGACAAGCCGACCAAGGATTTCACTGTTGAGCCCGCGATGGACGAGGATGAATTCCTCGAAGCGCTGCGCGCAGGTTGGGAGGCGGTGAACTCCGAGGCCGATCTTTTGGTCGTGGGCGAAATGGGCATCGCCAACACCACCTCTGCCGCTGCCCTTGCCAGCGCGATCTTGGGCGGCGGGGCCGAATTCTGGACCGGGCGGGGCACTGGGGTGGATGATGCGGGCCTGTCGCTTAAAACCGAAGTCGTCGCTGAGGGCGTTGCCCTGCACGCGGACAAGGGCGACGGTTTGGAGAGCTTGCGGCGCCTTGGTGGCCGCGAACTGGCCGCGATGGCCGGGGCCATGGCGCGGGCGCGGCAGCTGCGCATCCCGGTGATCCTCGATGGTTTCATCTGCTGCGCCGCCGCGCTTGGCCTCGCGCGCACCACACCGGGCGCGCTGGATCACTGCGTTGCGGGCCACCTCAGCGCCGAAAGCGGTCACCGGCGTCTGCTGGGAGCGATGGACAAGGAGCCGCTGCTGGAGTTGAACCTGCGGCTCGGCGAAGGCTCTGGCGCGGGCTTGGCGATCGGTATCCTCAAGACCGCCCTTGCCTGCCATGCGGGCATGGCCACCTTTGCCGAAGCGGGCGTGAGCGACGCATAGCGCGGTGCCGGGCAGCCCCCCGGAAAGGGGGGCTAGCTGCCCGGTTCAGGCGCTTTCCTTGCCCTTGCTTTCACCCAGATTGAGAAAGGCCGTTTCCAAGTCTTTCTGCAATTCTTTCGCCCGGGCGACATAGGCGGCGTTCTGCGAAGGGGGCACATCCGGGCGCCAGAGGGCCGCCAATTCGCGAACCGAGTCCCGGTCATGGGCATAGAATAGCTTTTGCGCCTCATTCGCTTCGAAATCTGTTAGCCCCATGTTTTCCAACACATAGCGCCCGGCTCTGAGGGAGCTGTCGAACATCTCGCGCACGATGTCATTCGACCCGGCCTGATAGTGGCGATAGACCTCCTCACGGTCGCGGGCACGGCTAACGATATGCAGATTCGGGTTCTCCTTTCGGGCGTAAGAGATCAGAGAGACCGCCGATTTTGGATCATCAAGCGCCACCACCAGCACGCTGGCCTCTTGCAAACCCGCCTTGCGCAGGATGTCGGGCCGCGTCGGATCCCCCAAAAACCCTTTGAAGCCAAAGCGCCGCATAACGGCGATGGTCTCGGGGTTGTGGTCCAACACGACGGTTTGAAAGCCGCTGGCCTGCACCATCCGGTTCACCATCTGCCCAAAGCGCCCCACGCCCGCGATGATCACCGGACCGCTGCTGTCGATCTCATCGGCGATAACGGGGGCGCTGTCGTCAAGGCGTCGGCTGATCAGGTCGTGCAGGATAAACAGCAGCGGCGTGATCAGCATGGTCAGCGCCACCACCAGCAAAAGCGTCTCGCCAATCGGGTCGGGCATGACACCGGTGGCGAGGGAGAAGCTGACCAGGACAAAGCCAAACTCCCCAGCCTGTGCGAGCGACAGCGTGAACAGCCAGCCGTCGCGTCCTTTCAGGCGGAACAGGCGGCCCAGCAGCATGAGAATCAGCGCTTTGACGATGATCACCAAAAGCGCCATGCAGATCAGGATCAGCGGTTTTTCGAACAGCAGGACAAAGTTTATGCCCGCCCCGACGGTGATGAAAAACAGCCCCAAGAGCAGCCCTTTGAAGGGCTCTAGGTCGGTTTCTAGCTCGTGGCGAAACTCGCTGCTGGCCAAGACCACACCGGCGAGGAAGGCACCAAGCGCGGGCGAGAGCCCGACCACCGTCATCAGCGAGGAAATCCCCACCACGATCAGCAGCGCCAGCGCCGTGTACATCTCGCGCAGTTTGGCGAGGTGAATGTAGCGGAAGACCGGCCGGGTCAGGTAGATGCCGACGAGGATGATCGCCGCGACGGCCCCAATGGTCACCAGCGTCACGCCCCAGCCGGGCAGGCTTTGAACAAAGGTCTGGGCGGCATGGGCGGCGTCATTGCCGTGGCTGGCCTCTGCGCTCAGATGGGCGTTCTCAACCTCTTGCGGATTAAGTGAAATGGCCCCGTTAGGCATGATCCCCCCGGCAAGCCCCGTTGCCAGCAGCGGCAGGAAAGCGAGGATCGGGATCACCGCGATATCTTGGGTCAACAGCACCGAGAAAACGGATCTGCCCCCTTGCGTCCGCATCAATCCCTTTTCCGAAAGGGTCTGCAACACGATCGCCGTGGAAGAGAGCGCGAGCGTCAGACCAATCGCCAGCGCCACGCGCCATGGCTGATCATAGGCCATGGCGATGGCCATCAGGGCCGCCGTCGACAGCAGCACCTGCAATCCGCCCATGCCCAACAACCTATGCCGCATGTCCCACAGCGCGCGGGGTTCCAGCTCTAGCCCGATGAGGAACAGCATCATCACCACGCCGAATTCCGCGAAATGCTGCACGTCCTTCGTTTCGGACCCGACCAGCCCCAACACCGGACCGATCAGAATGCCCGCGGCAAGATAGCCCAGCACCGACCCCAGACCCAAACGCGCCGCAATCGGCACGGCGATCACGGCGGCGGCAAGATAGACGGAGGCTTGGAACAGGAAACCTTCCATTGCGGTCCTTTCTCAGGGTCAGGTGGGCAGCGGCCCGTCCTGTTTCAGTTGGTCCATGACGATCTGACTATGCACCCGGCTAACGGCCTGATGCGGCAGAAGAACGTCGTGAATGAGCCTGTTAAGGCTTGGCAGATCGTCACAATAGACCCTCAACAGATAGTCCGCATCCCCTGTCATCGTCCAGACGCTCACAATCTCGGGACGGGTGGCCATAAGCCGGGCAAAGCTGGCTGAATGCTCTGGCCCGTGGGTACCCAGATGCACTTGTACGAAGCCCTGCACATTGAGCCCCATGCGCACCGGATCGAGCCGCGCATGATAGCCGCGAATATAGCCCTCTGCTTCCAATCGCTGCCGTCTGCGCCCGGCTTGGCTGGAGGATAGGTTGAGCTCTTGGCCCAGTTCCTGCGCCGTGAGGTGGGCGTTCTTTTGCAGCGCCGTCAGCAGCCGCCGATCTGTTTCATCCAACATGATGCGTATGTCCCGCATGATTTCCTGATAATATGCGCCACCTGCGCGAAAATTGCCAGAACCATGCCGTGAAACGCGCAAACAACGCAGGGCGGGCATCGTATCATGGGCAAAATCCCAAAAAGCAGAGGAGACTGACATGGGCCCTTTCCCGCATGACGCCCCGAAATCGCAGATCACGGCAGAGAACCCCGCCGGCACCGATGGTTTAGAGTTTGTCGAATTTGCCAGCCCCGACCCGCAGGCGCTGCGCGATGTCTTTACCAAGATGGGCTATGCCCATGTCGCCAATCACAAGACGAAAAAGATCGAACTTTGGCAGCAGGGTGACATCACCTATGTGCTGAACTACGACCCCGAGAGCTTTGCCGCGCGTTTCGTCGAAGAGCACGGCCCCTGCGCGCCCTCCATGGGCTGGCGTGTGGTCGATGCCCAAAAGGCGCTAGAACATGCGGTGGCCAAGGGGGCCGAGGAATACAAAGGTGACGGCAAGGTGCTGGACGTGCCTGCAATCATGGGGATCGGCGGCTCGCTGATCTATTTCGTTGACCAGTATTACGACACCTCGCCCTACAATTGGGAATACGACTGGATCGCGACCTCCAAGCCCGATGGGGTGGGGTTCTACTATCTCGATCACCTCACGCACAACGTCCACAAGGGCAATATGGATGTCTGGTTCAAGTTCTACGGCGATCTGTTCAACTTCCGCGAAATCCGGTTTTTCGACATCGAAGGCAAGTTCACCGGCCTTACCAGCCGGGCGCTGACTTCGCCCTGTGGCCGTATCCGCATCCCGATCAACGAAGACCGCGGCGAGACCGGGCAGATTGTGGCCTATCTGAAGAAATACAACGGCGAAGGCATCCAGCATATCGCCGTGGGCGCGCGCGATATCTATGACGCCACGGATGCGATTGCCGACAACGGCCTGAAATTCATGCCCGGCCCGCCCGAGACCTACTACAAGATGAGCAAGGACCGCGTGACCGGCCACGAAGAGCCGCTGGACCGGATGCAGAAACACGGCATCCTGATCGACGGCGAAGGTGTCGTCGACGGGGGCGAGACGCGGATCCTGCTGCAGATTTTCTCGAAAACGGTCATCGGCCCGATCTTCTTTGAGTTTATCGAACGCAAGGGCGATGACGGGTTCGGCGAAGGCAACTTCAAAGCGCTGTTTGAATCGATCGAGCAAGAGCAGATCGACAACGGCGAGCTTGAGACCTCGTAAGCAAAGCACATCCGGGGAGGGGTGAGGGGGCGCTTCGGCGCCCCTTTTTGCGCGCGGTTGCGGGCAGTCGAACGGGCGTTAGTTCGGCATCTTCAGCACGACATTGCGGCCCCGGCGGACATAGCGCAACTCGCTGTCCCCAATCGCAGAGACGCGGCCCCCGTCGATCCGGTCGCCCACCTCAACCTTCTGATAGCGCCCATTGCTGAGCCGGACCAAGGCGCGGCGGTTCGACGGTTTGCCGTAGACCCCGATGAGATTGACGTCCCGCAGGTTGATCGCATTCTTCACCGTGGCCTGTTTCGCAACCGAGGTTTTGGACGGAAAGCGTGGCTGCACCGCTTTGGGGGCGACGCTGGCGACCTGTGCGGGGGCCGCATCGCGGGCAGCGCGTTTCACGATCCGGTCAAAATTGCGGGGCCGCGTATCGGGGCGGCGTGATTGGGTGGTGGCCTGTTTCGTGGCGTTCTGGATCGCCGGAGGTGTGGCAAGTGCGGCGGCAACGGCGCCGCTGGTGTCAATCGGATCAACGGTCACTTCGGGCGGGGCGGCCGCGACAAGCGCTTCTTCTGCCTCTTCCTGCACCGACTTTGGCCGCAACTGCGGGCGCAGGCCCGCCAGTTCGGAGCGTGTCAGCCCATCAAGCTGCGCACGTTCGGTGGTTTCTTCCAGATCATCGGGCCGGTTGCGGGGCCGGGCCTCTGCCAAGGCGTTATCGACCTCCGGGGCCACTGGCTCGGCCTCGGGCCGGGTCAGTGTGGCGGGCGGCTCGGCGGAGGGGCGGCCAAGGTAGACCAGATGCCCATCGGGGCTGAGCGCCCCTTGGGCTGAGGGTTTAACTAGACCGCGGGCGTCCAGTGCAAACTGTGTGCCTGCCGCTACGGGTGAGCTGACCGCGCCGGGGGCCGTATCGGTGCCAAAGGCATCGACCGAGGGCAGGGCCACGGCATCCGTCGTGCTGCTGATCGGGTCGATGCTGGTGAGGTAAAGATCGTCGATATCAATTGCCGCCGCCGGGGCCGGGGGCACGTCCGGTGCGCGGGCCCAGATGCCGGTGGTGGCATATTTGGCGTCAATCTCGGCCTCGGTCATCTCGGTCAGGGGGCGCGGCTCTGGATCGCGCAGGGCGTCGAGCACGGCACCGTCTTCATCGGTCAGACCGGCGTCCAAAGCGGCGGTTTCAATCGCGTCCGGCTCAGCCGGTTCTGGGGGCAGCACGGCGATTTCTTCGTCGATGCTGGGCGTTTCCGCAGGGGCCAAGGCTTCGGCGGTGCTGCGCGGGCTGCGATCGCCAAAGAGCCGCGAGAGGGCGCTGCCCTCGTCAAGGAAGATCGAGGCCCAAGCGGCGACACCTGCAAGGAAAACCAAGAGCGCCGCCGTTAGGATCAGGCCAAGGAAACGCGGCTTGCCGCCGACTTCGTTGCGGCGACGGGCGCCGAAAACGGTCATTCGATCGGCTTCTGAGGCGGGGGTGGCTGCGGCAGGGCTGGCAGGGGCCGTCCGGCGGTCCTTCGATGCCTTGGGCTTGCGACGGCTGAGGAAGGCCCCACCGGAGGAGGGCGCTTCGGGCGTCAGGGAACTGCTGTCGGGCTGGGGGGCTGCGGCCGCTGCCGCGGCGGCGGTGGCTGCCGGTTCGACGGGCATCTGCGGCGCCAGCGGGGCCGCGGCGGGCGAAGGTGCGCCCACGGGCAGCGACGGCGTGCTGGGCGCGGGTGCTGGCGATGGTTCCGGTTTCGCGGCGGGCGGGGGCGGCGGTGTCGCGCGGCTCGCACCACCAAGGCTGGGGGCGCTCTCAGTCCCGCCACGGCGGCTTGCGAAACCGGCAGCAGGGGCGCTGCGCGACGGCGGGGCAGAAAAATCGACCTTGCGCGAAGGCTCAGACCGCGGGGCGGCGGACGGCTCGGCCTGTGCCCCTGCCGCTGCGGCCAGAGGCGCGGCGGAGGCCGCAACGCTGCCGCTCGCGGGGGGCGTCGATAGCGGCGCAGTCTCAGCCGGTTCTGCAGCAGGCGCAGGGGTATCCAGCGCGGGCAGGTCGTCTTCCAGTGGCGGAGGCGTCTCTTCGGGCGTGGGGGTCAGTTCTGCTTCCGCCGCGGGGGCTGACGCTTCTGTTTCCTCTGCCGCAGGGACCACTGCCGCGTCCAGCGCGGGCAAGTCTTCTTCAAGGAGCGGGGGCGTCTCTTTGGGGGTCGGCTCCAACGCCGCCGGGGGTGTTTTCGGCGATTCCTCGGGGGTGGCCAACTCGGGCAGGTTCTCCTCTGCCGGCGGCGGTGTCTCTTCGGGCGTAGCGGCGAGATCAGGTTCCGCTACGGGTGTATCGGCCACCGGTGTGTCGGCCACGGGCGTCGTCTCATCCGTGTCCACGATCGGCCCCGCAGGCGCGCTCATCACGCCAGAGATCACGATGGGCTCCGCTTCGGGGGTCACGGTTTCGCCGGGGTCCAAAAGCGCCGATGCGGCTTGGGTCATGCCGAAATGCGGCACGCCTACAAACGCCTCGGCGGTAGGGGCGGCGGCAAAGCTGACAGGGTGGAAACGGTGCTCCACCGCAAAGGCTTCGGCCTCTTCCAAAGTCTCGCGGGCCACGGCGGCCACATGGCTTTGCGCGCCATCGGCGTGGACGTCGAACACCAGATCAGCCACCGGATAGGGCGTGGCCCCCTCGAGCGCCTCAGCCGCCGCGGCACGGCGGGCGGCGGTGTCCATTCCGGCGGTGTCGATGGTAAGGTACTTGATCTGCGCGTCGGGGATCAGCAGCAGGCTGCGCAGCCCGCCGGGTTCTAATGCCGTCGCGGTTTTGCGCAAGACCGCCAGTTCCGCCGCCAGATCGGCACTGTCGAGTGCCACTTCACCAACAAGCTGCCAGCCGCCCGATGTGCGGTGGAGCAAACGAATGCCGTCGAACGACAGGGAGAGGGTAAAATTCGGCTTCATCGGGGTCGACTTTAGCATGGGGTCGGGCGCACTTACAGACGCGCCGCAGTCTTCGCGAAGGATAGAGCAGGAGTTCGCCCAAGGGAAGGGTGCGCGCCGCGCAGGTGCTTGTCAGCGGCGGCCCGCGATGGGCAAATGGCGGCGCATTGAAGCACGGAAAGGAGCGAACATGCGACTGATGAATTGGGTGGCACTGGCGTGGATGGCGGGGGCCGGATTGGTCTCGGCTCAGCAGGGACCGGAAGAGGGGATTATCGTCACCGGCCAAGGCAGCATCGCCGCCGCGCCCGACATGGCGACGATCACGTTGGGCGTGACCGAAGAGGCCGAGACCGCAAAAGCCGCGATGGACAAGGTGACCGAAGCGGTGTCTGCGATCCTGACCCAGCTTGACGCGCAGGGCATCGCGGCGAAGGACCGTCAGACCAGCCGCTTCTACCTGCGCCCGGTGCATGACCGCCGCCCCGTCGAAAATGGCGCGCCGCCGCGCATCACCGGCTATCAAGCGGGCAATTCGGTGACCGTAAAGGTCCGCGATCTGGACCGTTTAGGCGCGATGATGGACGCGGTAATCGACGAAGGTGCGAATGATTTCAATGGTTTGGACTTCGGTCTTCAAGACCCGAAAGATGCGCTGGCCGAAGCGCGCAAAGCCGCGGTTGCCGATGCCACCGAACGCGCCCGGCAATTGGCCGATGCCGCGGGGGTGAAGCTGGGCACCCTGATCCGCATGACCGAGAATTCGCATTCCCAGCCCAAGATGTTCGAGGCAGCCCGCATGGGCATGGCCATGGACAGCGCCGTGGCCGAAGGCGAGGTCGAGCTGCAGGCCGAGGTCTCCATGATCTTCGCGATTGCGCCGGGGCAGTAAGCCGCCTTGGAAAAAAATCCCCCGCCGAGGTGATCGGCGGGGGCGAAGGTTTAGCTGGTCGCTTTGGTCAGCGCCTGATCAAGATCGGCGATCAGGTCGTCGGCGTCTTCGGTCCCGATTGAGATGCGCACCACGCCTGGCCCGGCCCCTGCCGCTTCCTGCTGCTCTTGCGTCAGCTGTCGGTGGGTGGTCGATGCCGAGTGGATGATCAGCGAGCGCGTATCGCCCAAGTTCGCCACATGGCTAAAGATATCGAGGCTGTTGACCAGTTTCACGCAGGCGTCATAACCGCCTTTGACCGCAAAGGTGAAAAGCCCGCCCGCGCCCTTGGGGCAGACCTTTTGCATCCGCTCGTGATAGGGCGAGGATTTCAGCCCGGCGTAGGTGACGTAATCAACGCGGTCGTCCTGTTCGAGCCATTCGGCAACCTTGACCGCGTTCTGCACATGGCGGTCCATCCGCAGCGACAGGGTCTCGATCCCCATTAGCGTGTAATGCGCCGCCTGTGGGTTCATCGTCATGCCCAGATCGCGCAGCCCGATGGCGATGCCGTGGAAGGTGAAGGCCATCGCGCCGAAGGTCTCGTGGAACTTCATTCCGTGATAGGCTTCCTCAGGCTGGCTGAGCGAGGGGAATTTGTCATTGGCGGACCAGTCGAACTTGCCCGAATCCACGACGCAGCCCCCCATGACGGTGCCGTTGCCGGTGAGGTACTTGGTGGTGGAATGCACCACCAGCGTCGCGCCGTGTTCGATCGGGCGGCATAGGTAGGGGGTGGCGCTGGTGTTGTCGATGATCAGCGGAATGCCCGCCGCATCAGCCACATCGGCAATGGCGCGCACATCCATGATATAGCCGCCGGGGTTGGCGATGGCCTCGCCAAAGACCGCGCGGGTGTCGTCGTCGATCGCATCGGCCACGGCCTGTGGATCGTCGAAGTCGACAAACTTGCAGGACCAGCCGAAACGTTTGATCGTGTGGCTGAACTGCGTGACCGTGCCGCCATACAGACGGGTGGAGGCGACGATATTCTTGCCCGGCCCCATCAGCGGGAACAGCGCCATGATCTGCGCCGCGTGACCCGAGGAGCAGCAGACCGCCCCCACACCGCCTTCGAGCGTGGCGATACGCTCTTGCAGGACGGCGTTGGTGGGGTTGGTCAGGCGCGAATAGATATAGCCGACTTCTTGCAGGTTAAAGAGCGCCGCCGCGTGATCGGCATCGCGAAAGACATAGGCCGTGGTCTGGTAGATCGGCGTCTGCCGCGCACCAGTGGCCGGGTCGGGCGTAGCGCCTGCGTGAATCTGCAATGTATCAAATTGATGTTTGGGGCTGTCGGCCATTGGTCTGTCCTCTCAGAAAAATGGATTTCGCGCAGCCTAGGCGCAAAGAACCGTTCAGACAACGGGGGACGCAGCGCTCAGCGCATCCAAAAGCCGTTGGATTTGATCCGGTTGCGGATCGCCTGTTCGCGGCGCGGCAGGTTGTCTTGATCAAAGAGCGCGCGCACCTTTGCGCCGCGCCCCTGATAGACCATCCGCTTGATCGCATCGCGCTGTTTGAGCAGCTTTTTCATCTGGTTGGGGGCGGTGATGGCCTGTAGCACCTCAATCGCATGATCGCTTTCACGGGCATAGAGCAGCGGCAGAAAACGGTAGTGGCAGGTCACCGTGCCATCCAGCAAACCAGAGGGCAGGGCATCCCGCCCGCCGCCGAGGGCGTGGATCACCAGTGGCAGCACGATCTGGTCGAGCCATGGGTCAAAGCTCTGCGCGCAAAGCTCCACAGGAGGATCATCGCGTACCGCCAGCGCGTAGCGCAGAAACAGCGCGCCAAATTCGCGCGGGCAGCGGTAGTAGAAGAAACCGGCGTTAAAATAGAGATAACGGCGCCAATATTCATCCGGCTGGCTCAGGTCGAGGCTGCTGGCAAAGTCGAGGTCGAACTTGTCGTAAAGCGACTTCCAAAGCGCGGAATAGCCCGGCCCGTAAAGCTGCGGCTCTGGCCATGTCCCTTCGCGCCGCAGGGAGGCCGAGGGCCGGTCGAAATCAAAAGGCACGGCGGTCAGATCGCCGGTGATCAGCGTGTCTGTGTCAAAGAAAACAAAGGGTTCACCCGCGGGCAGGGCGCTGAGCATCTCGATTTTGTTGCCATAGGGGTAGGCGCTGCCGAAATGCTGGCTCTCGAAGGGGATGAACTCTGCTCCGAGGTCGGTCAGCGCCTCACGCAGCGCGATATCAGTGATGCGCGGGTCGTTGTCCCAAAGCGGTCCGGGCTGCGGCTCGGCGATCAGCAGGCGGCCTTGGAACTGCGGGCAGGAATGGCGCAGGGAGGCGGCAAAAAGCAACGCTTCATAGGCCAGCCGCCCCTGTTGCCCCACGATGACGACGTTGAAAGTTTGCGGGATACGCGAATTGCGTGTCATACTTCGGCAAGGCCTTTTGGTTTTCGGCCAGTATAGAGGCAGGCGTCTGTTGGCAAAAGCCAGCAATTTGAGCGGCCTGCGGGAGGGTTCGGAATGTTCGATTTTGTCTTCGCCGTGATCGCGATCAGCTTTGGCGGATCAGCCGCCCCTTTGGACGGGGTTGGCCGACCGGATGCGCCGATGAGGGTGCAGGCCCCGGCGCGGCCCGCAGCACCGGCCAGTCCGGCGGCGCCTCTCACACCCGCAGAACCGCCGCAGGCATTTCACATGGCGGCCGTGCCCCCCGGATTGGTTGCCGAAGATCAAACCCCCACGGGCCGGTTCACAACCGCCGCAGAGGTGAAGCCGATCCTGAACGCGACGCGCGGCAATTGGATCGCGGTGCGGCAGTATAACGGGCAGGACCTCGTCTACGTCACCCATCTGTGGAGCTGGCGCTGCGGGCTGGCCGCGATGGCGGTCGCGGTCAACGACGCGCCGATGCAGAATTGGCCGATGCCCCCCTGCCACGAGGCTCTGCCTTCGCCCAATACGATTCTGGATGACGATCCGCAGCCGTATCTGACATTCGACCTCGGGTCTGTTCAGACGGTTCGGGTTCAGTTGGTATACGACGATCTGAGCATGGAGCTTGAGGCGTTTTCGCGGGGAGATGTGCTGATCCCGTAAGGCGGGTACGTTGCCGTCGCGTACAGGATCGATCCGTGGGATCGATCGGTGGCCACGGTCGTTTCGCTCGCGAGGTTCCGGGGTCATCTAAGGAGGAGAAAGTGGTGGGCGACCCTGGAATCGAACCAGGCGTGCGTCTCCGCGAGGGAGTTACAGTCCCCTGCCACACCTTGCGGCCTGTCGCCCACTTTGTCCCGGTGCATTGCACCTGACGTGGGGGCGTGATTACAAGCGACCCAAAGAAGCGTCAAGGCGAATTCCTGAGAAATGTTGGGGAAATCGCACGAAAGGATCAAGAGATGAAGAAACCCAAATGGGTCGTGCAAAAAGAGCAGGACAAGAAGGCGGAAGCGGCGCAGACGGTCTGGCTTTTTGGCCTGCATGCGGTGCGCGATGCGCTGATGAACCCGAACCGCGAAAAACTGCAGCTGATGGTCACGCCGAATGCCCAAGCCAAGCTAGAGGATGCCATCGCCGAGGCGGAAATCACGCCGCAGGTCGTCGACCCGCGCAAGTTCCGCCCGCCGCTTGATCCCAACTCCGTCCACCAAGGCGCGGTGCTGGAGGTGAAGCCGCTGAACTGGGGCCGGTTGGAGGATGTCGCCATCGGTGATACCGCGCCGCGGCTGCTGTTGCTCGACCGGGTGACCGATCCGCACAACGTCGGCGCGATTCTCCGCTCGGCTGAAGTCTTGGGCGCTTCGGCGGTCATCGGCACCAAGCACCACTCTGCGCCCGAAACCGGCGCGCTGGCCAAGACCGCCAGCGGCGCGTTGGAGCGTCAGCCCTATCTGCGGGTGCGCAACCTCGCTGATGCGATCCGCGCGCTGCAGGATATGGGGTATCTGGTGCTGGGGCTGGATGGGGAGGCCACGCAGACCATCGAGGGCGCCGTAGAGGGCCGCCGTGACCGCCCTGTGGCACTGGTTCTGGGGGCAGAGGGGCCGGGACTGCGGGAGAAGACCCGCGAGACCGTGGATGCGCTGGTGCGGATTGATGCGGCTGGCGGATTTGGGTCGCTCAATGTCTCTAACGCCGCCGCGATCGCGCTATATGCCAGCCGGTTCGGGGGCTGAGAATCGGCAAGAACTGGCTCAAAACCGGGCAGGGGGCGGGGCGACAGGGCCCGGCCCCTTTGAAAACGGCCAAGGGTTCCTAAATTTAAAGGTGACCGCAGGCCCGGAACGCCTGCCGGCCACCTACTGTCCCTCGTTCCGTACCTTACGCCCCGTGTTCGTCATGGGGCGTTTTTTTTATGTGGCGGCTAGATACACAAAAGCCACCCCGAAGGGCGGCTTTGCGTTTCCTACGGGGTAGTAGGATCAACCTGGAGCGGGCGAGGCGATTCGAACGCCCGACCCTAACCTTGGCAAGGTTATGCTCTACCCCTGAGCTACGCCCGCATCCGGTTGGTGAGGGGGGAATACCCATTCGTGCGCGGGGCTGCAAGGGGGGAAATTGCCCCGGCGGAGGGAAAGCGCGATATTTGTTAAGCCGCGTGAATTGGGGGCTGGAAAAGCACAAAGGGCCGCATCCGAAGATGCGACCCTGTGAAAACCAGATGGAGCGGGCGAGGCGATTCGAACGCCCGACCCTAACCTTGGCAAGGTTATGCTCTACCCCTGAGCTACGCCCGCTTACCGTCTGGTGAGGGCGAAATACCCATTAGCGCGGGGGGCTTCAAGAGAGAAATGTGGTTTTTGGTGGAAAAAATTGCGCAGGGCTGGGGCGCTGCCCCCGGACCCCCGCGGGTATTTGAAAAAGGATGAAGGTGAGGGGGCGGTGCGGGGTAAAGGGGAGGGATGCTTGGGGTGGTGAGCTGGCTTTAGCGGCAAAAGAAAAGGCCCCGCGCGGGGGCGGGGCCTTTGATGATTTTGGCAAAGCTTAGTGGCTGTGCTGTTTGTCCCAGTCTTCCTGTTTTGGAAGCTGCTCGAACGTGTGTTCGGGCGGCGGGCTGGGCAGTGTCCATTCCAGCGTGTCCGCAAATTCGTTCCACGGGTTGTTCGCTGTGGAGCGGGCGCCGCGGGTCAGCGTGTAGGCCATAATCCCGAAGAAGAACAGGAAGGAGGCGAAGCTGAGGAAGGCACCGATTGAGGACCACTGGTTCCAGTAGGCGAAGGCCTCGGGGTAGTCGATGTAGCGGCGCGGCATGCCCTGACGGCCCAAGAAGTGCTGCGGGAAGAAGGTCAGGTTGGCGCCGATGAACATTGCCCAGAAGTGCAGTTTGCCTGCCCATTCGGGGTACATGCGGCCTGTCATCTTGGGCAGGTAGAAGTAGATGCCTGCGAAGATGGCGAAGACCGCGCCGAGGGACATCACATAGTGGAAGTGTGCCACGACGTAGTAGGTGTCGTGATAGGCACGGTCCACAGCGGCCTGGCTCAGTACGATGCCGGTGACGCCACCAACAGTAAAGAGGAACAGGAAGCCGAAGGCCCAGAGCATCGGTGTTTTAAACTCGATGGAGCCGCCCCACATGGTGGCGATCCAGCTGAAGACCTTCACCCCTGTTGGCACCGCGATGACCATGGTGGCCAGCATGAAGTAGGCCTGCTGGTTCAGGGTCATACCCACGGTGTACATGTGGTGCGCCCAAACGACAAAGCCCAGAGCGCCGATCGCGATGATCGCCCAGACCATCGGCAGGTAGCCGAAGACTGGTTTGCGCGAGAAGGTCGCGATCACGTGGGAGATGATGCCAAAACCGGGCAAGATGATGATGTAAACTTCGGGGTGACCAAAGAACCACAGGATGTGCTGGTAGAGGATCGGGTCACCACCGCCTGCAGGATCAAAGAAGGCGAAGCCAAAGTTACGGTCCATCAGCAGCATGGTGATCGCGCCCGCCAGAACCGGCAGTGACAGAAGGATCAGCCAGCTTGTGACGAAGATCGACCATGCAAAGAGTGGCACTTTGAACAGGGTCATGCCGGGAGCACGCATGTTCAGGAAGGTGGTGATCATGTTGATCGCGCCGAGGATCGACGAGGCACCCGAGACGTGAACCGCGAAGATCGCGAAGTCCATCGACATGCCTGCTTCGCGGACCGAGAGCGGCGGGTAGAGCACCCAGCCCACGCCGGAACCCAGTTGGCCGTTGCCGCCCGGTGTCAGCAGTGAGCAGACCGCCAGCGTTGTACCGGCGACATAGAGCCAGAAGCTGAGGTTGTTCATCCGTGGGAACGCCATATCCGGCGCGCCGATCTGCAGCGGCATGAAGTAGTTGCCGAAACCGCCGAAGAGGGCGGGAATCACGACGAAGAACATCATCAGGATGCCGTGGCCGGTGATCAGCACGTTCCACAAATGACCATTGGGCGTACAGGCGGCAGAGCTATCCGCGATGAAACGCGCGCCTTCCATACACATGTATTGAACGCCGGGGTTCATGAGCTCAAGGCGCATGTAAACGGTGAATGCCACCGAGATAAGACCGACCAAGGCCGAGACGATCAGATAAAGGATACCGATGTCTTTGTGGTTTGTGGACATGAACCACCGGGTAAAGAACCCCCGGTCGTCGTGATGATCTTGGCCGTGAATGGCTGCGTCTGCCATGCGGTGCCTCCTGCAAATGAATTGGACACATGGCGCCAGAGGCGGCACATGCGGTGTCGCGCCCGTTTTAGAGCGACCGTCTCGCGGGGGCAATGGGCGCGATGGTCGCAGGGAGGGTATTTTTTCCGCTGCGGCTATCGACGTATATTCGGGTTCTAACGCCGCTTGGCGCGCGGTTTGCCTCTACCAGGAGGCGATGTCGCAACTGCCAGAGGGGTCATTGGCAAAGACATCATCGAAGGTGGCGCGCAGGGCCAGATCGACATCGTCCATTGTGACGGGCAGGCCCAGATCGACCAGTGAGGTCACCCCATGGTTCGTGATGCCGCAGGGCACGATGCCGCCAAAATGGCTGAGCTCCGGCTCTACATTGATGCTGATGCCGTGAAAGCTGACCCATTTGCGCAGCCTGATTCCAATCGCGGCGATCTTGTCTTCGGCGGGGCTGCCATCGGGCTGGGCGGGTTTTTCGGGCCGCTGTACCCAAACGCCGACACGCCCGGGGCGAACCTCGCCGCGCAGGTTGAATTGATCCAATGTGGCGATCACCCAATTCTCAAGCTGGCGCACGAAACAGCGGACATCGCGGCCCCGTGCGGCGACGTTGAGCATCACATAGGCCACGCGCTGGCCCGGCCCGTGATAGGTGTACTGACCGCCGCGCCTGGTGGGGTAGACGGGAAAGCGGTCCGGCTCTGTCAGGTCTTCGGCCCGCGCCGAGGTGCCCGCGGTGTAGAGCGGGGGGTGCTCTACCAGCCAGATGCATTCCTCGGCCTCACCAGCGGCGATGGCGGTGGCGCGCGCCTCCATCCACGCCTCGGCGGTGCGGTAATCGGTCAAGCCGTCGCTGATGATCCATTCAACCATAGAGATGCCTTAGCAAGACCCGCGCCGCGCCGCCAGAGGCTCTGCGTCAGGCGGCGGCGTCGCGTTCTTCCAGAACCTTGCGGAGCATCTGGGCATAATTGTCGGCCCCCTGCGCCCCGGTGACGAGGTATTTGCCCTCAAAAATCATCGACGGCACGCCAGAAATACCGCGCGAGGTCCAGAATTGCTGTGCTTCGCGGGTTTGTTCGGCGAAGCTGCCACTGCTAAGCACCTCCAGCGCCTCGCTGCGGTCCAGCCCGACGGAGGCCGCGACATCGGCCAGCACCTCGGGATCATTCACATTGCGCCCTTGGGTGAAATGCGCATCGAAGAGTGCCATCTTCAGCGGGTGTTGCAGCCCTTGGGCCTGCGCCCAAGTGAGCAACTGATGCGCGGCGAATGTATTTTGCATCCGCGTGTCGTCGGAAAAGTTGAAGGCAAAGCCCAAGTCGCTGCCCATCTGGGACAGCCGCTTGCGATTCTCGACCGATTGCGCGGGGGTGGAGCCATATTTCTCGGCCAGATGTTCGGCCATGTTCTGGCCTTCGGCTGGCATCTGCGGGTTCAACTCAAAGGGATGCCAGCGCAGATATGCGCCCACGCCGACCGCGCCGAGCGCTTGTTCCAGTTGTTTATAGCCAACGATACACCAAGGGCACATGACATCCGACACGATGTCGATCTGCACGGTGGGGGCGTCAGTTGAAGGCGTGGCGGTATCTGCGGGCATGGCGTGTTCCTTGTTGCTTGGTCCACAGATGGCTTGCCGGGCGCGGCGTTTCAACGTCTGAGGTGTCAGATTGCAGGGCATTAAAGGGATTGTGATCAGCGAAGTGGCCGCGGGAAAATAGGGGCTTAACCCGCTTTCTGAACCTCACTGAAAAATTTTGCCGATTGCCTCTTCACAAGCCCTTGGTCTTTGGCTAAACCCCGCCCACCAACCATGGCGTGCGGTCGTGGCGGAATGGTAGACGCGCAGCGTTGAGGTCGCTGTGGGGTAACACCCGTGAGAGTTCGAGTCTCTCCGACCGCACCACCATGCTTTGCAATGGCAAAGCGATGGTCGGATCACCCAAAAAAGAAAACTCATTTCAGTCCTCGTCTCTCGTCGCGGGCAGACTACACTTTGCTGCGCGGTATTTTGCCGATTTTGCGGTCCGCTTCTGTGCGAGACGGGCGAACAGGGCTCTCATACCGCGATTGCCCCGGCAGAATGTTTGCAGCCAAGGCGGCAATGCCGTTTAACGGTTGATGAGAAAAATGCGCGTGCTGAGCGGGCTAAGGAAAACCGGCGCGAAAACCGGGGTAACGAAACGCAAGGAGGGTAGCGCGTGGCGCAACAAGGGCAGACTCGAGGGGCGGCGTATTGTCTCGCTCTTGGACTTCTTCTTGGTGGGGGGGCTGCGGCGCAGGCGGCAGAACTGGCCATCACTGGTATCGCCGATGATTCAGAGCTTTATGCCACCCTGCGCGGCGGGTCGCTGCTGGCCGAGCAAACCGATGAGGATGCCGAACCGGCCACGCCGCAGGAATTGGTCGCCGCAGCGCAGGCGGACTATGGCAGGCTTTTGGCGCTGCTTTACGACAACGGGTATTTCGGGCCGACGCTCAAGATCACCTTGGACGGCGTCGATGCCGCCGCGATTCCCCCGGTGCAGCCGCCGCGCCGCATCGATCGTGCCGTGATCACCGTAGACCCGGGGCCAAAGTTCCGCTTTGGCGCGGCCCGTATTGCGCCCGTCGCCCCCGGTACCGAATTGCCGGAGGGTTTCGCCAGCGGCGAGACCGCGCGTCTTGGTGTGCTCAAGGAAACCGTCTCGGCCGGGGTGAGCGGCTGGCGCGATGTGGGCCACGCAAAGGCGGAATTGGCCGATCAGGATCTTGTGGCCAAACACCGTGAACGGCAGATCGACGCGGCCTTGCGGATCGCCCCGGGGCCAAAGCTGCGCTTTGGTGCGCTGACCGTGACCGGCAACGAAGACGTGCGCACCGCCCGCCTGATTGAGATCGCGGGCCTGCCGGAGGGGGAGGTCTTCTCTCCCGAGGAGTTGGAACTGGCCACCGAACGGCTGCGCCGCACCGGCGCTTTTGATGCTGTGGCCCTGATCGAAGCGGATCGGATCGGCCCTAATGACACGCTGCCCATTGCCGCGCAGGTGACAGAAGCGCCCAAGCGCCGCTTTGGGTTTGGCGCGGAGCTGTCTTCGCTCGAAGGGCTGACGCTCAGCACCTTCTGGCTGCACCGCAATCTGTTGGGCGGGGCCGAACGACTGCGCTTGTCGGCAGAGATCGAAGGCATCGGCGGCAACTCAGGCGGCGAAGACTATACGCTCTCCGCCCGGTTCGAGCGTCCGGCGACCTTTAACGAGGATACCGATTTCTATGCGCTGGCCACGCTAGAGCAGCTCGATGAGGTGAATTACTTCTCCCGTCAGTTGGATCTGGAAGCGGGGATCGAGCGGATCGCCAACCAGAACCGCACCTATTCTGTGGGCCTTGGCCTGCGTGTGGCCGAGACAGAGGATGCCTTTGGCACCAACCAATACACCCTGCTGACCCTGCCGCTGGGGGCCGAGTTCGACTACCGCGACAAGGAACTGGACGCGACCGAGGGCTATTACATCGACGCCAATATCACGCCCTTCGTCGCGCTTTCGGGGTCTGAAAGCGGGCTGCGCACCTATTTCGATGCGCGCTACTACCGCAGCTTTGGAACCGAACGCCCCGTGACACTGGCCTTCCGGGGGCAGCTTGGCTCTGTCGCCGGGCCGGACCTTTCCGAGGCGCCTGCGGATTACCTGTTTTACTCTGGCGGGGGCGGCACCGTGCGCGGGCAGCCCTATCAGTCGCTCGGCGTTGATCTGGCAAGCGGCGACACCGTGGGCGGGCGCAGCTTTGTCGGCCTCTCGGCAGAAGCGCGCATGGCCCTGACCGAGAAGATTGGCGTCGTGGGCTTTGCCGATGCGGGCTATATCGGGTCTGAGGAATTCTACGACGGATCAGGCACTTGGCACTCCGGCGCGGGGCTGGGGCTGCGCTATGCCACGGGCATCGGGCCGATCCGTCTGGATGTGGCCGTGCCCACCTCGGGGCCGGAAGTTGATGAAGATTTCCAAGTCTATATCGGGATTGGACAGGCGTTTTAATGCGACAGTTTTTGCAGATTCTCACCGCCAGCTTTGTCTACCTGGCCTGCCTCACTCCGGCTTTTGCGCAGGATGATGACAAGGGCTTTCTCACCCGGACCATTCAGGATGCGCTGAGTGGCGCGGGCCGCACCGTCAGCATCGACGGGTTCTCGGGGGCGCTGAGTTCAGCAGCCTCCTTTGATCGAATGACGATTTCGGACGACGATGGCATCTGGCTGACGTTGGAAGAGGTGGTGCTGGATTGGAACCGCTCGGCCCTGCTGCGCGGACGGCTAGAGGTTGAACAGCTCACCGCCGGGCGGCTGGATGTCGAGCGTCTGCCGGTCAGCGATGAGGTTGATCTACCCGATGCCGAGGCCAAACCCTTTGCCTTGCCCGATCTGCCCGTTTCCATTGAAATCGCTGACTTTTCCGTGGATGAGATCAATCTGGGCGAGCCCATTTTGGGTGAGGCTGCGCAGCTTTCGGTCCGCGCCAATGCGCGGCTGACCGATACGGTTGGTATTGTCGATTTTCAGGCCCGCCGCACCGATGGCAAAAAGGGTGAGTTCGACATTCAAGCCGATTTCGACCGCAGGGAAAACGTGCTGGATCTGCTGCTGAACCTGACCGAAGACCCCGAAGGCATCGCCTCGAAACTGCTGAATCTGCCGGGGCAGCCTTCGGTGCAGATGACCGTCGAAGGCGCGGGCCCGCTGGATGATTTTGCAACCGATGTGACCATCGCCACCGATGGGCAAGAGCGTTTGGCCGGGCAGGTGACCCTTGGCACGCAGGCCCCACGCCGCGCCAGCGAAACCCCTGACCGTCGCATTCAGGCCGATATCGGCGGCGACATCACCGCGCTGCTCGCTCCGCGCTACCGTGAATTTTTCGGGGAAGACGTGCGGCTGGCGCTGGATGCGCTGCTTGAAAGCAACGGTGCCGTTGAGGTCAGCAGCTTTGCCCTTGCGGCGAATTCCGTCGATCTGGAGGGGCAGGTCACGCTGAACCAAGAGAAGTGGCCGACGCTGATCGACATCTCTGGCCGGATCGCAAACCCCGATGGCACTTCGACCCTTTTGCCGATCTCGGGTGAGGGCACGCGGGTAGAGGCCGTGACCCTTCGCGTGGACTACGATGCCGCCGATGGCGACCGCTTTGAAAGTGCGTTCGACATCACCGGGCTGGACACGGGCGCGCTGCAAATCGCGCAGACGCAACTGGCGCTTGATGGGATCCTCGAAGGCAACCTTGGCAGTTTGGGCCAATTCCTTGGCGATGTGACCTTTGCCACCGAGGGGCTGTCGCTGACCGATCCGGCCAGTGCCGAGGCCATTGGGGACGCGATCACCGGCAGCGCCGAGATCCGTTTCGTTGAAGGTGAACCGATTGAGATCAACGGGCTGACCCTGTCGGGAGATGACTATGGCCTGACCGGCGAGGCGGCGATCGATGGGGTGGATACCGGGCTGCTCACGCAGTTGAAGATGACGCTCGAAGCGCAGGATATCAGCCGCTTTTCCGCGCTGGCGGGCCGCGATATCGCGGGCGCCACGGCACTGGCGCTGAACGGGACGGTGACGCCTTTGGGCGGTATGTTCGATCTGGCGATTGCGGGCGGGACGGATGACCTTGAGATCGGGATCGAACAGGCCGATGCGGTTCTGGCGGGGCGCACCAGCCTCAGCATGGTCGCAAAGCGCAATGAGACCGGGACTTTTCTTCGTGATCTGGACCTCAAGAACGACGCGATTGATCTGACCGGAAATGTCGAGTTGCGCAGCGAAGACAGCCGCGCGGCTTTGGACTTTACGCTCGCCGATGTCGGGCTGGTGCTGCCGCAATACGAAGGCCCCATCGCGGTCAAGGCAACAGCGGTACAAGAAGCGCGTGGCTGGGTTGTCGATGCGGTCACCGATGGCCCCTATGACGCGGCGCTGACCGTTTCGGGCTTGGCCACGGGCGAGGACGCGCAGATCGATTTCACCGCAGATATCCCGCGGATCGAAGATTTCGTACCAGACGCGGATATCACCGGGCCTGTCACGGCCAAGGGCGAGCTGCGCCAGACACCACAGGGCTGGGAGATCAACACCGACGCCAGCGGGCCGCTTGATGCGCAGGCCTCGGTCAGGGGGCTGGTCACGCCGCGGGTGGATGTGGCCTTTGACCTGTCGTTGCCAGATATCCAACCTCTCGTGCCGCAGATCAACGGCGGGGTTGAGGCCAGCGGCTCGTTGGAGCAGACCGAACAGGGGTTTGTCGTCGATACCATCGCCAATGGTCCCTACGATAGTCGCTTCGCGCTGGAAGGGTTGGCAACCGGCCCCGAGATGGCACTGCGCTTTGACCTGACCTTGCCGGATGTCAGCCCGCTGGCCCCCGGCGTCAACTGGCCGCTTGCCGCGCAGGGCACCGTGCGACAGCAGGAGAGCGGCATTGCCGTGGATGTCGCCGCGACCGGCCCCTACGGCAGCAGCGCCGTGGTCGAAGGTCTGGCAACCGGCCCGAATATGGCGCTCAGCTTTGATCTGTCGGTGCCCGACCTGAGCCCCATCGCCCCCGGTGTGAACGGTCAGCTTTCGGCCACCGGCGACATCCGTCAAACAGAAGACGGGATCGCCGTGGATGTAAGCGCCAACGGCCCCTATGGCAGCAGGGCCATGGTCGAAGGGCTGGTCACCGGTGAAGTCTCAATGCGGTTCGACGTCTCCGTTCCCAATGTGAACCCGCTGGTGCCCAGCGTCACGGGTTCTTTTGCCGCGAATGGCGTGGCGCGCCAGACCGAAGCAGGGGTGGTGCTTGATGCAAGCGCCAGCGGCCCCTACGGCGCGCGGGCGACGGTCGAAGGCTTGGTGACAGGCCCCAACGCGGCGGTCGATTTCCAGCTGAACATGCCCGACATCGGCGCATTGGTGGAGCAGGTGAACGGCCCGCTCAGCGTCGCAGGCTCGGCCCGGCGCGAGGGGGAGGCATGGCGGATTGATACCAATGCCAACGGCCCCGCCGGCACGCAGGCAACCGTGGCTGGATTGGTGAACCCCGATGGGACGCTGAACATTGATATCGCGGGCAATGCCCCACTTGGCCTGTCGCGTCCCTTCCTTGCCCCGCGCAACTTGCAGGGGCAGGCGCAGTTTGACTTGCAGATCAACGGCCCGGCGGCGCTGTCGTCGGTCAGCGGGCGCATCACCACCAGCGGCGCGACATTCACCGCGCCGAACCTGCGCGTGGCTCTGCGGGGGATCGATGCGGATATCCAGCTTGGCAACAACCGGGCACAGTTGAACGTGACCGGGCAGGCAGTCGACGGCGGAGAGCTGCGCGTGGCGGGGGCGATCACCCTGACACCGGCCTTGCCTGCGGATATCAGCGTGACCCTGCGCAATCTCGTCTATGCGGACCCAAGCCTTTACAGCACCACGCTGAACGGCGACCTGCGGCTTGCGGGCCCTTTAAGCGGTGGGGCGCAGATCACCGGCGTGATCAACGCGGGCGAGACCAATATTCAGGTGCCCGCAACGGGGCTGACCTCAATCGGGGACATTCCGCAGATCACCCATGTCAACGCGCCCGCCGATGTTCTGGCAACCCGGCGCAAGGCCGGGCTGGAGGGGGCCGAAGCGGGAGAAGACCCTGCTGAGGATGGCTCGGGCCCCGGCTTTGGACTGAACCTGCAATTGAACGCGCCCAACCGGATTTTCGTGCGCGGGCGCGGGCTTGATGCGGAACTGGGCGGCTCGCTCAACCTCAGCGGCACCACCAATCGCATCATCTCTGCCGGGCGGTTTGAACTGATCCGGGGGCGGCTGGATATCTTGGGCAAACGCTTCTTGCTCGACGAAGGCTCGGTCCAATTTCAGGGCGATTTCATTCCCTATATCCGCTTCGTGACCTCGACCGATACCGAAGCGGGCGAGGTGCGTGTCATCGTCAGCGGCCCTGCGAATGAGCCGGAGGTGACCTTTGAATCCACCCCTGCCGCACCGCAGGATGAGGTGCTGTCGCAACTGCTCTTTGGGCGCAACATCTCGGAAATCTCGGCCTTTCAAGCGCTGCAATTGGCCAGTGCGGTGGCGACCCTTGCGGGCCGTGGCGGCGACGGGGTGATCGGCAACCTGCGCGAAGGCTTTGGCTTGGACGATCTGGATGTGACCACCACCGACGATGGTGCAACGGCGCTGCGGCTTGGGAAATACCTGACCGACAATGTCTATACCGATGTCACGGCGGCCTCTGATGGGACTGGCGAGGTTTCCCTCAACCTCGACATTACCGAAAGCCTGACGGCCAAGGGCACGCTTGGCTCGGACGGCGACAGCAGCATCGGTATTTTCTTTGAGCGGGATTACTGAGAACGGGGGCGCCTTGCGGGGCGCCCTTGGCCGCGTTTAATCCGCGTCGCGCGGGGTAAAACGGCCATAGCGGCCTTGGTCGAACATCAGCCCCGCCGCGCCATCCTCGCGCAGGGCGACCTGTTGCACATGGCCCAAAATCAGCGAATGATCGCCCGCCGGATGCACGGCGTAGGTGTTGCAGTGAAACCGGGCAAGGCAGCCCGAAAAGGTCGGCACACCTGCGGCATCTTCCGTCCAGTCGAAACCGGAAAAGTCATGACCTTGACCGGCGAACCGTTGGGCCAAATCCTCTTGATCCGCGCCAAGGACATGGATGCAGAACGATGCAGCCGAGGTGAAACTGTCGTGCCGTTTGGATGAGATCGCAGGCGACCACAGCACCAAGGGCGGCTCAAGCGAGACCGAGGCGAAGGAATTCGCGGTCATCCCCATGGGGCCCTGTGCGGTTTTCACGGTCACCACGGTCACGCCGGTGCCGAAACGCCCAAAGGCGCGGCGCAGGGCAGGGGCATCGCCGCTGTCGGGCGAGAAGGGGATCAGATCATCACTCATAGCGACAAGCGGTGCCATGTAGCGGCTGATTTGTCCAGCGGTGCCGGGGCGTTGCGCGCCCCGTTCCCCTGCGCGGTATTCCGCCCCTGTTAGCACGGGCAGGAACCCCAATCGGGGATGGGCGTTGGGTCTGCGATGAGAGGCATCATCGGCGCTTACGTGGTGTCGATGCTGGCTGTCTGAAAGGGGCGGAGCAGGTCATCTGCGCCGCCTGTCCAAGGCACCCGAATGCCGTTCAAAGCAGAAAAGGCGCGCAACGCCGCGCCGGAAAGTGACTAAAGATGATGCATGCAACCAAACTGACCGTCGGCGCCGCTTTGTTGAGCGCCACCGCTTTCGGCTCCTCCGCGATGGCCGATGACAATGAGACCGTTGACCACGCTGAAATCGGGTCGCTGTCTTGCGATGTGGGCGATGGCACCGGCTTTATCTTTGGCTCCACCCGTGAGCTGACCTGTACCTTCAACCCCATCGAAGAAGGTCTCGAAGATGAGACCTATGTCGGTGAGATCAACCGCTGGGGCGTCGATATCGGTAAGACACAGAATGGCCAGATGTCTTGGCTGGTGTTGGCCCCGACTGAGCAGGAATATTACGAAGGCGGTCTGAACGGCAGCTACAAGGGTGTCTCTGCTGAGGCGACCGTTGGTGTCGGCGCAGGTGCAAACCTGATGACAGGTGGCTCTGAAAACACGCTGGCGCTTCAGCCGCTGAGCGTGAACACCCAGACCGGCGTGAACTTTGCTGTGGGCGTGGGTGAGATCAACTTGCAGCGCGTCGAAGGCTAAGCCTGCGAAAGGCGAGAGCCGAGCTTAAATATGTGAAATGTACGTAGGGCCGTCCCATTGGGGCGGCCTTTGCTTTTCGCCAAACCTCAAAGTTTGACGAGCCGATCGCCGACCCGCACGGTGCCATCTTGCACGATCTTGCACAGGATACCGCGCAGGCGGTAGGGGCGATTTTCCTTTCGGTTGATCCAGCGCAGGCTGTCTTGGCCATATCTGTCGCGCCATTTGATGCAGCCGGTGTTGAACTTGTCGCTCACCTCCAGCACCGCCGATCCGGCCTGTAGCCGTGTGCCGACGGGCAGGTTCTCATGGCCAAGGTCCATGTCCACGATCATCGTATCGCCGGGGTGGGGCGTGTTTGCGCGGTCACGCCAGCACAGGTCCATGATGCGTTTGGGCAGGATCGAAACCTGTATCCGCGGGTCGGGGCTGCCATCGGGCAGGGTCAGCCAAGGTTTCTTGGTCCAACGCTCGCCACGGATGCCTTCGCCCACGGTCAGGTCCAGATGATCGGGGTGGTCTCGCAGGCCGTATTCAGCGCGGAAACAGAGCTGTTCTATGACCGCCCCATCCTTGGGCGCGGCGAGGATATTTGGCAGGGCGGCGTCACATTCCGCCGCTGTGGCGGGCGGCAGTATCTGGGGGGCGGTTTGGTCCATGTCTCTCTCTCTTTGGGCACGGCGCGGGGGCGGGCAGCCACCCGCGCCGTGTCAAGCTTTAGCGATTCATTCGGTTGTCGATAAGATCATCCACCACGCTGGGATCCGCCAGCGTCGATGTATCCCCCAAGGCGCCATAATCGTTTTCGGCGATCTTGCGCAGGATCCGGCGCATGATCTTGCCCGAGCGGGTTTTCGGCAGCCCGGGCGCCCATTGGATCAGGTCGGGCGAGGCAATGGGGCCAATCTCTTGCCGGACCCAATTGCGCAGCTCGCTGCGCAGGTCTTCGGAAGGCTCTTCACCGCTCATCAATGTGACATAGCAATAGATGCCCTGACCTTTGACCTCATGCGGGTAGCCGACCACGGCGGCTTCGGCGACTTTGTCATGGGCGACCAGCGCGCTTTCGACCTCGGCGGTGCCCATGCGGTGGCCCGAGACATTGATCACATCATCGACGCGGCCCGTGATCCAATAGTCGCCATCGGTATCGCGTTTGCAGCCATCGCCGGTGAAATAATAGCCGGGATAATCCGCGAAATAGGTTTTCTCGAACCGCTCGTGATCGCCCCAGACGGTGCGCATCTGGCCCGGCCAACTGTCCGCGATGCAAAGCACGCCTTCGGCTGGATTGCCCTCAATCTCTTGACCCGAGGTTGGGTCGAGCACCACAGGTTTGATCCCGAAGAACGGTTTCATCGCGGCCCCTGGTTTCATGTCATGGGCGCCGGGCAGGGGGGTCATCAGGTGACCGCCTGTTTCGGTCTGCCACCAAGTGTCGACGATGGGGCAGCGGCCTTGGCCGACGACATCATGGTACCAGTTCCATGCCTCGGGGTTGATCGGCTCGCCCACGGTGCCAAGAATGCGCAGCGACGACAGGTCGCTTTTCGTGACGAATTCCTTGCCTTGGCCCATCAGCGCGCGGATGGCGGTGGGGGCGGTGTAGAACTGGGTAACCTTGTGCTTTTCGCAGACCTGCCAGAAGCGGCTGGCGTCGGGGTAGGTCGGCACGCCTTCGAACATCAGCGTGGTCGCGCCATTGGCCAGCGGGCCATAGACGATATAGCTGTGCCCGGTGACCCAGCCCACATCCGCGGTGCACCAATAGACGTCGCCATCGTGGTAATCAAAGGTCACCTCATGGGTCAGCGCCGCATAGGTGAGATAGCCGCCGGTGCTATGGACCACACCCTTGGGCTGGCCGGTGGAGCCAGAGGTATAGAGGATGAACAGCGGGTCCTCGGCCCCCACGGCTGTCGGCTCGCAGGTGTCGGCGGCCTGCTCGGCCAGTACGTTGTAATCGCGGTCGCGGGCGTCGTTCCATGCCACATCCCCGCCGGTGCGGCGCACCACGAGGCATTGCACGCTGGCGTCGCATTGCGCCAGTGCCTTGTCGGCATTGGCTTTGAGCGGGGTGGCCTTGCCGCCGCGCGGGGCCTCATCCGCGGTGATCACGACCTTGGCTTCGCAGCCATTGACGCGGGCGGCCAGCGCATCTGGTGAGAACCCGGCGAAAACGATGGAATGGATCGCGCCGATCCGCGCGCAGGCCAACATGGCATAGGCGGCTTCGGGGATCATCGGCATGTAGATGATGACGCGGTCGCCTTTGCCCACGCCCAGATCGCGCAGTACATTGGCCATGCGGCAGGTGGCGCTGTGCAACTCGCGGTAGCTGATGTGTTTTGCGTCGTCCTCGGGGCTGTCGGGCTCCCAAATGATCGCGGTTTGATCGCCGCGCGTCTCAAGGTGGCGGTCGATGCAATTGGCGCTGACGTTCAACTCGCCATCCGCGAACCAGTTGATGCTGACCGACCCAAGGTCAAAGTTCACATCGCGCACCTGGGTAAAGGGTTTGATCCAGTCGATCCGCTGCGCCTGTTCGCGCCAGAACGCCTCGGTGTCGGTGACCGAGGCGTTGTACATCTTGTCATAGGTCTGGGCATCCACATGGGCGCGGGCGGCCATGTCGGCGGATGGCGGATAGGTCTTTGCGGTGGCGTCGGACATGGTGGTTCCTCCCTTGATGTTCGCGTCTTGCCACGGGGCGCAGATCTCACCCGGCTGCCGTGGCCTCCTCCTGAGCTGGATCATAGCGGCCCGTGAAAAGAAGTGAATAAGCAACTGGAATACAAGGGCTTGCCTGTAAAGGTTTTTCCCGATTTGCGGGGTATCTGTAAATTTTCCACTGTCTACCGGGGAATGACGCGCTTTTTCAAAGCCTTGGCAGTCAAACCTTGCCCAACTGTCTTGCGGCTGTCGTATTTGCGCGGCATGACGGGGTTGGCAGGCCTGTCCCCTCGGGGTAGCCTGTGCGCCAATCCGCTCACTAAGGGCGGGCATCTAGGGAGAGATATCATGAAAAATCTGCTGAGCGGCGCTGCCGCCTGTGCGCTAAGCGTTGCCTTCGTCGGCGAAGCTGCCGCGACCGAATGGAACGCCTCCGTCTGGGGCAAGCGCCGCGCCTTCACCGAGCATGTCGAAAAGATCGCCGAACTGGTGAACGAAAAGACCAACGGCGAATTCACCATCAACGTCAGCTACGGCGGCCTGTCCAAGAACCGTGAGAACCTCGACGGTATCTCCATCGGTGCCTTTGAGATGGCCCAGTTCTGCGCCGGCTACCACGCCGACAAGAACCGCGCGATCACCGTGTTGGAACTGCCCTTCCTCGGCGTCAGCAACCTTGAAGAAGAGGTCGCGGTCAGCCGTGCCGTCTATGACCACCCCGCCGTCGCCAAAGAGATGGCGCAGTGGAACGCCAAGATGCTGATGACCTCGCCCATGCCGCAGTACAACCTTGTCGGCACCGGCGATCCGCGCACCACGTTGGAAGACTTTGACGGCATGCGCGTGCGCGCCACCGGCGGTCTGGGCAAAGCATTCGAAGCCGTGGGCGGTGTGCCGACATCCGTGACCTCTTCGGAAGCCTATAACGCGATGGAATCCGGTGTTGTCGACACTGTGGCCTTTGCCCAGCACGCGCACCTGAGCTTTGGCACGATCAACAAAGCCGATTGGTGGACTGCAAACCTCAACCCCGGCACCGTGAACTGCCCCGTTGTGGTGAACATCGACGCCTATGAGGCGCTGAGCGACGCAGAGCGCGAAGCGCTTGATGGGTCCGTCGATGAGGCGCTGGATCACTACCTTGCCAACTACGGCGAACTGCTTGAGCGGTGGGATTCCGTTCTTGAAGAAAAGGGCGTCGAGAAGGTCGAATTCTCCCCCGAGGTGATCGCCGAGTTCAAAGCCAAAGCGGCTGATCCTGCGCGCGAAGCATGGATCAAAGACATGGAAGCCCAAGGCATTCCGGGTCAGGAACTCTATGACCTCGTGATGGAAACGCTGGAAAAAGAACGCGCGTCGAACTAAGCCTTGCGCGCATGACTTTAAGGGCCGTGCGGCAAACCGCGCGGCCCTTTCGACTTTAATGACGTAACAAACAGACTTTCTGAAAAGGAGAGCCGATGGCCGGATCATCCGCCGTGCTGGAGGACAGCAGCCTCCTCAGCCGCCTCGACCGGGGCCTGCTGAAACTGGAGACCTTCTTTGCCCTGATCTCGGGGATTGCCGTTTTCATGTTGATGGTGCTGGCCGTTTGGTCCGTGGGGGGGCGCAAGTTCTTTTCCACGCCACTGGCGGGCTATGTCGACTGGATCGAAGCGGCCATGCCGTTCATCGCCATCATGGGCATTGCCTATACCCAACGTATGGGCGGGCATGTGCGCATGGACATCCTAATCGGCCAGCTTAAGGGCCGCGCGCTTTGGGCGGCGGAACTGCTGTCTGTGGTGCTTATCCTGCTTTTGATGCTGGCGCTGACATGGGGCGCATGGGCGCATTTCGACCGCAGTTTTGATATGGCCGCCCCGATGTGGAGCCGCGATAGCTCGATCGATATCGGCCTGCCGATCTGGCCCAGCAAACTGGTGGTGCCACTGGCCTTTGCCGTGATCTCCCTGCGGCTTTGCCTGCAGATCTGGGGCTATGGCCGGGCCTTGGTGCTGGGGCTGGAACGCCCTGTGGCCGTGCCGCTGGTACAATCGGCGGCAGAACAAGCAATGGCCGAGGCCGAACAACTGGATGGACGTGACTGATGGATCCTATTGAAATCGGCCTTTGGGTCTCGGGCGGCATGTTGCTTATGGTGGTGCTTGGCATGCGGGTGGCCTTTGCCGCCGCCATGGCCGGGCTTATCGGCCTTATCTGGATTTTCTGGGCCAAGAAGGGCATGGAGTGGGACCAACTTGGCTGGGCGCTGACCGTCGCGATCAAGACCGCGGGGCAGGTGCCGCATTCCAAAGTGTCGAGCCAGACCCTCTCGCTCATCCCCACCTTCATCCTGATCGGTTTCTTGGCCTATTACGCAGGTCTCACCAAAGCGATCTTTGAAGCCGCGAAGCGCTGGTTTGCTTGGGTGCCGGGCGGTTTGGCGGTCTCGACCGTTTTTGCGACCGCAGGCTTTGCGGCTGTGTCGGGCGCGTCGGTGGCCACGGCTGCGGTTTTCGCGCGGATCGCCATCCCCGAGATGCTCAAGATTGGCTATAACAAGCAATTCGCGGCGGGTGTCGTGGCGGCAGGGGGCACATTGGCCTCGCTGATCCCGCCCTCGGCGATCTTGGTGATCTATGCGATCATCGTTGAGCAGGACGTGGGCAAGCTGCTGCTGGCGGGCTTTATCCCCGGTGCCTTTTCGGCGGTGGTATATGCGGTGTTGATCATCGGCATCGCCATGATCTGGAAGAACGTCGGCCCGCCGGTGACCGGCTTTACATGGCGTGAACGCTTTGCCGCTCTGCCTGCCGCTCTGCCGATTGTCGCGGTGGTCGTGATCATCATCTTCTTCGTCTACAACCCCTTTGGCGATGCATGGGGCACCCCGACAGAAGGCGGCGCGGTTGGTGCGTTTATCGTCTTTTGCATGGCGGTCTTCCGTGGGATGCGACTGGCGGAATTGAAGGACGCACTGCTGGAGACGGCCAAGCTGACGGTGATGATCTTCACCATCATCTGGGGCGTGTTGATCTATGTACGGTTCTTGGGCTTCGCTGACCTGCCGGGCGCGTTTGCCGATTGGATTTCATCGCTCGAAACCTCGCCGATGATCATCTTGATCTGCATCCTGCTGGCCTATGCGGTGCTCGGCATGTTCATGGACGCCATTGGCATGCTGCTGCTGACACTGCCGGTGGTTTACCCGGCGGTGATGGCGCTCAACGGGGGCGAGTTTGTCTCGGCCGCTGACAGTGCCTTTGGCATGTCGGGCCCGATGTGCGCGATCTGGTTCGGCATTCTGGTGGTGAAGATGGCGGAGTTCTGTTTGATCACCCCGCCCATCGGCCTCAACTGCTTTGTCGTCGCGGGCGTGCGCCCCGACCTCAGCGTGCAGGACGTGTTCCGCGGCGTGATGCCCTTCTTCATCGCCGACGCGGTGACCATCGGCTTGCTTGTGGCCTTCCCGCAGATCGTGCTCTGGCTGCCGTCCCTCGCGGGCTAGGCGGCTTTAGCCACCGGGCTTTTCCGCGGCGGGTTCATCCGCCGCGGTTGCCGCCACATCGGGGGCGGATTTATCCAGAAAATGCCCGATCATGTTGAGCGCAGTGACGTTCTCGCAAATCACCTTGAAGACCACGAGGAAGGGCACCGCCACCAGCGCGCCCGCAATCCCCCAAAGCCAGCCCCAAAAGACCACGGTGAGGAATACGGCAACGGTGTTCAACTCCAACCGACGCCCCACAAGGTAGGGCGTGATGAACTGCCCCTCGATCCCGGTGAGGATCTGATAGCCGATTGGGGCAAGGATCGCATAGCCGACGCTGTCGAATGTGGCGATGGCATAGGCCCCCACCAGCACCGCGCCGATCACCCCGCCGATATAGGGCAGGAAGTTCAGCAAGAACGCCGCCAAGCCCCAGACATAAGGAACAGGCAGCCCAAGCGCGAAAAGGTAAAGCCCAACAGAGACGCCAAGCCCCGCGTTGATGATGGTGATGGTCAGCAGGTAGCGCGACACGCGGCGCTCAACGTCATAGACCGCCTTCAGCGCGCGTTTTTTGCCGGTGAAGGTCTGGAACGACTGAACCAGCTTGAGATAAAACAGATCGCCCGAGGCCAGCAGGAACAGCGCCAGCACTAGGGCGACGGCCACCGTGCCGCCGATCCGCGCGCCGGTGTTCATGGCATTGTCGAGCAGGCCTGGCTGTTTGACCACCACCTCTTCGGGTTTGCTGGCGCCGTTATCTGCGCCGATTTGTTCGACCTGTTCTGTGGCAGAGCGGACATCCTCTACTGTCTTCATCCAGCCTTGCAGCTTGCGCTGTATCTCATTGCCCATCGAGGGAATCTCATCGGACCACGTGGCCACGGTGCCCGCTGACAGCCCGGCCAGCACAAAGATGATCAGCCCGACAAAGCCAATCAGCAGCACAGCCCCCAGCGGAGGCGAGATGCCGAATTTTTCAAAGGAGCGGATCAGCGGGCTAAGCGTCAGCGCGAGGAGGAAACCAAGCAGGATCGGCAGCAGCAAATCCTTGGCGAAATAGGCAGTCACGAAGAGGGCGATCAGTACCAGCACTTCCAACAGCCGTCTGATCGCGGCGATATCGTTCAATGTCTTCCCCCCAACATGCCCTGCGCAGATGCTACGAAGCCAACGCGGGACGGGGGGAAAAGTTCATTCACGCAGGGTGCTTGATGCGCTTATTTCTAGGGGTCCACCGTTTGCAGCCGCAAAGCCTGTCCGCCAAGGGCACGAAAGGCGCGTTGGCGGCAGGTCAGAACGATGATCTGCATATCGCTGGCCTGCCGGTGCAGCGCGTCGAACATCCGCTCGATCCGGTCGTCATCGGTAAAGACCAGCGCGTCGTCCAAGATCACCGGCGCGATGCGTCCCGCGCGGGCCAGCATCCGCGCAAAGGCCAGCCGCACCAAAAGCGCCACCTGTTCCTGCGTGCCGCCTGAAAGGACGTCGATCGGCTCCTCGCGACCATCGCGGATCAGCGCATGGGGCAGCAGCGATTCCTCGCCCCATGTCAGCTCCGCATCGGGCCAAAGGAGTTGCAGCAGTGGTTTGAGTTCTTTGACGATGGGGGTGAAATACCGCTCTCGCGCCTCGTTCCGCGCGTCTTGCAAAGCGCCTTCCAGCCGGGTGAGCACCGCAACCTCATGGGCGATCCGCGCGAGGGTCTCTTCGGCGGCCTGCAATTGGTCTTCGGTCTCGCCGAGCCGTTCCTCCACCGCGTCGCCAGAGGCGCGGGTGATGCGTTCGCTGAGCCGCGCCAGCAGGGGACGCAGGCGGGCGACTTCCTCTCGGGCTTGCGCCTCAACCGATTCCGCGCGGGTGAGGGCGGCCCGAAGGCTGGCCGCATCCGGCGCATCCTTGGCTTTTTCGGCGTGGGTGAGGCGTGCGGCCTCCAGCGCGGCGGCGGTGCTGGCGGCTTGACTGGCAAGCGCGTCTTCCGTGACATCGCCCAGCTTGGCCTGCTGCGCCTCGGCGCGCTGCAGCCGGTCGCTGAGCGAGGCGAGCTGCGCGTCTTTGACCGCGGCATCGGCCTTGGCATCGGCCAGCGCCTCGGCTGCCGTCTCACGCGCGATCCGGCACGTCTCATGCTCGGCCTGCGCAGTTTCGAGGGTACCATCGGCCTGCGCAAGATCGGGCGCCTCGGAAACCTCCTCCGAGGCCGGAATGGCGGCGAGGGCTTGGTGCAGCGCGTCGATCCCCTCAGGGGCGAGGCTGTTGAGAACGGCCTTGGCCTCTCCCTGACGCGCAGCGGCTTCCACACGGGCCGCGGCGGCGGCGCGGGCCCCGGCCAGATCAGCCGCGCCAATCTGGTCGAGCGCGGCTTGCAGGCTGGCGGCGGCGGTTTCGACTGTGCCGTCCTCTGCACCCTCCGCGCCCGGGTGGATTTCTAAGCTGCCGATACCGTCGATCCGCAGGGTGGTGCTGCGCGGAAGCGGCAGGGCGGTGCCCTCCGCCAACGGCCCGCTGTCGCTATGGATGCTGCCCGATTGGCCGGGGGCGTAGCGGACAATCACTTGGGGGGCCGCGGCATCGCGGGCGGCGCGGCTGGCGGAGAGTTCGGCAGAGAGGGTTTCAAGCCGTTGCATCGTGGCGGCGTCCGGGCCGGATTGGGCGGCGGCACCGGCGGTCTCCATCCGGCGGCGGGCCTCTTCGGCCTCTTTGATGCGATCCTCAAGCGCGCGGCGACGGTCTGCGCCGTCCCGCGCGGCGCGCGCCCGCAGGGCTTGGCGGTGTTGGTCCTCGGCGGTTTTGAGGGCGGCGCGGGCCTCTGTGGCGGCGGCCTCTGCGGTGTCAAGCGCGGCGCGGCGTTCAGATAGGGTGCTGCGGGCGGCCTCTGCGGCTTTGCGGGCTGTGGCTTCGGCGGCGCGGGCGGCCTTTTGCTCGACCTCTCCGGCGCGGTAGCTGTCGAGCCGCGATGTGGCGCTTTCAGCCGTGAGACGCGCGAGGTCCACGGCCCGGGCAAGGGTTTCCAGCTCTTCCGCGTGGCGGGTGGCGGCGGCATGGGCGGCGCGGGCGGCCTCAAGCTTTTGGCGGCGTTCTTCGACCACCTCGGGCGCTTCGAGGTCGGCCAAGGCCCGCCGTGCCCGCTGACGCTCGGCCAAGGCGTCCTGCAACTCTCGCGCGGTGGCCGCCAGTTGGTCGCGCGTGGCCGTCAGCGCCGCCACTTGATCTTGGGCCTCTTTCCACGGTCCGCCGGTGCGCGGGCGTCCGGTGCCGGTGGCATATTGGGCAAGCTCGTCGCGGCATTGTGCCAGCGCCTTGTCCATGCGCCGCCCGCCGGTCATCGCTTCGACCTCGGCGCCGACCGAGGTCATCAGATCACGCCGCGCCTCCAGTGCGAGCTTTTCTTCTTTGGTGGAGCCGCCGGTCAGCGCGGTCATGCCCTGACGGACCCAGATCAGCCCCGACGGCCCGCCCGCATCCCCGCCCAAAAGCTGCGCGATCCATGCCTCGGCCTCATCCGACTGTGCGATCAGCCTGCCATCGCGGTGCACGGTGGCAAGGGGCTTTTGGAACCACCGCTTGTGAACGGCAAAGCGCCCCTCGTCGGTTTCGACCTCGATGGTGACCTCCGGCGCGCCGCCCGCATGGGGGCGCAGGGCGGCGACCTCTTTGTCGCGGGAGCCGAAGGGTTTGAAGAACAGCGCCTGTATCGCGTCGAACAGCGTGGATTTGCCGTTCTCGTTCGGCTCGCTTAAGACATTGATCCCGTCGCCTATTCCGGTCACCTGCGCGGGGTCGGTGAAGCGGCGGACGTTGTTGAGTGTGATGGCGCGGATTTTCATGCTTTCGCCCCCTGCACATAGGCATGAAGCCGGGCGAGGGCATCGGCGGCCACGTCACGCTCGGACTGGGGCAGGGTGTCGGATTGTGCCTCGCTCACCAAGGTTTCCGCCGCCATGCGCAGGGCACCGCCGCGGTCGATCTCATCAAGGTCTGCGGCCTCATATTGCGTGCCCAAACCTTCGGTCACCAGTTCGAAATGCGCGAAATCGGGGGCGCAGGCCTCGGCCGCGCGGGCAAGCGCTGCGCGATCGGGAAGGCCCGCCCAGCCCCCTGCTTTGACGCGCAGCAGGTGATCCCGGCGGCCCGCAGCGGGCAGCAGGGCCTGCAAAGCCGCCGCCGCGTCTTGGCGGGGGTGAAGCGTAAGCTCCGCCTCGGACCATAGGAAGCTGCCGGTTTCGATCTCATCCACCTTGGGGGTAGCGCCGGGGCCTGCGACCTCAACCGCAAGACAGACGCCGCGACGCCCGTGTTTGAAACGATCCTGCTCCGGCGTGCCGCAGTATTGGACCCGGTCTGAAACGGCCATCCGCCCGTGCCAATCGCCAAGGGCGAGATAGTCCAACCCCGCGCGCTGATCCCGGTCGGGCGCAATCGCCTCTCCGCTGTCGGTGAAATCGGTGACGCCGCCGTGGGCGAGGCCGATGCGCAGATGCCCCTCGGGGCTTTGCATCTTGTCCAAAGGGGCGCTTGGATCGCTGGCGCCCGCGCGAAAGGCCACGGGGCAGGGCAACAGGCTGGTGCCTGTGGTAATCTCAACCGGGGCAGCATCGGTGAGGGCGCGCAGATTGGCGGGGGCATCGCGGTGGATCATTTCCCACAGGGGTTCGGCATCGCGCAGATTGTCGTGGTTGCCGGGCAGGATCCACCATGTCACCTCTGCCGCCTCGCCCATGGCGGTCAGGGCCTGCCGCAGCACGGCGGGCGAGGGTGTCGCAGTGTCGAATGTATCGCCCGCCACGAGGACATGCGCCGCCCCGTGATCCCGCGCGGCTTGGGCAAGTTTGGCGATGGCCCCATGCCGCGCTTCCATCAGACGCCCCCGGATGTTGCCATCCGCCGCTTGTGGGATATTGGCGAACTTGCGCCCGATATGCAGGTCAGACGCGTGGATGAAGCGGAATGTCATGCGGTGGTCCTGAATGGCTTTGAGAAAGGGGCACGTGGGTGGAAATGAGAAAAAAGGGCAATGGTTGATCGGCTGCGCGGCCCGTTGAGCCAGATACGCGCAGCGGCTCCATTCATCGCAAACTCAGCGCAGAGTGCAAGACGTTGCAGAATCTGCGCGAGGTTCTGGTTCTGCAGGGATTGCGGGCTACATATGCGTGACGCGCGGCTGAGACGCAGCGGCGCCCGCCGCCCAAACCCAAAACTTCCGGGATACGATGAACTCTAGAGCAGCCTCCGAAAACCTCCCTGCCGTAGCGGGCCAAGCCAGGGTAGCCGCAGGGCAGGGCGCTGCAACCGTCCTTGCCTGACACCTCAAATCAAGATTGAATGCGCGGCTGAGGCTGCTGAACCGCACGTTCCAATAGATAAGAAGATCAACACACGATGACCCATGACTTTGAAAGAATCCTTCAGGCCGCGCCGTCGCCCTTCGTGTTGTTGGACAGTGAACTTCGGGTGGTCTGGGCGAATGATGCCTATCTACAGGTGACCGACCGCCAGTTAGAGGGGCTTATCGGGAAAGACCTGTTCGAGGAATTTCCATCTGACCCCGAAAGCGAGTCGGGCCGCATGCTGCGCGCGTCTTTCGCACGGGTGTTCCGCGATGGCACCACCGATCACCTGCCGGTCATCCCCTATCCAATCGCCAGTGCCGAGGGCAAAACCGAAGACCGTTATTGGAGCGCGACCCATACGCCGATCCTAGGTGCGGATGGCGAGGTCGAGTTCATTTTGCAGCACACGCAGGACATCACCGAGGTCTATACCGCCGAAGCCCCGGGGGAGGGGCGTGCAGGCTCGGCCCAAGCCGCCGTGCTGCGCCGTGCCCATGAGGTGACGCAGCAAAATCTGGAACTTGATACCGGGATCAGCCTTTTCAAGTTGATCTTTGAACAGGCACCGAATTTCATGGTCACCCTCATGGGGCCGAACCACGTCTTTCGCACGGTCAACGCCGCCTATTTACGAATGGTTGGTCAGCGGGACCTTATTGGCAAACCCGCGCGCGAGGCTTTGCCCGAGATCGCGGGGCAAGGCTTTTTCGAAATGCTGGACGAGGTCTATCGCACCGGCGAAGCCGTGAGCCAACAGGGGGCCGAGGCATGGGTGCAACGCAGCCCCGGAGGTCCGACTGAACGGGTCGTCGTCGATTTCGTGTTTCAACCGCTCGACAACGTGCGGGGAGAGACCATCGGCATCGTGATCCAAGGCAATGATGTCACCGCGCATAAGCTTGCCGAAACCAAGCTGCGCGAGGCGGAGGAACGGTTCCGCACCATGGCGCACACCATGCCAGTCCATGTCTGGACGGCCACCGCCGATGGGCGTTTGGATTGGGTCAGCGATCAGATCTATGCTTTTTCGGGCGCGGCGCCGGGCAGTCTGGTCGGGGATGCTTGGCCCGTGATCATTCACCCCGACGACCGCGCCGAAGCGATTGCCACTTGGGCAAAGGCGGTGGAAACCGGGGCGGTTTATGAGAGCGAATTCCGCCTGCGACGGGCCGATGGCGCCTATTGCTGGCACTTGGTGCGGGCCGTGCCGACCAGAGATGACCAAGGCGCGGTGATGCGCTGGGTCGGCACGAATTCCGAAATTCACGAGCAGAAAGAACTGTCCCGCCAACTGGCCGATCTGAACACGACGTTGGAAGAGCGTGTGGAGAAACGCAACCGCGAGTTGGAAGAGCTTCACGACCGGTTGGCCCAAAGCCAGCGGGTCGAGGCGGTCGGCAATCTTGCGGGCGGGGTTGCCCATGATTTCAACAACCTGCTGCAAGTGATGACCGGCAGCCTGACCATGGCCGCGCGCGAAATAGCGGCCGATTCCCCGGCGCGGGTGCGGATCGATGCGGCCATGCGGGCGGTGAAGCGCGGCGCGTCGCTGTCCTCGCAACTGCTTGCGTTCAGCCGCCGTCAACCATTGCAGCCGCGCTCGATCGACCTGCGCGATCTGCTCAGTGATATCGACGACATCATGCGCAGCGCCTTGGGCGAGGGGATGGAGGTCGAACTCGACGCGCCCGATGCCCTGTGGCCAGCCTACGCCGATGCGGCAAGCACCCAGAACGCCGTGCTAAACCTCGTCATCAACGCGCGCGACGCGATGGAGGGGCGCGGCAAGTTGAAAATCGCGGTCGAGAACCGGCATATCGGCCCCGAAGAGCTGCTTGGCGAGTCTGACATGGTGGCGGGCGACTATCTTGAGGTGAAAGTCATCGACCACGGGCCCGGCATCCCGGCGGATACGCTGGCCAAAGTGTTCGATCCGTTCTTTACCACCAAACCGGTGGGTAAAGGCACCGGGCTTGGGCTCTCCACGGTTTATGGCTTCGCGCGACAATCGGGCGGGCGGGCCACCATCGCCAGCCATCCCGGCGCGGGCACGACGGTGACGCTTTTGCTGCCGCGCGCTGAGACGGCGGCGGAGCCTTTGCAGTGGCATGACCCCTCAGACATCGCGGGCGGGAACGAGACCGTGCTGCTGGTCGAAGACGACGCCGAGGTGCGCGACGCCACCGCCGCCTTGCTGTCGGATCTGGGCTACCGTGTACGCACCGCAGAAGACCCCGCCACCGCCCTCGAAGCTGCGCGGCAAGCGCCGGAATTCGATCTTTTGGTCTCGGACGTGGTCATGCCCGGAGAACTGAGCAGCCGCGACATGGCCGAAACCCTTCAGGCCGAGCGGCCCGACCTGCCGATCCTCTTCATCTCGGGCTATTCACGCGATGCGATCGTGCGCGATGGCCGGGTGGATGCCGGGGTGAAGTTCCTCGCAAAACCCTTCACCAAAGACGCTTTGGCGATCAAGGTACGCGACGCGCTGTCCTCGGCCCCCGCTGCAAAAACAAAGACTGACTCAGTCCAAGAACAGCCAGATCGGCCCCGTCATGTTTTGCTCTGCGAAGACGACGCGCTGATCCGGCTCGATCTGGCGGATATCCTTAGCGGGCTCGGCACCGAGGTCACCGAAACTGCTTCGGGTCAGGAGACATTGGACAGGCTGCAAGCGGGGCAATACGACGCGCTGCTGATCGACGTGGGCCTGCCGGATATTTCGGGCGAGGAGGTCGCGACCCGCGTGCGCGCGCAGCATCCCGATATGCCCATCATCTTTGCCACCGGCCAAGCGGAAGTGCCCTCCGCCGCGGCTTTGGGCCGCTGTGCCGTGGTTCAGAAACCTTTCGGTGACCGCGATCTGGAACGTGCCTTTGCAAGCTTGGGCATTCTGCCACAGACGGAAACGTCCACAGCATTTTGACTGAGCGTTGCCCGCGCGCGGGACATCGCGGCCCGCGGGGCGTCGCTGTCGCGAGCACAGGAGGTTTGCCAAGGGGCGATCGACCGGGCTGACGGCGCCTACTTTGCGCATATTCCGCCCCCTGTGCTGGGCTAGACTCTTTCAGTCAACGCAGCTTGGAAATCACCAGAGGTCACCCACCGCCCCAACCAAGCGAGGATATCATCCAACTGCTGCAGATCTTCGGTTGAAAGCGGGTCTGTCAGGACCGTACCAAGGTTGTCGGAAACCCGCCGCGCGGTGAGACGCACTTCCTTGCCTCGGGTGGTGGTGGAGAGAAAGAAGACACGGGGATCGACCCCGGAATTCTCGCGCTGGATCAGGCCCTTGCTGATCAGATTTCGGATGATGCGCGACGTAAGGCTCTTGTCGTACCCCGTGACCTTGGAAATCTCGGCTGCGATATTCTCAGTCTGAAAAGAACGCAGATTCTGGACTATGCGTGGTGCATGGAGCCGCATAGGGCGCCCAAACCTCGAAACCCTGCCACACGATCTGCCGCGCCATCCAGAGGTCGGTTTTGAAGGGGCGCGCAGTGCGAAACTCGGAGCCGAACGGTTCGGATGGTTCGAAGCGTCGGGTGGCAGGGGGGGGGCGACGGCGCCGGAGTCACATCAACGCGCGCTGGCGGCGGCGTTGTTGGGGTGACCACAGGCGGTACACCTCAAGAACGGCCAGAGGCGCCAAATGCACCAGAGCCGCCTCAACGCCGCCCCAATCGTGCAGCGCTGCCCAGTGGACGAGCGTCAGCACAGCCGCACCATAGACAAACTGCCGTAGCTTTTTCCACGACCGCCCAAGGCGGCGCACCCATGCATCTGTCGAGGTAACGGCCAGTGGCACAAAGATCAGAAAAGCGATCCAGCCGGTCCGGATGTACAGCCTTGATACCTCGCCCCCAATGAAGGCTATGGCACCTCTATCAAGGTGATAAAGCACCGTATCGGCCAGCGCGTAGAAGAATGCGGCCACGCCAAGATAGCGGCGACGCTTCATCAACCAGCGCGGCCAGCTTGCATCGCGAAAGAGCATCAACAGCGGGGGTGATCATCATGGCGATAATGATGAACCGCGCGGCAAACTCCCCAGTGGGGTGCAGTAGGCTGCTGATTGCGTCTGGTCCGCCAGAGGTGAGCCCGAGGGTCATTGGAATGGCGGGTAGTCTCAACAGCGCTCAGAGGGTGAAGGGGTGATCCCAGATGGATTTCAGCGTGCAGATATCTCCGAGAAGTGTGTTGTTTTACGCGGCAGGCCCCGCGTTTCTGTCGAATTCAGCGTGCGAGCGAAGAAAAATAGTCTTCCCAGCTTTGATGTGGGCGTCCGGTGGCTGCTTAATAATTGCCGGGGGTATCAAAGGCGCCGCGACGGATACCGTCGTAAATGCCGCCGATAATCGGGCCGATGAAATCGCCAAGTTCGGCGGTGCGGTCAGCGACATAGTCTTCGGCAGACATGCTGCGATAGGCCACTTGGGTGCCGTAAGTGGCGTTAATGTATTCCGTCAGCTGGGCCTGAGTGATCGGGGTGCCGTTCAGATCAAAGGTTTGGCCGTGCAGATCGTCCCGGGTCAGCAGAGCGGCATAGGCATGGGCCAATTCTGAGCGCGTCGTGTACCCGCATTTCCCGTTCCCCGCGCTGTTGGCGATCTCGCCCTTGGCGCGGTAGGTGTCGATATATTCAACGTCAGGCTCGATGTAGATGCCGTTGCGACCAATGGCCCAGTCCAGACCGCTGGCGCGGATGTCGGCCTCGGTCTGGCGATTGCTCTGCACGACGGGCGAAAAGGCAGTCCCGACCTCGGGGCCCTGAATGCTGGTGTAGACGATCTTGCGCACGCCTGCGGCCTTGGCCGCCTCAATCACATTGCGATGCTGGCCGATGCGGTCTTCGGGCGGGGCCATGCCGGAGACGAGAACAAGTGCATCGACGCCTGCAAGGGACATCCGAAGGTCGTCCGGCGTGTCATAGTCGCCGGGGCGCACCTCAATTCCCAAGCCAGTGACATTGCCGGGTGTCCGGGCAAGACCGATGACCGACGATCGATCTGTTCGTTCAATGAGTTTACGCGCGATTTCCTGACCAAGTTGTCCTGAAACGGCGGTGACGGCATAGCGCATCGGGCTCTCCTTTGACTTGGTACGGTGTGGCACGGCCCGACGGGCCATGCCAATTCGCGAATATTAGCCGTGGTATGCTTGGCTGACGGCGAAGCTGTCTTCGAACCAGTGCCACAACACCACCTGACCATCGCGGACCTTGGGGCGCAGGGCAAAGGTGAAGGGCCCCGTCTCTTTGCCGGAATTTGTCGTGATGCCGCTCATCTTACCAAAGACGGCAACGGTGTCGCCTGCGGCAAAGGCATCTGTGTTTTCCCAAGCGGTTGTCTGAAAATTCTGGCCAAAGACGCCAAGGAAATCGAAGACCGCCTCCTTGCCGCGTGCCTCACCGATCCACGGCAAGTTCTCGTCGCCCTCGTTGTGCCAGACCATATCGTCGGCCATCAGGGCGCCCATTTTCTCCATATCTCCTGACCCCATCGCGCCCATGAAGGCCATTACGGTGTAAAAGCTCTCTTCTGTGGTTGCGTCCATGTCCTGTGCTCCTGCGTGTTGTCCGAGAATGATCGCCAGCGATGCGCCGAGCGAGGTTTTGAGAAGGGTTCTGCGTTTCATTTGTCGCTCCATATCGGGTGCCCCGAACGAATGGGGGCCTTGGTTAAGTTCGAGATTTCCGGCGCCACTCTGTGCGGCACCGGGGGTGTGCTCGGGCCAGCTCAGCTTTCAGGCGGCGTAGTCCCAAGTGAGTTTGGGGTCCTCACGGAAGGCAAAACGCTCAAGGTGGCTGGTAATGACCTGCACGACCTTATCGAGCTTCGCCCGGTCATCGGCGGTTGCGCTCAGTGACAACCTGCTCTCTGACGCGGCCAGTTCACACGCCCCGAAAGGCAGTTCGATATGGCCATCTTGACCCGTGTGAGTGACGGGCACCTTGTGGCCGAAATGTTTGCAGAGCGTGCCCAGATAACGCTCCGCGCTTTCGGTGTTGAGATGGGTGGTCGCTTTCATGGCGGTGTTCCTCGTGTTGCAAGGAACATCTATCCCCGTCGCATTGATCGGGGTATTCACTGAATTCAGAAGTGATAGTTCCGGCAGGCCGAACAATTATCGATCATCTAAAGCATATGGCCATTTTTGCGCGGGTGGTGGACGAAGGCTCGTTCCGGGCCGCGGCGAAAGCCATAGGCGTCGCACCTTCGCGGGTGAGTGAAACCGTTTCGGAACTCGAAGATTTCCTCGGGGTGACGCTGCTTTATCGCACGACCCGCAAGATCGCGCTCAGCAACGAGGGGCGCATGTTCTACGCCCGTGTGGCCGACATGCTGCGGAGCGCCGAAAGCGGGTTGAATGACCTCAATGCCCTTTCGTTGGAGCCGGTGGGCGCGCTCAGGGTTTCGATGCCTGCGTTCATGTCGTCCTCGGCCCTGTCGACTGCGATCGCCGAATTTTCACGGCTTCATCCGCAAGTCGCTCTGTCGCTGGCCTTCTCGGATCAGAGGATGGACCTTATCAACGATGGTTTTGACGTGAATATCCGCGCGGGCTGGCTCGACGACAGTGCGATGATGTCGCGCAAGCTGGGCGAAAGCGCGCGCGCCTTGGTGGTCGGCAGCGACTATGCCGCAACGCGCCCGCCCCCCGAACATCCTTCCGATTTGGAAGACTGGGACTGGGTGCGCTACCGGCATCGCTCTGAATATACCCGTCTTAGCGGCCCTGGTGGGGAAGAGGCGAAAGTTCTGGGCCAAGCCCGGCTCGAAGTGGACAGCGTGGATGCCCTCTACCATTTTGCCTGTAAGAACCTTGGCGCCACAGTCATGCCTGAGCATCTCGCCGACCGGGGAGAGGCCGAAGGTAAGCTGATACGCCTGTTCCCGAATTGGCGGTTGAAACCGCTGGGAATTTTCGCCGTCTGGCCAGACACTTCGCGCCGCGAGAACCTCACGCTTCTGTTCGTGCGGTTTTTGGCAAAAGAGCTCGATCAATAGGGCGCTGGCGATCGGCCATTTGGCCCCGCATGAAAGGGGCACCAGCCTTCCACGCCGCTTTAGATTATCTGATGGCGCGGCCAGATGAGCCTTTTGCTGAACGAAGTCGCGCCGAAAGCCGCATTCCAGTGGCTCATGTCAGCACATAGTTTTCCAAGGTTCGCATCGGGGGCGCCTCTCGGCCCAAGGCTTCACAGGCTGAGATCTCGATCACACGACACATCGCGTCGAGGGGCAGGCCGTTCTGGACGTTGCGAAACGGATGTTCCAATTCATTGGTAACGGCTTGAAGGCCAAAGAACACATAGGCGACCACTGCCGCGAAGACCGGGGCGAACCAGCTTGTCGCCTCGATAAGTGCGAAGGGCAGCAACCAGCAATAGAGATATGTCGTGCGCCGCACCATGAGCGAGTAGACGAACGGCAGCGGCGTCGTGGCGATGCGTTCGCACCCGGCTTGCGATCGCGCCAGTGAGGAGAGCGTGTCGGAAATGGTCATCTGCCCGAAGCCATTGATGGCCCCGCTTTCAGCAAGCGCCCTGATCCGATCAGCCATCGTTCTGAGAGCCGCATCTGCCGGGTTGGCCTGCGCGGTGAGGGCCTTCGCTTGCGTTTCGCCGATCCAGCCGGATATCTCGGCGCTTACGTCTACATCTCGCAGGCAGCCCCGGTGCAGATGGCTGAATGCCACGCCGAGAGATACGATCTCTGCCCGGTCCTCGCTCCCTTGGACGAAGATGCTCAGATGACGGCCCAAGTTCCGAAGATCGGCGATCATCGCACCCCAGAGCTTGCGAGCCTCCCACCACCGGTCATAAGCCGCATTGTTGCGAAAGCCGAGAAACAGCGACAGCGCGACGCCGAAGATACCCATGGCGGCGATGGAAATGCGCGGCAATGCGATAACGTGCTGATCCACCAGCAGCACAATCGCTGTCAGCAGCGCCACCCCGACAATTCTGCCGGTGATCTTTGGCACGATCGATCCCTGCATGACAAAGAACAGCGTCAGCGCGCTTGGCGGGTCTCTCACGATCATCGGGCCTTCCTTTCAAATGCTGAGGCGATGATTTTGTAGATCATCGCAACCCTTTCCCGAGGTGATCAAGCAGCAGCGTCAAGTTCGGACGGATGTGCGGGGTTCCGTGAGCGGAAAGGTATTCGGGCAGGGCCGGGGCCTTCTGGAAACGGCGGACGTTTGTGAAAATGCGGTGGCACCGAGATGAAGCGCCGGGCCGATTACGCAATCGCGACGTTAGCAGCTGGCCAGTGGCGGGGAAACGCCGAAAGGGTTCCCCGCCAGCTGATCGGCAGAGCCGAACGGTAGAAAAACGCCGTATCGGGCAGAAGCGAGGACAGCTACCCGCGCATGTTCGGGCTCCGGGTGCGCTTAATGTCGGCGCCACCCGTCTGTCATCTGGAATCCAATCTCGCCATCGACTGGAAGTTGATGCGGTTCGGGGTCGTCAACAGCATTGGCAATTTGGCTAAAGTTGGTGGCGAAATCCGTCCTCAGCCCATCCTCTTTGAACTGTAGCTGCCGGGCGAGGCGGGAAACACGACTGTCTTGTTGCCATTCAAAAAGACCCGGTGATGCGCATGGGCATGGATCGCTCTGGCCAAGACGCCGGATTCAACATCCCGCCCAAGGGACACGTAGTCTGACGCGCTTTGCGCTTGGGTGATCCGGACGATGTCTTGCTCAATAATCGGCCCCTCGTCGAGATCGGCCGTCACGTAATGCGATGTCGCACCGATCAGCTTTACGCCACGCTCATAGGCCTGCTTGTAAGGGTTCGCGCCTTTGAAGGAGGGCAGGAAGGAATGGTGGATATTGATGATCCGACCGCTCATCTTTTGGCACATCGCATCAGACAGAATCTGCATGTAGCGGGCCAACACGATGAGTTCAGCGCCGGTGTCTTCGACCACCTCCATGATCCGGGCCTCGGCCTCGGGCTTGTTCTCCTTCGTCACCTTGATGTGGTGGAAGGGGATGTCATGGTTCACAACGACTTTTTGGTAATCCATGTGGTTCGAGATCACGGCCACGATCTCGATCGGCAGCGCCCCGATGCGCACACGGTAGAGCAGATCGTTCAGGCAATGGCCGAAGCGCGATACCATGACCACGACCTTCATCGTCGTGTCCTTGTCGTGAAACTTATAGTCCATACCGAAGGGCTCGGCGATTTTGGCAAAACCTTCGCGCAGCTCCTCCATCGACGTGCCGGTTTCAGAATCTGCACTGACGCGCATGAAGAACTGGCCGTTGTCGGGATCGTCAAACTGGGCGCTGTCGGTGATATTGCAGCCGTTCTCGGCAATGTATTTTGCAATAGCGGCAACGATCCCGCGTTGGGAGGGACAGGTAACGGTCAGGCAAAATTTGGTCATGAGATGGTCCTTGGAGATTGAGTTATGCAGCATGAGAGGCCGCATTTTTCGGTCCATTAGCACGGGCGGCTTGGAGTGTATTGGACAATAGGCAGGCAATCGTCATTGGCCCGACGCCGCCCGGCACTGGTGTGATTGCCGCCGCGTGACTTGCGGCTGCGTCGGAAACATCGCCAACAATGCTGCTGCTGCCGTCGGGCTTGGCGACGCGGTTGATGCCGACGTCGATCACCACAGCGCCCGGTTTGATCCAATCGGGCTGGACCAAATCCGGCACCCCTGCGGCGACGACCAGAATATCGGCTTGCCGGGCCATCGCGGCGGGATCGGCGGTAAACTTATGCGCCACCAAAACCGAGCAGTCCTGTTGCAGCAAAAGTTGAACCATTGGCCGCCCAACGATGGACGAGCAGCCGATCACACAGGCGGTAAGCCCGCGCAGGCTGCCGATTTCGTCTTGAAGCAGCATCAGACAGCCTTGCGGCGTACAGGGCACCAGCGCCGCTTGCCCGGTTGCCAAGCGGCCGGCGTTGATCGGGTGGAAGCCGTCCACATCCTTATCGGGTGAGATCGCCGCCAGCACCCGGGCGCGATCAATCTGCGGGGGCAGGGGCAGTTGCACAAGGATACCGTCCGTCAACGGGTCGTCGTTCAGGTTGGCGATCAGGGCAAGCAAATCGGCTTCCGTTGTGTGGTCGGGCAGGTCGTGCAATTCAGAGCGCAGACCGACCTCCTCGCAGGCACGCACTTTGGCGCGCACATAGATGCCGCTGGCAGGGTCGGACCCGACCAGTACCACCGCGAGACCCGGCACCCTGCCGTCGCGATGGCGCATCTCTTGAACCGCGCTGGCCACCTCCGCCCGCAGCCGCGCCGCCCGGGCGCGGCCGTCAATTAAGCGCCTTTTCATCCCAACTGCTCCGTCAATTCAGGCACCGCCTCAAAGAGGTTGGCGACAAGCCCGTAGTCCGCGACCTGAAAGATCGGCGCTTCTTCGTCTTTGTTGATCGCCACGATCACCTTGCTGTCCTTCATCCCGGCGAGGTGCTGGATCGCGCCCGAAATGCCGCAAGCGATATAGAGGTCGGGCGCCACCACCTTGCCGGTTTGGCCGACCTGCCAGTCGTTGGGGGCGAAACCGCTGTCGACCGCCGCACGCGACGCCCCAACAGCCGCGCCCAACGTGTCGGCCAAGCCGGAAATCAGTGCGAAATCCTCTTCCGAACCCACACCGCGTCCGCCTGAGACAACGACGGAAGCCGAGGTTAGCTCTGGGCGATCGGATTTCGCTACCCGGTCTTCGATCCAGCGGCTTGGGCCTGTTGGGATGTCGACGGTGAGGCTTTCGATGGATGCGGGGGCCTGCGTTTGACCGGCAGCGTCGAACCCGGCGGTGCGGATGGTGAGCACTTTGATCGGGTCAGAGGATTGCACCTTTTGCAGCGCATTCCCGGCATAGATCGGACGGCGGAAGGTCTCTGCGTCGATCACTTCGATGACGTCTGGAATGATCATAACATCAAGCAGCGCCGCCAAACGCGGCAGCACATTGCGCCATTGGGTGGTCGCGGGGGCCGCGATATGGCTATAGTCCGCCGCGATCGACTGTACGAGCGCCGCGGCCGGTTCAGCCAGCCCATGCGCCAGCGCGTCATCCTCGGCCAGCAGCACCTTTGTGACGCCAGAGATTTGCGCGGCGGGCGCGGCGGCCTCGGGCGCGCCGAGAACGAGCAGGGTGATCTCGCCCAATGGCGCAAGGACGGTGACGGCTTTGGCGGTGGCATCAAGCGCCAGGGCGCCCTCGGTGGTTTCGGCAATAAGTAGAACGGACATCGTCACAGCACTCCCGCTTCGGTTTTCAGTTTCTCGACAAGTTCCGCGACCGAGTGGACCTTGACCCCCGCCTTGCGTGCGGCGGGCTCTTCGGTTTCCAAAACCTTGAGGCGCGGTGTGATATCCACGCCTAGATCGGCAGCGGTCTTTTCCTCCAACGGTTTTTTCTTGGCCTTCATGATATTCGGCAAAGAGGCATAGCGCGGCTCGTTCAGGCGCAGATCGGCGGTGACGATGGCAGGCAGATCAACCTCGATCGTTTGCAACCCGCCATCCACCTCGCGCGTCACCCGCGCACGTCCATCCGCGACCGTCAGTTCAGAGGCAAAGGTCGCTTGCCCCCAGCCCAAGAGTGCCGCAAGCATCTGACCGGTTGCGCCCATATCGTTGTCGATCGCCTGCTTCCCAGCGATCACCAGCTGCGGTGCTTCGCTGTCAATCACGGCCTTCAAAAGCTTCGCCACGGTCAGCGGTTCAATATCGTCGTGCACGTCCTCTGCGGCGGAGATCAGGATCGCCCGGTCGGCCCCCATCGCCAGCGCCGTGCGCAGCACCTCCTGCGCTTGCTTGACCCCGATAGACACCACGACCACCTCCGACGCCGCGCCGCTTTCCTTGAGGCGGATGGCTTGTTCGACAGCGATTTCATCGAAGGGGTTCATGGACATTTTGACGTTGGCCAGATCGACACCGCTGCCATCTGCCTTGACGCGCACTTTTACGTTGTAGTCGATGACCCGCTTGACGGGGACGATGATCTTCATATGGCCTCTCTTTCTCGTGCTTCTTGCGCCCGCCGGGCAGGCTGGATCACCTTGCCGGCGGCGGGGGCGTTTCAGGGATGTGTTTCGGTGTTCACCCCGTCATAGGGGATAAGTGCTGCCAGCAATTCGCCGACCTCGATCTTGCCTAGCGGCTGCCCGGTTTTGCGCACGGCGATGGTGGCATCTGCCTGCCCTTTGGCAGCGCGAATGACCGTCTCAAGCGTGTCGTCCCAAGCGACCTCGGCAAAGAAATGGTCATCGGGCAGGGTTGGCGTTGCGATGGTACCGGCCCGCAAGACACGGGCGCGGTTGATGTCGCTCACGAAGGCTTCGATATAAGGATCCGCCGGGTTCATCACGATCTCCTGCGGCGCACCTTGTTGGACCACGGATCCGTCCTTGAGGATCACAAGGTGGTCCGCAAGTTTAAGCGCTTCATCCAGATCGTGAGTGATGAAAACGATGGTCTTGTGAAGCTCCCTTTGCAGCTCCAGCAGCAGGTCCTGCATGTCGGTGCGGATCAGGGGGTCAAGAGCCGAGAAAGCCTCGTCCAGCAGCATGATGTCAGTGTTCGCCGTCAGGGCGCGGGCGATGCCGACGCGTTGCTGCATGCCGCCCGAAAGCTGGCGGGGGTAGCGGTCTTCAAACCCACCGAGATCGACACGTTCAAGCCATTTGCGCGCCTCCGCCTCGCGGGTTTCCTGATCCACACCGCGAGTTTTCAGCGCCATCGCCGCGTTTTCCAGAACTGTCTTATGCGGCAACAGCGCGAACTTCTGAAACACCATCGACATGCTGCGCTGTCGCAACGCGCGCAGCGCATCATTGTCCAGCTGCATCACGTCCTGACCATCGAGCAATATTTCACCCGCAGTGGGGTCGATGAGCCGGTTCAGGTGACGGATCAGCGTCGATTTACCGGAGCCTGACAGCCCCATAATCACCGAGATTTCACCAGCTTGCATGTCGATGCTAATGTCCCGCAGCCCCAGCACATGGCCGTGTTTGGCAAGCAGTTCGGGTTTGCCGATGCCTTGTTCCTTGACCAAGGGCAGCACACGCTCGGGGGACGCGCCAAAAATCTTGTAAAGGTTGCGAATTTGGATCTTGGGGTGGGTCATCTGCCGCTCACTCTGTGTCATGTGCAGGATCAATGCGTAGGAGTGCGGCCTTTGAGCAGCGGTCCAAGACCACCGCCAGCAGCACGATACCAAAGCCCGCGACAAGCCCGACGCCCAGTTCCAGATTTCGGATGCCGCGCAGCACCAGCACGCCCAAGCCCGGCGCAGAGACGAGGGACGCAATCACGACCATGGCGAGGCTCATCATGATGGTCTGGTTCACGCCCGCCATGATGTTGGGCAGGGCCAGTGGCAACTGCACGCCAAAGAGCTTTTGCCGGTCCGTCATGCCAAAGGCATTGGCCGCTTCGACGACATCTTGATCCACCAGCCGTATGCCAAGGTCAGTCAGGCGGATCACGGGCACAATCGCGTAAAGGATAATCGCGATGCCGTAGAGCTTGGGCTCGGTCACCGAGAAAAGAAAGATCAACGGGATCAGATAGACGAAACTCGGAAGAGTTTGCAGCATATCCAGCACGGGCAGCATCAGTCTTTGCATCCTGTCGGACCGCGACATCAAAATACCAGCAGGGACGCCTATGAGAACGCAAAGCCCGGTGCAAACGAAGATAATCGCGAGGGTTTGCAGGGCCACATCCAGATGGTCGATCAGGCCGAAGAACAAAAAGACGATGGCGACAAAAACGGTCACCCCAATCTTGCGCGTCGCCCCCCACGCGGCCCACACCAATAGCGGGACAAGCACCCACCACGGCACGGTGGTAAAGACATAAAGCGCGCCGTCGAGCATCCAAGACAGAGGCTGGGTGAGGGGATCGAGAACAAGCTTCAGACTGTCTTTGATCCCCAGAAACCCCCGTTCGACGTTCAGGGTAATATCGCGTGATTGCGGGATGGCGTTGCAGGCTTCATGCAACTTGTCGAACGAGGGAAAGGGCAGGAGCGGACCCGTCTCGGCGGCATCGTTGCTGTTCTTTTTCTGCAGCAACTGCGCCATGCTCATTGGCCCCGTGGCGGCATCTGTGTCGCACCACCCTCGCAGCCCAAATCCATTGAAAACTTGCTCGTACATTTCTTGGAGAAACCTTTTGCTGCCTTGGATGCCCGGCCCCAAACGTCTCTTTCGACGCAGGGCCGGGCAGGGGGCTTATGAGTTATTGAAGGAGCGCCGACAGGTTCTCGCGCGCAGCATCGTTCAGCCATTCACCCCAGATGTCGGGGTTGTTCGACAGAAAGTAGACGGCAGCCTCTTCGGCGGAGGCGTTGTTGTCTTCCATCCATGCCAAGGTCGCGTTCATTTTGTCGTTGGTGAAAGACAGGTTCGACATCAGCTCAGCAACTTCCGGCGCGCGTTCCACGAAATCTGTGGTGGCCGCCGTTTTAACCGCAGCGCGGGGATAGGCCGAAATGCCGGGCTCAGTGCATTCTTTGTCGCTGTTGCAGGCGTGGGTATTCTCGTCGTAGCCGCCCATATCGACCAGCACCATCGGGTATTTCCCGAGGATCGAGGTCGGCGACCAGTAGAAACCAAACCACGGTTCCTTATCCGCATAGGCCGAGGCGATCGCGGTGGCGAGGGTTTCGCCGGAGCCGTGGTTGAAGACTTCGATGCCTTTGCCTTCCATGTCGATGACCTTGTTCATGGCATCATTGACCGTGCGGCAGGCCCATCCATCGGGGCAGTTGTCAAACCGTCCGCCCGCGAGTTCTGGATTGGCTAGAATGCCCTCAAGCGTCGCCGCCTCGGGGTTTGCGTCGACCACATATTGCGGGACGAACCAGCCCTCGATGCCGCCGTCGGACAGCACGTCGGTCAGTTCGACAAGTTTCCCGGCTTCGACCATTTTACTATAGGCCGGGGCCGTGTTGACCCAAAGCTCGGTCAGGATATCCGGCGTTCCGGTCTCTGCCACGGCGGTCAAAGCTGTGGGTGTTGATGACGGCACCAAGGTCACGTCGCAACCGTAGCCTTCCTCCATCAGGAATTTGGCGACCGATGTCACCACATTGGCCGAGGCCCAGTCCATCTGCGTGATGCTGACTTCTCCGCAGTCTTGGGCATAGGCCGTCCCTGCGAAACCCAGAGTGCAGGTGGTGGCTAAAAGTAGATGTCTCATGTCGTCTCCCGTTGGCGTCGTTTTCGGATTTTTATGTGGTTTGAGGCTTCCACGTTTTCGGACAACCTCAGAAGACCAAATGCCTCCTGCGAACATTTGATATTTATACTTTCAAAAAATACGATTAGTTAACGCAGGGTCAGCAGGAATAGGACGCCGCCATGTCTCGAACCAAAGCCGCCAGAGATATCAGCTTGAAATCGCTGGAACTGTTTCAGGTCTGCGCCAAAGAGGGCTCGCTGCAAGCCGCGGCGCGTGATGCTGGATTGACCGTAAGCACCGTGTCGCACCATCTGCGCAGCTTGGAAGACCACCTGGGCGTAGAGCTCTTCAACCATGCGCGACGCCCAATGGTTCTGACGCCTAAAGGGCAGGTCTTTTCGCGCAAGATTGACGAGGCGCTGCGCACGATTCGCAAGGCCAAGGCGGAGGCATCGGCGGGCAGCGTGGCCGATGCGAGTTTTCTTAGAATTGGTGCGATCGAAGACTTCGAGAGCGATATCGTGCCCTATTTGGCCGTCTCGCTGACGAAGATGATGCCCTCCTGCGATTTCATGTATCACACCGGGGTAAGCCACGACCTGATCGGAATGCTGCGCAACCGCCAGCTTGATCTGGGGATATGCACCGCGCCGGGGGAATCGATCAGCGATCTGCAAGAGCGCCCGCTTTTGCGTGACCCTTTTATCATCGTTCTGCCGCGTCTTGCGTCGGAGTCCCTCACGCAGATCATGGAGGGCACGGCAAAGCTGCCTTTCCTGCGGTTCTCCGGCAACCTGATGATCGCCCGGCAGATCGACACCCACCTGCGGCGCTTGGGGGTAACATCCCCGCATCGGTTCGAATGTAGCAACAACCAAACCCTGATGGCGATGGTGGCAGCAAGCGCGGGCTGGACAATCACAACCCCGCTGTTGTTTTCCCGCGCCAAGCGATTTCATGGCGATCTGCGCATGCACCGTTTCCCGGGCAAGGGATTTTCCCGCAAATTGGCCTTGATGACCACGCCAGATTGTTCTCGCTCCGTCGTCGAATTGGTCGACACTAAGGTCCGCGACCTCATTCGCCAGCATGCGATTGAACCGTTGCACGCCAATGAGCCTTGGTTGGCGGAGAGTTTCCGGCTGATTGATTAAGGGGGCAGGGTGTTTTGCCGCTTTGAGCAGTTCCAATCAAGTTATCGAAGCTATCTTGCGATTTTTTCGAACACCCACTTCAGGGATTGCTGTTTGACCATCGCTCTGCCCCTCTGATCTCAATATGTATCGGAGGCGCACCCCATGAAATCTCGGACCAAAGTGGTAGTCATCGGCGGCGGAATCGCTGGCTGCTCGACGCTTTATCACCTCACACAGGAAGGCTGGACGGATGTCGTCTTGGTCGAGCGTGATGAGCTCACATCAGGCACAACTTGGCATTCCGCGGCGCAGGTTACGAATTTCGGCGGCAACCAGACAATGGTAGGGCTGAAGACCCATTCCATAAATCTTTACAAACGCTTGTCCGAAGACCCGGAATATCCGATCAACTACCACCACGCCGACGGCGGCATCCGGTTGGCCAATACCGAAGCGCAGATGCAGGGCTATCGCCATTTCGCCTCGATGGCGCGCGGTATGGACGTTGATCTGGAAGTCATCGACGCCGAAGAATGCGCCCGCCGCCACCCGCTGATCTCAACCGAGAACCTGCTGGGCGGGCTTTGGGATCCGCTCGACGGTGACATCGACCCGGCCCAGCTCTGTCAGGCCTTGGCTTTCCACGCCCGCAAGGCCGGGGCCGAGGTCTACCGCAACACGCCGGTCACTGCGCTGACGCAGCACAAAGACGACACCTGGACGGTTCACACTAAACATGGTGACATCGACTGCGATATCGTGGTCAACGCCTGCGGTTACCGGGTGAATGAGGTCGGCAGCATGATGGGTGTGCACCACCCCGTCGCCTCAATGGAGCACCAGTATTTCCTGACCGAAGACATTCCCGCGATTGTTGAGGCCGGTCACCGTATGCCGCTGCTGCGCTGTCCGATCTCGGACTACTACAGCCGCCAAGAAAAGAACGGTCTGCTGGTCGGCTTTTATGAGCAGAACTGCAAGACGTGGGGCATGGACGGGATCGACCCCAACTTCGTCAACGCCCTTTGCCCGGACGACCTTGAGCGGGTCATGGACGTGCTCGAAGGCGCGTTTGAGCGGATGCCCGCGCTCGCTGAAACCGGCATCCGGTCCATCGTCAACGGCCCGATCACCTATACCATCGACGGCGCGCCGCTCGTTGGCCCGATCCCCGGCAAGCGTAACGCCTTTTGCATCATCGGCCTGCGTGCAGGTCTGGGCGAGGGCGGCGGCCACGGTTGGCTGCTGGCCCAGCAGATCGTCCATGGCGAGGCGCAGTATGACACTTGGGTCATCGACCCGCGCCGTTTTACGGGCCACGCCAATGTGGAACTGACGGCTCTCAAGGCCATCGAAGACTACCAGAACGAATTCCGCTTCCACTTCCCGCATGAGCATCGCCCCGCAGCGCGGCCTGCCAAAACCACACCCCTGACGCCCGTCATGGCCGCCGAGGGTGCTGAATTTACCGTAGTCAACGGCTGGGAGCGGGTCGACTACATCAAGCCGTCGCCCGATTTCCACCCGACCCTCAGCTTTAACTTCGACGAGGCATTCGACGTGGTCGCGGCGGAAGTAAAAAACGTGCAGGAGAATGTCGGCCTCTGCGAAGTCAACGGCTTCAACCGGTTTGAGATCACCGGCAGCGACCGCCACAGTTTCCTTGACCGGATGTTCTGCGGCGCAGTCACAAAACGTGACGGACGTGTGGGCCTAGGCTACCTGCTGAACCACCACGGCATGGTCAAGGGCGAGGCCACAGTGGCCAACTTGCCCGCCTCGGACCGCGGCCCGCAGCGGGTCTGGTACGGGTCGGCAGCCGCCAGCGAATATCACGACATGGACTGGCTCAAACTTCATCTGCGCGACGACGAGGATGTGCAGATCCGCAGCCTGACAAATGACCAGACGATCCTCGTGCTCGCCGGGCCAAAGGCGCGCGACGTGCTCAGCGCCTGTTCGCGCGGCGATTGGTCGAAAGAGGCCTTCCCATGGCTCAGCGTGCGCGAATGTTTCATCGGCTTTGTCCCCGCCACGGTGCTGGGCGTGAGCTTCTCAGGCGAGTTGGCCTATGAAATTCATGTGCCCAACAATGCGCTCTATGCCGCTTATCTAGCACTGCGAGAGGCTGGGGAGGCACATGGTCTGAAGCTGTTCGGTGCCCGGGCGGTTGACGCGATGCGACTGGAAAAAGGTTTCATGCACTGGAAAGCTGATCTGCTGACCGAGTTCGACCCTTTCGAAACCGCGCTGGACCGTTTCGTAAAACCCGAAAAGCCCGCAGATTTCATTGGCAAGGAGGCGCTGCACAAACGCATGGAAGAAGGCCCGCGCAAAAAGCTGGTCACGCTCAAGGTCGACGCAACCCATGCTCCCGCACATGGCGGCGCCTCACTGATGCAGGACGGGAAGGTCGTCGGCACTGTGACCTCAGGCGACTGGGGACACCGGGTGGGCATGAACCTCGCCTATGCCTTTGTCGATCCGGCGCTGGCCACGCCCGGCACGCAAATCCCGCTTGATCTCTATGGGGAAATGGTCGGCACCGAGGTCATCGAGCCCTCGCCTTATGATCCTTCCTATGCGTTGATGCGCGGATAACACGACTGGCAGGGGCCGAAGCGAATCCGGCCCCGGTCTGGCACACGAAACATTCAGCGGCAGTCCGCTCCCTTTGCGGCTGCCGCCCACATCGAAGCTAAGATTGAGGATCATCCATGCACCTTTCCCGTTTCCCCCGCGTCCACCTTGCCCACTTGCCAACACCGCTTGAGCATATGAAGCGGCTGTCCAAAGAACTCGGCACCGAGATCTGGATCAAACGCGACGATTGCACCGGGCTGTCGACGGGCGGCAACAAGACGCGAAAGCTGGAATTCCTGATGGCCGAGGCCATCGAGCAGGGCGCAGACATGGTGATGACCCAAGGCGCCACCCAAACCAACCACGGCCGCCAGACCGCCGCGGCGGCCGCCAAGCTGGGCCTTGCCTGTCACATCCTGCTGGAAGACCGGACCGGCTATGATGATGCCAACTACAACACCAACGGCAACGTGCTGCTGGACCATCTGCACGGCGCCACAACCGAGAAATTCCCCGGGGGCCACGACATGCCCGGCGAGATGGAAAAGGCTGCCGAGAAGAAACGCGCCGAGGGCCATAAGGTTTACGTCATCCCCGGCGGCGGCTCCAACCCAACGGGCGCTTTGGGCTATGTGAACTGCGCGTTTGAGCTGCTGAACCAAGTGAACACCTCCGGCATGAAGATCGACCGGCTGGTTCACGGCACGGGCTCTTCCGGCACGCAAGCCGGGCTTGTCACCGGCATGTGCGCGATGAATGCCCAGATCCCCATTCTCGGCATCGGCACCCGCGCACCGCAGCCCAAGCAGGAACAGATGGTCTATGATCTGGCCTGCAAAACCGCAGAGAAACTGGGCTGCGCGGGCGTGGTCAAGCGCGAAGATGTGATGGCCAACACCGATTATGTGGGCGACGGCTACGGCTTGCCCACCGACAGCGGCATTGAGGCGATCCAGATGTTTGCCGAGCTGGAAGGTATACTGCTTGACCCATGCTACTCCGCGAAGGGGGCCGCTGGTCTGATCGATCTCGCTCGTAAGGGAGAGTTCAAGGACGAGCGGGTGGTCTTCCTCCATACCGGTGGCGCGGCAGCGCTTGGCGGCTATGACTTCGCCTTCGACATGTCCAACCGTTGGGTCAATCTGTAAGAGAGGACGGCTTCCGTGGCGCGCAAGTTTACCGGCAGTTTCACCCAGCAAGAGGGTCTTTCCGAAAGCGCCATCGCGGCCGCGGTTGCGGTGCTACAGTCGGGTCGCTTGCACCGGTATAACCTTGCCCCGGGTGAGGCCGGTGAAGTGGCCCAGCTTGAGGCCGAATATCGTGATTGGCAGGGCAGCAAGTTCTGCCTTGCCGTCACCTCGGGCGGGCAAGCGTTGCAAATCGCCCTGCGCGCCTGCGACGTGGCACCGGGCGACAAGGTGCTGACCAACGCCTATACGCTGGCCCCGGTGCCCGGCGCGATCCGGGCGGTGGGCGCTGATGCGGTGCTGGTCGAGATCGACGAAAACCTAAGGCTCGACCTTGATGACCTAGGCGCCAAAATCGCCAGTTCCGGCGCGCGGGTGCTGTTGCTGTCGCACATGCGCGGGCATCTGTGTAACATGGACCGGCTGATGGCGATCTGCGATGAGGCGCAGGTGACCGTTATTGAGGATTGCGCCCATACGATGGGGGCGCGCTGGAACGGCACGCGGTCGGGTAATTTCGGCAAAGTGGCCTGTTTCTCGACCCAGACCTACAAACACATGAACTCCGGCGAAGGCGGGTTTTTGACCACAGATGACGCCGCAATCGCCGCCCGCGCCACGATCTTGTCTGGCAGCTACATGCTGTATGAACGCCACGGTGCCGGACCGCAGCCTGAGGCGTTTGCCGATGCGCGCTATGACATGCCTAATTGCTCGGCCCGGTTGGATGCGTTGCGCGCGGCGATCCTGCGCCCCCAGCTTGCCGGCCTTGACACAAACATCGCCCGCTGGAACGCCCGCTATGCGCGGGTAGAGAAGGGGCTGAAAGCGCAGGACGGCGTGGCAACGATCAACTTGCCAACCGCCGAAGCGCATGTCGGGTCCTCCATCCAGTTCCGCCTGCCAGATTTCACCGCCGCACAGTGCCGTGCCGTGCTGGAGGCCGCTGCCGCACGGGGCGTGGAACTTAAATGGTTCGGCGCGAAAGAGCCTGCAGACTTCACCTCGGCGCATCCCTCCTGGCGCTATGTTCCAGCGCAAGACATGCCCGCGACAGACCGCATAATGGCGACGCTTTTCGACATGCGCCTGCCGCTGAGTTTTTCGGAAGAAGACTGCGCGCTGATCGCCGAGTTGATCTGCGAAGCGGTTGGCGAGGTGGCATCATGAGCCGCCCAGTCGTCGGCGTATTGGGCGGCATGGGGCCGGAGGCGACGATCCTGCTGCAGCAGCGTGTGCTTGCCACGGTTGACGCACAAGACGACGCCGACCATCTGCCACTTTTGATCGACATGAACCCGCAAGTGCCCTCCCGCATCGCCCATCTGATCGAGGGCACAGGCGAAGATCCCGCCCCGGCACTTGCTGCAATGGCGCAGCGGCTGGAACGGGCAGGGGCCACGGCCCTCGCCATGCCCTGCAACACCGCCCATCACTACGCCCCGGCGATTGAGGCGGCGGTTTCGATCCCCTTCCTGAACATGGTGACCCTATCGGTCGACCGCGCGGCGGGGCAACTCTCATCAGGTGCGTCCGTCGGTATTCTTGCCTCTCCTGCCGTGCGTATGGCCGGGGTGTTTGACGCAGCCCTTGACCGCGCCGGGCTGATCGCCCTTTGGCCCGCAGATGCCGATCGCATGCTGGCCGCGATCCGGTTGATTAAGGCGCAGGGGATCACCCCGCAGGCGCAGCAGACGCTTGCGGAAGCGGCGGCTGAATTGACCACGCAGGGGGCCGAGCTTCTGCTCATTGCCTGCTCAGAGTTTTCGCTGCTCGCCCCGGCTTTGACCGCCCCCGTTCCGATCCTCGACACGATCGACGTACTGGCCGAGGCGATCCATCAACATTCCCAAATCCAACCGAGGTAAGACCATGGCGATCACCTATCTAAAGAAAGTCGAGACCCGCCCGGCGGTTGAGGCGAAAGACATCCGCGGTGTGGTTGCACAGATGCTCGCCAAAATCGAAGAGGACGGTGAGATGGCCGTGCGGGACTATGCCCGCGACCTTGACGGCTGGACCGGGGATATCGTGGTCACTGCAGCAGAACGGGCCGCTGCCTCTGCGCGGGTGCCACAAGACCTCAAGGACGATATCCGCTTCGCCCATGCCAATATCCGTCGCTTTGCCGAAGCGCAGAAGGCGACGATGGGAGATTGCGAAATTGAAGTCATGCCGGGGCTGATTGCGGGCCAAAAGCAAATCCCCGTCTCTAGCGCGGGCTGCTATGTGCCCGGCGGGCGTTACAGCCATATCGCCAGCGCTTTGATGACGATCACCACCGCCAAGGTCGCGGGCGTACCGCATATCACCGCTTGCTCGCCCACACGCCCCGGCATCGGTATTCCCGATCCGATCATCTTTGCGATGGACCTTTGCGGGGCGGACCTGATCCTAAACCTCGGGGGAGTGCAGGGGGTCGCTGCCATGTCGATGGGGCTGTTTGGCGGTGTGCCTGCCGATATCCTCGTCGGTCCCGGTAACAGCTATGTGGCAGAGGCCAAGCGCATGTTGTTCGGCGCTGTGGGGATCGACATGTTCGCCGGGCCAACCGATTCACTGGTGGTCGCTGATCACAGCGCAGACCCCGAAACGGTGGCATGGGATTTGGTCAGTCAGGCGGAGCACGGGGCCGACAGCCCGGTTTGGCTGGTTACGACAGACCGCAGCCTGGCGGAATCCGTCTTGAAGCGAGCGCCCGAGATGATCGACAGCCTGCCTGAGCCGAACGCCAGCGCCGCGCGCGTGGCTTGGGCTGAACGGGCCGAGGTGGTCTTGTGCGATACCCGCGAGGAGGTCGCCCAAGTGGCCGACCGCTACGCGCCGGAACATCTTCAGGTGCAGGCCGAAGACCTTGATTGGTGGCTCAACCGCCTCTCGGCCTATGGCTCTTTGTTTCTGGGGGAGGAGACGACGGTTGCTTTCGGTGACAAGACCTCCGGCCCGAACCATGTGCTGCCGACCAGTGGGGCTGCGCGCTATACCGGGGGGCTCTCCGTCCATAAATTTACCAAGACCGTGACATGGCAACGCTGTAACGCGGACGCCTCGCATGAACTGGCGTTGCGCACCGCGCGGATCAGCCGGATGGAGGGGATGGAAGGCCATGCCCGTTCTGCCGAACTCCGGCTGAAACACCAACCGGCCTGATCCCAAGCCGCGCTTAGGAAAAATAATGCTACTGACTGCTAAATCCCGCATCTCCCCCTATGCCGGGGGGCTGCTGCTTGCGACTGTCATCGCGGTGGCTGCAACCTTCCTGTCGGACCACTATGGCGCGCCGGTCATGCTGTTTGCGCTGCTGCTCGGGATGGCCTTTCACTTCCTGTCGGAAGACGGCGCCTGTACCGTGGGGATCGACTTTGCCGCCAAGGCGCTGCTGCGCTTCGGGGTCGGACTGCTGGGCCTGCGCTTGGGGTTGGCCGAGGTCATGAGCCTTGGCCTTACACCTGTCATTGCCATCATCGGTTTCGTTCTGGCAACCTTTGGGTGCGGCGTGGTGATGGCTCGTATCTTTGGCCGCCGCACCGCTTTTGGTATGCTGGCGGGCGGGGCGGTCGCCATCTGCGGGGCATCGGCAGCTTTGGCGATTACCTCCGTCCTGCCGCCGCATAAAGACCGCGAGCAGGACACGCTTTTCGTTGTGATCGGTGTCACGGCGCTGTCGACCATCGCGATGATCGCCTATCCCATTCTTTTCCAGTCGCTGGGGCTAAGCGATATTGAGAGTGGTTTTTTGGTCGGCGCCACGATCCACGATGTCGCGCAGGTGGTGGGGGCCGGGTACTCCATCAGCGACGAGGCCGGGGTCTTTGCCACCTACGTCAAGATCCTGCGCGTCGCACTTTTGCCCGTCGTGATGCTGGTCGTGATGTTCAGCTTCAGAGGCGCGCAACAACAATCTGTCGGCGTGCCGTGGTTTCTGGTGATGTTTGCAGGCTGCGCGGTTTTGGCAAATCTGGAAGTGCTGCCGGCCGCAGTTCTCGCTCTGCTGAATGAGCTATCCCGGTGGTGTCTGGTCATCGCCATCGCGGCTTTGGGGGTGAAAACCAGTCTGGCGAAGGTCGTGAAGGTCAAACCCAGCTACAGCATCATTCTGGTGGTCGAAACGGTGTTCCTGCTCGGCGCGGCTCTTGCTTTTGTGCTTTTGTTCGGGATTTAGGCGGGGCTTATCCAACTGCGCGAAGTTTGGCACGTTGCAAGTTCTGAGCGGGCAAGGTCTGTGCGGGCAAGGTCTGTCCGGATTGTGTTGAATAACTCTACTACAGCGCACCGGGGCCGAATTCGGCAGAACAAATTCCAAACTATGGGAATTTCGGCGCCATTCCCGGACACAATTAGCCTGTCGGAGAAAAGCTTCCCACCATTTAGAAATTGGGTCACCGCACACCGAGATGATGGTTATGAAGAAAATTCCTCAGGTGCTGTTGTGAGAAGGAAGTCGGCGCTTCCGCAAAAAAAGTGTTCTCGGTTTGATTCCCGACTTCCTTGCTTGAGGGACAGCGCGAAGGGGCGGACCGCGGGGCGAACCAGGCCGGATGAAGTGGCGGTGTTCTGGCAGTGCGGATCTGTTACACGGTAGCAATGCAGAATCGAAAACCCCGGAAAATCGGGAAAACCCCCCGGAAATCCACGCATAGCGTGCTACATGAAGTTCATTCGGAACTGAGGTTAAGCAATTGAAAAATAAGGTTGAAAAATCAGCCCGCCTGAGCGTGGCACCCATGATGGATTGGACCGACCGCCACTGCCGCTACCTCCACCGGCTGCTAAGCCGCGAGACGCTCCTCTATACCGAGATGGTCACTGCACCCGCTTTGGTGCGGGGTGGGGCGTTGCATCTGCTGGATCACGACCCGTCGGAACATCCCGTGGCGCTGCAACTTGGCGGGTCGGACCCCGTAGAGCTGGCACAGGCGGCACGGTTGGGGGCTGAGGCAGGCTATGATGAGATTAACCTCAATTGCGGCTGCCCGTCTGACCGGGTGCAATCCGGTGCTTTTGGCGCGGTCTTGATGCAGCAGCCTGGGCTGGTGGCGGACTGTGTGGATGCCATGCGCGCGGCCTGCGATGTCGAGGTGACGGTGAAATGCCGCATCGGCGTGGACGATCAGAACCCTGAGGAAATCTTGCCCGAGTTCCTCGCGCGTATCGTGGCGGCGGGCTGCACCCGCGTTACGATCCATGCGCGCAAGGCGTGGTTGCAGGGGCTGAGCCCCAAAGAAAACCGTGATATTCCGCCATTAAACTATGATCTCGTGCATCAGATGAAGGGGCTGTTTCCGAACCTGCATATTTCGGTCAATGGCGGGATCACCTCGCTCGATCAGGCCGAAGCTTTTCTGGACGCCGGATTAGATGGCGTCATGGTGGGGCGCAGCGCCTATCATGCGCCGACCGATATCCTCGCCAGCGCGGACCGGCGCGTCTACGGGCGGGGTACTGACAGCAGTGCAGAGGCCGCGGTGCAGGGGATGTTGCCCTATATCGAGGCGCATCTGGCCGGCGCCGGGCGTTTGGGGCAGATCACCCGACATATGCTGGGGCTTTTTGCCGGGCGGCCCGGCGCGCGGCAGTGGCGGCGTATCCTGTCCGAAGGGGCGCATAAGCCCGGCGCGGGGCCGGAACTGGTTGAGGCCGCCTTGGCCGAGGTCGCCGCGGCGCAGGAAATCGCCGCGGCGGGGTAGGGTTAGACCGTGGGCTCTGCCACCGGGCGGGGCCGCAGCAGCGCCAGCGTGAGCAGGGCGGCCACCAGTCCGCAGGCCGCGATCGCCCCCAGCATCGGTGTGACAGTCCCGTCAAAAAACGGCCCGGCAAGCGCGATTGCAAGCCCACCTGCCACCATCTGCAAGGTGCCGCCCAGCGAGGAGGCCAGACCGGCAATATCGCCGTGATCGTCCAGCGCCACGACCATCACCGTCGGCACGACGACGCCAAGGCAGGCGTTGGCGCAGAACAGCCCCGCCATCACCACATAGAGGCCCGGATCCGTCGCCAACGCGGTGATAAAGATGGCTGACGAGAAAAAGACGAAGCCCGCCACACCGCGCCGCACAAGGCTGCGCATGCCCCAGCGTTCGCCCAGCCACCCCGCCAGTTGCGAGGCCGAGAAAAAGCCGACCGCGTTGACCGCGAAGGCCAGCGAAAACCCCGTCGGCCCCAGCCCGTATTGGCCGGTATAGACGAAGGGCGCGAAGGCGATGAAGACAAAGAATGACCCCATGGCAAAGCCGCCGATAAAGGTCAGCCCCATGAAAATCGGATCGCTCAGAAGCACTTTCGCCCCACGCCAAAGGTTGCGCGGGTTGATCCGCACGCGGCGTTTGACGGGCAGCGTCTCGGGCTGGGCGAGGGCGGTAAGTGCCAGCGCGGCGATGGCCAAAACACCCAAGGTTACGAAGATCGCGCGCCAATCGGCCAGCGCCATCACCGCGCTGCCCGCCAGTGGGGCTAACATGGGCGAGATCGAGATCACCAGCATCAACATCGCCATCAACCGCGTCGCCTGTGTGCCGGTGTATTGGTCACGGATGATCGCACGCGGCACCACCATCAGCACGGCGCCGCCAAGCCCTTGCAGAGCCCGCCAGCCGGTTAGTGCCGCCATCGTTGGCGCGAAGGCGGCCCCGAAGGAGGCGATCACGAACAGCACCAGCCCCACCATGATCGGCAGCTTGCGCCCCGCCTGATCGGCCCATGGGCCGTAGAAAAGCTGGCCCAGCCCGAAGGCGATGAAATAGGCGGTGATGGTCGCCTGTACCGCCGTCTCAGACGCGCCATAGCTGGCGGCGATGGCGGGCATGGCGGGCAGATACATGTCGATGGCGAAGGGGCCGACCAGCCCCAGCAACCCGAGAATGAGCGCTGAACGTAGCACGTGATGTCCTTTCGGATGGGATGGCCGGGGCCAAAGGGGCAAGGCGGCAAGCGAAGACCGATGTCTGGGGCCGACTTTCGCGCGCAACCTAACTCCGCTTGGGGGAAGTGCAACCCCGGCGTTATCGCTTGAACCCCCGGCGCGAAAGGGCTTGATAGGCACATCGACAGCCGGGAGGGGCCAGATGCCAGAGTTGAACGATCTTTTGCCGATGCTGGTGCTTATCGCCCTGATCGGAGGTTTTGCCGGGGTTTTGGCAGGGCTGCTGGGCGTCGGCGGGGGGATCGTCTTGGTCCCCGCGTTTTTCTATGCGCTGCAATCGCTCGGCTATGACGGGCCACAGCTGATGCAGATTTGCCTTGCGACATCGCTGGCGACGATCATCGTCACCTCTGCGCGTTCAGTCCATGCGCATAATAAAAAGGGCGCGGTCGATTGGGAAATCCTGCGCACTTGGGCGCCGGGGATCATGGTGGGGGCCATCTTGGGCGTGCTGTTGGTGGCGCAATTGCGCACCCAGACCCTTCAGGCGATCTTTGGCGGACTGGCGTTGATTGTCGGGCTCTACTTAGGGTTCGGGCGCAGCGATTGGCGCTTGGGAGAGACCATGCCGCGTGGCATCAAACGCGCCATCCTGTCGCCGATGGTCGGGTTTCTGTCAGTGCTGATGGGGATCGGTGGCGGCAGCTTTGGCGTGCCGCTGATGACACTTCATGGTCGGCCCATTCACCGGGCCGTGGCCACGGCGGCGGGCTTCGGGCTCTTGATCGCCGTGCCCTCGGTGCTAGCCTTTCTCTTCGTTGATATCGCGCAAAGCCGCCCGCCCTTGACCATCGGCGCGGTTAATCTAGGTGCCTTCGGGATCGTCGTGACAATGACGCTCATCACCGCGCCTTGGGGCGTGCGGCTGGCCCATGCGATGGACCCCAAGCCGCTCAAACGGGTCTTTGCCGTATTTCTGGTGCTGGTGGCGCTAAATATGTTGAGAAAAGCACTTTGGGGCTGAGTTGACCCGCTTTTGACCTTAAACCTGCCGGAATGTGAGATTCTCTGCCCAATTTCGGACAATGTTCATCAAATTGCCGCAATCTCGACACAAACAACTGGCTTATTGCCTTAACATACGCAGAATCATCCGAACCAAGGGACGTGACGAGATGCGCCGAAGCGGGACCAAAGCAATCATCCTCAAAGGGCAGGGCAGAGACCTCGCCTATTGGAAACCTGCGCGCCGGGGCCGTCGGGCGTTTCGCTTTGACGGAATGTTCACCCGTGAAACCAGCCTGACATTTGCCCGTGCCTCGGTGCCTGCGGCCAATTACAACGCGACCCCGATGGGGCTTCACGATGCCACGGATGGCGAAGCGGCTCTTATTTTCCTGAACCAGATCGTCCAGCGTCGCGGCGCCTAAGGCTGCGCTAGTCGCGTCGCCGCGCCAGTTTCGCCGCGCGGCCCCCGCGCCGTTTTGCGTGGGCGCTTTCACGTTGGGGCAATTCCGCCATGATGGTGCGGCGCTCCTCCACGCTCATTACCGACCAGCGGCCAATCTCATCAATCGAACGCAGACAGCCGGTGCAGAGCCGGCTTTCGGGGTGCACCACGCAGATGTTGATGCAGGGGCTTTCGACCTCATCGCGCTGCCAGACTTTCTTATTCACGGCGCATCACCTGCAGGCGGTCCAAAAGCCCCTGAAGGATATAGCCCGCGGCCACATGGTCGATCACCTCAGCGCGGCGTTTGCGGGTGGTGTCAGCCTCTAGCAGTGCGCGTTCGGCGGCCACGGTCGACAGACGCTCGTCCCAATAGGTGATGGGCAGCGGCGTGAGCCGGTCGAAGTTGCGGGCGAAAGCGCGGGTCGACTGGCAACGCGGCCCTTCCGAGCCGTCCATGTTGCGCGGCAATCCCAAAACCAGCCCACCGATACGGCGCTCGGCGATGATCTCGGCCAGACGCGCGGCATCCAGCCCAAATTTCTTGCGCCGCACGGTTTCCAGCGGGGTGGCGACGGATTGGAAGCTGTCGCTCACCGCGACGCCGATGGTCTTTTCGCCCAGATCGAGCCCGATCAGCGCCTGCATCGGGGGCAGGGCGGCGATGAAATCTGCCGTGTCGTCGTAAATCATCCTGCCACTCCTGCACGTTCTCCGGCGCTGCGGATCATGTCCAGCGCCGCATTATCGCCCGAGAAGACCTCAAGCGCGTTATCATAGACTGCGCGGGCTTGATCTGTGTCCCCCAAAACGCCCAGCGATGTGATCAGCCGCGCCCAGTCCTGCGGGGGGCCTCCTTCGCTGGCCAGACGATCCGACAGGCCAGCCACCATGCCGCCGATCATCTCCATCCGGTCGTCCGCGCTCATCTCGGAGGCGGCTTCGATGTCTTCGGCGGATGGCCCCCGCGCCGGCGCTCCGGTGCCGATCTGAGGCATTTCGTAATTCACCCCGGCAAGGCTGGCGACCTGCGAAATCTGCGCGCGGATCGGCTCGATCCATGCCGCATCCGCTGGCCCGCGCCGCAAAAGCGCGTCCCAAATGCGGAAACCGACATCCGGCCGCCCGGTCTGCACCATCATCAGGCCAAGGTAATAGCGTGCGCGGCCATCCTGCTCATCGCGGTTGAGCACTTCCCGCAGGGCGGTTTCCGCCTCGGGAGAGACATAGCCCCCCGCCGCCAGCACCAAAAGTTCGGCGTAATCTGCGATGTCCTTCGCAGTCCGGTCCGCGCCCTTGAGACGCAGCACATTGCCCTGCGCCTCGGCTGCGGCGGCGAAATTACCGACGCGGGCCTCGTTCTGTGCCAGCAGGGTCTGGCCCTGCAAATCTTCGGGCCGTTCTTTGACCGTGGCGCGAAGCTGTTGCATCAGCGCAAGGTAATCCGCGCTCAGCCCCTCGGTGCTGGGGCTGACAGGCAGGCTTTCCACCGCGCTTTGCTGGCTGGGGCGGTTGCGGCGCATGTCTTCGGCAAAGGCGATGCGGTCGGCCAGGGCAAGATCGCCATAGCCGGGCTGCCCCAGATGCCAGTAGAGCGCCAGTGATCCGGCACCCAAGGCCACGACCCCTGCGATCAGCACGACGGGCGCGGGCCGCGAGGTGTTTTGCTGGCCCCCATCTTGCGCCGCATCGACGGCAAGGATGCGGCGCGAAATCTCGGTGCGGATCCGGACGGCATCGGCCTCAGACACCACACCGCGGGCGAGGTCACGCTCGACCTCGTCCAATTGGTCGCGGTAGACCTTGAGGTCATAATCCGCCTGCGCGGGCAGGGGCGTATCCGCGCCGCGCCATGCGGCCCGCGCCAGAAAACCGCCCACGACAAGCGCCATCGCGCCAGAGAGAAACCAGAATATCATGGCCTCTACCTAACCTTTGACCGGCCCCGACAAAAGACCGCAAATGCCGCGCCCCCTGCGGCATTTTTCACCAATCGCGCCACATGTCGCAAAACCGCATCCAAATGCCGTGGTGGTCATTTCGAATATCTGCTCCTAGGCTCAGAAAAGACCTCAGCCGCCCGCGCGGCCCGAATCCTTGCCGGGAAGTGACGTGATGAAGAAATACTCCGTTTTCGCAGTGGCCCGAGAGGCCATGCGCCATCATACGGGCTGGACCCGCGCCTGGCGCGATGCGCAGCCCAAGAAACGCTATGATGTGATCATCGTCGGCGCAGGCGGGCATGGGCTGGCTACGGCCTATTATCTGGGCAAGAATTTCGGCATCACCAATGTCGCGGTGCTTGAGAAGGGGTGGCTCGGCGGCGGCAACACTGGGCGCAACACGACGATCATCCGCTCGAATTACCTGCAAGACCCCTCGGCTGCGATCTACGAAAAGGCGCGCAGTCTCTATGAGACGATGAGTCAGGATTTGAACTACAACGTCATGTTCAGCCCCCGTGGGGTGATCATGTTGGCGCAGACCGAACATGAGGTGCGCGGCTATAAGCGTACCGCACATGCCAACGCGCTACAGGGCGTCACCACCGAATTCATCGGGCCGGACCGCGTCAAACAACTGGTGCCGATTATCAACATCGACGGGCCGCGCTATCCTGTGCTGGGCGGGCTCTGGCAAGCGCGCGGCGGCACGGCGCGGCATGATGCGGTGGCTTGGGGCTATGCGCGGGCCTGCTCGGATATGGGCATGGACATCATCCAGAAATGCGAGGTCACCGGTGTGCGCCAGACGGGCGGCAAGGTCACCGGTGTCAGCACCACGCGCGGCGATATTGATTGCGACAAACTGGGCATGGTCGTGGCAGGGCATTCGGGGCAGTTGGCAAATATGGCGGGCTTCCGTCTGCCGATGGAAAGCGTGGCCCTGCAAGCGCTGGTCAGCGAGCCGATCAAACCCTGTATGGATGTGGTCGTGATGGCCAATACGGTGCACGGCTACATGAGCCAGTCCGACAAGGGCGAGATGGTCATCGGCGGGGGCACCGATGGCTACAACAACTACACCCAACGCGGCAGTTTCCATCATATCGAAGAGACGGTGCGCGCGCTGGTTGAGACCTTCCCGATGATCTCACGGCTCAAGATGTTGCGGCAATGGGGCGGGATCGTGGATGTGACCGGCGACCGCTCTCCGATCCTCAGTAAGACCCCGGTTGAGGGGGTTTTTATCAACGGCGGCTGGGGCACGGGCGGGTTCAAGGCGATCCCCGGCTCGGGCTGGGGTTTTGCCGAGCTGATGGCCAAAGGGCATTCACCGCTGACCGACGCCTTCGGGCTGGAACGGTTTGCCGAAGGCCGATTTATCGACGAATCCGTGGCCGCAGGGGTGGCCCATTGATGTTGCGGATCGGCCACAAATCGCTGATGCGTTGTATCGGGCGGAACGATTTCTCCCGCGCTGGAGTTGCCTGTTCAGACATTGAATATAACGGAGCTGAACAATGGCAACCCCGGATCACAACCGTACAGACCACGTCGATCACACCAACACCACCACGACCACAACCACGACCGATCGTGGCGGCAGCAGCGGCCTTGCCTTTATCGTTGGCGCGGTTGTCGTTGTCGTGGCTCTGCTGGCATATTTCCTCTTTGCAGGTGGCGACATCGACGGTGCGAATGACGTTAACGTCAACGTCGAAGGCGCAACCGAAAGCACAGGCGAAGCCATTGAGGGCGCAGCCGAAGGCACTGCGGACGCCGTCGAAGAGACAGCCACACCGACTGAGTAAACCGATCTTGGCCGCGTCCCCTGTGGCGCTGCCCTTTCACGACCGACGCCGTTCCGCGCTTTTGCGCCGGGGCGGCGTTTTGCCGTTCTCCATACGACAAGGAGCCTGCCCATGCTGATCCTCACCTGTCCTTGCTGTCATGTCACCGCCGAAGAGACAGAGTTTCACGGCGGCGGTGAAGCGCATCTGAAACGTGTCGGCCCCGGTGGCGCGGACGACGATTTCGAAACCTATCTGTTCATGCGCGAGAACCCGAAGGGGGTGCATCTGGAACGGTGGCGCCATGTCTATGGCTGTGGCAAGTGGTTCCACATGGCCCGTGATACCGCCACGCTTGAGGTCTTTGGCAGCTATGCGGCCCAGACCCTCGCCCCGCCCGATCACATCCGTGAGGCGATCCGCAAACGCCATCCCGACTGGCAGTGGCGCAGCGCCAACTAGCCCCGTTCGGTTCTGATCCCCGCACCGGCATCCCTCTTTCTTCAGCCCGCAAGGTTTTCCAAGATGAGCACAAGACTGGCCACAGGCGGCCGCCTGCTGAACAAAAGCAAACCGCTGAGTTTCACCTTCAACGGCAAGCAAATGCGCGGCTATGAGGGCGACACGCTGGCCTCGGCCCTGCTGGCCAACGATCAGGTGCTGGTCGGGCGCTCGTTCAAATACCACCGCCCGCGCGGCATCGTGACCTCCGGCCCCGAAGAACCCAACGGTTTGGTGGGGCTGGGTCAAGAGGGGCAGTTTGAGCCCAATGCCCGTGTTACCACAACCGAACTTCATGAAGGGTTGGAAGCGGCGAGCCAGAACCATTGGCCGAGCCTTGAGTTCGATGTCGGCGCCCTTAACAAGCACCTCAGCCGCTTTCTGCCCGCAGGCTTCTACTACAAGATGTTCATGCATCCGCGCCCGCTGTGGAAGCATCTCTACGAGCCGATCATCCGCCATTCCGCAGGCTTGGGCAAAGCGCCGAAGGCGGCGGATGCGGATACCTATGAGCATTTCCATGCCTTCTGCGATGTGCTGGTCATCGGCGGCGGGGTTGCGGGGCTGCAGGCGGCGCTGGCCGCGGGGCTGAGCGGCGCGCGGGTCATCGTGATGGAGCAATCGGCCCATTGGGGCGGGCGTGCGCCGGTCGATGGGGGCACGGTGGATGGCGCACCGGTTGAGACGTGGATCACCGCGACACTCGACCGCCTCCGCGGCATGGAGAATGTCGACCTACGCGACCGCACCATGGGCGCGGGTGTTTACGATCACGGCTATGTGCTGGGCTATGAGCGGCTACGCGATCATGCCCCCGAAGCACTGGGCCCCCGCCACCGGCTGTGGCGCGTTCGGGCCGGGCATGTGATCACCGCGACAGGCGCGATTGAGCGGCCTATGAGCTTTGCGGGCAATGACGTGCCCGGCGTGATGCTGGCCTCGGCCATGCGCGACTATGTGGCGAATTACGGGGTCTCGCCGGGGGACCGCACTGTTCTGGTCACAAATAACGACAACGCCTATCTCACCGCCATTGCGCTAAAACAGGCGGGGCTGGATGTGCCTGCCGTGCTAGATGCCCGGGTATTGCCGCAAGACAGCGAATTGGTCGCAAAGGCCAAGGCGCTCGGCATTCGGGTGGTCATGGGCCATGCGGTTTCCTCGGTTCAGGGGGGCAAGCGGGTGACAGGCGTGGCGGTCTGTTCGCAGGCGGGCGAAGGCGCGGTGCTGGAAGAGATTGCCTGCGACGCCGTCGCCATGTCGGGTGGCTGGTCGCCCGTGGTGCACCTGTGGTCCCATTGCGGCGGCAAGCTGACATGGGACAAGACGCATGCCTGTTTCCGCCCCGATCAGGACCACCCGCCCACCGGGGCGGATGGGCACGGTTTCGTCACGCCCGCCGGGGCTGCGGCTGGGGTCTTTGCGCTCGACGACGTGCTGCATGACGCCCACGCCGCCGCCGATGGGGTGGCCACCTCGCTCGGGTTCAAGATGCCGCGTGATTACACCTCGCCCGAGGCGCTGCGCCGCGAAGAAGCGCCGATGATGCCGGTCTGGCAAATGCCGCAGGGCGCCAGCGTCAAACTGCGGGAGAAGACCTTTCTCGATTACCAGAACGACGTCAAAGTTTCGGACGTGCGTCTGGCCGCGCAAGAGGGCTTCGTCTCGGTTGAACATGCCAAACGCTATACCACGCTCGGCATGGCCACGGATCAGGGGAAGCTCAGCAATATCAACGGGCTGGCCACGCTAGCAGGCGCGCTGGATGCCGAGATTCCCAAGGTTGGCACCACCACCTTCCGCCCGCCTTATCACCCGATCTCGATGGGGGCGATTGCGGGGTCGGCGCGGGGCGATACCTTCCAACCGATCCGTCGCACCCCGCTGCATGATTGGCACGCGGCCAATGGCGCGGTGTGGGAGCCGGTTGGCCAATGGCGGCGGCCCTATGCCTATGTGCAAAGCGGCGAAAGCACCCATGACGCGGTGATGCGCGAGGTAACGAATACGCGGCAAAACCTTGGCCTGCTGGATGCCTCGACACTGGGCAAGCTGATCGTGCGCGGCCCGGATGCGGCGCGTTTCCTCGACATGATGTACACCAATATGATGTCGACGCTGAAGCCCGGCAAATGCCGCTATGGGTTGATGTGCAATGAAAACGGTTTCCTGATCGACGACGGCGTGGTCGCACGTTTGGATGAGCAGACCTTCCTTTGTCACACCACCACCGGCGGCGCCGATAGCATTCACGCGCATATGGAAGAATGGCTCCAGACCGAATGGTGGGACTGGAAAGTGCATGTGGTCAACGCCACCGAACACTATGCGCAGGTGGCCGTGGTCGGCCCCAATGCGCGCAAGTGTCTGGAGAAGCTCGGCGGCATGGACCTGAGCCGCGAGGCGCTTGGCTTTATGGAATGGACCGAGGGCGAATTGGGCGGTTTCAAGGTGCGCGTCTTCCGCATCTCTTTCTCGGGGGAACTGAGCTATGAGATCGCGGTCGAGGCCGGGCAGGGGCAGGCCTTTTGGGACGCGCTGCTGATCGCCGGGCATGACTTGGGCGTGATGCCCTATGGCACGGAATGTCTGCACATCCTGCGCGCCGAGAAGGGCTTCATCATGATCGGGGATGAGACCGACGGCACGGTGATCCCCCAAGACCTTGGCCTGAACTGGGCGATTTCGAAGAAGAAAGACGACTACCTTGGCAAACGCGCCCAGCAGCGCAGCCATATGCAGGACCCGACACGCTGGAAGCTGGTGGGGCTGGAAACCACCGATGGCAGCACCCTGCCGGATGGCGCATATGCGCTTGGCGAAGGAGAGAATGAGAACGGGCAAAAGGTGATGCAGGGGCGGGTGACCTCGACCTATCATTCGCCGACGCTCGACCGCGGCATTGCCATGGGACTGGTGTTGAACGGGCCGGACCGGATGGGCGAAGTGCTGAGCTTCCCCGGCACCGACGGCAAAACCTATGAAGCGATGATCGTCGACCCGGTGTTTTATGATCCCAAAGGGGAGAAACAGAATGTCTGAACCTGTCACTGCGTTGAAGAACGCCCGCTACGCCTCTGGTATCGCTACGATTTCCGAAGTCGCCCCCTTGGGCATGATCACCATTCGCGGCGATCTGGATGCCCCCTATGTCCGCAAGGTGACCAAAAAACTCACCGGCATTGACCGCCCGGCGCGCGGGCAGTGCCAGTTCGAAGGCGCAGCCGGCGTGGCTTGGATGTCGCCCGATGAACTGCTGCTTTTCTGTCCGCACCCGCAGGTGCCAGAGGTGCTGGCGCGGCTACATGCGGCCTTTGAGGATACCCATGCCACGGCGGTGGATATCTCTGGCGCGCGGGCGGTGTTTCGCGTCGAAGGCCCCCATGCGCGCGAGGTGCTGGCCAAGCTCGCGCCGGTCGATCTTTCTCCCGGTCAGTTTACCCCCGGCATGTTCCGCCGCACCCGCATAGGGCAGGTGCCAGCGGCCTTTTGGTTGCGCGAAGACGGTGCCTTTGAAGCGATCTGTTTTCGGTCGGTCGCGCAGTATATGTTCGACCTGCTCAGTGTCGCTGCCCAGCCCGGCAGCGAGGTGGGCCATTTCCGAACGGCTTAAGTCGGGAGAAAAACTGACTATTTCGCTTGGAACGGATGTGTTTTGCAGACGTTGACCTTGACGTTGCCGCTTGATCCCCATCAAGTGGCCACAGCGAAATTCCCAAATGAGGAGGCCCAGAAATGGCTTTTGAACTTCCCGATCTCCCCTATGCCCACGACGCGCTTGCATCCAAAGGCATGTCCAAGGAAACGCTGGAATACCACCACGACAAGCACCACAACGCCTATGTGACCAACGGCAACAAGGCGATCGAAGGCACCGAGTGGGAGGGCAAGACCCTCGAAGAGATCATCAAGGGCACCTATGACCCGAATGCCGTGGCGCAGTCCGGCATCTTCAACAACATCAGCCAGCTGTGGAACCACAACCAGTTCTGGGAAATGATGAGCCCCGAAGACAACAAGCTTCCGGGCGACCTGGAAAGAGCGATCACCGAGAGCTTTGGTTCCGTCGACAAGTTCAAGGACGAGTTCAAAGCCGCAGGCGCGGGCCAGTTCGGCTCTGGCTGGGCATGGCTGGTGAAAGATAAAGACGGCAGCCTGAAGGTCACCAAGACCGAGAACGGCGTGAACCCGATCTGCTTTGACCAAACGGCACTGCTGGGCTGCGACGTGTGGGAACACTCCTACTACATCGACTTCCGCAACGCGCGCCCCGACTACCTGTCGAACTTCCTCGACAATCTGGTGAACTGGGACAACGTCGCCTCGCGCCTGTGAACAGGCTGCGGCGCGTCTGAGCGACGCCCGCGCTTGATGCGGGTGTTGCTCTCCCAGCCACCGACGTCCACGGCTGCGCCGCAGGCTGGGTGAACTGGGACAACGTCGCGTCGCGTCTGTCATGACCAACACAGCCTCCGGGCTGGCCCCAAGTGACAAACCGAACCCCGCAGCCTGCTGCGGGGTTTTTTCGTTGGAACCCAAGCCCCTTCGCGGATGTTTTTCCCCTGAGACTTCACGTCAATAAAGGAGGATAACATGGCCGAGCGGAAACGATCCAACGACGGGACCAAGGAAACGGAAAAATTCCTCTCCGAGACCGAAACGCCAGATCAAGGCGGCCGCGCCGGGGGTGACTTGCAAAAGGACGTGGGCACCCAAGACGCCATGCGCCGCGCCGAGAAGGGCGAAGACGGCGTGACCCGCGTCACCGGCGAAGACAAACGCAACCACGGAGAGCCTTCATGACCAAACTGAGCCAAGACACATGGGTGCTGATCGCGGATGGCGAAAAGGCCCTTTTCCTGCAAAACCACACGGACGGCGAAGATCCTTATCTTCAAGTCGTGCGCAAGGAAGAGCAGGAAAATCCCCCGGCGCGGGAACAAGCCGCCAACCGCCCCGGACGTATGAGCGACGGGCCCAGCGGGCACCGCTCCGCCTTTGACGACACGGATTGGCACGAGCTGGAAAAAGAGCGCTTTGCCAAAGACTTGGCAGACATTCTTTATAAACTCGCCCACAAGGGACGTTTCGAGCGGATCGTTCTGGTGGCGCCTCCGGCAGTGCTGGGGGATCTGCGCGATGATCTTCATAAAGAGGTGCGGAACAAGGTCGTGGGTGAGATCCCCAAAACGCTGACCAACCACCCCATTGATGAAATCGAAAAGATCGTGGCCGGGGAATTGGCCCAAGCCTGACTTTTCCCTTGGCGCGGGATTTGATTGCCTTCACAAGGAAGCAGTCTACCGCGCCAAGGATTTCCCATGACCGACACCACCAAGGGTTTCGCCGCCATGATCGCGGCCTGCTGCATTTGGGGGCTGTCGTCGATCTTCTACAAATTGCTGTCGCATGTGCCCGCCGCCGAGGTGCTCGCGCATCGCACCCTATGGTCGCTGGTGTTTTTCATAATCGTCCTGACGGTACAGCGGCGTTTGCGCGCGGTATTCGACGCGATGGCGGGGCCGCGAGGCTTTGGATTGCTCGCCTTCGCGGCCTTGGTGATCGCGACGAACTGGTATCTCTTCATCTCAGCGGTGCAAAGCGGGCAGGCGACCGAGGCCGCTTTGGGCTACTACATCTTCCCGCTGGTCTCCGTCCTGCTGGGGCGGCTGGTCTTTGGCGAGCGGTTGAGCCCTGTGCAGCTCTTCGCGGTCGGCTTGGTCACCCTGGCCGTCTCATTGCTCACCTATGGGCTGGGCACCGCGCCTTGGCTCGCTTTGGCGCTGGCGGCCTCCTTCGGGCTTTATGGGCTGGCGAAAAAGCGGTTGGCGGTGGGGCCGGTGGTCTCCGTCACGGCGGAGGTGCTGCTTTTGTCGCCTCTCGCGGTGCTCGTGCTGTGGCAAACGGGTGACAATGGGGCCGGGGCCTTTGGTGCGTCGTTTCGCGATACGGCGCTTTTGATATTGGCTGGGCCGATCACGGCTACGCCGCTGATCCTGTTCAGCTACGCCGCGCGGCGGCTGTCGATGGCGACGGCCGGATTGCTGAGCTACATCAACCCGACCTTGCAGTTTTTCTGCGCCGTGGTCCTGTTCCGCGAGCCTTTCACCGGCTGGCATGTGCAGGCTTTCGTGCTTATCTGGTGCGCGCTGGCGGTCTATTCCGTCAGCACCTTTCGTCAGGACAAGGCACGGCGCAGGGCGCTGAGAGCGGCATCGGCATCCGCCACCACGGTGACGTAATCCAATAACGTCGCATCGGCAAATCCATGGGCCACGACATGGTTCATCAGTGACATGAAAGGATCCCAGTATCCATTTGTGTTCACAAGGAAAATAGGTTTTTCATGCAGGCCCAACTGGCGCCATGTCAGCACCTCGAAAAGCTCATCCAGCGATCCCGCGCCACCGGGCAGAACGGCTACGGCATCGCAGTTCATGAACATCACTTTTTTGCGCTCGTGCATCGTCTCGGTCACGATGTAGCGGGTCAGGTCGGTCTTGCCGACTTCCCATGCGACAAGATGCGCGGGGATCACGCCGAAGGTGTCGCCGCCAGCCGTTTGGGCGGCACGTGCAACGCTGCCCATCAGGCCAACATCGCCAGCGCCATAGACCAGCCGCAGCCCGGCTTCGGCCAGACCACGGCCCAGCGTCTCGGCGTCCTGGGTGAAAGCATCGTCATCGCCGGGGCGGGAGCCGCAATAGACACAGACAGAATGTTGCATGGTAAAGCGTCCTGATGATTAGGAAAATTCGGCGCGGATCGTCTGCGCTTTTGACCCCTGTTAGCCTGCTTGCTAAAAAGGCTCAACCACAGGGGAAGTAGAAGATGTTCAAGGGATTTGGCCGGTTTGGCGGCATGGGAGCGATGGCGGCGGGCGCCTTTGCGGCGGCGGTACTGGCGCTTGGCGCTTGGATCGGCAGCAAGCGCAGCGGGCCGGAGGAGGCAGGGCAAACCACCGTGGCCGTGCTCCCCGAACGCGATGCCACCCCAGAGAACGCCACGCTTGTGCCAAATGCCGTGCAGGGCGTTTCCGTGGGCCCCGAAGACGCGGCAGCGACAGAGCCCAAGGTCACGCAGCAAGCGACAGAACCGCAAGTGCCAGAACCGCAGGCCCCGGCCTTTGATGAAGTGCGCCGCGAAAGTGATGGGATGACCGTGATCGCAGGCCGCGCGGCCCCCGGCAGCAGCGTGGCCGTGTTGAAAGACGGCGAAGAGATCGCCACCGCCACCGCCGATGGGTCCGGAAAGTTCGCGACTCTCGCGATGATCCCCCCCGACGGCAAGGGCCATGTGCTGACGCTTTTGGGGCAGGACGGTGAGACCAAGCTCGCCTCGGAAGAAGAGATCATACTCACGCCGACCGCAGCGCCCCTGCAGATGGCAGAGGCCGACACCACGCCCGAGCAAAGCCCGCTTGAGATTGCGAAGGAGGGCGCGGACCCCGGTGGCGAGGCGGCAGCAGACGAGGGTGCGGAGCCTGACCCCGCATCGCCGGGCGACGTGCAGGTTGAGGCTGAAGCATCTGACGTGACCCCGCTTGCCGAGGCTGAGGCGACGGCAGAGGCGCCTGCAGATCAGATGCCTTCTACCGATGCACCCGCCGAAGAACGGGACGAGGCCGCAATCGAGCCCGCCGCGACCGCTCCGGCACAGGCGACCCCGCTGGCCGGGACCGCGACCGCCGAAGCTGACGCGGATGCCGAAAGCCAGCCAACATCTGACGACGGCTCGGCAGCGCCCGCCGCTGCAAGCGAGACGGCCACAGCGGAGCAAGAGACCATTGAGGGCGGAGGCCAATCTGACCCTCTGGAAACCGACAGGGCTCAGGGCAGTGCAGCAGAGCAAGAGCCTGCCGCAGGCGAAGGAACGATTGCAAACGTATCCGACCCCACTCAGGCCACACCGCTTTCCGGAACTGGCACCGCGGAGGGCGTGAGTCCCGCCTCAGACCAAGAGCCCGCCGCGGGCGAAGGAGAGATTGCCAACGTTTCCGACCCCACTCAGGCCACACCGCTTTCTGATACCGGCAGCGCCGAGGGCGCGGGTTCCGCACCGGAGCAGGACCGTGGTACCGAGGCGGGGGAAGACCTTGCCACCGGCACCGCGCTCTCTCAAGCGACTCCGTTGACCGGAACGGGCACCGGCCCGGGGTTGACCGGCGCGGGCGACAGCACTGTGCCAGAGGAAGGGCAACAGGCGACCTCCGACACCCCAGCCCAAACCACACCGCTGGCGGAGACGGGAACGGCGGATCCCGCCACCGGCGCTGCCGACGGTACCGCATCCCCTGCGCGAGAGGCCCCGACGCCAAATTCCACAACCGATGCCCCCAGCCTTGCGGAACGCGACGCGCCCGGCCCTGAGACCACAACCCCGAGGCCCACGGAAGAAACCGACACCACCGCGGCGCCGGCTCAGCCATCTGCGCCAGCCCCGGTGCTGAAATCCACGGTCGAGGGGGTGGAGCGGCTCGACACCGCGCCGCCGCAGGTGATGACAAATGTGGCGCTCGACACCATCGGCTATTCCGATCTGGGTGACGTGCAGCTTGCTGGCCGTGCGCAGCCGGACACTCGCGAAGTGCGCGTCTATCTCAACAACAACGCGGTGATCAGCCTGCCGGTCGATCAAGAGGGCCGCTGGCGGGGCGATCTGCCGAACGTCGATGAGGGCGTCTATACCCTGCGGGTGGATGAGCTTTCCCGCGCAGGCGATGTGACCAGCCGGGTGGAGACCCCCTTCAAACGCGAATCCCCCGAGGTGCTGGCCGCCGCCACTGAAGGGTTGAGCGGCCCGCTGAGCGCTGTGACGGTCCAGAAAGGCGATACGCTTTGGGCGATCTCGCGCGAACGCTACGGCGATCCGTTGCTTTACGTGAAGGTGTTCGAGGCCAACAGCGGCAACATCCGCGACCCTGATCTGATCTACCCCGGACAGGTTTTCGATCTTCCCGAAGAGCCTGCATCAGAGTGATCTGAAGGCCCAGAAAGGGGCGGCATTCGCAGCGCGCAAAGCGGCTGTGCGCCGCCCCACACTGGCAACCTCGGCGGATGGGGCCTATGTAGCCTGTAATCACTTCAGGAATTCCCATGCCAGCCGATACAGACCATACGCCCGCCGCGCGTCGGCGCGACCGCAAAACCCCCAAGCCTGACCGCATCCCCACCGAGGCCGAGATGATTGACGCCGCCGAGCGTCAATCGGGCTTTTTGGTGTTGCGCAAAGTGGCGCCCTATCTTTGGCCCAAGGATATGCCATGGGTGAAACGCCGGGTGGTTCTGGCGATGTTGGCGCTGCTGGTTTCGAAACTGATCATCGTCGCCACGCCGTTCTTCTACCGCGACGCGGTGGATGCGCTGGCGGGCGAGGGCGCGCCGATGCTGGCGCTTGGGGCGATTGGCCTGACCGTGGCCTACGGCATGGCGCGACTGATGGGCGTGGGCTTTCAACAGGTGCGCGATGCGGTTTTCGCGCGCGTCGGGCAGCGCGCCTTGCGGATGTTGGCGCTTGAGACCTTTCAGCACATCCACAAACTCTCGATGCGCTATCACATCACCCGCAAGACCGGCGGGCTGAGCCGGATCATTGAGCGCGGTGTCAAAGGCGTCGATTTTCTGCTGCGGTTCTTGCTGTTCTCCATCGGGCCGCTGATCCTTGAGTTGATCCTTGTCGGCGTGATCCTCGCTGTGCTCTTCGACATTTGGTATCTGGCGGTCGTGACCGTGACCATCGCGGTTTATGTCTGGTTTACCTTTGCCGTGACCGAATGGCGCGTGCGTCTGCGGCGGCAGATGAACGACAGCGACACCGAGGCCAACCAACGTGCGATTGACAGCCTGCTGAACTATGAGACAGTGAAATACTTTGGCGCCGAGGGCCGCGAGGCCGCACGTTATGACTTGGCAATGGCGGATTATGAAAACGCGGCGATCAAGACGAACTATTCACTCGCTTTCCTGAACTTTGGCCAAGCGTTGATCATTACCGCGGGGCTGGTGGGCGTCATGGTCATGGCGGCGATGGGCGTGCAAAGTGGCGAACTCAGCGTCGGTGACTTCGTCATGGTAAACTCCTATATGATCCAATTGACTGTGCCGTTGAACTTCCTCGGCACCGTTTACCGCGAGATCCGTCAGGCGTTGGTGGATATGGGGCAGATGTTCGGCCTGCTCGAACAACCGGCTGAGATTGATGACAAACCCAATGCGCCAGACCTTAAAGTCACCGGCGGCCACGTGACGCTCGAGAACGTGCGTTTTGCCTATGACACCGACCGCGAAATTCTCAAGGGCGTCTCGCTTGAAGCGCGTCCGGGGGAAACGGTGGCGATCGTCGGCTCGACCGGCTCGGGCAAATCCACCATCGGGCGGCTGTTGTTCCGTTTCTACGATGTCGCAGGCGGCGCGCTGAAGATCGACGGGCAGGACGTGCGTGATGTGACCCAGCATTCGCTGCATATGGCGATCGGCGTGGTGCCGCAGGACACGGTGCTGTTCAACGACACCATTGGCTATAACATCGCCTACGGACGCGATGGGGCAACGCAGGAAGAGGTCGAAGCCGCCGCCCGCGCTGCACAGATCCACGATTTCATCATGGCGCTGCCGCAGGGGTATAAGACCACGGTGGGCGAGCGGGGGCTGAAACTCTCGGGCGGCGAGAAACAGCGCGTGGGCATTGCCCGGACGCTGCTGAAAGACCCGCCGATCCTGCTGCTGGACGAGGCGACAAGCGCGCTCGACAGTGAAACGGAGCATGAGATTCAAGACGCGCTGCGCCGGGCCGGGCAGGGGCGCACGGTGCTGACCATCGCCCACCGCCTGTCGACCATCGCCGAAGCGGATCGCATCGTCGTGCTGGAGAAGGGCGAGATCATCGAGCAGGGCAGCCACGAGGTGCTCTTGGCCCAAGGCGGGCGTTATGCCCAGCTTTGGCAGCGCCAGCAGGCGGAAGAAGAGTAGACGGCCCACAGGCCCCGCCTTCTGTTTCGGCAGACGGGCGGGGCATTGCCGCCGATGGTGCAATCGCTGCTGATCTGCTCTTGCGTTGTGCCAAGCGGCACACGATATCTACCGCCATGACCGATCTCTCCTCCCCCTCGCAACAGTCGCTGCGCGCCCGCGCGGCCCGACTGGCTGACCGCGCATCGTTTCAGAACTTCATTCTGGGCGTTATTCTGTTCAACGCCGTGATCTTGGGGCTTGAGACCTCAGACGAGGTAATGGCGCAGGCGGGCCCGTTGATCCTGCTGCTCGACAAAGTATGCCTCAGCATTTTCGTCATTGAGATCGCGATCAAGCTCTACGGCCGGGGGATGGATTTTTTCAAACGCGGTTGGAGCATTTTTGACTTTGTCATTGTCGCCATCTCGCTGATCCCGGCCACTCAAGGGCTCAGCGTGTTGCGTGCCCTGCGTATCCTGCGCCTGCTGCGCGTGGTCTCCGTCGCCCCCTCGTTGCGCCGTGTGGTTGAGGGGCTGGTCAACGCGCTGCCCGGTATGGGCTCGGTTTTCCTGCTGATGGGGGTGATCTTTTACATCGCCTCCGTCATGGCCACCAAACTCTTTGGCGCGGATTTCCCGCAGTGGTTCGGCACGCTGGGGCGCTCGGGCTATTCGCTGTTTCAGATCATGACGCTCGAGTCGTGGTCGATGGGCATCGTCCGCCCGGTGATGGAGGTCTATCCCTATGCGTGGATGTTTTTTGTGCCCTTCATCATGGTCACGACCTTCGCGGTGGTGAACCTGCTGGTCGGTCTGATCGTGAACTCAATGCAAGACGCGCATCATGAGGAAAGCAACGAGCAGACCAATACCTACCGCGATGAGGTCATGTCGCGGCTGACCGATCTGGAAAACCTTATCAAGGCGCAGAACACCCCGCCCAAACGCTAGGGTCTGGGCGGGGAGAGGGGTTACTCTTCGCCGATCGCCTTAGCGGTGAGGTTGTCCAGCGCCTCGGTCATCTTGGTGATATATTCGGCCTCTTCCGGCAGGCCATGCGCCGTGACCAGTGTTTCAGGGTCGGCATAGGTCACATGCACGGCACCTTCGCCATCTGCATAGACCAGCACCCGCATTGGCAGGTCTAGCCCAGCAGTCTGGGCGTCCTGCATCGCGGGCGTGCCGAGCTTGGGGTTGCCAAAGATCAAAAGCTGCGTTGGGCGCAGCTCCATCTCGACCTTCTCGGCCCCTGCGGCGTGATCGACGCGGGCGAAAACTTCGGCCCCGGCCTCTTCGACGGCGCTTTCCAGCCGGTCCATCGTTGTCACCACGTCATGGGGTGAGACTTTGGCCACCAAGTCCTGCGCCAAGGTGGGCACCGCTGCCATCACCAGACCTGCCGCCATTGCAATCGCTCTCATCATTGTCTCCTTTCATTGCATCCTGTCTCTGACTTAGCGTGACCCCGGCCTGCGCCAAGCGGCCATCCAAGGCGCGTAAGTTCGCTGGGTCTTGGCTTGGCTGGCCACGCGCGGTAAGAGGGGCAAAATCAGGCCGGGGGCAGGGCGCGATGAGCGATACCGACAGTTTTATTGACGAAGTGAACGAAGAGGTCCGCCGCGACCGGTTTTATGGCCTGCTGCGCCGCTATGGCTGGATCGCTGTGGTCGCTGTGGTTGCCATCGTCGGCGGTGCCGCGTGGAACGAATATAGCAAAGCACAAGAGCGTGCGCAGGCCGAAGCCTTGGGCGATGCCATGCTCGAAGCGCTTGAAGCGGATGCCAGCAATGCCCGCGCCGAAGCGCTTGCCCCAATTGAGGCCGAAGGCCCCGGTGCCCGCGCCGTGCTGCATTTCATGCGCGCCGATGCCTTGGCCGAGGCCGGTGAGATTGACGCCGCCGTTGAACAGCTCGACGCCGTGGCGCTCGACGGCGACCTTGCGCCGATTTACCGCCAATTGGCGCAGTTCAAGGCCGTGACCCTTCAGGGCCAATCGGTGCCCGTGGCAGAGCGGCGTCAGGCGCTCGAAGCACTGGCCCAGCCCGGTGCCCCGCTGCGCCTTCTGGCCGAAGAGCAACTGGCCCTGATCGACATCCAAGAGGGTGAGACAGACAAGGCCGTGTCGCGCTACCAATCCATTCTCTCCGATGCGGAAACCACCCCGGACTTGCAACAACGCGCCCTTCAGGTGATTGTGGCCTTGGGTGAAGAACCGGGGGTCGAAGACGCTGCTGCAGCGGCTGAGCTTGAGATCCCCGAAGCAACGGGTGACTGACACATATCCACCCGCCGAAAACGGCGGGGGCGTGAAGGTTGAGGAAAGACAGAAAGTGAGCAGGTCCATGACGAAGCATCGCGAATCCGAACCCGGTCATGCGGGTCTGCGGGGGCTGGGCGTGGCGGGGGCCATCGGTGCCGCGCTGCTGCTGACGGCCTGTGCGGATGAGCAGACCTATCTGCCGGGCAAACGCGAAGACGTGCGCGCGGTGCTGCAAAACCCCGGTGTGCAAGACCCAGCCTTTGACGCCATCGACGGCCCGGTGCCGGTAAACACCAGCCGCGCCATCGCTTTGGGCGGCGCGGTAAACAACGCCAACTGGACACACAGTGTCGGCACCCCCTCGACCCGCGTGGGCCACCCCGCGTTGCGCAGCACATTGCAGCCGGTCTGGAGCGCCAAGATCGGCGCGGGCGACAGCCGCAAGCAGCGCATCACTGCCGATCCGGTGGTCGCAGGCGGGCGCGTCTTTACCCTTGATGCAGGCGCGCAGGTCACCGCGACCTCGACCTCAGGCCAAACGCTCTGGACCCGTGATCTCACCCCCGCATCCGACCGCGAAGGCCAAGCCACTGGTGGCGGGCTCGCCGTGGACGGCGAAACGCTTTACGTCTCCGTAGGCTTTGGTGTTCTTGCCGCGCTCGACGTGACGACAGGCGGTGTGCGTTGGACCCAAGACCTCGACGCCACGGGCTCCGGCACGCCGACCGTCTCGGGCGATCTGGTCTATCTCACGGCGGGTGACGATACCGGCTTCGCGCTCGACAAAACCACAGGCCGCATCCAGTGGCAGACCGGTGCTGTCACCAGCCTCAGCAATGTGTTGGGCGCACCGGCGCCCGCCGTCACCAATGATCTTGCGATCTTTGCCTTCGGCTCGGGTGAGGTGCAGGGGCTGTTCCGTCAAGGCGGGCTGGAGCGGTGGGCGACCTCTGTTCTGGGCAAACGTCAGGGCCGCGCGCTGAGCTTTGTTGGCGACGTGACAAGCGCGCCCGTGGTCTCGGGCGGGACTGTCTATGTGGGCAACCATTCGGGCCGTCTGGCCGCGCTCGACGTTAATAGCGGGGACCGCAAATGGGTCGCCCGCGACGGGGCGATCGGCCCGGTCTGGCCAGCGGGCGATTCTGTTTTCGCGGTCACCGACCTCAATGAACTTGTGCGGCTCGACGCCAGCACGGGCCGTCGCATCTGGGGCACGCCGCTGCCGAATTTCGTCAAGGACCGGCCCAGAAGGCAGTCCGAAGTCGTGGCGCATTACGGCCCGATCATCGCCGGAGGCCGCGTGATTGTGGCGTCCAACGACGGGGTGCTGCGCAGCTTTGACCCTGTGGGCGGCGGGCTGACGGGCACCACTCAAATCCCCGGCGGGGCGACCACCGCGCCCGTCGTGGCAGGCGGCACGCTTTATGTCGTCTCCACCAGGGGGCAATTGCACGCTTTCCGTTAGGCCGCAAATAGGCTAAGGCGCGTGTCTGAACTGGCCCAACCGGGGCCCGGAGCCTGAATTATGTCCTTTACCCTTGCCATCGTGGGCCGTCCCAATGTCGGGAAATCCACGCTGTTCAACCGCCTTGTTGGCAAACGCCTCGCGCTGGTCGACGATCAGCCCGGCGTGACCCGCGATCTGCGCGAAGGGGCGGCCAAACTGGCCGACCTGCGCTTTACCGTGATCGACACGGCCGGTCTGGAAGAGGTCACCGACGACAGCCTCCAAGGCCGGATGCGCCGCCTGACCGAGCGTGCCGTGGATATGGCCGATATCTGTCTGTTCATGATCGACGCCCGTGTCGGCGTGACCCCGTCGGATATGGTTTTTGCCGAGATCCTGCGCAAGAAATCCGCCCATGTGATTCTCGCCGGTAACAAGGCCGAGGGCAAAGCCGCCGACGCTGGCATGATCGAGGCCTATTCGCTGGGTCTGGGCGAGCCCATTCGCATGTCCGCCGAACATGGCGAAGGTCTGACCGATCTTTACTCTGTGCTGATGCCGCTGGCCGATGAATATGAGGACCGCGCCACGCAGGACGCGCCCGAGACGGATGTGGACCTGCCCGAGGATGACGCCGATCTCGAAGCCGAATCCGTGCCGATGCCCACGCGCTCCAAACCTCTGCAGGTTGCCGTGGTGGGCCGCCCCAATGCGGGCAAGTCGACGTTGATCAATCAGATTTTGGGCGAGGACCGCTTGCTCACTGGCCCCGAGGCCGGGATCACCCGCGACGCGATCTCTCTCATGACCGAATGGGCCGGGCCGGATGGCGATCCGGTGCCGATGCGGATTTTTGACACCGCCGGGATGCGCAAGAAAGCCAAGGTACAGGAGAAGCTTGAGAAGCTCAGTGTCAGCGATGGTCTGCGCGCGGTGAAATTTGCCGAGGTCGTTGTCGTCCTGCTCGACGCCGAGATCCCGTTTGAGCAGCAAGACCTGCGCATCGCCGATCTGGCCGAGCGTGAGGGTCGGGCGGTCGTGGTGGCCGTGAACAAATGGGACATCGAAGAGAACCGTCAGGAAAAGCTGCGCGATCTCAAGGAAAGCTTTGAGAGACTCTTGCCGCAGCTGCGTGGCGCGCCGCTAATTACTGTTTCTGCCAAAACGGGCAGGGGGCTTGACCGTCTTCAGGCCGCGATCATGCGCGCCTATGAGGTCTGGAACCGCCGGATTACCACCGCACAGCTCAACCGCTGGCTCTCGGGTATGATGGAGGCGCATCCGCCCCCCGCGCCGCAGGGCAAGCGTATCAAGCTGCGTTACATGACCCAAGCCAAGACCCGTCCGCCGGGATTCGTTGTGATGTGCAGCCATCCCGACAAGGTGCCGGACAGCTACACGCGCTATCTGGTCAACGGGTTACGGTTGGATTTCGACATGCCCGGCACGCCGATCCGTCTTTGGATGCGCGGCCAGTCGGATGCCAACCCCTATAAAAACCGCAAAAAGGCCGCACCGTCGAAGCTGCGCAAGCACACCGACGGCCGCCGCCGGGACTGACCTCGGTCAGCCCTGCCGAAACGCCCTGAGCGTGGGCAGCGCCACAAGGATGCTGCCCCCAAGGGCCAGATAGGCGACCAGAGGCGAGTCGACCCAATTGGTGACGATCACGCCCAGCAGCCCCCAGATCACTGCGATCCCGTAGCTGGGGGTCCGCCCAAGGGCGGTCTGCACGATGGCCCCAATCGCCCCTGCGAGCCCGACAAAGACCACGGCTGCCGTCTGCTCTTCCAGATAGCCATAGCCCGCCGCCAGCAGCGCCAGTGACACACAGGATGCGGCAGAGAGCCAGCCCGCGTAGAGCCCCACCGGGCCCGCGGCCCAGAGCGGGTCTTCGACCGGGGCGAGGAACAGGGCGATCAGCGCGGTGATCAGCATGACCCAGATCAGCACCGCCGCCCAGATCGGGCTCATGGTGGCCACCGCGAGCCATGTTGTCCCCACGGCGAGCGACAGGCAGAGCGGCACGCGCATGTCATGCCACTGCCCATCCCGCGGCGCGCGCAAAAGGCCATAGGCCAGTCCGATGATCAGCCAAAGATAGATCAACCCCCAGATGGAAAACGCATAGCCCGCAGGCTGCGCGGGTGGGTTGTCTTGCGGGATCGGGAATTGGTTTGGGTCAAAGCCTGAAAAGCTGGGCACGAAGAAGGGCGAAATCGCGAAGGCGATGCTGAGCAGCAGCGCAAGGGCTGCGATCAGGGTGCGGGAGGATTTGGGCAAGCTGGGGCCTCGCGGGATTGGTGTTGCGTTGCACCTAATCCTAGAGCGTCAGTTGCCTTCGGCAACCAAGGGCCAGCGCCTGCCCGCGGGGTGGCGATCCTGACTGTGATCTATGCCACTTTATGGTTAAGCTGTGATATGCGTTTCCTAAGTCGCGCCCAACCTTACCAAATCGCCTGCCCGTCCGGGCGGGCAGGCGATGGCCCGGCGCCTGCGGCGCGGATCGGGCCTGATGGCCAATTTAGCGTTTACGCGAGCACACCTTCCGCCGTCAGCGTCGTCTTGCCCCCCAGATAGGGCGCAAGCACCTCCGGCAGCTCCACCGACCCATCCGCCTGCTGGCAATTCTCTAGCACGGCGATGAGGCAGCGCCCGACGGCCAAACCAGAACCGTTCAGCGTATGCACGAACTGCGGCTTGCCGCCGCCTTCAGGCTTGAACCGCGCGTTCATGCGCCGCGCCTGAAAATCACCGGTGGTCGAGACCGAGGAGATCTCGCGGTAGCAATTCTGCCCCGGCACCCAAGCCTCGATGTCATAGGTCCGGCGCGCGCCAAAGCCCATGTCCCCGGTGCAGAGGATCACCGTGCGGTAGGGTACGCCGAGTTTTTCAAGGATACCTTCGGCGCAGCCAACCATGCGCTGCTGCTCGGCGTCGCTTTCATCCGGGTGGGTGACCGAGACCATCTCGACCTTTTCAAACTGGTGTTGGCGCAGCATGCCAGCGGTGTCGCGGCCAGCACTCCCGGCCTCGGAGCGGAAGCAGAGGGTATGGGCTGTCAGCCGGATCGGCAGGGCGCTTTCCTTTAACGTGTCGCCGCCCACCGAATAGGTCAGCGGCACTTCCGAGGTCGGGACCAGCCACCAGCCGTTGGTGGTTTGATAGCTGTCTTCGCCGAATTTGGGCAGTTTGTCGGTGCCATACATCGCCTCGTCGCGCACCAGCACGGGGGAGTTCACCTCTGTCAGACCGTTCTCATCCACATGGGTGTCGATCATGAACTGCGCCAGCGCACGGTGCACCCGCGCCACGGCACCTTTCAGCATGACGAACCGCGCGCCCGAAGTCTTGGCCGCGGTCTCGAAATCCATGCCGGGTTTGACGCCTGCGATCTCGTAGTGCTCGACCGGTTTGAAATCAAAGCTGGGCTTATCGCCCCAGCTTTTCACCTCGACGTTGTCACCTTCGTCATCGCCTTGGGGCACATCATCGGCGGGGTTGTTGGGGATGCGGGCAAGCATATCAGTCAGTTTGTTGGTATACTCTTTCGCAACATCATCGGCGCCAGCAACCGCTGCCTTCTTCTGCGAAATTTCTTTTCTAAGCGCTTCGAACTCCTCTAGTCGGTTCTCACTTTTTAGTTTGCCCACCTTTTTTGAGTTCGCATTGAGCCACGCTTGCAAATCTTCGGCCAACCTAATTTGCGTTCTGCGTTGTTCATCAAGCGACAGCACCGCCTGCGACATCGCAGCCTCGCCCCGTCGGGCGAGAGCGGCGTCAAAAGCCTCGGGATTGTCGCGGATGGCGCGGATGTCGTGCATGGGTTTGTCCTCAAAATCGGGTGAGTCGGTTTTGCTGCCTTATGCCTCAATGTGCTGCGCGGCGGTAGGGGCCGCAACCGTGCGGCGATTGGCCCCGCGCAGGCGGCCATGCGGCGGCGGCTTTCCACCTTGCACCCCGCTGCCGCCGCGCATAGGTTCTGGCCAAATTCTCAGGGCCCATCCTGCGGCCCAATACCCATCGAAAAGGACGACCCCCATGGAAGGCATCCAGCAATTTGTGCCGCTGATCCTGATCTTCGCGATCATGTATTTTCTGCTCATCCGCCCCCAGCAGAAGAAGGCCAAAGAACATCAGGCTATGGTGGCCGGCCTGCGTCGCGGCGATCAGGTCGTGACCCAAGGCGGGATCATCGGCAAGGTCTCCAAGGTCAAAGACGACGGCGAGCTTGAGGTGGAAATCGCCGAAGGCGTGAAAATTCGCGTGGTGCAGGCCACCATCGCGACCGTCGTTTCCAAGACCGAACCGGCGAAATAAACCCTACCCCGAGGCCGCAACCCAAAGGCGGAACTATGCTACAGATTGATCTGTGGAAGCGGATTGCCATTGTCCTGACCTGTTTGGCAGGGCTTTGGCTGGCGCTTCCCAATGCCTTTTACGCTCCTGTCGAAAAGCACAATGACGCCGTTGCGGCCATCGAAGTTCAGGGCAGCACGCCTGAGTTGGAAGCGCAGCGCGCGCTTTGGCCTGAATGGATGCCCTCGGGGTTGGTGAACCTCGGCCTTGACCTGCGCGGCGGTGCGCATCTGCTGGCCGAAGTGCAACTGGCCGATGTCTATGCCTCGCGCATGGAAGCACAATGGCCCGAGGTCCGCGATGCTTTGCGCAGCCTGACCCCGGTCCGCCGTGAAGAAGCGCCAGCGGGCGAATTGCGGGTCCGTCTGAACGATCCGTCAAAGATGGCCGAGGCCTTGCAGATCACCCGCGATTTGGCCCGTCCCGTGACTACGGTCACCGGGGCAGGCGGCAGTGATATTGATGTCAGTGGTACGGATGGCACCATCAACATCACCCTGTCGGACGCCGAGAAACAGGCTACTGATGAACGTACGATGCAGCAGAGCCTTGAGATCGTGCGCCGCCGTATCGATGAGGTCGGTACCCGTGAGCCGACGATCCAGCGTCAGGGCGCTGACCGCATCTTGATCCAAGTGCCGGGCATTGGCTCCGCCGCTGAGTTGAAAGCGATCATCGGCACCACCGCGCAGCTGACCTTCAACCCGGTGGTCAACCGTGGCTCCAATGAAAACGACAACCCCGGCATCGGCAACGCAATCCTGCCGGCGGCGGATGAAGAGGGCGTGTTCTACACGATCGAAACCGCCCCTGTCGTCACCGGCGAGCAACTCGTCGACGCACAGCCAAGCTTTGACCAGAACGGCGCACCTGCCGTGTCCTTCCGCTTTGACACCTCTGGTGCGCGCAAATTCGGGGACTACACAGCCGAGAACATCGGCTCGCCCTTTGCCATCGTGCTTGACGATGAAGTCATCAGCGCGCCGACCATCCAGAGCCATATTCCCGGCGGGTCGGGCATCATCACCGGGCGTTTCTCGGTTGAGGAAAGCACAAACCTTGCGGTGCTGCTGCGCGCTGGTGCCCTGCCTGCGGGGCTGAGCTTTGTCGAAGAGCGCACCATTGGGCCAGAACTGGGCCAAGACAGCATCGACGCGGGCAAGATCGCCACGATGGTGGCGTTTGCTGCCGTGCTGTTCTTCATGTGGGCATCCTACGGCCTGTTCGGGTTCTTCGCCAATATCGCGCTGATCATCAACGTCGGGCTGATCTTTGGGCTGCTGAGCCTGATCGGCGCCACGCTTACCCTGCCGGGCATCGCGGGCATCGTGCTAACGGTCGGCATGGCGGTGGACGCCAACGTGCTGATTTTTGAGCGGATCCGTGAAGAGCAGCGCAATGCCAAGGGGGCTGCGCGGGCGATCTCGCTGGGATATGAGCGCGCACTCAGCGCCATTCTGGATGCCAACATCACGACCTTCATCGTGGCGGTCATCCTCTTTGCCCTAGGCTCTGGCCCGGTGCGCGGCTTTGCCGTCACGCTGGGACTGGGCATCATGACATCGGTCTTCACCGCCTTCTTCGTCACCCGCTTGCTGGTGGTGATTTGGTTTGAACGCCGCCGTCCCAAGACAATCGAGGTTTGACATGCGACTGAAGCTGGTACCCGACAACACGAACTTCGATTTCTTTGGCTATGCCAAGATCACCTTTGGCGCGTCTGTGGTGGCGATGATCCTATCGCTGATCGCTTGGGGCGTGATGGGATTGAACTTCGGCATCGACTTCCGCGGTGGGACAACCCTGCGAACCGAAGCCACTGAGGCGGTGGACGTGGGCGCTTACCGTGACGCGCTGAGCGCGCTCGAGTTGGGCGATGTGACCATCTCTGAGGTCTTTGACCCTGGCTTTCGCGACGATCAGCATGTGGCGATGATCCGGGTTCAGGCCCAAGAGGGGCAGGAAGCTGCGACCACCGGCACGATCCAGACAATTCAGGCGGCGCTGCAGGAGGTATCCCCAAATATCAAGTTCACTTCTGTCGAGTCTGTTGGGCCAAAGGTCTCGGGCGAGTTGATCCAGACGGCGTTTCTTGCCGTGGGGGGGGCGCTGGCAGCGATCTTGATCTACATTTGGCTGCGGTTCGAATGGCAGTTTTCGGTGGGGGCTGTCGTGGCCTTGTTCCATGACGTGGTGCTGACAATCGGTTTGTTCTCACTCTTGCAGATCCGCTTTGACCTGCCGGTGGTGGCCGCGATCCTGACGATCATTGGCTATTCCATCAACGATACGGTCGTGATCTTTGACCGCCTGCGGGAGAACCTGCGCAAATACAAAAAGCGTCCCCTGCGTGAGGTGATGAACCTATCCGTCAACGAAACGCTGAGCCGGACGCTGATGACCTCAGGCACCACGCTACTGGCACTGATCGCACTGCTGATCCTTGGCGGCGACGTGATCCGGGCCTTTGTCTTCGCCATCACATGGGGCGTGATCGTGGGCACCTATTCGTCGGTCTATGTCGCGAAGAACGTCGTCCTGTTCCTTGGTGTGAAACGCGACTGGTCCAAGCCTGACGCGGGCGCTGGTACGCAATTCGCAAATATTGATGCCTGACCTGCTGGCGCAGGCCATCGCCACCCCCGGGGTGGCATGGCTTGCGCTGGCCGTGGTCATTGCGGGACTGGTCCGGGGCTTTGCGGGCTTCGGCTCTGCCATGATCATCATGCCGGTTGCGGCCTCTGTGCTCTCTCCGGTCGAAGCGATCCTATTTATGACCGCTGCCGAATTGATCGGCCCCCTCCCCAATCTGCCAGATGCTCTGCGCCAAGGCGCGCCGCGAGAAGTGGGGCGCTTATTGCTGGGGGTGCTGATCGGCATGCCACTAGGCCTTTGGGGGCTGTCGATGATGTCGCCCGAGGGCTTTGGCTGGATCGTTTCCGGCGTGGTTCTGGGGCTTTTGGCGCTGCTGCTGGCGGGCTGGCGCTATCATGGGCCGCTGAGCGCGAAGCTGGTGACGGCAACTGGCGCTTTGGGCGGCTTCATGACCGGTTTTGCAGGCATCGCCGGGCCGCCTGTAATTTTGCTCTATATGGCCAGCCGACGGCCCGCTGCAGTAATCCGAGCGAATTTCCTGCTCTACTTGCTAGGGATCGATCTGCTGCTCTTTGCGATGCTGGCTGCGACGGGGCAGGTAGTCTGGTCAGTGCTCATCCTCGGGCTGCTCGCTGGGGTGCCGAATATCATTGCGAATATCATCGGGGCGCGGCTGTTTGATCCGGACCGAGAGCGGCTTTTTCGCGCGGTGGCCTATATCGTCATCGCCGCATCGGCTATCCTTGGTCTGCCGCTGTGGAATATCTGAGCCTGAGAGGGACATGACATGCGATTGAATGAGATCACCTATACAGACGCCAAACCGATCGACGGCTACGGCCCCGGCTTTTTCCGCATTGGCGGAGAGGTTGTGCAAGGCCCGCAGGTCATCGGCCCCGACGGCATCACAGGCTGGGGCGGTCTGGCCGACGCGGCGCCGGTGTTGGCGCTGGCGGGCAAGGTCGATGTGGTCTTCCTCGGCACTGGGGCGGATGTGGCACATATCCCCGATGACCTGCGCGAGACGTTAGAAGAGGCTGGTCTAGGGATTGAGGTCATGTCCTCTCCCGCCGCCTGCCGCACCTATAACATCCTGCTGAGCGAGGGGCGGCGCATCGCGCTGGCCCTTTTGCCGGTCTGAGAGCGGAGCGGCTTCCCCGGTGCAAGTAAGCGATCTCAGCGTGGCGCGCGGCGGGGTGCCTGTGCTCTCGGGCGTATCACTCGTGCTGGCGCCGGGCGAGGCACTGGTGCTGCGCGGCCCGAATGGGGCGGGCAAGACGACGCTGCTGCGCTGTATTGCGGGTCTGCAAGCGCCGCTATCGGGGCGGATCGAAGGGGCGGAGGACCGCGTGGCCTATGCCGCCCATGCGGACGGGCTGAAATCCATGCTGACGGTGCGCGAGAACCTAAGCTTTTGGGCGCGAGTCTTTGGAAATGTTGATATTGCGAAGGCGCTCGATGGCTATGCCCTGTGGCCGCTTGCAGATCGTTTGGCAGGGTCGCTTTCCGCCGGGCAAAAGCGGCGTCTGGGGCTGGCGCGGCTGTTGGTCACCGGCCGACCGATTTGGGTGTTGGATGAGCCGACGGTATCGCTCGATGCGGATGCAGTTGCAATGTTCGGCACCGTGCTGCGTGGGCATCTGGCGGCGGGCGGTTCGGCGCTGATGGCCACGCATATCGACCTGGGGATTGACGCACGGGTGCTGGATGTCAGCGCCTACCGCGCCGCGCCCGATGCCGACCTCGGCGCCAGCGACGCAGCATTCCTATGAAGGCGCTGCTGCTTCGTGATCTTCGGCTGGCTCTGCGCGCGGGCGGAGGCTTTGGCCTTGGGCTGGCGTTCTTCCTGATTGTGACGATGCTGGTGCCCTTCAGCGTCGGCCCAGAGGCGACGCTTCTGCGCGCGATAGCCTCCGGTGTCCTCTGGCTTGGGGCGTTGTTGGCCTGCCTCTTGTCGCTTGACCGGCTGCTGGCGCTCGATCTCGAAGATGGCTCGTTGGAACTGCTGCTCACTGCGCCCTTGCCCCTTGAAGGGGCGCTGGCGATCAAGGCTTTGGCGCATTGGCTGACCACGGGTCTGCCGCTGGTGCTGGCGGCCCCATTCCTTGGGGTGATGCTGCAACTCGCGGCGCCCGGTCATCTATGGCTGCTGGCCTCGCTCGCACTCGGCACGCCCGCGCTGTCGGTTATCGGCATGTTCGGCGCGGCGCTGACGGTTGGCATCAAACGGGGTGGCTTGCTGCTGTCACTGCTGGTGCTGCCGCTCTATATCCCCACGCTTATTTTCGGCGCCGAGGTCGCGCGGCGCGGGGCGGCGGGGCTGGATGCCAGCACACCGCTCTTGATGCTCGCAGGGCTGACGCTGGCCGTGGTGGCCTTGATGCCATTTGCCGCAGCGGCGGTGCTTCGGATGGGGTTGCGATGACCCCAAGAAATCGTGCATTGAGCACCACCCAACCGCGCGATAGGTAAACTGCATGTCCCTTTGGCAATACGCAAATCCCGTCAAATTTCTAGCGCTTTCAGAGCGTGTGCAGCCTGTGCTTTGGGCCTTAGCAGCGGTTTTTGTAAGCGTTGGCCTGATCTGGGGGTTCTTCGGCACGCCCGAAGACGCGCGCCAAGGCAGCACGGTCAAAATCATCTATTTACATGTGCCCGCCGCCCTGATGGCGATTAACGCATGGTTCATGATGCTGGTCGCCTCGCTGATCTGGCTGATCCGGCGGCACCACGTCAGCGCCTTGGCGGCCAAGGCTGCAGCGCCGGTGGGGCTGGTGATGACGCTGATCGCGCTGGTGACCGGGGCCATCTGGGGCCAGCCGATGTGGGGCACATGGTGGGCCTGGGATCCGCGGCTGACATCGTTTCTGATCCTGTTTTTGTTCTACCTTGGCTATATCGCGCTGTGGCAGGCGGTCGAAGACCCGGACACCGCCGCTGATCTGACCTCGGTGCTCTGCCTCGTTGGCTCAGTCTTTGCGGTGCTGTCGCGCTATGCGGTGCAGTTCTGGAACCAAGGGCTCCATCAGGGCACCTCGATCCCCGTGGCCACGGGCAACCGCAGCGTGGCAGATGTGTTTTTCTATCCACTCGTGCTGGCGATGCTGGGGTTCGGTCTGCTATTTCTGGCGCTGGTGGTTTACCGCACGGGCACCGAAATTCGCCTACGTCGCACAGCGGCACTGCGGGCGCGGATGAACAGGGGGGCGTGATGCCGGAACTTGGAAAATATGCGGCCGAGGTGCTTTCGGCCTATGGCGTGTCGCTGGTGTTGCTGGGGGCCTTGGTTGCAGTGACCCTGCTACGGGGCCGTGCTGCGCGCCGCGCGCTTGAAGAAACCGAAGCGGAGGCCGGACGCCGTGGCTAAACTCTCTCCCATGATGATCGCCCCGCCGCTGATTTTCGCGGCCTTCGTGGCGCTGGCGGCGGTGGGCATGTACCGTGATGACCCTGAGGGGCTGCCCTCTACGCTGGTTGGCCAACAGGCGCCCGCCATGCCCGAGACCGCGCTGCCGGGCTATCCGCAGGCGACGGACGACATGCTGCGGGGGGGGGAGGTGAGCCTGGTGAACTTTTGGGCCAGCTGGTGCCCGCCTTGCCGGGCGGAACATCCAAAACTGCTGGAAATGCAGGCCGATGGGATGAACATCATTGGCGTGAATTTCAAGGACACCGAAAAGAACGCCAGCGCCTATCTAAAGGACGAAAAAAGCCCCTTTGCCGGGGTTGGATTTGACCCCCAGGGGCGGGTTGCGATTGACTGGGGCGTGACCGCCCCGCCAGAGACGTTCATCGTTGGCGGAGACGGGACGGTGCTGTTTCGGTTTGCCGGGCCGTTGGTCGGCAGCGATTACGAACAGCGGTTTCTCCCGGCATTGCAAGACGCGCTTAGCCGCTGATCTTGCCTGCGAATTCAACAAGACGTTTGGCTTGGAAGGCGATGGATTTCTTGCCGGTTTCATCCAGCGGGCCGGGCTCGCAGGAATAGCCGTAGGGGTTGCCGCCGTCTTCGAACTTCACCCCATCGGCATAGCCCGGCGGCACGATGATCGCGCCCCAATGCATGGCGGTGACATAGATCGACTGAAGTGTGGTCTCTTGCCCCCCATGTGGGTTCTGCGCAGAGGTGGTCGCGGTGACTGCCTTATTGGCCAGCGCGCCTGACTGCCACTGCGGCCCCAGCGTGTCGATAAAGGCGCGGAACTGGCTGGCGGCGACGCCAAAGCGGGTCGGGGCAGAGATGAAATACCCATCGGCCCATTCCATGTCTTCGGGCTTGGCTTCGGGGATGTCTTTCATTTTGTCCAACTGTTCGCGCCAAGCATCCTGTCCGTCGACAACGGCTCTTGGGGCGGTTTCGGTACAGCGGCGGAGGCGGACCTCGGCGCCAGCTTCTTCCGCGGCGCGTGCTGCTTCTTGGGCGATGGCGTGATTTGTGCCGTAGGTGGAATAAAAGAGTACTGTGATTTTCGGGCTCATGAGGTGTCCTTTCGCTTGGGTGCGTCAAGACCAACGGCTCGCGGGGTGTTCTGGTCCTCGCGCTCAAAGCGAATACTGCCGCGCCCAGTCCCTCAGTCGGGCGATGAACTGCGCATCGGTCAGTTGATCCAAGGTGCCCTCAGGTGCGGTAAAGTCGGGCAGCGGCTCTAGTGCGATGCGCAGGCGGCGCATCTGTTCGGCGTAGGGTGCGACCCGCTGGGCCATCTCGACCATCGCCGCAGGCACGCGGCGGGCGGGGTGTTCGGCACTGTAGTAGAGCGCGAATTGCATCGCGTTGAGGTTCGACACCAGATCGGCAAGCTCGGGCAGGATGATGGTGTTCATCTCGTTGCTATCTGCCGCGAACATCGACGCTTTGGTCAGCAGCCCGCGCGCTTGGGCGACCGTGGTGGTGGTCGACAGCACAAAGCTGACCGACAGCGTGAGGATCACCATACCGTTGACCCCGGCAAGGACCGACAGCACCAGCCAAAAGGGGGTTTCCGTCTGAAACGGCCCGCCGCCGAGGGTGGAGAGCAGATGACCGACAAAGGCGAAATTGCGCAGAAAGCCCGCCGGGCGTTCGCTTTCTGTCAGCACCACGGCCTCGCGGCTCATCTGAAAAACCAAGGTCCAACCAAGCGAGACGAGCACGATCCACGTCACCGCAATGGCCGTCATCACCACCGGGCCAGAGAGGCGGTGGCGGGCGTTGCCCTCTGGCATGACCTTGGAAAAGACGAAGAACGCCGCCCGTGCAACCCGTTCCGACAAAGGTGCGACAGGGGCGGCCCCGATGGCGGTATAGAGAAAGTCCAGCAGCACGATAGCAAGGATCACCGCGCCCAAAGCGCCAAGCGCGTAACCTGCTATCATTGCTTTGCCTTCCCCGAACGCGATCGTCTTACAGGGGCAACCCGTGATCGGCAGTCAGGTTCCCGCGCAGAGGCTTGAGGCAAAAGAAAAGGAGCGGCCCGCAGGGGGGGCCGCTCCTTGGATCAGTTCGCAAGAGCGATTGGCGCTTAGGCCGATTTCGCCAAGTTGCGCAGCACGTAGTGCAGCACGCCGCCGTGTTCGATGTATTCGATCTCAATCGCGGTATCGATGCGGCACTTCAGCGTGATTTCTTTGGTGCTGCCATCGGCCATTGTGATCGTGCAGGGCACTTCCTGCAGTGGCTTGATCGTGTCCAACCCGCTGATGGACACGGTTTCCTCGCCAGTCAGGCCCAGCGATTTGCGGGTGTCGCCGCCGGTGAACTCAAACGGGATGACGCCCATGCCAACGAGGTTGGAGCGGTGGATACGCTCAAAGCTCTCGGCGATCACGGCCTTCACACCCAGCAGGGCTGTGCCCTTGGCGGCCCAGTCACGCGAGGAGCCAGCGCCGTACTGTTCGCCACCGAAGATCACCAGCGGCGTGCCGTTTTCCTGATGCGCCATCGCGGCATCAAAGATCGAAGTCTGCTGACCATCGGGGCCTTTGGTGTAACCGCCCTCAACGCCGTCGAGCATCTCGTTCTTGATGCGGATGTTGGCAAAGGTGCCGCGCATCATGACTTCGTGGTTACCACGACGGGAGCCGTAGGAGTTGAACTCCCGCACCGGCACCTGACGCTCTGTCAGATACTGACCCGCAGGGGTGGTTTCCTTGAAGGAACCGGCGGGCGAGATGTGGTCGGTGGTGATCATGTCACCCAGCACCGCCAGCACTTTCGCGCCGTCGATGTTGGAGATCACGCCCGGCTCTGGCGACATGCCTTGGAAGTAGGGCGGGTTTTGCACGTAGGTCGAGGTCGGCGGCCAGTCGTAGGTCTTGCTGTCGGTGGTTTCGACCGACTGCCACTTTTCGTCGCCTTTGAACACATCGGCATATTTCTCTTGGAAGGCTTCGCGCGTCACGGTCTGTTCGACCAGTTCAGCGACTTCCTGCGTCGAGGGCCAGATGTCTTTGAGGTAAACGTCATTGCCGTTCTTGTCCTGACCCAGCGGGCTGTTTGTCAGGTCGTGGTTCATGTCACCCACCAGCGCATAGGCCACCACGAGGGGCGGGGAGGCGAGGTAGTTGGCACGCACGTCGGGGCTGATCCGGCCCTCAAAGTTACGGTTGCCCGACAGCACCGAAGTACCGATCAGATCGTAATCGTTGATCGCCTTGCTGATCGGTGCTTCCAGCGGGCCGGAGTTGCCGATGCAGGTGGTGCAGCCGTAGCCCACGAGGTTGAAGCCGATCGCATCAAGGTCTTCTTGCAGGCCAGCGGCCTCAAGGTAATGCGACACAACCTGCGAACCGGGGGCCAGCGATGTCTTGACCCAAGGCTTGCGGGTCAGGCCCAGCTCACGTGCTTTGCGCGCCACGAGGCCCGCGCCGATCATGACGTAGGGGTTCGAGGTGTTGGTGCAGGACGTGATCGAGGCGATCACGATGGAGCCGTCGTGCAGCTGATAGTTGCCATCATCCGTGGCGACAAAACCGCGGTTGTGGTGGCCTTCGTCGCCGGGGATGTCCTGCGGTTCGGGCTGACCGCCTTCGCCTTCCCAACGGATTTCCGAATTGGCCGAGGTGTCTTTGCCCTCGCGGACGCCTTTGACGTAATCGGCAAAGGCGGTGTGCGCGGAGGTCAGGGCGATGTAGTCCTGCGGACGCTTCGGGCCGGAAATCGCAGGTACGATGGTGCCCATGTCGAGGGTCAGCGTATCGGTGTAGACCGGTGCGTAATCCGCATCGCGCCACATGCCGTTCTCTTGGGCATAGGCTTTGACCAGCGCCACACGATCCTTGTCGCGGCCAGTGTTGGTCAGGTAACGCAGTGTTTCGTCGTCGATCGGGAAGAAGCCACAGGTCGCGCCGTATTCAGGCGCCATGTTGGCGATGGTTGCCCGGTCTGCCAGCGGCAGGTGATCCAGACCTTCGCCGTAGAACTCAACGAATTTGCTGACCACGCCTTTTTCGCGCAGCATTTCAACGACTTTTAGCACGAGGTCGGTGCCGGTGGTGCCTTCCATCATGCGGCCTGTCAGCTCAAAACCGATGACTTCGGGGATCAGCATAGAGATCGGCTGGCCCAGCATCGCGGCTTCGGCCTCGATCCCGCCAACGCCCCAGCCCAGAACGGCAGCGCCGTTGACCATGGTGGTGTGGCTGTCGGTGCCGACGAGCGTATCGGGGTAGGCGACTTCCTCGCCGTTTTGGTCCTTGTCGGTCCAGACGGTCTGGCTGAGGTACTCAAGGTTCACCTGGTGGCAGATGCCGGTGCCGGGGGGCACAACGCGGAAGTTGTTAAACGCCTTTTGGCCCCACTTGAGGAAGGTATAACGCTCAATGTTGCGCTCATATTCGCGGTCGACGTTCATCTGGAACGCGCGCGGGTTGCCGAATTCGTCGATCATGACGGAGTGGTCGATCACGAGGTCGACGGGGTTCAGCGGGTTGATCTTGTCGGCGTCGCCGCCCAAGGCCACCAGACCATCGCGCATCGCGGCAAGATCAACAACGGCTGGAACGCCGGTGAAGTCCTGCATCAGCACGCGGGCAGGGCGATAGGCGATTTCGCGGGGGTTTTTGCCGCCCTTGGTGGCCCATTCGGCGAAAGCCTTGATGTCGTCCTGAGTGACGGTCTTGCCGTCCTCGAAACGCAGCATGTTTTCCAGAACGACTTTCAGCGCCGCTGGCAATTTCGAGAAATCGCCCAAGCCCGCAGCCTCGGCGGCGGGGATCGAGTAATAGGCGATGTTCTGGCTGCCAACGGAGAGGGTCTTGCGTGTCTTGGCACTGTCGTGACCGACTTGGATTGTCATGGCGGGCTCCCTTCGGGGTCTGATGGGTGGCTAGATTGTCGTCTCAATGCCACTACGGGCGCGGCGGTTCAACTGTTATCAGGTGGTTTCGCGCGATTTTGTATACCATTGTGTACCGAGAATAAAGGGGGCAGTCTGCGCAAAGCCCGCTGTGGGCGCTAACGGGCGTCTCAACAAAGGTTGATTGGTATTTTACCCGCCCAGCCGTTAGACCGAAGCCATCACCGCGATATTGATCCGTCTGGAATTTTATGAAGCCCCTGATTTATCCCGTTCTCGCCGCGTTTTCGCTGCTGGCCGCCCCGTTGCAGGCCGAGCAGGATCAGCCTGTGGTGGTCGAACTCTTTACCTCTCAGGGCTGTTCCTCTTGTCCCGCCGCCGATGAAATGCTCGCCGAATTGGCCGATCGGGAGGACATCATCGCCTTGGCGCTGCACGTGGATTACTGGGATTATATCGGTTGGGAAGACCCCTTTGGCGACCCGGCCCATGCCGAGCGCCAGCGCGGCTATGCCGCCGTGGGCGGGCGGCGCAGCGTCTACACGCCCGAGCTGATCGTGCAGGGCGAGACTGATATCGTGGGCGCCAAACCGATGAAGCTGATGGACGCGGTGGAGCGGCACGCAGAGGCCGCGCCGCAGGTGGCGCTGACGCTTGCGCGTTCGGGTGAGACCCTTGAGATTGAGGCGGACCCCCTGACCGACACCGCCGGGCCGATGCATGTCCATATGCTGCGCTATTCGCCGATGGAGCGGACCAAGGTCACCCGCGGCGAGAATGCAGGCCATGTCATGGAACACAGTAATGTCGTGCGGGGCTGGCAGGTTTTGGCGGATTGGGACGGATCAGCGCCGCTGTCGCTGACAGCAAAAAACGAGGGCGATCTGCCCGTCGTGGTGATTGTTCAACGCCAAGAACCGGGTGGTCCGGGCGCGATTCTCGCAGCAGCGCGCATCAAATAGGCGCGCAACGATTAGGTTTCGTGCGGGCGCCAGCGGCGGTGCACCCAGAACCACTGTTCGGGCGTCTTGGTGACCTGCGCGGTCAGGCTGTCGTTCAGCGCCTGCGTCATGGTCATCGGATCGCTATGCGGCACCGGCGCTTCAAGCACCACGTCAAAGCTGACCCCATCGTCTTGGCGAATGCCGTAGAACGGGATCAACAGCGCGTCATAGCGCAGCGCCAGCTCTGCCGCCGAGATCGCGGTGCGGGCAGGTTTGCCGATAAAGTCGAGGATCGGCGCGCGGATCACATGTTGGTCAAACAGCAGCACCAGCCGACCGCCCTGTTTCAGATGCCGCACGAACCCCGCCGTGCCGCGCCGCCCTTGCGGAAACACCGGCCCACCGAAGGCTTCGAGCGTTTTGACGTAATGGGCGTTGAAATAAGGGTTCTTCATCTCGCGGTAGAGCCCGCCGATGTCATAGCCGCGCGCCACGAGGGACGCCCGCGCCGCTTCGTAATTGCCGTAATGCCCGGTCACCAAGATCACCGGCTGGCCGGTGCGGTTGGCCTCTTCCAGCGCCGCCATGCCGGGGCCGCGTGGCTCGGCATCGGCCATGCGTTTGGGGAAATCATCGGCCGAGTAATTCTCGATAAAGGAACGGCCAAGGTTGTTGAGACAGCGCGTGGCGATTTCCTCGCGGCGGGCGAGCGGCATCTCGGGCCAGACATGTTCCAGATTATCAAGCGCGCGGCGGCGGTAGCCCGCCAGCGGGGCCAAGACATGCTGCACCAAGCTGCCGACAAAGCTGAGCCGCGCCTTATAGGGCAGGGCCAAAGCCGTGCGGATGATCCCAACGATCAGCAGATTGCTCAGGTAATGGCGCGCCCGGCGACCGAAGGGATAGGGCTTTTTGACTTTGGGGGCTTGCTCCGACATGGGCTCTGACAGGCTGTTAAAGTTTTCCTGACATAGCCTGCGCCGCCCCGCGCAACAAGCCATGCCGGGCGTCATAGGCCGGGGTTAGCCGTCGAAGGCCCGCGCAGTCGCAGGCGTGGGGGCCGCCAAGGCGCGGCCCTCTGATCCAGCAATGGGAAACCCTGCCGCCCGTGAAAACCTCAGGCGGTGGCGTCTGGCACACAGGTGCCGCTGCTGGTGTCGAGTTTCATTCCCTCGGCGCAGGTCATGACCTGTTTGTCATGGACGCAGCCCGATGCGAGGGCGAGGGAGGGGGCCGTGAGCGCCATGAGGGCGCCGAGTGTCAGTGCGAGTTTCATGTCGTTTGCTCCTTTGACAGGCGCAGACAGGGTACACCCGTCCGCGCCAATCTCAAAGCATTACGATGATCGCATCACGCGCCGAAGACGCGCTTGAAGATCGTGTCGACATGTTTGGTGTGATAGTCCATGTCGAATTTTTCGTTCACGCCGTCTTCGCCCAAGGCCGCGACGACCTCTTTATCGGCCAGCAGCAATTCGCGGAAATCAAGACGTTCTTCCCAGACTTTCAGCGCGTTGCGCTGCACCATGGAATAGGCATCCTCGCGGCTCACGCCCGCCTGGGTCAGGGCCAGCAGTACCCGCTGGCTCATCACCAGACCGGGGAATTTGTTCATGTTCTCCAGCATGTTCTCGGGGAAGACGAGCATTTTGTCGATTACACCAGCCAGACGGTGCAGGGCAAAGTCCAGCGTGACAGTCGCGTCAGGGCCGATGCCACGCTCGACCGAGGAATGCGAGATGTCGCGTTCGTGCCAAAGCGCCACGTTCTCCATCGCCGGAACCACGGCCATGCGCACCAGACGGGCAAGCCCGGTGAGGTTCTCGGTCAGCACGGGGTTCTTTTTATGCGGCATGGCCGAGGAGCCTTTTTGCCCCATCGAGAAGAATTCCGCGCCTTCCAGCACCTCGGTGCGCTGCATGTGGCGGATTTCAATCGCCACGTTTTCGATGCTGCTGGCGATAACGCCGAGCGTGGCAAAGAACATCGCGTGACGGTCGCGCGGGATGACTTGGGTCGAGATCGGCTCGGGGTTGAGGCCCAGTTTCTCGCAGACATGCTCCTCGACGCGCGGGTCGATATTGGCGAAAGTGCCGACAGCGCCCGAGATCGCGCCGGTGGCGATTTCCTCTCGTGCGGCGACAAGGCGGGCGCGGTTGCGGTCCATCTCGGCGTAGAAGCGGGCAAAGGTCAGGCCCATGGTTGTCGGCTCGGCGTGGATGCCGTGGCTGCGGCCCACGCGCACGGTGTCTTTATGCTCCAGCGCGCGTTTCTTCAGCGCTTCCAACAGCTTGTCTAGACCGACGAGCAGCAGATCAGAAGCGCGGACGAGCTGCACGTTGAAGCAGGTGTCGAGCACATCCGAAGAGGTCATACCCTGATGCACAAAGCGGGCCTCGTCGCTGCCGACGTGTTCGGCGAGGTGTGTGAGAAAGGCGATAACGTCATGTTTGGTGACGGCTTCGATCTCATCAATGCGCGCCACGTCAAATTCCACGTCCTTAGCTTTCCACACGGCGTCGGCATTCTCGCGCGGGATCGTACCCAGATCGGCCATCGCGTCGCAGGCGTGGGCCTCGATCTCGAACCAGATGCGGAATTTCGTTTCCGGCGACCAAACGGCAACCATATCGGGACGGGAGTAGCGGGGGATCATGCGCGCACCTTTTTAGGACAGGGGATGGGTCAGGGGCGGCATAGACTGACTTGGGGTTAAGGACAAGTGTGAGGTGGTGAGGGCCAGTGTCTGCCCGTGGGGTGGCGATGCTCAGGTGGCCGCGTGCCACTTAATGGGGCAGCCTTGGGGTGACCTCCTAGACGCGCACTCAGCCTCACCAAATCGCCTACCCGGTCGCACCAAAGGTGCGCCAGTGTATATCGGCACGCCTTTGGCGTGACGGGCGGGCAGGCGATGGCCCGGCGCCTGCGGCTTGATTCCGGGCTGGGGTGGTAAAGTCACCGTACCTAGAGGAGTTCGGTTAGTACCGTCGAACTCCTCTCTAACGTCCGGTGCACCGGGCATTTATCCGCGATCTCCAACAACCGCTGCCGCTGCTCCTTGCTCAAATCCCCCTCCAGCCGGATACGCCGCCGCCACGTGTCTATCTTCTCCGCGGCCCCGGTGCCCGCATCCTGCGCATGGACTTTGTCGTGGCAAACATCGACGCTCACGCCCATCAGCGGCCAGCCCTTGCGCCGGGCATACATGCGGATCGTCATCGACGTGCAAGCACCCAAGCCCGCAGACAAAAACCCATAGGGCGACATGCCGCGATTGGTGCCGCCATAGGCCAGTGGTTCATCCGCCAGCGCGTGGTGGTGGGGGCCTGCGTTCACGTCTTGCAAGAACCCATCGGCGTCGGCTTCGGTCACGCGCACGATCCCTTCGGGCGCGCCGGGGGGCGGGGCGGGGGATTTCAGCGTCATATAGCGATCCGCCCATGTGGCGATGATCTCTGCCGCATATTCGGCATCGTCCGCGCGGGTGATCAGGTGATCGGCATCGTCCAGCGTAACAAAGCTTTTGGGATGTTTCGCGGCCAAGAAAATCTGGCCCGCGTTGTCGATGCTCACGATCTCATCGCGCGGGGCGTGGAGCACCAGCAGCGCGGCCTTTAGCCTGGCGATATCGGGGCCGAGGGTGGCGCCCTGCACATCGTCGATAAAGCCCTGACTGATGGTGAAGGGCCGCCCACCAAGATTGACCTCGGCACTGCCCTTGGCCGAAATCTCGGGCAGACTTTCGGCGAAATTATGGGTGACATGGGCCGGATCGAAGGGCGCGCCGAGGGTGGCGACGGCTTTGACATCGGCCAGTTGCGCCGCGGCTTTCAGCACCGCCGCTCCGCCCAGAGAATGACCGATCAGCAGCGCAGGCGCCATATCGCGGCTCGATAGATAGCTGCAGGCAGAGATCAAGTCGTCGACGTTGGAGGAAAAAGACGTGTTCTCAAACTCACCGCCCGAATGGCCCAGCCCGGTAAAATCAAACCGCAGCACGGCGATGCCCATCGCCGCCAACCGCCCGGCGATACGCCGCGCGGCGGGGATGTCCTTGCCACAGGTAAAGCAATGCGCAAACAGCGCGGTCGCCAAATGCGGCCCTTCGGGCATGTCCAGCCGGGCGGCCAGTTCCGTGCCATCCGGGCCGGGGAAGGTAATGCGTTCGATGGCCATGTGGCTCTCCAATTTGCTTGCCGTAAAGGTGACATGTTCAGCGGTCTGATCAAGGGGCGAGGCGGCACGCTCACCCAAGCGTGACGGGAAAGCATTCTGCGTGATCGCATTTGCCCCGCCTTGTTGCTTTGTATACGACTTGAGCGAAACACCTGTCGGAGACACATCTTGGCCCAGCCCCCGAAACCAAACCTGCACCCTGCCACCATCGCGGCCCAAGCCGCCGGGGCCGTCGATCCAGCTTCGGGCGGGGTGGTGCCGCCGGTGCAATTTGCCACCACCTATCTGCGCGATGAGAACTACGATCTGGTCAACCCCGACAACGTCTATCTGCGCTCGCACAATGAAAACACCCGCGTGGCAGAGCGTATTCTGAATGCGCTCGAAGGGGCAGAAGAGACGCTGATTTTCCCCTCGGGCATGGCGGCCATCGCGGCGGTCTTCCGGACCGTGCCCAATGGCGCGAGCGTGGTGGTGCAAAGCCAGATTTACTGGGGCACGACGAAATGGATCCGCGATTTCTGCACCCGTCGGCAGATTGCGCTGCATGAGGTGGACGCCAGCGATCTTGATGCCTTTGCAGCACTTTGCAGGGCCGAAAAGCCTGACCTGTGTTTGATCGAGACCCCTTCGAACCCATGGCTGCGGATCACCGATATCGCCGGGGCCGCCGCCGCCGCGCATGAGGTGGGCGCGACGCTGGTGGTCGATAGCACGGCGGCTTCGCCCGTGCTGAGCCACCCGCTGGAGCATGGCGCGGATATCGTGATGCATTCGGCCACCAAGGGGATCAACGGCCATTCGGATGTTTTGGCCGGCTCGCTTGCCACCAATGACGCGGGCGCGCCGCGCTGGCAGATGATCCACGATGACCGGAACGAGGCAGGCGCGGTGATCGGCCCGATGGAGGCGTGGTTGCTGGCGCGCGGCATGCGTACCCTGCCGCTCAGAATGCGCGAGATGTCCCGCAATGCCATGACATTGGCGGAGTTTCTGGCGGATCACCCGCAGGTCGAACAGGTGATGTATCCCGGCCTGCCGGATCATCCCGGCCACGCCCTTGCTGCGCAGCAGATGAGCGGGGGCTATGGCGGGCTGTTGTCCTTTGTCGTCAAGGGCGGGGCGGGAGCAGCGCTGAAAGCGGCAGGGCGGTTGCAGCTTTTCCACCGCGCCACGTCGCTCGGCGGTGTGGAAAGCCTTGTCGAGCATCGCCACACGATTGAGCCGCACACCGGGATCCCCGAAGGGCTGCTGCGGCTCTCGGTCGGGATTGAGGATGTCGAAGACCTTGGTGCTGATCTGGGGCAAGCGCTCGGCCAGTAACCTCATTGGCCGCGGGCATCCGCGGCCAATCTCGCCCGAGGCACGGTGTTGCCCCGTTCCCGTGCGTTAAAAACGTCCGCTAGGTTTCAGACCAAGCCTGCAGTTTCTCGATCACCCCATCGGTCAGCGATTGCAGATCGTCTTGCACCGCCAGCGCGGGGCAGGGCCGATCCAGCCGCGCGGCGATATCGCCCATGCGAAACCCGTTGGCGCTGTCGAGGTTTTCCAATTCCTCCCATGTCACCGGCACGGCAACCGGCGCACCGGTGCGCGCGCGCAGGGAATAGGGCGCGATGGCCGTAGACCCACGGTCGTTGCGCAGCCAATCGATGAAAATGCGGCCCTTGCGCTTGGCCTTGGACATGGTCGCAACATAGCGATCAGGGTTCTGCGCGGCCATGACATGGGCAAAGGTCTTGGAGAACAGCTTGACCGTCTCCCAGCCGCGTGTTCGGCGTAAGGCCAGCCAGACGTGCACGCCCTTGCCGCCGGTGACGATGGCACCCGATTGCAGGCCCAGAGCCGCCAGCGCGTCGCGCAGCTCAAAGGCTGCCGCGCGGACATCGGGCCAGTCCAGCCCCTCATCGGGGTCAAGGTCAAAGACCAGCCGGTCGGGGCGGTCCAACCGGTCGACCCGCGCGCCCCAGATGTGATATTCCAAACTGCCCATCTGCGCCGCCGCGATCAGGCTTTCGGGCCGCGTGGCATAGAGATAATCCGCCGCATCGCCATCGCTTTGCTCAATCGACACCCGCGACAGTGCATCAAGCATCCCGCCACTGTCGTGTTTTTGAAAGAAACATTGCCCGTCGATCCCCGAGGGGCAGCGGAACAGCGACAGAGGGCGATGGCCCATGAGCTCAATCATGCGCGGGCCGACACGCGCGTAATGCCGCGCCACGTCACCCTTGGTGCAACCGGCATCGGGGAAGACCTTGCGGTCGGCGTTGCTGATCTGCACGCCGCCGATTTTGCTGTCATCGCCCATCTTCGGCTCCTCCTGCGGTTCCTCCAATGTCACTTGAACGGCGTCCTTGTCCTGACGCAGGCCCAGAAAACTGCCGTGGCGGATCACGCCATCGGCGGTGAACTCGGTAAAGTCGACCTCGGCCACCAGATCGGCGCGGACCCATTTGGCATCCCGCGCAACCTCGGCTGGCACGTCGCTGGCGGGCGGTGTTTTGCGGGCGGTCATGGCACGGGCAAGATCGGCCATCACTGCTTCGGAAAACCCCGTGCCGACACGGCCTTTATAGCGCAATGCGCCGCCCTCATGACTGCCCAACAGGAGCGAGGCGAAGGCGCGGCCCTTTTTGTCAGAGGGGGAATAGCCGATGATGACGAATTCCTGCCGCCGGGTGCATTTGACCTTGAGCCAATTCTTGCTGCGCCTGCCGGAGTAGGGCGCGTCGATACGTTTGCTGATGATCCCCTCGGCCCCGGCTTTGCACGCGCGGTCAAAGACTTCGGGGCCGTGACCGACGACATGTTCGCTCAGCCGCAATGGCCCGCCCGCTGGCACGCCGGAAAGCAACTTTGCCAAACGGGCGCGGCGGTCTTTTTGCGCCTCACCCCGAAAGTCATCGCCATCAAGCGACAGCAAGTCGAAAGCGTAAAAGACCAGCGGATGCCCCTCTTTCAGCGCCTTTTGCAGCGATGAAAACGCAGAGCCGTTGATCTTGGCCGCCATGACCTCTCCGTCCAGCAAGGCGCGATCGCAGGGCAGCGGATCAAAGGCTTGGCCAAGCCCGTTGAATTTGTCGGTCCAATCCTTGCCTGAGCGGGTAAAGAGCCGCGCACCGCCCTTGCCGAGAGAGACCAGACAGCGGTAGCCGTCGAATTTCGTCTCATGCATCCAATCCTCACCCTCGGGCGCGTCGGACACGAGGGTGGCAAGCTGTGGTTTGACGAAACCGGGGTTCTTGCCCCTGCGTTTGGGCTGTGGGTCCGCGACATCTCTCGCGGGGGCGTCCTTGGCGATTTCCGCCATGGTGCGGCCTGTGGTGATCGACCGGGCGGCGCCCTTGGTCAGCCCGTCCGGCACATCGCGGGCATAGTCGTCGCGTTCCTTGATCAGCAGCCAGTTCTCGCGCTTTTCCTGGCCCCGCATCCGCACCAATGTCCAACCGCCCTGCATCTGTTGGCCTTGCAGCGTGAATTTGAGCTTGCCGTCCTTCAACCCCTTGGCGACATCGCCCTGCGGCATCCATGTGCCCCGGTCCCAGAGCATCACCGTGCCGCCGCCATATTGCCCCTTTGGGATCGTCCCTTCGAACCCGCCGTAGTCAAGCGGGTGATCCTCTGTCCGCACGGCGAGACGCTTTTCGGATGGGTCGGGGGAGGGGCCTTTGGTGACAGCCCAACTCAGCAGCACCCCTTCCCATTCAAGGCGAAAGTCATAGTGCAGGCGGGTGGCATCATGTTTTTGGACAACGAAGCTTTGGCCCGCGCCGCTGCCGATCTGGCCACGGGGTTCGGCTGTCGCCTCGAAATCGCGCTTGGCGTTATAGTTGGCAAGCTTGTCGGGAGATTTGGCCATCACGAGGCCTTTTTGCGCGGCGCCTTCTTCTTGGCGCTGGATTTACCGCCCGCTTCCTTGAGGCTCTCTTTCAAAGCGCCCATCAGGTCGATGACATTCTCGCCCTCGGTAGGGCCGTCATCCCCGGTTTGCACGCGCGGGGTTTTCTTGTTCTTCACCTTCGCATCCAAAAGCTTTTGCATCGCCTCGGCATATTTGTCGGTATAGGCGGAGGCGTCGAAGGGGGCTGTTTTCTTGTCGATCAGCGATGTCGCCACATCGAGCAGGTCTTTGTCGGTCTTCTCATCCTCGATATCGGTGAAAATCTGATCTGCCTCACGCAGCTCATCGGCGTAGTGCAGCGTCTCCATCAACAGCCCGTCGCCACAGGGTTTGACGCAGGCCAGATATTCCTTGCCGCGCATGGTGACCTGCCCCAAGCCCACCTTGCCCGCTTGGCGCAGCGCGTCGCGCACCACGCGGTAGGCATCTTGGGCCAGATCATCGGAGGCGGTGATGTAATAGGGTTTGTCAAAATAGAGCGGAGAGATTTCGCAGGCGTCGACGAATTGCACCAATTCAAAGGTCTTTTTCGTCTCGAGCTTGATCTCATCCACCTCGTCGGGGTCAAGCAGGATATATTCGTCACTGCCGACCTCATAGCCTTTGACTATATCCTCGGCCTTGACCGGCCCGATACCGGGCACGGATTTCTCATAGCGAACCCGCTTGCCCGAGGGTTTGTGGATTTGCCGGAAGGAGACTTTGGAACTGGTCTTAGTGGCCGAGAATATCTCGACCGGGATCGACACCAGCGAGAGGCGAAGCTGACCTTTCCAGAGTGCGCGCGGTGCCATTGGCCCCCCTCCTATTTACCCTTGGCGCGGCCCAGCCTGTCGGCCTTGACCGCGTCGCGCTGGCCCATCGGCTCTTCTGGGCCGGTGGTGCTGTCCTTACGGGTCTGGGCTTCCATTTCGGAATTGAATTCGGCCCCCAAGAGCACGATGAAGGCCGAGATCCACAGCCACATCAGCAGGATGATCGCCCCGGCCATGCTGCCGAAACTCTCGTTATAGCTGCCGAAGTTGCTGACATAGATCGAAAAACCGATAGAGGCGACGATCCACAGGATGCAGGCAATGACGGAGCCGGGGGTGAGCCATTTCCACTCTGCGTCATCGCGCGCGGGGCCATAGCGGTAAAGCACGGCCAGCGCGAGCGTTGTGAGCGCGGCCAGCAATACCCAACTGCCATAGGTGAGCAAAGTCTCAACCCAATCCGGCAGGGCGAGGAAGGCCACCACCGCAGGCACCGCCAGCGTCGCGGCAAGACCCAAAAGCAGCACACCGATCAGCATCATGGTGAGGCCCAGTGTCCAGATCAGTTTCTTAACGAAACCACGGGTTTCATCCTCATCATAGGCTACGTTAAGACCTTCCATCAGGCTGCCAACGCCCTTGGAGGCAGAATAGAGCGCGAGGCCCAGACCGATGAGAAAGGCCCAGCCAAGTCCCGTCTCTTCCGACCCGGTCACAGCAACGGCTTGATCGAGAATGATGGTGGCAGCTTCTTTGGGAATGAGGTTGGTGAGCGCTTCAAGCTGGGCGGTGACCTGAGCAGGCTCCATCACCAGCCCGGCCAGCGCCATCAGCGCGGTGACAGCGGGAAAGATCGCCAGCAGCGCATAAAAGGCGACACCGGCGGCGACGAGCGACACGTGATCGGCGGCGATTTCATCCTTGACCCGAAACAGGATGTCCTTCCATCCGGGGGCCGGTATCTCCATCGGCGTTTCCGCTTCACGTCCGCGCGCCATAATCGTACCTCTGACTTGCAATTAATGTCGTAGAAAGGCCCGCCCCCGAATACCGGGGGCGGGCACTGGTATCGCTTAGCTCTTCACGTCGCCGAGTTTTTGCTTGTCGGCTTCGCTTTTGGCAGCATCAGCAACGCGCTGACCGCTTTCCTTCGCCTTTTTCACGGCGGCGTCGGCGGCGGTCTCTTCGTCGGCTGCGGCATCGGCGTTGGCTTTCGTCTCTTTCAAGACTTTGCCTGCCTCATCCGATGCGGCCTTGGCAACTTTGCCCAGCTTGTCACGCTCTTCCGCATAGATACGCTCGGCTTCGTTAAAGAGCGCATCGCTGTGCTCGCCCATATAGGCGTCTTCGGTGCGGCTACGGGGCAGGGCGGCACCGATGGCGGCACCCACGGCGAGGGCCAAGGCACCGGCGACCATCGGATGCTCTTCGAACATGTCCGAGGCACGCTCACCGCCCTGACGGGCATAGCGGCCACCGGCATTCCATGCATCCACGGCACGAGCACGGGCCATCACGATGCGCTCACGCGCTTCGGCGGTCATGTTCTCGGTGCCTTCCGACAGACGGTCGCGCAGCACATGGGCACGCTCGTTGGCGGCATTGGCGCTGTCACGCACGCTATGGGCGGCGCCGCTGGCGGTGTTGCGGATGCTGTCGACGGCAGAGCTTGCACCATAAGACGCGCGGTCACGGGCATAGCGGGCACCGCTGGCAACCGATGACCCGGCCGAGCGGGCACGACCAGCAGCCGAGCTTGCAGCGCCTTTGACGCTACCGGCGGCGGAGCCTGCGGCACCGGACACACCACTCGCGGCGGAGCCTGCGGCCCCCTTCACGCTACCAGCGGCAGAGCGGGCACGATCACCCAAGCCACGGCTGTCATCGTCATCATGGTGTACGTCACGGGCCCATGCGGGCACGCTGTCGCCTGCGCCACGCTCGGAGCCATAGCTGGAAGCATAGGCGCTTGCGGGGGCGGAGGAGCGGCCTGCGTCACGCACGGCGGGACGGTTTTCGGTGTTGGTCACCGGCACCGGCACGGGATGTGCGCGGTCGCGATCGAGCCCTTCGTAGCCCCGGCGGTCACGGCTGTTGCCGCTGCCGAACATCATCCACGCCAGTCCAGCACCCGTCAGCGCCAGAGCAACCGGGTTGCGCTTGGCAGCGTCAGAGATGGAGCGACCCCAGTCGCCGCCATGTTCGCGGAACTGGTCAGAAAACTGGCGCGCGATGCCTTCAACCGAGAAGCGGTCTTGCAAATCGTCCAGCGTGTCGGCCAGACCGGCGCGCTCCCGTTCGATTTCGCGTTCAATTTCTTCGGGATTTCTGGAGTCATTTGTCATCGTAGACCTCCTTCATGGTTGCTGCGTCACGCTTGACGTTTTTGGCGGTGCGGGTCGGCGCAAGGCTGTTGAGTTTCAGATCATTTGTGCCTTTCTGGACCATCACATAAGCGACGATGGCCAGAAGAACGCCGACGATCACGGCGGACCAGCCAGCGGCGATGCCAGCTTCGGTCAGGGCAGCGACGAGGGCGGCGCTCAGCACGTTCAGCGCAGTAAGGGCCACGACCACGGCGCCGACGATCAGGCCAATGGCCACGCCCGCATGTTTCAGGTTCTCGTTCACCTCGGCGCGGGCCAGATCGACCTCTTTGCGCATCAGCGAACTCACGTGGGAGAGTGCTTCGGTCAGCAGGCTCCCGGCGGATTTATTTCTTTCGGTGGTCATGCTTTCTCTCCTGTTACGACGTTGGGCGCGGCAGGCTGCGGGGTCGGCTGTGCGGCGGTGCGGCCGGGCACGGTGCTTGCAGCACCTGTAGGCGGCGTGCCGGGCATGGGTCGGTCGAGGCGGTCGTCGTCGTCATATTCGACGCCGCTGCCGCCATAACCGCCCTGAGGCCGGTCGCTGGAGGCTTTGGCAAAGCGGGTCGCCACAAAGCCCAGAAGGGCCGCGCCACCAAGGAAGACCAGCGGGTTACGCTTGGCAAAGCCATTGAGGTCGCCCATCATTTCGCCGAGGTCTTTGTCGCGCATCGTGTCGGAGACATCGGCAAGGCCATCGGCGAGTTGGCTAAAGCTGCGCTCCTGCGGGGAGCCGCTGCGCAGCTCATCGGCTGCGGTGCGCAGTGCGGATGCGACGCCTTTGACTTCATCGGCGGCGGTGTCACGCGCTTGGTAGGCATAGTTGGTGGCTTCGGCAGACACGGTGTCGGCCACGTCCCGTGCCTGTGCCTTGGCGCTCTCGGCAGCGCTGCTGGCGGCAGCGGCAGCTTTGTCTTTTGCAGCGGTCGCCTGCTCTTTCGCGGCGGCGCTTTGGGTCTGTGTGTTTTTGTCGTCGGGCATGGTGACCTCCTTTAAAATACGAGATTCAGGATCGCGAGAACGACCACGATCAGGCCGATGAGGTAGAAAATTCCGTGCATGGGTCCCTCCATTCGTCTGCAGCAATTATCTTATCTACAGTCCAACGACTGACGCTGCGGGCGGTTCCCCCGTCGGGCCAAAAGATTGTATGGAACCCGTTGGCCTGAGTGAATTAAACGGGCTCTGAGGTCCGCCGAGGTCACAAACGCAAGCGGCACGCCCCAAGGGGACGCGCCGCGGCTTAACAAAGGTTAAGTGGCCTTAGCCGTCGATGCGGCTGGCCATGATGGCGATGGCCTTTTGATAGACGCCCGCCGCGTTCCACGCCTGAATGACGCGGAAGTTCGGCTGCCCTTCCTGATAGCCAGCCCCCGGCTGCCAGCCTTTCTGGCGCAGGAAATTGGCGGTCGAAGCCAGCGCGTCGACTTCGTTATAGAAATCCACGCGGCCGTCACCGTTACCATCAACACCATAGGTCAGCGCGTTGCCGGGCAGGAATTGCGTGTGGCCAAGCTCACCGTGTTTCGCGCCTTGTGTGTTGGGCGTGATCGCGCCGCGGTCCACCAGCTTCAGGGCACCGATGGCATGGGGCACGAAAAAGTCGGAGCGGCGGCAATCATAGGCCAGCGTGGTGATCGCCGAGACGACCGCGCTATTGCCCATGAAACCGCCAAAGCCCGTTTCCATCCCGTGGATCGCCAGCAAAACCCCCGCAGGCACGCCATAGCGCTGCTCAAGCGCATTATAGAGCCCCGCGTTGCGGGCTTTGCGCTTGCGGCCTTGGGCTACGATCGTATCCGCGCCACGCACCTGCATGAACTTGGATAGGGAATATTTGAAGGATTTCTGGTTCCGGTCAGCGGCGATGGTCCCATTGGCGTAGCGGGCGCTGGCCAAGGCATCCAGTCCGCGCTGGCCTACTCCGGCGGCGCGGGCCTCTTGGGAGAAAGCGCCTTTCCAGGCCTCAAAGCCATTGCCCGTATTGCCGCATTGGGCTGCCAATGCGGGCGCGGCCACAAAGGTGCAGATGGCCGCGGTGGTGGTGAAAAGTGATTTGAACATGAGTTTGACCCTCTGCGTCTGTGTGCCGATCAGAGGTTAGCCCGTCTGGACAACGGTTCAACTCAGTTGGTGAAGGAAAGGTAAAATCTTTGACCCTCAGCGTGGCAGCAGGGCGCGGACATATTCGATCGCAGTGCTTGTCCAGGCATTGACCTGTGGGGCGCTATCTTGGGCAAAACTCGCCCCGCCCATAAGCAGACCGAGGGTTACCAGTAAAATCAGCCCCATTCGGCTGCGTTTGGCGCGACGGTGCTTGCCGTCTGCGCGTTTTGCGCGCTGTTCAATGCGGGTCAGCCGCTCGTTGAAGGTCGTGGTGGAAATCGCCATCTTATCTGCTTCCTTTGCAGGGTCTCGTTAAAGACTGCTTAGGTCCTGTGGCTCTTTTATGGCGATGGTGGGGCGGGCTGCGGTCAGGCGCCCAGAAAATAGGACGCGCCCGTAAATCCCGCAATGCCCGCCCCGATGAAGGCCAGCAACATCAGCAGGCCGTCACGATAGAGCAGCGCCAGCCCGAAGATCGAAATCACGATCATCGGTGCCGAAGTGGCAAAGGGCACCACCTCTAACGGCGGGACGGCGAAGCAGAGGCAAAGGATAACGATACAAGCGACCTTTTGACCGGTAGGGCCCGCAAAGCGGGACAGCCGGGCATGCAACTTGTCGTCGATCCATTCGGACACGGGCCGCAGCCACTCAACCGACTTTAACACCTTTTCGGATCTCAGAGATCGTTCGCGCAGCCAGTTCGGGGCCCAAAAATGCTCATAGCCGAGCAGCAGCCGCAACGCGAGGATGCCCACCAACAGCGCCAGAACGGTTGGGAAACCGGGAATGCCGCCCAAGGGGGTAAGCTCCATCAGCGGAATGACAGCAAGAGCAGGGCCGTAGCCCCGTTGGTCTAGCGCGTCGATCAACTGGCCGACTTCAACGGTGTCTTTCCCCTGGGAGGCGTCTTTCAGCTCGTCAACAACATCCGTCAGCGCCGTTGAATCCTCGGCCATGATGCGCACCCCTCTCTCGCTGCTCTGCCAAGCCAACGCGGCACGGCAGGCTCTGTTCCGGGGGGTGTCATGCAAAAGGGCGCGGAATGAACCGCGCCCTTTCTAATTTCTCCAATCGCCCGGCAGGGCGGGGATGGATCAGCAGCTGTAGTACATGCCGAATTCGACGGGGTGTGGGGTCTGTTCGAATTTCAGAACCTCTTCCATCTTCAGCCCGATATAGCCTTCGATCTGGTCGCGGGTGAACACGTCACCGGCCAGCAGGTAATCCATGTCCTTGGACAGTTCGTCCAGCGCTTCGCGCAGCGAACCGGCCACTGTCGGGATGTCCGCCAGCTCTTCTGCGGGCAGGTCATAGAGGTTCTTGTCCATCGCCTCGCCCGGGTCGATCTTGTTCTTGATGCCGTCAAGGCCAGCCATGAGCAGGGCCGCGAATGCCAGATAAGGGTTCGCCGCCGGATCGGGGAAACGGGCCTCAACGCGCTTGGCTTTGGGGCTTTCGGTCCATGGGATACGCACGCAGCCCGAACGGTTACGCGCGGAATAGGCGCGCAGAACGGGGGCTTCGAAACCGGGGATCAAACGCTTGTAGCTGTTGGTCGTCGGGTTGGTGAAGGCGTTCAGCGATTTGGCGTGGCTCAGGATGCCGCCGATGAACCACAGGGCTTCTTGGCTCAGGTCAGCATATTTGTCGCCCGCAAACAGCGGCTTGCCGTCTTTCCAAATCGACATGTTAACGTGCATGCCAGAGCCGTTGTCGCCAAAGATCGGCTTGGGCATGAAGGTCGCCGACTTGCCATAGGCATGGGCCACGTTGTGAACAACGTATTTGTACTTCTGGATCTCGTCCGCCTGTTTGGTCAGCTCACCAAAGATCAGACCAAGCTCGTGCTGGCAGGACGCAACCTCGTGGTGGTGCTTGTCGACCTTCATGCCAAGGCGCTTCATCGTCGACAGCATCTCGGCGCGCAGGTCTTGGGCTTCGTCCACCGGGTTCACCGGGAAGTAGCCGCCCTTGAGGCCCGGGCGGTGGCCCATGTTGCCCATCTCATAGTCGGTGTCGGAGTTCCACGAGCCGTCGGATGCGTCAACTTCGTAAGAGACCTTGTTGATCTGGTTCGAGAACTTGACGTTGTCGAAAAGGAAGAACTCGGCCTCGGGGCCAAAGTAGGCATTGTCGCCGATGCCGGAGGAGCGCAGATAGGCTTCGGCTTTTTCGGCGGTGCCGCGGGGGTCACGCTCATAGCTTTCGCCGGTGTCGGGCTCGGCGATGGAGCAATGCAGGCAAATCGTGGTTTCTGCATAGAAGGGGTCGACATAGGCGGTGCTGACGTCGGGCATCAGCTTCATGTCGGAAGCTTCGATGCTTTTCCAACCTGCGATGGAGGAGCCGTCGAACATGAAGCCTTCTTCGAGGAAATCTTCGTCGACCAGATCGCTCACGATGGTAACGTGCTGCAAGGCGCCGCGGGTGTCAGTGAAGCGGATGTCGACATATTCGATGCCTTCATCTTTGATTTTGCTCAGGAATTCCTGGGTATCCATCGTGTAGGTCCTTTATGGTCTATTCGTAGTCTGGGCCCGAAGGCCGATGTCAAAGAGCGTCTGAGCCGGATTCTCCGGTACGGATGCGAATTGTCTGTTCTACAGGGGAAACGAAGATTTTGCCGTCACCGATTTTCTCCGTTTTGGCGGCGTCGACGATGGCCTCAATAGCGGCATCGACCTGATCGTCATCCAATACCACTTCCACCTTCACTTTGGGAAGGAAATCTACAACATATTCCGCACCACGGTAGAGTTCGGTATGGCCTTTTTGACGGCCGAAGCCTTTGACTTCAATCACGCTGAGGCCTTGAACGCCCACATCTTGAAGGGCTTCTTTGACTTCGTCGAGTTTGAACGGCTTGATGATGGCTTCGATCTTTTTCATGGTATTCCCCTGACAATTCCCGCGCATTTATGCTCTGGTTTCGACAGAGCATCCCGCCCGCGTAACGTCCAGCGCCGGGCAGGGGGTAACATGGCGCGGCGGATGCATTTGCCCAGGGGCGCTGAGAATTTGCGCACCTCGCCTAAAAAATAAGCATTCGTGAATCGGTCTCAGGCTGTACCTTTGGGCGGCAGTTGCTAAATCCCTGTGCATGACCATTTCCGAGATCACCCGCGAGAGTCTTGATGTTGCACTGTTGCGCAAACAACCGGGGCATAAATACGACCACGGCCATGCGCTGATCCTGTCCGGCGGGCCGGGCCAGACGGGTGCCGCACGGATGGCGGCGCGCGCGGCACTGAGGATCGGCGCCGGGGCTGTGACATTGGGCGTGCCGCCAGCGGCGCAGCTTGAAACGGCGATGCAGGTCACGGCGATCATGCTGCAAAGGGTGCCGGATGGGGCGGCGTTGTCGGAGGCGTTGAAAGACAGCCGGATCAACGCGCTTTGTCTTGGTCCTGCCTTGGGATTGGGGGCGCGTGCGGCGGAAATGGTCAAGGCCGCCCTTGCCGCGCCCCAAGTTGTACTGGACGCCGATGCGATCACCCTGCTGTCGCAAGACGTTGATCTGCGCGCCGCCCTTCACCCCGGCTGTGTTTTAACCCCCCATATGGGAGAGTTCGCCCGGCTGGCCCCCGATTTGGCGGAGGCCGCCAAGGCTGCGGGGCAGGGCGCCAAAGCGCAGGCCGCCCGGGATGCAGCCGCGCGATTTGGGTGCGTGATCTTGCTGAAAGGGCCCGAGACGATCATCGCCACGCCAGAGGGGGATCTGCGGCGTCACCATGCGACCCAAGACCGCGCGACGCCGTGGTTGGCCACTGCGGGGGCGGGCGATGTGTTGGCGGGGCTTATTACCGGCCTGCTCGCGCGGGGGATCACACCGGTAGAGGCGGCCACCCTCGCCACATGGATGCATGCGCAGGCGGCGTTGCTGCACGGGCCGGGGCTGATCGCAGAGGATCTGCCGGACCTGATGCCACAGGTGTTGCGCGACTTGGGGGTCTAAGCGGCGTGCAGCACCGCGCCGCGGGCGCGGGCGGCATCGGCGGTGCCAAGCTCCAGCCCATCGGCATAGATGATATGCGGGCCGTTGCAGAAAATCTGGATCAACGTCGTCTCTTCCTCACCCAGATCGGTGATGAATTCCTCGTCGACCAATGCGCGCGCTGCGACCAATGCGCGTTCGGAGTTGAAAAGCGCCCGCGCGCGCCAATCACGCACCAGCAGCATCTGATCCCCGGCGAGTTGCACATCGCGTTCGGGCCGCGTGTGGCCCAGCGAACCTGCCGCCAGCGCGATGCGCCGCACCTTGCGGGTCGTGCGTTGAATATGAAGGATTTTGGCAAAGCCACTGTCGCGCGTGATGACCCGATCCCCGACCGAGAGGAACTCAACCGGGATTTCACCGTCCAGCGTCAGAATAAGGGCGCCCTGCACAAGACCGGTGTCCAGCGCAGCAAATGGGGAAAACTGCCCCCCATGGCGATCGTTGTCGCCTACGCACCCGACCGTATTCGGTTTCATGGGCGTCTCTTTCTATTGTACCTGCCTCAGGTATCCCCAACCATATGCAAACATCTGGTTAATGTCTTGTGCTTTTTTGCTCTCGCATCTGCCGCGCGGGTTTGCTAATCAGCGCGGGCACCGGTTGGTGCAGTGCGGGTGTGGCGGAATTGGTAGACGCACCAGATTTAGGTTCTGGCGCCTATGGCGTGGGGGTTCGAGTCCCTTCACCCGCACCACTTTCCCCCCTAAATGACGGATATTGCAGGCTTTTCGCGGACGCTTCCGTTCAACCCAGAACCGTCAACCAAAGCCATACCGTCAAGATCGAACTGCCCGTCGCGATCAGCACCGAGCTTGCGGCGACACGGCGCGCGCGGCCGTACATATTGGCGAAAATATAGGCGTTGAACCCCGGTGCCATGGCCGCCGTCAGCACGCCGGACCGAAATCCCGCCTGCGGCAGGTCAAACATGGTGCCAAAGCTCCAGACCAGCGCGGGATGTACCAAGAGGGCGATGGCGCAGACCATGAGGATCGCTTTCATGTCGCCTTCGGGCTTGTATTGCAGCAGCACCCCGCCAAGTGCAAAGAGGGCGGCAGGCAGGGCGGCGCGGACAATGAGCGACAGCGCGTCATCCACCACGCCGGGGATCGGCAAGCCGCTGAGGTTGACGGCAAATCCGCCAAGGATCGCGATCACCAGCGCGTTGCGGAACATCGCGCGGCTGACATTGCGCAACAGCGACAGGCCCGATTGCCCGCGGTTGCGCACGAATTCCATCACCGTGATGCCCAGGCCGTAGCAAAAGGGCGCGTGGAACGACAGGATCGCATAGTTCCCGGCCAGCGCCTCGGGCCCGTAGGCGCGCTCGGTGATCGGCAGGCCCAAGAGGATCGAGTTCGAAAACAGGCAACAAAACCCGATCGCCACACTGTCCTCCCAATCGCGGCGAAAGAGCACCCGCGCGCCGAGGATGCCAAGTGCAAAGCACAGCGCCGCCCCGCCGTAGAAACTGCTCAGAAGACGCGGGTCATAGCTGCTGGAAAGGTCTATGCGGGCAATGGCTTGGAACAACAGGCAGGGGATGGCGAAGTTCTGGGTGAATTTCATCACCCCGTCGATGCCAGAGACGGGGAACAGCCCGCGCCAGACGGCCACGTAACCAAAGCCGATGACCAGAAAGACCGGCAGAATAACGTCTAAAAGAGTTTGCACTTAAAAGGGGCCTTTTGGGGGCTCGCCGGGGGCGCCGACCCTCTGGCCCGCGCCCGGCGACGCCTAGTCTGAATGAGGAAGGGGGAAATGAAGGGTCAGCCCGTCATAGGCCGGTTGAATATGATCCGGCGTCTCTGCGGCGATGGTGTGGTAATCAAGATCGTTGTGCATATTGGTGAGCACGGCGGTTTGTGGCGCCACGCGGGCGATCCACTCCAGCGTCTGTGCCAAATGGCTATGGGTCGGATGCGGGTCACGGCGCAGCGCATCGACGATCCAGCAGCGCAGGTTGACCATCATCGGCCAGCAGGCCTCGGGAATGTCCGAGACATCGGGCAAATAGACGATATCGTCAAAGCGAAAGCCAAGCGCGTCGATATTGCCGTGGGTCACGGTGAAGGGTGTGAATTTCAGCGTGCCGCCCGGCCCGTCGATGCGGACCTCGCCGGTGATGTCATGCATGTCGAGGATGGGCGGATAACTCGACCATTCGGGCTGCACGAAGGCATAGCCAAAGCGCTCAATCAGCGCGTCCCGCGTGGGCGCATCGGCCCAGACCGGCAGCCGCGCGCGCATGTTCATCACCACCATGCGCAGGTCATCCAGCCCGTGCACGTGGTCCGCATGGGCGTGGGTGTAGATCACCGCATCAAGCCGTCCGACGCCCGCGTCGAGAAGTTGGCTGCGCATGTCGGGGGAGGTGTCGATCAGCACGGTGGTGGTGCCTGCATCCGTCACCCGCTCCACAAGGATCGAGCAGCGGCGGCGGGCGTTTTTGGGCTCATTCGGGTCGCAGTCCCCCCAGTGGCCGCCGATCCGCGGCACGCCCCCGGAAGAGCCGCTGCCCAATATGGTCACCCGCAGCTCAGCCATCAGCGCGCGGGCTCCCAAGCGGCGGCTTTCGCAAAGAGCCGCTCGAAATTCTCCTGCGTACGGGCCGCGAAGTCGGCGTAGTCGAGGCCGAATGTCTCTGCCGCCCGGCGGGCGGTATGGGCGGTGAAGGCCGGCTCATTCGGCTTGCCCCGATGCGGGGGCGGCGCGAGGTAGGGCGCGTCGGTTTCCACAAGGATACGGTCGAGCGGGGCTTGGCTGAAAATATCGCGCAGATCCTGCGATTTGGGAAAAGCGGTGATGCCGGACATCGATAGGTAAAATCCGAGGTCCAGCGCCGCGCGGGCCAGTTCAGCCGAGGAAGAGAAGCAATGCATGACGCAGCTATAGGCACCTTGCGCATGTTCCTCACGCAGGATGCGGGCCATGTCGTCATCCGCATCGCGGGCGTGGATGATCAACGGCAGGCCACTTTCCCGCGCCGCCGCGATATGGATGCGCAGAGAGGTCTTTTGCACCTCCGCACTCTCGGCGGTGTAGTGGTAATCAAGGCCGGTCTCACCGATGCCGATCATCTTGGGGTGGCGGGTGAGGGCGAGCAACTCATCGACCGAGGTGAGCGGCTCTTCGGCGGCGGACATCGGGTGGGTGCCCGCGGCGTAGAACACCGGATCATGCGCCTCGGCAATGGCGCGCACGGCGGGCTCATTCTTTAGCCGGGTGCAGATGGTGACCATGCGCGTGACGCCCGCCTCTGAGGCGCGGGCGATGACGGCGGGCAGGTCTTCTTGCAGGCTCTCGAAGTCGAGGTGGCAATGGCTGTCGGTGATGTGGGGCGTGTCGGTCATGCTGTCCTTTCGGCTATCGCGGCGCCGTCTGGCCTATCTGCCGCAGGGTATCTAGGACCAGCGCGGCAGGGTCAAGGTTCACCGCCAGCCCGTGGCGGGCGCGGTCGGATATCTGTTGCGCGGCATCGGCCCAAGCGCGGCCCTGTGCGGGGCTGGGCGAGAGGCGTTGCAGCACTTCGATCTCATCGGGGCAGGCGGCTCGCGCAGGCGGCGCACCGGTGGCCCCGGTGCGTGCCAGACGAACCAGAAGCAGGTCGAGCAGGGTGAAGAGCAGGTCGAGCTTGGCCTCGGCCCCGCGCTGAGCGGCGGCTTCGGCCAGTTTGATGGCGCGGCCCCGGTCGAGTTGCGGCAGCGACGAGATCAGCCCGACGAGATCGGCATAGGTCTTGACCCCGCCCATCAGCGACAGGCGCAGCGCGCCGCCGACCGACCCGCCGGAAAGCTCGGCCAGCGCTCCGGGGTCACCTTCGACCTCCACGCCCGAGCCGGCAAGCGCCTCGGCCATCTGGTCCGCGTCGAGCGTGCCAAGCCGAAGGGTACGGCAGCGCGAGCGAATGGTGGGCAGCAGGCTGGAGGGTTGATGGCTCAGCAGCAGCAGAATGGCCCGCTCTGGCGGTTCTTCCAGCATCTTGAGCAAGGCATTGGCGGCGTTGGGGTTCATCTCATCCGCGTCGTCAATGATGACGACGCGGCGGCCCCCGTCGGCGGCGGACATCTGGAAGAACCCGTTTAACGCGCGGATGTCATCGACGACGATCTGCTTGCGCATCTTCTTGGTGTCGGGGTTCAGCGTGCGGGTGACGGATTTCAGCCCCGCTTCGGCCCCGGCGGCCACGCGGCGGGCGACAGGATGCTCAGGGTCGATCTCAAGCGTGTCGGCCGGGGGCAGGTCGAACATGCCGCCATCCGGGTCGGGCGTGGCCAAAAGGAACCGCGCGATGCGCCATGCCAACGTCGCTTTGCCGACGCCGCGTGGGCCGGTCAGCATCCAAGCGTGGTGCAACTTGCCACTGTTAAAGGCGTCGAGAAAGGCGACCTCGGCCGCGCTTTGGCCGATCAGTTTCGGCGTGTCGCGCGGGTGGCGGGCACCTTCCACACGGTCTGGCTGGGGGGCGTCGTCTGTCATGGTCTCGGTCTAGCATGTTTCGCCGCAGAGGGAAGCGGGCAGGGCGATCAGCCCAAGTGGGCGGTCACGGTCGCGGTCACGTCACGGGCCACGCTGTCCATGTCGCGGCCCCCGTCGATCACTTGGAAACGGTCGCTGAATTCTTCGGCAAGGCTCAGAAAGCCCGCGCGCATCTTGGCCTGAAGCTCGACGCCGAAATCCTCGAACCGTTCTTCGGCTGTCTGGCGTGACAAGGCGCGTTGCAGACCATTGGCCGGGTCCATGTCGATCAGCAGGGTCAGGTCAGGCTCGACGCCGATCATCAGCGTATGCAGATCGTCCACCATCTGCCGCAGATCACCGCGCGACAGGCCCTGATACATCCGCGTGCTGTCAGCGAAACGGTCGCAGATCACCACTTTTCCGGCGTCCAGCGCCGGGCGAATGGTCCGCTCCAGATGGTCGCGGCGGGCGGCGGTAAAAAGCAGGATTTCGGTCTGCGCCGACCAGCGGTCGGGATCGCCTTGCAACACCAGCGCGCGGATTTCCTCGGCCCCCGGGCTGCCGCCCGGTTCGCGGGTCAGTACCACGTCGTGGCCCTGCGCTGTCAGATGGTCTGCCAAACGCCGCGCTTGGGTGGATTTGCCAGACCCGTCGATGCCTTCGAATGTTACGAAGAGGCCCGGCGCGCGGGCCTTCTCTGCGCTGGTCACGAAGCTTCCGCTTCCGCGTCAGGGGCCGCCTGCGGCCCCGCGTTAAGGCGGTTCATCAGATGCAGCGCGGCGGCGGTCATTTTAACCATGAACCCCCCCGGCGCGATGGAGGCGGAGGCCACCAGCGGGACGCGCATGGCGGGCAATTCGCCCCGGTCGACCACCAGTTCACCCAATTCGTCACCCTTGCTGATCGGCGCTTGGAACGGGCCGGTATAGATCACCTCGGCTTCAATCTCATCCCCGCCGGTGACGGGCACCAGCATCGACAGATCGTCCTTCAGCTCGAGCCCGACCGATTGGGTCGTGCCAAGGGCCACAGGCGCCTCGGCGATGCGGCTGCCCGCCGCGCCCAGATCGCGCTGTGTGAACTGACGGAAGGCCCAGTTGACCACCGATTCAGCCTCCTGCGCGCGGGCGGCGGCGCTGTCGAGACCCGACAGCACAAAGATCACCCGGCGGTCGCCCTGTTTGGCCGAACCGACGAGACCATAGCCCGCTTCGCTGGTGTGGCCCGTCTTCAGACCGTCCGCGCCGATGCCGAGACCCAAAAGCGGGTTGCGGTTGGTCTTGTTCTGCGGCGCACGGCCATCAAAGGCAAACTCACGTTCGGCAAAGAGCGGGTAGAACTGCGGGTAGTCCGAGATGATCCGGTTGGCCAGCAACCCAAGGTCACGCACCGACATCAGATGCCCCGCCTGCGGCCAGCCGTTGGAGTTGGCGAAGGTGGAATTGGTCATCCCCATCTGCTGCGCGCGCTGTGTCATCAGCCGGGCAAAGCCGTATTCCGTGCCATCGGGGCTCAGCGCTTCGGCGATCACGGCAGAGGCGTCGTTGCCCGAGAGCACGATGATGCCCCGGATCAGGTCTTCGACAGAGACGCGGTCGGTGGTGTCGAGAAACATGGTCGAGCCGCCATAGGACATGGCATGTTCCGACACGGGCAGTTTTTCGACAAGGTCGAGCCCGCCGTTCTGCTTGCCGCGTTCCACAGCCTCAAAGGCCATGTAGAGCGTCATCAGTTTGGACATCGACGCAGGCGGCAACGGCTCATCCGCGTTTTTGGCCAGCAGCACGGTGCCGGTGGTCTGGTCCAGCACATAGGCGGCAGTGGCGCGGGTGTCGAAGGCGGCGGCAGGCTGGAGTGTCAGCACCAGCGCCACGGCGGCAGCAAAAAGGCGGATCATAGGAAGCATTTCCTCCGGTTTGTCAGTTCGACACGGCATAGGCGTCGGTAAAGCCCTCAGCTTTGACCTTCTTAAGAAGGGCGTCGAGTTCGGATTGGCTTGTGGCGGGGCCGATCACCACGCGCCAGAAGGGTTTGTTGTTGATCGCGCTTTCCTTGACGGTGGGCACCATGCCAGCGCCGCGCATCTGCTTGGCGGTGCGGGTGGCATTGGCCTCAACGCTGAAGATGCCCAGTTGCACGAAGGGTTTGGACAGTTTGGCACCGCTCGCCGTTCGCGCCGGTTTCGGGGCCGCGGCGACTGGCGGTTTGGCCGCCGGGGTGGTGCTGGCTGTGGCGGTGGCCGCAGAATTGGCCGCTGTGCTGGCCGACGCGGTCGCGGCAGGCTCCAACGCCGTGGCCGTCACGGGGGCAGGGGCGGCAAGCGTGCCCGCAGCATCGCCGGTGTTTTCCGCCTCAAAGCTTTCCTCAGGGGCGGCGCTTTCTTCGCGGCGCAGGGCGGTCACGTTCAGCGGCGCCGGGGCGCCCGCCAGAATGCCAAGTGCGGCGGCAGCGTCCGAAGAGATCTGCAATTTCGGGCCGGGCAGTTCCCGCTCACGGCGAAACAGCGCGCCGATCACGAATTTGCCGTTCGCCTCATTGCGCACGATCACGCGCTCAGGCTCGGTCACGTCTGGATGCGCGACCCAGACCCCGCCGAGCGAAGGGCGCCCGTCCCACAGACCCTCATCCGTGGCCGAGAACACCTCAGGTGCTTCGACATCGCGCTCGACCAGTTTGGTCGAGGTGCTGCGCGGGGCGCTGGCGCCCTCATTCGCGCCGAAGGGAAGTTTGAAATCGCCGCCTTCACAGCCAGCCAGCAAACCAAGCGCCAGAATGCCCACGCCCAAGCCCGCTGCGCGGCTTTTCTTGATGCGCAACGGTTGATTGTCCCTGCTCATGCCTTTGATGTCCTTGCCTGCTGTCGTCGCGCGCCGCGACCCATGTCCCGCGAGAATGTCGCGCCGTTGGATCGGCACGCCCTTCGCCCCACTGAAAGGGGCTTTGGCGCAGAGTAACCCGACCGAGCGGCCCTTGAAAAGACCGCGCAGGGCAGATCGGCGAATTTCCCCAAGGGGCAGCAGGGGTCTGGGTGTGAAAATGTGCATTTGCCGAATCAATCTGGGCGCACTAGGAGGAGCGTGCTGCGGAGGAGTGGCAGAGTGGTCGAATGCACCGGTCTTGAAAACCGGCGTGCGTGAGAGCGTACCGTGGGTTCGAATCCCACCTCCTCCGCCACCATGCCCCAGATCGCAGCCTCTTACAGATAAAACCGCCGTGCTGCCCAGCGGGCCAGTGCTTCGACCGCGGTCCACAGCAGCAAAGACAGCGCCGCCAGAACGATCAACGCCGCGAACATCAGAGCGGTCTGGCCGCGGCCATTGGCCATCAGCATCAGATGCCCCAAGCCGCGGGAGGAACCGACCCATTCGCCGATCAGCACGGCAAGGGGGCCGTAAACCACCGCGAGGCGCAGGCCCGAGATCAGGCCGGGCACCGCATGGGGCAGGCGCAGCAGCAGCGTTTCGCGCCAACGGTTGGCGCCAGAGAGACGCGACAGATCGCTCAGGCCCGTCGGCAGCGCCATCAGCCGGTCAAAGAGAGCAGAGGCAATGGGGAAATAGGTGACAAGCGCGATGGTGACGATTTTGGACGGCATGCCGTAGCCAAGCCAGAGGGTGATCACCGGGGCGAGGGCGAAGACAGGCACGGCTTGGGCCACCACCAGCATCGGCCGCAGCAGCCAGCGCGCGCGGCGCGAAAGGGTCAGCAGCAGCGCTGTCTCAATGCCCAGAAAAATCCCCACGCTCAACCCAAGCGCTAGATTGCCCGCCGACCACAGCGCGTTCTGCCACAGCAGTGCGGCATTCGCGCCCAGCGCCTGCACGACAAGCCATGGCCCCGGCAGGATGAAACGCGGCACCCCGCTGAGGGTGACCACGAGCTGCCAAAACGCCAAAGCAAGCGCAAAGCATACCGCGCCGCGCCATAGTCTATGCCCCACATGCGCCATCAGGCGACCTGCGCGGGTGCGGCCAGCCCCATACGGCGGAGGAGATCGGCTTGGGCTGCGAGGGTTTCAGGGGCGTCGATCTCGCGCGGTGGATGCGCTTTGGGCAGGCTGCAGGGGGTGACCCCTTGGCGGCTCACGATCCACGCATGATCGGCCAGCCTAAGGGCCTCGGCAGGGTCATGGGTAATCAGCACGACAGTCCGCCCGCAAAGCAGCCGCGCCGCCAAATCTTGCATTTTAAGGCGGGTCACCACGTCGAGGGCAGAGAAGGGTTCATCCAGCAGGACAACGGGGCGATCTTCGTAGAGGGTGCGCGCAAGGGCGACGCGCTGGCGCTGACCGGCGGAAAGCTCGGCGGGTTTGCGGCCCCCTTCGGCGGCGAGGCCCACTTCGGCCAAAAGCGCAGTGGCGCGGTCAGGATCCGCGCGCTCTCCACGCAGGCGGGCGGGGATGGTGACATTTTCCATGGCGCTCGCCCATGGCAGCAACTGGTCATCCTGCGCCATCATCGCGACACGGGGCGCGAGGGGCCGATCGTCATCGGCTGCGATGCGCCCGTTTAGACGGGCGGCAGAGGGCAGGCCCGCCAGAAGGCGCAACAGCGATGTTTTTCCAACGCCGGACGGGCCGAGCAGCACGTTCCATTGCCCGGCCCTGAGGGTGACATCGAACCCGTCGATCAACGGGGCAGCGGCCCCCTGCAGCGCGCCTGATAAATGAATTTCAGGCGCTGTCATGGTGCGGCGGGCGCAAGCGCCATGCCCCAGAAACCGACTTCAAGCCGGGTCGCGGTATTGAAACGCTCTTTTAGGGTTTTGGCGCGTGGCAGTGTTTTCCAATCCGCGCCCAGACGCCGCCGCAATGCGCCGTCGATCAAAGCGCCAACATCCCGGCAAAGCGCTTGGTAATCTTCGCCGCCATAGACGGCGCACCAATCGGCATAGGGGCCATCATTGCCCCGAAGGCTCAGCCCAATCTCACCATAGCCCAATACACAGGGCGCAAGTGCGGCCATCAGATCAAGGAAATCACCGGAATAGCCTGCCTCTAGCACATAGCGTGTATAGGCGAGGTTCCCCGGTGCCTCTGCCGTGGCTTCAAGCGTGGCGCGGTCGATGCCTTGGCGCGCGCAGGTTTCCACATGCAGTGGCATCTCTACATGAACAAGCGCATGGACCGTGGCGCTGGCTGCGGCCATCTCATCCAGCGTTTCCGCCTTGGCCGCGGCCAGCGCCCATGCGCGGGCGAAATGGATCAGAAACACATAGTCCTGCCGTAGATAATGCAGATAGCTGGCCTGTGGCAGGGTCCCCGCGCGCAGCTCTTCGACAAAGGCATGGCGGGTGTAGTCCCGCCACGCCTCTCCGGCGCCGCTGCGCCATGCGGCAAAGGCATCGCCATAGTCGGGTGCCGTCATGGCTTGGCCTGCGCGGTGACATCGACCACCAGATCAGCGGCGGGGATCACGGTCTCGACCACACCGCTTTCCTGCATGAAAGCCTCGAACCGGTCGTAGCGCCCATGATCCACGGCGGCGGGGCGGGTGGCGAAACGCGGCCATGTGTCTTCCCAGGCGCGGGTGTTCAGCTCGTTGCGCAACTCGGCATCGGAGGCAAAAAAGGTCTCACCGCTGGCAGCCGGATCGTTGACGATATCGGCCGCGGCACGTTCGGTGGCACGCAGGAAGCGCGCGATCATCTCGCGGTCCATATCCTCGGCATGGGCGACATAGATCAGCTCGTCATAGGCGGGCACGCCTTCGGCTTCGGGGTAAAAGCAACGGCCCTCATGGCCTTCGATCTGCATCTGGTTCAGCTCGAAATTGCGGAACGCGCCGATCACGCCGTCGACCTGACCCGACATGAGCGCGGGCGAGATCGACCAGCCGATATTGATCTGCTCAACCTCAGAGGGGGCCACGCCATGGTGGCTCAGCATCGCGTCCAACAGCATCTCTTGCACGCCTGCCACGGCGAAACCCATTTTCCGGCCCTTGAGGTCGGCCATCTCTTTGACCGGCCCGTCGGCGCGCACCACGAGGCAGGTCAGCGGGGTCTCGACCAAGGTGCCCACGCGGCGCAGGTCCAACCCCTCGCGCTGGGCCAGATGCAGTTCCGGCTGGTAGGAGACCGCCAGATCGACCCGGCCCGCCGCCACCATGCGCGGCGGATCGTTCGGGTCGGCGGGAGAGATCAGTTCAACCTCCAGCCCCGCATCGGTGAAATAGCCCCTTTCCTCGGCCAGAATGATCGGCCCGTGGTCGGGGTTGATGAACCAATCCAGCATGACTGTCATCTTGTCTTGGGCCAAGGCCGGGGCGGCGATCAATGTCAGGGCGAGGGGAGTAAGGATGTGTTTCACGAAAGGCTCCATTTTGTGGTTTTGTTCAAGAAAGGGTCAGGCACCGGGCAGGGCCAGCAGGGCGATTTCTCCCGGCCAGCGGGCGCGGAGGGTGTTGGCCGCGTGATGCGCGCGCAGGCCGGTGCGGCAGGCGAGCACGATGCGCGGTGTGTGTGGGGGCAGCGGCAGGTCCGGCAGCGCCTCGGGGGGGACATGGCGCGCTTGGGCTGAGAAGGGCGCGGGCGCTTCGGCGCGCAGGTCGATAACCATATCGCGCGGGGCGATCTGGCTCTCGGCGATGAAATTTACGGGCGACGCAGGTTCGGGAGCGCTGTCAAAGCGAAAGCCCGACATCCGCCATTGCGCGGCGTCCCAGACCATCAACTGCCCGAGCGGAGAGGGTGACAGCCCCAGCAGCACCGACAGCGCCATCTGCGCCTGCGCCGCGCCGATTACTCCCACCACGGGGCCCAAAACGCCCGCCGTGGCACAGGTGGCCGCCGTCTGCGGCAAATCTGGGAAAACCGCGCGGAGAGAGGGGGCAGGCCCACAAAAGCCGCCAACATAGCCCGACATCCCAAGCGCCGAAGCCGAGATCAGCGGCTTGCCTTGCGCCAAAGACAGATCCGAAAGCGTCAGGCTGACGGCGAAAGTGTCCGCGCAGTCGAGGGCAATATCGCACTCCGCCAGCAATCCGGGGGCGTTGGCGGGGGTAAGCCATTCGGCACGCGGGGTGAGCGTCACCTCCGGGTTCAGCGCCGCCATCGCCTCTGCCGCGGCGGTGACCTTGGGCCTGCCGATATCGCCCATTTGGTAGAGCGGTTGGCGGTGCAGGTTACTCTCGGCCACCACATCGCCATCGACCAGCGTGATGCGCCCCACACCGGCCCCGACGAGGTATTGCAGCACCGGCACCGCCAGTGCCCCGGCACCGACGACGAGCACATGCGCGGCGGCAAGCCGTTCCTGCCCCTCGACACCGACCTGCGGCAGAATCGTCTGGCGGGCGTAGCGGCTCATGCCGTCACCTTGAGCCATTCGCGCATCCGCGCCTCGGGGTCGGCGTTCAGGGTGATATCCGTAACAGCCGCCACCGTATCGGCCCCAGCGGCAAAAGCCCCCGGCGCGCGGGCGACGTTCATCCCGCCGATGGCACACAGCGGGATATCCCCGATCCTTGCCTTCCATTCTGTCAGCCGGTCGAGACCCTGTTCGGTCCATTTCATCTTTTTAAGGATCGTTGGATAAACGGGGCCAAGCGCGATGTAATCGGGGGCGAGGGCAAGGGCGCGCTCAAGCTCGGCATGGTCATGGGTCGACAGGCCCAGCTGCAGCCCCGCCCGGCGGATCGCGGGGATGTCGGCTGTATCCAGGTCCTCTTGGCCCAGATGCAGCCAGTCGACCCCCAGCTCAATCGCGAGCTGCCAATGATCATTCACCACCAACAGCGCGCCGTGCTGGCGGCAGACGTCAAGGGCGGTGATGATCTCGTTCCGCAGCACGTCTTGTGGCGCGTCTTTAATGCGCAGCTGCACCAGTTTTACGCCCAAGGGCACCGCCCGCGCAACCCATGCAGCACTGTCGAAAACGGGATAAAAACGCGGCAGGGTCATAGCCAAGCCTTTCCGATTACGGGGGTGGAGGGCACCGCCATATCGCGCTGGCCCATTGGGCCGGAGGCGGCGGCAAGCGCGCCCGCGCGGCAGGCCAGCGCAAAGGCCTCGGCCATGGCGGCGGGGTCGCGGGCTTCGGCGACGGCGGTGTTGAGGAGCACCGCGTCGAAGCCCATCTCAAGCGCCTGTGAGGCATGGCTGGGCAGGCCAAGGCCCGCATCGATCACCATCGCCACCTCCGGAAATGCCGCCCGTAGACTGCGCAGCCCGTGCTGGTTGTTCAGCCCCAGCCCCGACCCAATCGGCGCGCCCCAAGGCATCAGCACCCGGCAGCCCGCATCGACCAGCCGCCCGGCCAGCACCTGATCTTCGGTGGTGTAGGGAAAAACCTCGAACCCATCGGCGCAAAGCGCCTCGGCGGCCTCAACCAAGCCGAAGGGGTCAGGCTGCAGGGTGTCGGCATGGCCGATAACCTCAAGCTTGATCCAATTGGTCCCGAAATACTCCCGCGCCATCTGCGCCGTGGTGATCGCCTCCCGCGCCGAATGGCAACCGGCGGTGTTGGGCAGCAGATGCACGCCAAGCCCGCGCACCATATCCCAAAACGCCTGACCCGCACCCTGTTCGCGGCGCAGGGAAACGGTTGCAACCGGGGCGGCACTTTGGCGAAAGGCGGCCTCCATCACCGAGGGCGAGGGGTAGCGCGCGGTGCCCAGCATCAGCGGCAGGGGCAGAGAAACGCCGTAAAAGTCGCGCATCGTTCAGCCCCCCTGCATGGCGCTGAGCACTTCAAGCCGGTCGCCGTCACTGAGCGTCGTCGCGCTCCGCGCGCCTGCGGGGACGAAATTGCCGTTGAGGGCGGTGGCGACTTTCGCTTCGCCCCAGCCAAGCTCCACCATGGCCGCGTCAAGCTGCGTGGCTGTGATTTGACGCGTTTCGCCGTTCACTTCAATTTTCACGGAATAAATCCCCTGTTGTCGCTGTTGCAAGAAAGGCTGCGGCCTGTTCTGCCAAGGCCGGTGCCATAAGAAATCCGTGCCGAAACAATCCGTTAAGGTGCAGCACCGCGCCGCGTTGCACGATGCCGGGAAGGTTGTTGGCAAAGGCGGGGCGCAGGTCGGCGCCCATTTCGATGATCTCGGCTTCGGCAAAGCGCGGGTCGAGCGCATAGGCCGCCGAGAGCAGTTCCAGCGCCGAGCGCGCGGTCATTTGGACGCGGCTGGCGCTTTCGATCTGGGTTGCGCCCAGCATGTAAATTCCGTTCCCGCGCGGCACCACATAAAGCGGGTGGCGCGGGTGCAGCAGGCGGATCGGGCGGGTGAGGGTGATCTCAGGCGCGCGCAGCAAGATCATCTCGCCGCGCACCGCCCGCAGGCCGGGCAGGTCGGCGCTGGCGGCCATGCCACGGCAGTCGATCACCGGGCCTGCGACCTTGGATGGGGTAAGGGGCGTGGGTTCGACCTTCACCCCATGGGCGGCGACCGTTTGGGTCAGATCATGCAGGGCTTGGCGCGGGTTCAGATGCGCTTCCTCGTCAAAGAACAGCCCGCGCCGATGACACCCGGAGAGCTCGGGCTCGAACGCCGCGATGGCCTCGGCGTCGCATGGGGTGTGGCCGTCGGTCCGGTCGGCGAACCGCTGGATTTCTGCGCGGTCACGTTCCGGGGCGAGGACCAGCGTGCCCCTGTGGGTGACCTCGGTAATCTCAGACCACTTCGCCGCGGCACGCCGCCCGTGGGTCACCACCGCAGGCTCGCTCAGCGCGCCTTCGCAGAAGGGGGCGAGCATACCGCCCGCCCACCATGAACAGCCATGCGGCCCGGGCGTGCCTTTGCGGTCGACCAACCGGGGCCGCAGCCCCTGCGCCAGACAGGCCCGCGCTGTCCAAAGCCCCGCAACGCCTGCGCCGATGATGGTGACGTCACTCATGGGGCCAAACCGCGTGGAAGTGATGTACCGGGCCATGGCCACTGCCGATGTTGAGGGTGTCGGCAGCTGCAATGGCGCGTTGCAGATAGGCATGCGCAGCCCGCACGGCCTGCGGCAACGTCTGCCCCCGCGCCAGCCCCGCTGCGATGGCGGCGGAAAGGGTGCAGCCGGTGCCGTGGGTGTTGGCGGTGTGCTGGCGGGGCGCGGAAAGGCGCAGGGGTTCATCCGCGGTGATCAGCAGATCGACGCAGGTCTCCCCCTTGCCATGCCCGCCCTTCATCAGCACCGCGCCGGGACCGGCCGAGAGCAGGGCGCGGCCCTGTTCCAGCATGGTGGCCTCATTGGTGGCTTCCGGCCTGTCCAGCAGCCGTGCGGCCTCGGGCAGGTTTGGGGTCAGCACATGGGCCAAGGGCAGCATCCGGTCACGCAGTGTCTCCACCGCCGCGGCAGAGAGCAGGGCATCGCCGGATTTCGCCACCATCACCGGGTCAAGCACCACAGGCGCGGCGCAGCCCGCCAGCCCCTCGGACACGGCGGTGATCGTCTCAGGATCGCCCAACATGCCGATTTTCACCGCACCGATCGCCAGATCGTCAAAGACTGCCGCCATCTGCGCCCGGATCATCGGGGGAGAGATCATCTCAACCCCGGTCACCGCGCGGGTGTTCTGCGCCGTCACGGCGGTGAGCACGCTGGCCCCGTAAACGCCAAGCGCGCTGAAGGTCTTGAGATCGGCCTGAATTCCCGCCCCGCCGCCGCTGTCGGACCCTGCAATCGTCAGTGCTTGAAACGCCATTTGGCCCCCATGTGTTAGATGGGCCAAGGGCGTGTGGATACGGGGTAAACGACGGGCCGCATGGGGCCGATGCGTGGTTCCGTTCCCTACGCCGGTACGACCCGGATCAGGTTCGATGGGTCGGTTTTCACCTCTCAGCCTTGCGGCACCCCAACGGATTGCGGGCAGGCTAGCGAGGCGGGCTGGCAGGGTCAACTGGTGATGATTAATTTATGTGTTATCTTTATGTTTCAATAATTTGCGGCTCACACTTCATCAAGAACATGAAGATTCGTTAATGAAAGTCCCGCGACTTCGGGATCACCCGCGCATCGCGCGGATGGCTATGCATCGCCACCTGACCGGGCAGCGGATGGGTCGGGTGATCTCCCCGCGTGGTGATGCCGGGCATCGGTGCGTCCGACAGCGAAGCAAGCCTGTCAGAGCGGTCTTCCAACCTATCGGCCACCACATGGATCACCCGCCCGTCGGTCTGCACGCGCCCTTCGACCACCAGCAGCCGCGCGGCCATGATCGTGGGGCGGTAAAGCTTGAACATATTCGGCCAGATCACGAGATTGGCGACCCCGCATTCATCCTCCAGCGTGATGAAACAGACCCCCTTGGCGCTGCCCGGCTTTTGCCGCACCAGCACCAGCCCCGCGAGCTTGACCCGCCGCCCATGCCCCATCCGCGCCAGATCGCGGGCCGAAGAAAACCCCTGCGCGGCGAGGCTGGAGCGGTAGAAGGACATCGGATGCGCCTTCAGCGACAGGCGCAGCGTCTGGTAGTCGGCCACGACCTGTTCGGCCTTCGGCATCACCGGCAAGGTGACTTCCCGCTCCGGCCCCTGAGCCGCCGCCTCGGCATGGTCAAAGATCGGCAAGGCGGGCGCGTCGCGCAGCCCTTGGGCCTGCCAAAGCGCTTGGCGCCGGTCGATCCCCATGCTGCGCATCGTGTCGGCGGCGGCAAGCTGGCGGATCGCCTTGGCGTCTAACCCCGCGCGGGACTTGAGGTCTTCGACATCGACAAAAGGCGCCTCCCGTCGGTCCATGATCCGCGCGGCGGCTTTTTCCTGCAACCCGTCCACCATGCGCAGCCCCAACCGCAGGGCAAAGCCCTCGCCGCAGGGCTCCAGCGTGCAGTTCCAATCGGAGAGGTTCACATCCACGCCGCGCACCTCGACCTGATGCTCCCGCGCATCGCGCACGATCTGCGCCGGCGCGTAAAACCCCATCGGCTGTGAGTTCAGCAGCGCGCAGGCAAAGGCCGCGGGGTAGTGGCACTTCATCCAAGACGAGACATAGACCAGCTTGGCAAAACTCGCCGCATGGCTTTCGGGAAAGCCGTATTCGCCGAAGCCCTTGATCTGGTCGAAACAACGTTGCGCAAAGACCGGGTCATAGCCGCGTTTGGTCATCCGGCCCACCATCTTGTCCTGCAGCTTTTCAATCGTCCCGCGCGAGCGGAAGGTGGCCATGGCCTTGCGCAGCTCATTGGCCTCGGTCGGTGAAAACTGTGCGGCGTCGATGGAGATCTTCATTGCCTGTTCTTGAAAGATCGGCACACCCAAGGTGCGGCTGAGGATGCTGAAGAGCTCGTCCTGCGGATAGGCCGGGCCGGGGGCGGGGTAGACGACGCTCTCCATCCCCTGACGGCGGCGCAGGTAGGGGTGCACCATGTCGCCTTGGATCGGGCCGGGGCGGACGATGGCGACTTCGATCACCAGATCATAGAACACGCGGGGCCGCAGCTTTGGCAGCATCGCCATTTGCGCACGGCTTTCGACCTGAAACACCCCGAGGCTGTCGCCGCGGCAAAGCATATCGTAGGTGGGCCGCCCTGTGGCGTCGTCCTCGTGATCCTCCACCGGGACGGTGGCCAGTTCCAGCGGGCGGTCGTAATGCGCCTCGATCAGGTCGAAACATTTGGCGATACAGGTGAGCATGCCAAGGGCCAGAATATCGACTTTGAAGATTTGCAGCGCATCAATGTCGTCCTTGTCCCATTCGATGAAACTGCGCTCGGGCATGGCGCCGTTGCCGATGGGCACGATCTCGGTCAGGGGGCGCTCGGTCAGGATGAAGCCGCCGACGTGCTGGGACAGGTGGCGCGGCATGCCGATCATCTGTTTGGCCAGCGTCAACACCATGCGCAGGTAGGGGTCCGAGAGGTCAAGCCCGGCCTCGCGGGTGCGCTCGTCGTCCATCTGGCCTTCGAAACTGCCCCAGATCGTGCCCGCGAGTTTCGAGGTGACGCCCTCCGACAGCCCCATCGCTTTGCCGACCTCGCGAATGGCCGAGCGCGGGCGGTAGTGGATCACGGTGGCGCAAAGCCCGGCGCGGTGGCGGCCGTATTTGCCGTACATGTATTGGATGACCTCTTCGCGCCGTTCATGCTCGAAATCCACGTCGATGTCGGGCGGCTCGTCGCGTTCTTCAGAGAGGAAACGCTCAAACAGCAGGTTGTGCACGGCTGGGTCGACCGAGGTGATGCCGAGGCAGAAACAGACCGCGGAATTGGCCGCCGAGCCGCGCCCTTGGCAGAGGATCGGCGGCTGCGCGTCCTGCCGGGCGAAGCGCACGATGTCATAGATGGTCAGGAAATAGCGGGCGATCTTTTTGCTCTCGATCAGGGCGAATTCCTTCTCGATGGTCTTTTTCACCGCCTCGGGCACGCCTTGCGGGTAGCGACCTTTTGCGCCTTCCCATGTCAGACGCGACAGTTCCTCCATCGGCGTGCGGCCCTCGGGGACGATTTCATGCGGGTATTCATAGGCCAGATCGGTGAGGCGAAAGGCGATGCGGTCCGCCAGACGGCGCGTCTCGGCGATGGCATGGGGCCAGTCGGCGAAGAGGCGGGCCATCGCCTCGGGCGATTTCAGGTGCCGTTCGGCATTGGCGGCCAAGAGATAGCCTGCCTTGGGCACGATCACACCCTCGCGGATCGCCACCATCACATCCTGCAAGGGCCGCCGGTGGCGCGCGTGGTAGAGCACATCGTTGGTGGCGAGGAGCCTGAGGCCATGTGTACGAGCCAGCGCATCGAGCTGGTTGATCCGCGCCCGGTCATCTCCGCGGTAGAGGAAACTGGCCCCGATATGCCGCATGTCCGGCAGTGCTTTCACCAGACGCGGCAGGCCAGCGGCAAAGACGTCAAGGTTCTCGGGCGGCATGACGATCAGATGCAGCCCTTCGGCGTGTTGGCTCAGCATCTCCAGCGTCAGATGGGTCTCACCCTTTTGCTGCCATTCGCCGTCTACAGATTGCATCTTGCCCGCCGACAGCAGCGTCGAGAGCCGCGCATAGGCGGCACGGTCCTGCGGATAGGCCAGCAGTTCGGTCCCACAAAGCAGCAACAACCGTGCCCCGATCAGCGGGCGGATATGGGCCTTTTCCGCCTCCACATGCAGCCGCACCACGCCTGCCAGCGTGTTGTGGTCGGCGATGCCGAGGCTGTCATAGCCGTGGTGATAGGCCATCTCGATCAGGTCCACGGCGTCCGAGGCGGCGCGCAGGAAGGAGAAACAACTGGCCAGCCCAAACTCCACGTAGTCCGCCCGCGGCGGGGCGGCAAAACCGTCTTCGCCCAAGGTGCGGCGCTTATGTCCTTCCTGCTCGGGCATCAGGCAAAGAGCCCATGCAGAAACCAGCGCGGCTCGGCCCCGCGACCGTCATAGATCACCCCCTCGCGGTAGAGCCAGAAACGCTGTCCGCCCTCGACCTCTACTTTGTAATAATCGCGCAGCCGGGTGCCGGGGCGGTCGCACCACCATTCCGGCGCGATGCGTTCGGGGCCAGTGTGGCGCGTGGTTTTATAGGTGACGCGGCGCCAGTTGAACTGCGAGGGCGGGCCTTCGGGCACGGCATAGATCACGCGCACCTCCTCGGCGGGGGTGAGCAGGCGCAGCGGACGGTCGCGCAGCAAGGCGGGTGCGGCTGTAGGCGTGCCGTGCAGGGCGTCGACCCGTTGCTCCACCCGTTCGGGCTTATGGGTCTCGCGCCACTGAGGCCAGCTGACCTTGTCTGCCCCCAGCTTGGCGGCGAGCCGGTCGAGCAGCCCGGCCACATCCGCCGAAGGGTCGCGTTTACCGTCGAGGTGGTCTTGCATCAGCGGCAGCGGTTCGCTGGTCAGCGCCTCCAACGTCAGCAGGTCAAAGCCGAAACCACTGTCGATGTTTTCCAGTTTGCCGTCGAAAAGCCTGCGCAGGTGCGCGGGGTCACGGCTGGCCCGCGCCGTGGCGACCCCAAGCGCGCGCCAATCGCCGTCGATGCGGTAGATGGTCAGGCGCAGCCGCCGCGCGCCAAGCTCGGCGCGGGCCAGAAGGGTGCAGAGGTCATCCACCAGCGCGGGCAGATGCGGGGCGGGGTCGATCACCGGCTCAGGCAAGCGGCTGCGGGTTATGAAATGGCGGTGGTCCGGCGGGGCGTTCAGCGGGTCGGGCGCCTTGCCGAGCGCTTTGTCGAGCAGGATCAGCGGGTTGCGGTCGGGCTTGAGGCTGGCGAAGCGGCGCATCAGCGCGGCGCGGGGCAGATCGCTGAGCGCGCCGATGGTCTTGAGGCCAAGACGGTCCAGCAGCCGCGTGGTCTGGGCATCCAGCCGCAGGGCGGCAACGGGCAGGGGGGCGAGGGCGGTGGCCACGTCCTCAGCCCCGCAGATCTGCGCGCCCGAGCCGAAGCGCGCCAGCGCCTGCGCGGCACCTGGGGTGGGGGCCATGGCGACCCGCGCCGTCAGCCCCTGCAACGCGAAACGCGCCCGGATGTCGCGCAGCATCGCCGCCTCGCCGCCAAACAGATGGGTGCAGCCGGTGACGTCCAGCAGCAACCCATGATCCACGTCGCGCGCCGTCCAAGGACACCAGCGCCGCGCCCAATGCACCAGCCGTTGGATCAGCGCCTCGTCGCCCTCCAGATCGGCGGGTTCAACATGCAGATCGGGGTGGATGGCCTGAACATCGACCACCCGTGCGCCTGCCTCGATCCCCCGCGCCTGTGCCGCAGCACTCAGCCCATGGACCACCGGACCATGCGTCCCGTCGCGTGACAAGACGACCGGCACCTCATTCCCCGGCACGCTGCGGTACTGGGCGATCACCCGGCGCCACCGCTCCATCGTCAGCATAGGGAACCAGACGGAGACGATCCGCGGCGCGGGGGCTTTGGCCTTTGTCGGGGTCATGGGCAGCCACCCATCGGCCCGGCGCATGGCCACGCGCGCGAAACAGTTCCAAATCCCAGCGGGCCGCGCCGGGGGCCTGCGCATCGTATGGATGGGCCTGTGAGGGCAGCGAGGAAATGCGCCAACGCATCCGCGCTGCACTCAGGCCGCCCGGATCGCCGCTGCGGATCAGATAAAGCGGCACGCCCGACGCTTCGGCCCTGAGCGAAAGCCGTTTGGTGGCGGTGAAATCCAGCACTTCCGGGCCGCCATGCACCTCGCCGATCACGGCCGAGAGACCCGCACAGGCCGCCCCTTCCTCCATCGTCCAGAGCACGTCGCGCGGATGGCTGGCCGTGACCAGCAGCACCGGTTGCTCCAGCCCGAAACCGCGCAGGCTGGGCGTATAGGGCGCCCCATTCTCGCGCCGCGACAGGAAGTCTTGCACCCAAAGCACCGGCCCCTTGCCGCGCGGCAAGAGCGACAGCACGAAGGCACTGGCCGGGGCCGTGGCGAAGGCCCCCGGAAAGACATCCGTCAGCGGCGCGTGTGCGGCCAGAACCCCCGGTTCGGGGGGTGTCGACGGCAGCCGCCGCGGCAGGGTGAGGACCTGCCCATATGTAGAATCGGTTGTCATGCACGACTCCATATGTTCACATTTTGTTCTGGTTATAAATCATCAATTGCGGTGCTGTCAAAGATCCTGTGGCCCTTGCCGGACGCGGGCAAAACCGCATTTAATGGGCCAAGACGACGGTAAGGGGGCCAACCGATGTGCAATCTCTATTCCCTGACCAAGGGGCAAGCGGCGATCCGCGGCTGGTTCGATGGGGCCGACGACCAAACAGGCAACCTGCCGCCGATGCCCGGTATCTACCCCGACTATGCCGCCCCGGTGGTGCGCCACGGCGATGGCGGTCCGGTGCTGGAGATGATGCGGTGGGGGATGCCCTCTCCGGCCTTCGCGCTCAAAGGCAAGAAGACCGACCGCGGCGTGACCAACATCCGCAACATCGCCTCGCCGCATTGGCGGCGCTGGCTGGGGGCCGAGCATCGCTGCGTGGTGCCCTTCACCGCCTTTTCCGAACCGCTGAACCGCCCCGGAGAGCGCTCGCGCCCCATTTGGTTCGCGCTTGGCGAGGACCGTCCGCTGGCCTTTTTTGCGGGCGTTTGGACCGAATGGACGAGCGTGCGCAAACTGAAGGACGGCGAGACCACTGATACCCTCTATGGCTTTCTGACCACCGAAGCCAATGCCGAGGTCGGGGCCGTGCACCCCAAGGCGATGCCGGTGATCCTGACCAACCCCGACGACGTGCAGCGCTGGCTTACGGTTGAAACGGCCGAGCTGCCCAGCCTGCAACGCCCCTTGCCGGACGGCACGCTACAGGTCATCGACCCCGAGGATTAAGCCGCCTCGGCCATCATTCGCGCGGCCATGGCGAGATCGGAGCGGAACTGCGCCGTAGCCTCTTCGCGCAACGCCGGATCCGGCACGCGCAACAGGTAGGAGGGATGCAGGGTGATCAACACAGGGATGCCTTCTGGCCCCGCCTCGATCGTGCCGCGCCGTTTCAGGATGCCCGCGCCCTTGCCGGAAAGGCTTTGCGCCGCCGTGGCGCCCATGGCAAGGATCAGCTTGGGCTGCACTTGCGCCACTTCGGCGTTCATCCACCAGCGGCACTGGTCAATCTCGGGCGTATCAGGTCGCTGGTGAATGCGGCGTTTGCCACGGGCGGTGAATTTGAAGTGTTTGACCGCATTGGTAACAAAGGCCGCCTCGCGATCCAGCCCAGCCTCCCCGGCGATACGGTCGAACATCTGTCCAGCGGGACCGATAAAGGGACGACCCGCAAGATCCTCCTGATCGCCCGGCTGCTCGCCGACCACCATCAGATCGGCCTCGCGCGGCCCTTCGCCCGGCACGGCTTGGGTGGCGTGGCAATGCAGCGGGCAGCGGGTGCAGGCGCGGATGGCGGTGGGCAGTTCCTCCATCGGGCCATCCCATGCGGAATCGAAGGCCGAAAGCTGCGCTTGCACCCGGTTCATGCGCACCGGCGGCAGGGTCGGCGCGGCTTCGGCCATGGCGCGGGCGCGGGCGGGGGCTTCGGCAATCATCTGCGGGATGAACGCGGCTTCGGGCATGTTCTTCCAGTATTTCTTGGGCATCTCGGATTGCATCGCCTTCACCATCAGGCGGGCGGGGTTAAAGATGTTCTGGAAATAGGTGATCCAAAGCTGCTCGCCCGCGTCTTCGGGCAGGTCGGGCTTGCTGTGGCCTTCTTGAAAACTCAGCGTGCCATTCTCGAAGATCGCCGAGACATCGGGCGTCAGGATGCGCCAGTCCATGTCCGAAAACCGCCGGACAAAGAAATCCGCTGTCGGCTCCACCGTGTGATGCGTGGGCTCAAACCATGCCGCGAAACTGCGGCGCGGGGCATCGGGCGCGCCGATTTCACGGAAGCGGACGAAGGCTTTCATCTTGTGCTGGCAGCGGCGCACGTTTTTTTCCATCTGCCGCAGCACCGCTAGGTCGGCATCGCCCCGGTCCGCCATCAAATGCGGCGCGTCTTTCACCCGCCACAAAAAAGCATAGAGCCGGGCAAAACGCTCAGGGTCGCTGTGCCAGACGGCTGTTTCGGCCATAGAGATAAAGCTGCGTGGGACCGAGACCTTCCCGCCTGAGAGGGGCTGGCTTTCCCCGCCGAACAGATCAGGAGCCGCGGCGTGATCCCCCCAGAGGATTTGCTCGGGCGGCACGCCAGCAGCAAGAAACCCGCGCGCGGCCTCGCGCCACGCTTTCGCGGTGCCGATGGGGGGCAGGGAAACGCGGTGCATCAGAACAGGGTCAACTGCTCAGGCGGTGGCGCAAACCGCGCGCGCAGGTCGGCGCTGTCGGTCAACCCACCGGGCGTCCAGCCGCCTGCGGTGACAAAGGCGCGGGCCTTTTTCATCGACGCGCCCATGCGGGTCAGGTCTTCGTAGCGCAGGGACCGATGGCGTCGGGCGGCGAGGATGCGGGTCACCGTTTTCACGCCAAACCCCGGCACCCGCAGCAGCATCTCGCGGCTGGCGCGGTTGACGTCGAGCGGGAAGTGTTCGCGGTGCACCAGCGCCCATGCGAGTTTGGGATCGACCTCAAGGTCGAGATTGCCGTCGCGGGTGACGGAGGTGATCTCGTCCAGTTGGAAATCATAGAAGCGCAGCAGCCAGTCGGCCTGATAAAGCCGATGCTCGCGTTGCAGGGGCGGGCGGATCAGCGGCAGTTTGGCGGAGCTGTCGGGGATCGGCGAGAAGGCGGAATAGTAAACGCGCTTCAGCTTGTAGCTGGAGTAAAGCCGCCTCGATTGGCCCAGCACCGTGGCGTCGTTCGACCCATCCGCGCCGATGATCATCTGAGTGGACTGGCCAGCCGGGGCAAAGCGCGGCGGGCGCTTGCCGGTGAAGGATTTCTCTTTGCTGGCGTCCTTGACCATCCGCACATTCGCCATGGCGCGGCGGATCTGCTCGGGCTTTTTCTCGGGCGCATATTGCTGCACCGCCGTATCGGTGGGCAGTTCGACATTGATCGACAAGCGGTCGGCCAGACGCCCGGCTTCCTCGATCAACTCGGGCGAAGCATCGGGGATCGTCTTCAGATGGATATACCCGCGAAAGTTCTCTTCGTGCCGCAGCTTGCGGGCGATCTGCACCATGTCCGACATGGTGGCATCCGGTGAGCGGATCACGCCCGAGGACAAAAACAACCCTTCTATATAGTTGCGGCGGTAGAACTCGATGGTGAGCTTCACCACCTCATCCACGCTGAACCGCGCCCGGTCGACATTCGAGGACACGCGGTTGATGCAATAGCTACAATCGTAGATGCAGAAATTGGTCATCAGGATCTTGAGCAGACTGATGCACCGCCCGTCGGGGGCGTATGCGTGGCAGATGCCGCTGCCTTCGTTGGAGCCCAGCCCCTTGCCATCGCGCGAGTCGCGTTTGGTCGAGCCGGAGGAGGCGCAGGAGGCGTCGTATTTCGCCGCGTCGCTGAGAATCGCCAGTTTTTGATCGAGTGTCTGCTTTGCCATGTGTTCTATATATGTTCTCATGGCGGGGGTGTCATTAAACTATCTTAATGCCGCGACAATCTGCGCAGGGGACCGCCTGTGCGACGGCGCGGGCAAGGGGTGAGAGTTTAAATTGACGTGGCGAAATCTTGTCGCTACGAATTACATGCAGATACATATTATGCATATGCATGCGAGAGCACCGGGGCAAAGATCGCGGGCTTTTGATCACAACTGGGAGACGATCATGAAAACAACAACCACGCTCAGCGCGGCGCTCTTTGCCGTCAGCACCCTTGCCACCACCAGCACCGCCAGCGCCGACGAAGTCACGCTGCGCGCCGTGTCGGCCTTTACCCTTGGCACCGCCTTTAGCCGCGAGTTCGAATCCTTTGTCGAATGGATCAACGAGAACGGCAAGGGGGTCGTGCAGATCAATATGGTTGGCGGGCCGGAAGCCGTGCCGCCCTTTGAATTGGGCAATGCGGTGCAATCCGGCGTTGTCGATATCGCCAACAACACCACGGCCTATTACCCCAACCTGCTGCCCACGGGCGATGCGCTGCATCTGGCGGAAAACACCATTCAAGAGCAGCGCGAGAACGGTTGCTATGAGTTGGTCGACCGCATCCACCAAGAGCAGATGAACGTAAAATACCTCGGCCACGGCGGCGACGGGATCGGCTACCACCTCTATCTGACCAAACCGGTCGAGGGGCCGGACCTCAGCGGTCTGACCATCCGCACGACTCCGGTCTATCAGGCGATGTTCACGCAACTGGGCGCCAATCTGGTGCGCACCGCGCCGGGCGAAGTCTATAGCGCGTTGGAGCGTGGCGCGATCGATGGCTATGGCTGGCCGAGCCAAGGGGTGCTGGATCTCGGTTGGGACGAGCAGACGAAATACCGGGTCGACCCGAGCTTTTACAACGTCGACGTGAACCTGCTGGTGAACCTCGACACGTGGAATGGCCTGACCGACGAACAACGCGCCAAACTCGAAGAGGGCGCGGCTTGGATGGAAGAGCTTAACAACGACAACGCCGACCGCAACGCGACGGAATACGCCGCGCAGGCGGAAGCGGGGATCGAGACGATTACCTTCAGCAATGCGGATGCCGAAACCTGGACCAATGCCGCGCGCGATGCTGGTTGGGCGGCGGTTGAAGAGGTCGATGCCGACCTTGCGCAGCAGATGCGCGCCTGCATGACCAAGTGATCGCCCGATGATCTCAACATTGTTTGACCGGACACTCCGGGGGCTGGCCGTTTTCTCGGCCGGTATCCTCGGGGTGATCGCGGTGTTTATCGCGATCAACGTGGTGCTGCGCAATCTCGGCTTGCCGGTGGTCTATGGCGCCTTGGATGCCATCCAATATGCGTTGATGATTGCCACCTTCCTTGGCGCGCCTTGGGTGCTGTCGATCGGCGGGCATGTGAAGGTTGATCTGATCACCAGCAACCTATCGCAGGGCACCGCCCATGCTTTGACCCGCCTGACCAGCGCCATTGGCGCGGTGACGGCAGGGGTGCTGGGCTGGTACGGGCTGCAAGCTGTGCTGGCCTCTGCTGCGCGCGGGTCGATGATCCGCACGTCTTTCGTGATTCCAGAGTGGTGGATGCTGGCCTTTGTGCCGCTGTCGCTGGCGCTTTGCACGATCATCTTTATCCGTCGTCTGCTCTATCCGGAAACGGCCGAGCGTAGTTTGAGTGGTCTTTGACATGGATTGGGGCCTGACACTGACCATGATGCTGGGCGGATTGGCGGTTTTGCTGTTGATCGGTCTGCCTGTAGCATTCGCCTTTATCGCCGTGACCACCGTGGGGGCCTATTTCGTATTGGGCGGAGACCGCGGCATCCTGCAACTGGCGCGCAACTCGGCGCAGTCGGTCGCGAATTTTCAGCTCGCGCCGATACCGCTGTTTATCTTGATGGGAGAGATCCTGTTTCAGACCGGAGTCGCGCACCGCGCCATTGACGCGATTGAGCGGGTGGTGACGCGCATCCCGGGCCGCATGTCGGTCGTGACGATCTTTGGCGGCACGATTTTTGCAGCCCTTTCCGGCTCGACCATCGCCAATACCGCGATGCTGGGCGGCACGCTGCTGCCGGGGATGCTGAAACGCGGCTATCACCCCTCGATGGCGATGGGGCCGATCATGGCCTCGGGCGCGATTGCGATGCTGATCCCGCCCTCGGCATTGGCGGTTCTGGTGGGCTCGCTCGCGGGCATCTCCATCGCCGGGCTGCTGATTGCGGGGGTTTTGCCCGCGCTGCTGCTGGCGGTGCTTTTTGTGGCCTATGTGGTGGGGCGGAGCCTTTTGGACCCGAAAGTCGCGCCGCCCGATGTCTACGAAGAAATGCCGCTGCGCGACCGTTGGACGCCCTTTGTGATCTATGTGCTGCCGCTGTCGGTGCTTTTCGCGGTGGTGATCGGCTCGCTGCTGGCGGGGATCGCAACGCCCACGGAAAGTGCCGCCCTTGGCAGCATCACCGCCGTGATCATCGGGGCCGCCTACCGCGCCCTGAGTTGGGAGAAGATGGGCCGCGCGCTGATGGAGACGCTGAAGCTGTCGGTGATGATCCTGTTCATCATTGCGGCCAGCCAGACCTTTGCGCAGGTGCTGTCCTTTTCAGGCACGACCAATGGGCTGATCAACGCAATTAACGCGGTCGATCCGACGCCGCTGATGGTGCTCTTGGGGATGATCGCGATCCTGCTGTTTCTGGGGTGTTTCATCGATCAGGTCTCAATGCTGATGGTCACCGTGCCGGTTTTCGTGCCTCTGGCGGGGGCGATGGAGATCAACGAGCTGACCCTTGGCGTGGTCTACCTGCTGACGATGGAGATCGGCCTGCTGACACCGCCCTTCGGGCTGCTGCTGTTTGTCATGCGCGGGGTCGCACCTGTGGAGATACGCATGCCGCAGATCTATGCCTCGGTCATGCCCTTCTTGTTGATCAAGATCTTTGTGCTGGCGCTGGTCGTCTGGCTGCCGGGTATCGGCACGTGGTTGCCCGGTTTGATGGGTCGCTGAACCTTGGGGCGGCGCGCCACAGCGTCGCCCCGCAAGCTATTGCCTTAATTCGACATTTGCCGACCCTCCCGCCGCGCGCGGCCCTCGGTCGGCTTGCATTACCCGGCGTAATGCGGTTGTAATCCCGCAAGGAGGCAGTCGGCTTTCCCAAGAACAACACGCGAGGAGCACTGTGATGGCAAACCCCCTTTATGACACTCTGTTTGGCCGTCACGCTGGCAAAACGACAGCCTTTCTTCATCTCGAAGGCGGGGTGACGCTGACCCATGCGGGATTTCTGGGCCGGGCCGCCCGTTTTGCCCATGTGCTGACCGAGTTGGGGGTGAAACCCGGCGACCGGCTGGCGGTACAGGTCGATAAATCCGCCGATGCGCTGGCGCTTTATGCCGCCTGCGTTCAGACGGGGGTGATCTTTTTGCCGCTCAACACCGCCTATACCGCGGATGAGGTGCGCTATTTCGTGACCGACAGCGGCGCCGCGGCCTTTGTCTGCCAGCCCGCGCGCCGCGATGAAATGGCACCGCTGGCCAAGGATACAGGGTGCCAGCTTGAGACGCTAGGTACGGAGAACGATGGCAGCTTTGCGGATCGCGCCACCTCGGCTTCCGACAGCTTCGAAACCGTCGCGCGGGCGGCGGATGATCTCGCGGCCTTCCTTTATACCTCCGGCACCACGGGGCGCTCGAAGGGGGCAATGCTGACGCAGGCCAACCTTTTGTCGAACGCGCAGACGCTGGCCGATCTGTGGCGTTTCACCAACGCGGACGTGCTGCTGCACGCGCTGCCGATCTTTCACACGCACGGGCTGTTCGTAGCGACCAATGTGACGCTGGTGGCGGGGGGCGCGATGATCTTCCTGTCCAAGCTCGACATTGACCGGCTGATAGAACGGATGCCCCACGCCACCGCGATGATGGGCGTGCCGACCTTCTACACCCGGCTTTTGGATGACGCGATTTTCACCCGTGAGACGACGGCGAACATGCGGCTGTTCATCTCTGGCTCGGCACCGCTTTTGGCCGAAACCCATGTCGATTTTGAGGAACGCACCGGCCACCGTATCCTAGAGCGTTACGGCATGACCGAGACCAATATGAACACCTCGAACCCCTATGAGGGCGAGCGCCGCGCGGGCACCGTGGGCCTGCCGCTGCCGGATGTGGAGTTGAAAATCACCGACCCTAAGACCGGCGCGACCCTGCCGGACGGAGAGATCGGCAGCATCGAAGTACGTGGGCCGAATGTCTTTAAGGGCTATTGGCAGATGCCTGAGAAAACCGCCGCCGAACTGCGCGAAGATGGCTTCTTCATCACCGGCGATCTGGGGCGGCGCGATGCGGATGGCTATGTGACCATTGTGGGCCGCGACAAAGACCTGATCATCTCGGGCGGCTATAATATCTACCCCAAGGAGGTCGAACTGCTGCTCGACGACCAACCGGGCGTGCTGGAAAGCGCGGTGTTCGGTGTGCCGCATCCCGATTTCGGGGAAAGCGTGGTGGCGGTGTTGGTGGCGCGCCGGGGCGCGGAGTTGGACCTTGCGCAGATCGCCGGGGATGTGTCCGGATCGCTGGCCAAGTTCAAACGGCCCGCCAAGCTGATCGTCCTGCCGGAATTGCCGCGCAACACGATGGGCAAGGTGCAAAAGAACGTGCTGCGCGAAACCTACCGGGACTTGTTTCAACCGGGGTAGGGGCGCCCGAGGGCCATTCTAGCGGGCATAGGGGCGGCGGTAACGCCATCCCACGGGGCAGGACTGCGGTGTAACCTGCGACAATCTGGCGTTTAATGCCCGGTTTCGCTTGAGGTGCCGGGAAAATTTCTACAGAACGTGGTGACCTTTCAGTCCGCCAGATCAGGAGTTCGCGTGTCCCTCTTCCTTATCGTTGCCTTGCCCTTCTTGGGCGCATTGTTACCCGGACTGATGAATTCCGCAGGGCGCCAAGCCTGCGGCGGGGTGACCTTTATGGTGACCCTCGTGGCGCTGGTGGGCTTGCTGACGCATCTGCCTGCCGTGCTGGTGGGCGAATTGGTCACCGCGCGGGTTGACTGGATCCCGCAGCTTGGCCTGAACCTGACCTTGATGCTCGACAGCCTCGGCTTTTTCTTTGCCTGTCTGATCCTTGGCATCGGTCTGTTGATCATCGCCTATGCGCGGTCTTACCTGTCACGTGATGACCATATGGGTGAGTTTTTCACCTATCTGCTGCTGTTCCAAGGCGCGATGGTGGGTATCGTTCTCAGCGATAACGTACTGATCCTTCTTATCTTCTGGGAGTTGACCTCGCTGTCGTCCTTCCTGCTGATCGGCTATTGGAAACATCTGCCCGAAGGCCGCCAAGGCGCGCGGATGGCGCTGACCGTGACCGGCATGGGCGGGCTGGCGATGATCGGTGGCATGTTGCTGCTGGGGCAAATCGTCGGCAGCTATGACCTGAGCGTGATCCTCGACAACCGCGAGATGATCCAAGCCTCGCCGCTCTATCTGCCCGCGCTGATCCTGATCCTGCTGGGCTGTTTCACCAAATCCGCGCAGTTCCCGTTCCACTTCTGGTTGCCCCACGCCATGGCGGCACCAACGCCGGTCTCGGCCTATCTGCACTCTGCCACGATGGTTAAGGCGGGGATTTTCTTGATGGCGCGGATGTGGCCGGTGCTGTCGGGCACTCCTGAATGGTTCGTCATCGTCACCACGGCGGGGCTGATCACCATGGTGCTGGGCGCGGTGATTGCGCTGTTTAAACATGACCTAAAGGCGCTGTTGGCCTTCTCAACCGTCAGCCACCTTGGCCTGATCACCATGCTTTTGGGCACCGGCACGGCCTTTGGGGCGATGGCGGCGGTGTTTCATATCCTGAACCACGCGACCTTCAAGGCCGCCCTCTTCATGTCGGCGGGGATCGTGGATCACGCGGTGCATACCCGTGACATCCGCCGCTTGGGTGGGCTGCGGCATCTGATGCCGGTGACCTTTGTCATCGCCACCCTGGCGGCGCTGTCGATGGCGGGGATCCCGCTGCTCAACGGCTTCCTGTCGAAAGAGATGATGCTGGAAGAGACCCTGCACACAACGCTCTTTGACATGCCGTGGCTGGTGCCGGGGCTTGCGACCTTTGGTGCGCTCTTCTCTGCCGCCTATAGTTTCCGTCTGATCGGCCATACCTTTCTTGGCAAAGAGCGTGACGACTATCCCGACCATCCGCATGACCCCAAGCCCGGCCTCTGGCTGCCGCCTGCGCTGTTGATCATCCCCGTGGTGGTGATCGGTCTTGCACCTTTCCTCGCCGAGCCTTTCGTCAAACTGGTGACCGCGTCGGTCCTTGGCGGCGCGGCCGAGATGCCCTCGGCGCATTTCAAGATTTGGCATGGGTTGGGCCCGGCGCTTTACATGTCGATCATCGCGGTTGTTGGTGGTCTGATCCTGCTGGCGCTCTTCACCCCGCTTCTGCGTCTTTGGGATGCCACGCCACGGCCCGAAGCCAAGTCGATCTTTGACCGTGTCATCGCGGCCTTTGTCGGCCTGTCGCAGGCGATTTCGCTGCGGCTGCACAGCGGTGCCTTCTCGCGCTATGCCGCGATTATGGCGGTGACCGTGGTTGTGGTGGGCTATTACGCTTGGGCCACCGGCACCGTCGGGGCTGCGACCCGTGCGTTGCAGCCGACAAACGCAGTGCAGATCGCCGGCTGGCTGATGCTGGTGGCGGCGGCCTGCGGCCTGGTGTTCTTGCACCGCAACCGCCTGTTGTCGCTGATCTTGATCGGCATCGTCGGGCTGATCGTCTCGGCTGGTTTCGTCTTCTTCAGCGCGCCCGACTTGGCGATGACCCAGCTGACGGTTGAAGTGGTGACGATCATCTTGTTGCTGCTGGCGCTGAACTTCCTGCCCAACCGCACACCGATTGAAAGCAGCGTGCTGCGTCGGACGCGCGACGTTGTGGTCTCCCTCGCGGCGGGGGCGGCGACGATGGCGCTGTCCTATCACTACCTCCTGCGCGACACCGTCGCACCGAGCATTTCCGAATTCCACCTTGCCAACTCCTACAAAGGTGGCGGCGGCACCAATGTGGTCAACGTGATCCTCGTCGATTTCCGGGGCTTTGACACCTATGGTGAGATCATCGTTCTGGGCATCGCGGCACTGCTGATCTACGCCCTGACCGAGACGCTGCTCTCGGGCCCGGTGCGCGCGCGCCTGCTGAACCGTAAACCCGACCAGCCGCGGGCAGGGGACCGGCACCCGATGATGATGGTGGTGATGACCCGCGTCATCATGCCCGTCGTGCTGATGGTTGGTTTCTATATCTTCCTGCGCGGCCATAACGAGCCAGGCGGCGGGTTCATCGCCGGTCTGATCGTCTCCATCGCCGTGGTGATGCAGTATATGGCCAGTGGTTTTGCCTGGGCTTCGGCGCGGCTGCGCTATCCCTATCACGGGATCATCGGCACCGGCGTCTTGATCGCGGGGCTGACGGGGATCGGGTCGTGGCTCTTTGCCAAACCTTTCCTGACGTCGGATTTCACCTATGTGCGCATCCCGCCTTTCGACAAGTTTGAACTGGCGACTGCCGCGCTCTTTGATCTTGGCGTGTTCCTTGCCGTTGTCGGGGCGGTGATGCTGTCGCTCGAAAGCTTCTCGCGGCTGGCCCGCCGGGCGCATGTGCCTGAGGCCGATCATCCGATGGACATCGACCCATCGCGCGAAGACACCACCAAGGCGGAGGCATAAACATGGAACTTCTCGTCGCATCCGCCATCGGCATTCTGACGGCCTCAGGCCTCTATCTTGTGCTGCGCTTGCGGAGCTTTCCCGTCATCATGGGCACATCGCTGCTGACCTATGCGGTGAACGTCTTTCTCTTTGCCTCGGGCCGTTTGACCGTGGGCGCGCCGCCGATCCTCACGGATGCCGCGCGCTATACCGATCCGCTGCCCCAAGCGCTGGTGCTGACCGCCATCGTGATTTCATTCGGCATGACCGCCGTGGTGGTGATGATCGCCCTCGGGGCCTATCTGGGCAACAATGACGACCATGTCGACGACCCGCTGACCGATACCAAGGCGGAGGACCGCACATGACCCATTGGCTGATCCTGCCCATCGTGCTGCCCGCATTTATTGCGCCCTTCATCATTCTGGCCGCACGCTATCACATCACCATCCAGCGGGTGCTGTCGCTGTTCGGGGCGCTGGCGTTGGTCGCCGTGGGGCTTGGCCTGTCGGTCGAGGCGTCGGGCGGCGATGTCATGCTCTACCGTCTCAGCGATTGGGCCGCGCCCTTTGGGATCGTGCTGGTCGGCGACCGCCTGTCGACGCTGATGGTGACGCTGACGGCGGTGCTGGCGCTCTTCGTGCTGCTTTACGTGATCGGCTCGAAATGGGACGAACGCGGACGGCATTTTCACGCGCTGTTCCAGTTCCAGTTGATGGGGATCATGGGGGCGTTCCTGACGGGCGACCTCTTCAACCTTTTCGTCTTTTTCGAAGTGCTGCTGATCGCCTCCTACGGATTGATGATCCACGCCGGGGGCACGCCGCGCCTGCGGGCGGGGGTGCAATATGTGCTTTATAACCTGCTGGGCTCGACGTTGTTCCTTTTTGCGCTTGGGGCCATCTATGCCGAGACGGGGACGCTCAACATGGCCGATCTGGCGCAGCGTGTGGCGCTGATTGATGCCGGCGCGACCGTGGGCATCCGCATCGCGGCGGTGCTGCTCTTGATGGTCTTTGCAGTCAAAGCGGCCGTGGTGCCGCTGCACTTCTGGCTGCCGTCGAGCTATGCCGAAGCACCCGGCCCTGTGGCGGCGCTTTTTGCCATCATGACCAAAGTCGGCGCCTATGCGATCATCCGCGTCTATACGCTGATCTTCCCGCCTAACCTTGCCGCCACGGCTGACCTGCACTCAACATGGCTGCTGCCTGCCGCGCTGCTGTCGCTGGCGCTTGGCATGATCGGCGTGCTGGCGGCCAAGCAGTTGGACCGACTGGTGGCCTTTTCGGTGATCGGTTCCATGGGCATGGTGATGATCTCAATCGCGCTGTTTACCCCCGAGGGGATTGCGGCGGCGCTTTACTATATTGTGCATTCGACACTGGCGGCGGGCGCGCTGTTCCTGATCGCTGATCTGGCGCGGGCGGGGCGCGATAACCTCGATCTGACGGCGCAGCCGCAGGTGGCGGGGGCCAAGCTGACCTCGGCCCTATTCTTTGTCGCGGCCATCGCCATGGTCGGCGTGCCGCCGCTTTCGGGCTTTCTGGGCAAACTGCTGATTATGGATGCCGCTGCCGAGAGTGATTACTGGGTCTGGATCTGGGCCGTGATCTTGGGCGCGAGCCTTTTGAGCCTCGTGGGCTTTGGCCGCGCGGGCAGCATGGTCTTTTGGAAGTCCCGCAGCGTCGCACTGCAAGAGGGGGCCACCCCAGCCGAGCCGCCATCGGCGCTGAGCTATGTGGCCGTGGGTGGCCTGCTGGCTCTTTTGGTCGCACATACCCTGTTGGCGGGCCCCGCCACACAATATGCCACGGCGATCTCGAACCAATTGTTCGGGCCAGAGCGTTACCTGAGCACCGTGCTAGAGACCCCCGGCAAGCTGTCGGACGGCAAAGAGGAGGCCCATTGACATGATGCGACCGATCCGTTGGCTTTTGCCGCACCCGTTTCTGACCCTGTTGCTCACCGTTGTGTGGATCCTGCTGCAAAACAAGTTCAGCGCTGGCATGCTGGTCTTTGGTCTGATCCTCGGGATCGTGATCCCGGTGCTGACCGCGCGTTGGTGGACCGACCGGCCCCAAGGCATTCGCCCGCTGCGCATGATCGCCTATGTGATCTTGGTCCTGTGGGATATCATCATCGCCAATATCCAAGTGGCGTGGATCATCCTGACCAAATCCAACGCCAGCATGTCGCCCGCCTGGGTTGTCGTGCCGCTGGATCTGAAAGAACCCGAAGCGATCACGATCCTTGCGGGCACCATCACCCTGACCCCCGGCACCGTTTCGGCGGATCTGTCGGACAACGGACGCTACCTGCTGGTGCACGCGCTGGACGCCACCGACCCCGACGCCGTGCGCGATGAGATCAAAGACCGCTACGAACGCCGCTTGAAGGAGATTTTCGTATGACCCAAGCGACCGACCTTTTGACCCTTGCGCTTTATGGTGCCCTGACCTTGGTCGCCATCGCACAATTCATGGCGATGATCCGGCTGTGGATCGGCCCCGGCACCGGGGACCGCATTCTGGCGCTGGACACGATGTTCATCAATGCCATCGGCATCATCGTGCTTTTGGGCATCCTGCAGGGCACGCAGATCTATTTCGAGGCAGCGCTGATCATTGCCATGCTGGGTTTCGTCTCAACCGTGGCCTATGCCCGGTTCGTCTTGCGCGGAGATATCATCGAATGAGCCCCGACATCATCGCCACCTATTTTATCATCGTGCTGCTGGTGATCGGCAGTTTCTTCGTGCTTGTCGCCGGGATTGGCTTGCTCAAGCTGAACGATCCGATGACCCGCCTGCATGCGCCGACCAAAGCCGCGACGCTGGGGATCGGGGCCTATCTGTTGGCGGCGATGGTGAATTCGTTTCTGACCGGAACGGGGTCGCTGCATGAACTGCTGATCATGGCCTTCATCTTTGTCACGGCTCCGGTTTCGGCGAATTTCATGGCCAAGGCGAATATCCACCGGCGCGATTGCCTGCCGCATCCGCCGGAACTGCCGGATGGCGATACCTGGGCCACGCTCAACGTGCCGGAAGAAGACCGCGAGATCGAAGAGACGTCGCCCAACGCCTGAACCACGGCAGCAAGGGTCGGATTCATTTCAAACTGTTACGATGGTGGAAACCTTTTCCTGCCAGCATAGGTTAATGGGCGGCGCCGCCCAACCGAAGCTGACCGAAAGGAGCCCGCCCTATGCGTTTGACCGCGATCCTCTTGATGTTGTTTCTGCCCCTCGCTGCGGCGGCCCAAGACCGTGTGGCGATGGTGATTGGCATCTCTGCCTATGAGGATGCAGCCCCGCTTGACGGGCCGCGCGCCGATGCCGCGCTGCTGACCCAGACGTTAGAGGGGCAGGGGTTCGATGTTACCACGCTGATCGACACGGATAGCGCCACGTTTAAGCGGGAACTCTCTGACTTTGCCTTTCAGGCGGAAACGGCGGATATCGCCTTGATCTACTACGCGGGCCGCCGCGTCGCCTCGGGCGGGCAGAGCTATCTGATCCCCGTCGATGCGCCCTTAGCCCCGGCCTCGGCGCTGCGGCAACAGGGGGTGGCGCTGCCCGCGCTGCTGCGTGCAGCGGGCAAGGCGCGGCAGATACGGCTTGTCTTGCTTGATAACTGCCATGCCGCCCCGCGCCAGTCGACCGCCCCGCTGCCGCCGCCCGAGCCGCGCCTTGGCACGCTGGTCGTCACCTCCGGTGAGGTGGGCGCCTGTGACATGGGTGGCGAAAACGCGGGCCTTTTCGCGGCCACATTGGCCGAGGTTTTGACAGAGCCGGATGTCGAAGTCGGCGCCATGCTGGACGGATTTCGCGCCACGCTGCGCAGCCGCAGCGGCGGCAGCCTCTCCGCCCGGCGCTTTGGGCGGCTGACCCCCACGCCAGCCTTCATCGCAGAGACGGACAGCGCGGACGCGACCCCGCAGACATGGGGGGATTTGGACCCTGTGCAAAGCCAGCGCTTGGCCGAATTGGCGCGGCAAGGGGACACCCGATCCCAACTTGGTCTCGCCGCCCTGCAAAGCGACCCCGACGATCCGCGCTATGATCCGCAAACCGCTGCGGCCCAACTGATGCGGGCGGTAGAGACCGGCTCTGCCGAAGCGCGGTATCAGCTTGCACAGCTCTACGAAGAAGGGCGCGGCGTCGGTCAGGATGAGGCCCGCGCCATGGCCCTTTATCGCGACGCCGCCGAGCGGGGCCATGCCGGGGCGTTGAACGATCTGGGGTTCATCCATCTGCAGGGCGAATTGGGGCAGGAAACCGATCCCGATCTTGCGTTGGACTATTTCCGCCGCGCAGCCGATAGGCGACACCCGGCGGCGATGTTCAACTTTGCCGCGATGATCGACGATGGCAAAGTGCCCGGTCGCGGGGCGGCGGATGCGGCGCTCTATCTCTATCGCGCGCTGCGGGCGGGGGACGGCACGCTGCTGGGGCTGATGCAGGATGAGCCCAAACTCTTCGACAGCGAGACCCGCAAAGCCCTGCAACGCAAACTTTCGGATTTCGGGTTTTACGACGGCGCGATCGACGGGCTTTACGGCGAGGGAACCCAAGCCGCGATCCGCGCGGGATTTGGCATGGAAGCGGCAGAGGGGCAGGGCGAAGCCCCTGATACCGTTGAGGAAACACAAGGGGCTGACACATCCGAAGCGCCCCCGTCAACGCCCGCCACGCCCGAGGCTGCGCCTGCTCAGACGCCCGCCGCCCCCGCCGCCCCCGCCGAAGAGACCCCGAAGGTTGACACCGAACCCGAACCGGGTGCGGACCAAAATGTCACCCCCGTTCTGCGCCCAAAACAGGCCGCGCGGGGGTGAGTTTTGAAACAAGTAGTATTGCTTTTTGCCCTCCAGTAAGTTGGCGAAATTAATCCGGTTGCAATATCGCGGCCGATGGCTTTTGATTGGCGCATCAGTCAATAAAAACTTCTCTGGGGAGAACACCAATGAAAAAACTGCTTATGACATCCGCTCTGGCGACGGTCGCCGCGGCCTCGCTGGCCGCTGCTGAATGCAACGAAGTCACCTTCTCCGACGTGGGCTGGACCGACATCACAGCGACAACCGCCGCCGCCTCTGTTGTGCTGGACGCGCTTGGCTATGATACCGAGACCAAGATCCTCGCCGTGCCGGTGACCTACACCTCCATGGCATCGGGCGACATCGACGTGTTTCTGGGCAACTGGATGCCCACCATGGAAGGCGACATCGCGAAATACCGCGAAGAAGGCAGCGTCGACACTGTGCGCGCCAACCTTGAAGGCGCGAAATACACGCTGGCTGTGAACAAAGCCGCCGCCGACATGGGCATCAAGACATTCGCCGACATCGCCGCCAACGCAGATGCGCTGGAAGGTGAAATCTATGGCATCGAGCCCGGCAATGACGGCAACCGTCTGATCCAGTCGATGATCGACGAGAATGCATTTGAGCTGGGCGAGTTCGAGGTCGTTGAATCCTCCGAGCAGGGGATGCTGGCCCAGGTGCAGCGCGCCACCCGCAAAGAAGAGCCCGTTGTCTTCCTCGGCTGGGAACCGCACCCGATGAACGCCAACTTCGATCTGACCTATCTGGAAGGCGGCGATGATTACTTCGGCCCCGATCTGGGCGGTGCGACGGTCTATACCAACACCCGCGCCGGTTTTGTGGAGGAATGCCCGAACCTTGGTAAATTCCTGAACAATCTCGAGTTCACGCTTGAGATGGAGAATGAGATCATGGGCGCGATCCTTGATGACGGCGAAAAGCCGGAAGAGGCGGCCGCCGCTTGGATCAAAGCGAACTCCGACGTGCTCAGCACTTGGCTGGACGGTGTGACCACCGTCGATGGTGGCGACGCGATGGAAGCTGTCGCTTCGCTGAAGTGATCCTCACGCTATGATGGAAAAGACCCGCCCCAAAGCGATGGGGCGGGTCATTCTCATGCGCAATTCTCCAATCCTGAAGGACTGACATGGACTGGCTGACAGAAAACAAGATCCCCGTGGCCGATGTGGCCGAAGACGCGCTGGATTGGTTGCAAACGAACGGGGCGTGGTTCTTTGACGGGCTGTCGGACCTGATGGAACGGCTGATCGACGCGATCCTCTGGGTGCTGCAAACCCCGCATCCGCTGATCCTCATCGCCGTCTTCGCCGCGATCACTTGGGGCATTCAGCGCAATTGGAAGACCGTGGCCTTTGTGGTGCTGGGCTTCCTGTTCATCTTAAATCAAGACTACTGGGAAGAGACGATGGAGAGCCTGACGCTGGTGCTCTCGGCCTGTGTTGTCTGTATGGGTGTGGGCGTGCCAATTGGCATCGCCGTGGCGCATCGGCCCCGGCTTTATGCTTGGGTGGCCCCGGTTTTGGACCTGATGCAGACTCTGCCGACCTTTGTCTATCTGATCCCTGCGATTGTCTTTTTTGGCATCGGTATGGTGCCCGGCCTGATTGCTACGGTGATCTTTGTTCTGCCCGCGCCGATCCGGCTGACGCAGTTGGGCATCTCTTCGACGCCCAAGGCTCTGCTTGAAGCGGCGCAGGCCTTTGGTGCCAAGCCGCGCCAGACCCTGTGGAAGATCGAGCTGCCCTATGCCTTGCCGCAAATCATGACGGGTCTGAACCAGACGATCATGCTGTCGCTGTCGATGGTGGTGATCGCTGCACTTGTCGGCGCAGACGGCTTGGGCGTGCCGGTGGTGCGCGCCTTGAACCAAGTGAACACAGGCTTGGGATTTGAATCCGGGTTGGTGATCGTCGTCGTGGCGATCATGCTCGACCGTATCCTGCGGGTGGGACGGAAATGAACAAAGCAGTAGAATTTGACAACGTATCCATCGTCTTTGGTGACAAGCCTGAAAAGGCCCTGCCGCTGATGGACGAAGGCCAGAGCCGCGCCGAGATTGAATCGGCGACGGGGCAGGTGCTGGGTGTGCATGACTGCTCGCTGAGCGTTGAGAATGGCGAGATCCTTGTGCTGATGGGGCTTTCGGGCTCGGGCAAATCGACGCTTTTACGCGCGGTGAATGGGCTTAACCCAATGGTGCGCGGCACGGTGCATGTGCATGACGAAAACTGGTCTTGCGACATTCATGCCAGCAATGCCGCAGAGCTGCGCCGCGTGCGCCGTGAATGCGTGTCGATGGTGTTTCAGCAGTTCGGCCTGCTGCCATGGCGCACGGTGCGCGACAATGTGGCGCTTGGGTTGGAACTGTCGAATGTCCCCAAGGCCGAGCGGCTGGAGCGTGCCGAGCGGCAGTTGAAACTGGTGGGCCTGAGCGATTGGGCCGACCGCAAAGTGGGCGAGCTTTCGGGCGGGATGCAGCAGCGTGTGGGCCTTGCCCGCGCCTTTGCCACCGAAGCGCCGATCTTGCTGATGGATGAGCCATTCTCGGCGCTCGACCCGTTGATCCGCACGCGGCTGCAGGACGAACTGCTGGACCTGCAACGTGAGCTAAACCGCACGATCATCTTCGTGAGCCATGACCTTGACGAAGCCTTCAAGCTGGGCGGGCGCATCGCCATCATGGAAGGCGGGCGGATTGTGCAGATCGGCACGCCGCGTGAAATCTTCTCGAACCCCGCCTCGGACTATGTGGCGGAGTTCGTGGCCAATATGAACCCGCTGGAGGTTCTGACCGCGCGCGACGTGATGGGCGTGGTTGACGGCGCTCCGACGCAGGGCGAAACCACGGCAGAGATCCCGGTGCGGGCGCTGATGGAGCGGCTGCGCGGGGCGGATGCGGCGATTGCAGTGATGGAAGACGGCACGCAGATCGGGACAGTCACGGCGCATAGCATCGTGGACCGGCTGAAAGCCTAAGCCGTGAACTGACAAAACGCAAAAGGCGCCGCCCGATTTGGCTGGGCGGCGCCTTTTGCTATTGAAAGCGGGGGTTATGTGGCCGCTGCGGTGCCCAAGGTCTTTAGGATCGGACAGTCGGGTCGATCATCTCCGGCGCAGTCGCGGACCAGCGTGCTCAGCGTGTCGCGCATTTCTTGGAGGCCGCTGATCTTGGCCTCGATCTGCGCCAGATGCTCTTTGGCGATGGCTCGCACATCGGCGCTGGCGCGGTTTTTGTCCTCCCAGAGGGCCAGCAGGTTGCGGCAATCTTCGATGCTGAACCCCAGCGTTCTGGCACGGCCCAAAAAGGCCAGCTTGTGCATCTCGCTTTCGCGAAAGGCGCGATAGCCGTTGGCATCCCGCAGCGGTTTGACCAATCCGATATCTTCGTAATAGCGGATGGTTTTCGGCGGCAGGCCCGTATGTTGTGAGACTTCTCCGATGTTCATGGTGCGCTCCTATTCTGCGGCCACGGGGGCGGTGGCCCGGGGGCCGTGTGAGGGGGTGGCGTCTTCGGCCAGGGGGGCGGCAATCCAGCGCAGCCGCAGGGCATTGCTGAGGACGAAAACGCTCGACAGGGCCATCGCTCCGGCGGCCAGCGCGGGCGATAGGAGCCAGCCGGTCAGCGGATAGAATGCCCCCGCGGCGACCGGGATCAGCAGCACGTTGTAGCCAAAGGCCCAAAAGAGGTTCTGACGGATATTGGCCATGCTGCGTTGGCTCACATCGATGGCATTGACCACGCCGCGCAGGTCCCCGGACATCAGCACCACATCTGCGGCTTCGATCGCGACATCGGTGCCGGTGCCGATGGCGAGCCCAACATCTGCCTGCGCGAGGGCGGGGGCGTCGTTGATGCCGTCGCCCACAAAAGCGATGCGGTTGTCGCCCTCTCTAAGCTTGTTGATGGCGGCCACTTTGCCATCTGGCAACACTTCGGCGATAACGCGGTCGATGCCCAGTTGCGCCGCGATGGCCTCTGCCGTAACCCGGTTGTCGCCCGTGATCATCGCCACGTCGAGATTGAGGTCATGCAGCCGCGCGATGGCTTCTGGCGTGCCGGGTTTGATCGGATCGGCCACGGCGATCACCGCCGCCAGCTGGCCATCAACCGCGGCGTAGAGCGGGGTTTTTCCGGCCTTCGCCAATTCCGCCGCGATCCGCCCGGTGTCGCCCAAATCGATCCCGTCGCGGGTCATAAGGCGGTCCGCTCCCAAGGTGACCCGGCGGCCCATGACCGTCGCGCTGACGCCAAACCCGGTGTGGGATTGGAAATCGCTGACCGCGCTCGGTACCGGGCCCGCAGCTTCTGCCCGCCGCAGGATGGCTTGGGCAATGGGATGTTCCGAGCGCGCCTCGACCGCGCCGATCAGGGGCAGCAACTCAGCCTCGGGAAGGTCGTTTATCATCACCAGATCGGTCAGTTCGGGCGTGCCCTTGGTCAGCGTGCCGGTCTTGTCTAAAGCGACAGTCTTAACGCTTTGCAGGCTTTGCAAGGCATCGCCCTGCCGGAACAACACGCCCAGTTGCGCCGCGCGCCCGGTGCCGACCATGATCGAGGTCGGCGTGGCCAGACCCATGGCGCAGGGGCAGGCGATGATCAGCACGGCCACTGCCGCCACCAATGCGTGGCTGAGCGATGGGCCAAAGGTAAGCCAGACCACAAAGGTCACCAGCGCCACGGCGATCACAGCGGGGACGAACCACAGGGTGATGCGATTCACCAAGTCCTGAATGGGCAGCTTTGCGCCTTGGGCCTCTTCGACCATGCGGATGATCTGCGCCAATACCGTGTCACCGCCCACTTTGGTGGCGCGGTAGGTCAGGCTGCCGGTGCCGTTGACCGTGCCGCCGACAACCTCTGTCCCCTTGGCTTTTTCCACCGGCACAGGCTCGCCGGTGATCATGCTTTCGTCGACATAGGATTGCCCGTCGACGACGATGCCATCGGTGGCGATCTTCTCGCCCGGGCGGAGGTAGATGATGTCGCCCGCGACGATCTTGTCCAACGGCAACTCAACGACTGTGCCATCCCGCTCGACCCTTGCGCTGCTGGCGCGCAGGCCCATAAGCTTGGTAATCGCGGCCCCGGTTTGCCCCTTGGCGCGGGCCTCTAGATAGCGGCCCAGCAAGATCAGCGTCACGATCACGGCGGCTGCTTCGAAATAGACCACGCGGCTGCCCTCGGGCAGGGCCCCCGGCGCAAAGAGCGCGGTGACCGAAAAGAGCCATGCCGCGCCCGATCCAAGCGCCACGAGAGAGTTCATATCCGGCGCGCCTTTCGCCAGCGCGCGGAGGCCCTTGCTATAGAAATGCCGCCCCGGCCACGCCAGCACGAGGGTGGTGAGGATGAACTGGATGAACCAGCTTGTCTCCCGCCCGATGGTGGCTGCGATCCAATGGTGGAACGCAGGGATCAGGTGGCCGCCCATCTCCAGCACGAAGACCGGCAAGGTGAGCGCCGCCGCCAGCAGGGTCATCCGTTTGAGATGAGAGGCTTCCGCCTCTTTGCGCGCTGTCGCATCAGGGCTGCCCGTCGCGGGGGCATCGGTGGTCGCGGGATAGCCGACCTGCGCCGCCGCATCGCGCAGGGCAGGCAACAGATCGGCATCCTCCAAGCTCTCGACCGTCGCCTCTTCGCTGGCAAGGTTCACCGAGGCCGAGATCACCCCCGGCACCGCGAGCAGCGCCCGTTCCACACGGCCCACGCAGGAGGCGCAGCTCATGTTGGATAGGCGCAATCTGTGGGTGGTCTTGCGCGCCGGGTAGCCCGCCTGCGTCAAAGCGGCGTCGAGCATGGCCGCGTCAAAACCCGGCTCTGCCGTCACCCGCACGTTTTCTGCCGCAAGGTTCACCCGCGCCTCGCGCAGACCCTCCAGCGCGTTCAGTGCTTTTTCCACACGTCCTACGCAGGACGCGCAATTCATGTTTTGCACGCCAAAAGTGAGTGTATCTGCTTTGCCCATTTCATGCCCTCTATCCGTCATATGCTGAATATGGGGCTTCCAGTCGCTGGAGGGTCAAGGGGGCATTTTGAAAAAATGAGCAGGTGGGCGGGGCGCGGCGAATCACGGTTAACGGGAGGCCGATGTAGGTCACGGGCTGGGCCGTTTTGGGCTGCGGCAACGGCGTAGCGATATATACGAAGGTGGTAACAGCGCCGAGTCTTCTGCCGCCTGTCTGACCGGAAGCATATCTTAATACCTTTCTGCGTAAGTCTTCCCAACCCGCTTCGTTGCTAAGCTGTCTTTAAAGGTTTGTTGCCAGGCTGCTTCAGAAAATTTGTGAGCAAAGATATGCATTTTTATTTTCGTTTTCTCGGCTTGATCGTGGCGCATGGATTGCGCTTTCTCTCCGCTTGGGCCGGGCGGGGGCCGGGGCTGCGGTTGATCTGGACAGCGCTCTGGTCCCTGCTTCCCTTCGCTTTGCTAACCAAGGTCGCCGTGGCGCAACAGTTGATCCTAAATCCTGTCGCCGCCCCCATCGTGGTCGGGGCTGGCATTGGTGAGCGGGCTTTGTGGCGCAACGCGGGCACGGTTGGCGGGGTCTCGGTCGATATCGTCGGCGAAATGATCTTTGCGGGGCGGGATCATGTTTTTACCACTGGCAATGGGCAGATCCAGATCACCTCTACCGGACAAGACCCACATTTCATGGACTTTTTCCTCTATGAGGCGGGCACCTATAACATCTCGACCAACACCGGCGGCGTGCCGGTGGTGGCGGATGTCTTCTTCCAGATCAATGACATCGACGGGCCGCTGAACGAACAGGTCTATGTGAATATCTGCGACGGGACGGTCGAATATGTCCGGGTTGACCGCAGTGCGACCACCTATCGCGGCTATATCGAAGGGCCGGATGCGAACCTCGGGACAGAGGTGTTCTATCTCGCCGGGGACCGCAGCTATAGCAACCAGCCGGTATCGGGGTTGGAAATCTTCTATCCGCAAACCTCGACCTTTCGCTTTGGCCGGACCGCCAACAACGGCTTTCTCGTCCTGCTTTCTAATCCCACCTATGACGAAGCGCAGACCTATGACCTGAAATGTGGTGACTTCAAAGCACCAGTTTTGCAGGACGACCTGAAAGAGCAGGTGCTGAGCGAGCCGGTGGTGGTCAACATCCTGTTCAATGACAGCGTCGCGACAGAAAATAACAATGCGCCCGCCAATAATTCCGGGCAGCCCAGTGAATATTCCAAACAGGCCATCGATCTGATCCCCCCCGCCGGTGCGCAGAATATCGTGACCGATTCCGACGGCCATCGGGTGGGTTTCGATGTCTTGGGAGAAGGCACCTGGAGCTACGACGATCTGACCGGAGCGTTGACCTTTACCCCCTTCGTGGCCTTTTTTGCAGCGCCGACGCCGATCAGCTACCGCTATCAATCGCCCATCATCCTGCCCAATGAGCCGCGGGCCTATTCGGCCCCGGCCCGGGTCTCGATCGATGTGGGTTCTGTCGGTCTGCTGAAACTTGCGCAATTGGTCGATACCAACCTGAACGGCTATGCCGACCCGGGAGAGACGATTGCCTATGTCTTTACGGCCGAGAACTTTGGCAATGTCGATCTGACCAATGTGCAGCTTGCCGAAACGCAGTTCAGCGGCAAGGGCGTACCGCCCGTGATCACCTTTCAGGCCGCGACGTCGCTGTCGCCCGAAGGCACGCTCTTGGTTGGCGAAAAGGCCGTCTATACGGCGACCTACACATTGGTGCCCGAAGATTTGGACACCACGATCAGCAACCAAGCGGAGGTCACCGCCGAGACGCCGGGCGGGACGGTTGTCTCGGACCTGTCGGATTCCGAAAATCCCGGCGACGGGGATGGCGTGGCATCCAACGGGCCGGGCGAGGGGCGCGATGACCCCACGACGATCTACGCAGGCTCCGGCCCCGACCGGGGCGATGCGCCCGTCACCTATGGCGATCCGCAGCACGCAGATACCGCGCAATACTGGATCGGCGCGCTCAACGGTGATGGCGACGGGTCGGCACAGCATTCCGTCGATGGAACGGGCGATGACCTCGACGGCAAGGATGATGAGGACGAAGAGAGCTTTCCCCAGCTCTACGGCGATCTGACCCGCACCGTAACCGTGGTGGTGAACGAGCCGACGCCTGGCACCGGCTATTTACAAGCCTTTGTCGATTTCGGCGGCGATGGCCTCTTTCTTGGCGATCAGGTCGCGACCGATATCCAAGATGGCGGGGCGCAGGATCTCGATGGGCTGGTGAATGGTGAAATTTCATTCCCCGTCAGCGTGCCGGTCACAGCGGTGCTGACCCCGACTTTCGCCCGGCTGCGCTGGTCCTCGACGCCTGGGCTGAACGCGATCACCCCCGCCCCCGATGGGGAAGTCGAAGACTATGGCATCACCATCAGAACACCGCCCGACGCCGACCGCGGCGATGCCCCTGCCAGCTATGGCGATCCGCAGCATATCATCGAAGGCCCCGGCGCGCCGGAGGTCTATCTGGGCAGCACACCGCCCGATATCGATCTTTTGGCGCAAAACTCCATCGGGGCCACGGGCGATGATACCGATGGATCGGATGACGAAGACGGGGTGACATTGCCGCAGTTCTATCGCGGCGGGTTGGCCGAGATCACAGTGACGGTCAACGATCTGGCCGGAGCGCCGGGGTCGTCTTATCTCCAAGCCTTCATCGATTTTGATGGCGACGGCACCTTTAACCAAGCCGGAGAGCAGGTGGCGCTGAACCTGCAAGACGGCGGTCTGCTGGACAAGGATGGCCTGACCAATGGGACAATCTTTTTCGAGGTGGCGGTGCCCGCAGGGGCGACCACATTGCCCACCTACGCCCGCTTTCGCTGGTCGACGGACAGCACCGGCCTGGCCACTGTTTTCGAAGGGGAGGTGGAAGACTACACACTGACCATCTCCAGCGATCCACCGCCGCTGGTCTGCGATGCCTCGCTCTATGCCATAGTCGACAGCCCTTCTACGCTGGTGCGTATGACGTTCCGCGATAGCGGCGGCAGCTACGCCACGACGGTTGAGGCTTCTGGCAGCACCGGGCAGAACCGTGATGGCGCTTGGGGCTACAATGCGTTGGATGGATATATCTACGGCGTGGAACAAAACACCCGCAGGCTCTACCGGATTGATGGGGCTGGCGACATCACGGATTTCGGCAACATCCCCGGCGCGGGCGATGCGCTGAACGCCGGGGATATTCTGCCCAACGGGCGGCTGATCTACGAGGTCGGCCCAAATACATGGCAGATCGTTGATCTGACCAATCCTGCCGCACCGATTGTATTGGGGGACATCGCACTCACCATCAGCGTCAATCCAGAAGACCTTGCCTTTAACCCCGTTGATGGCATCATGTATGGGATCGACAGGAACTCGGGCTTTTTGTTCCGCGCGGCGGTCAACAACGGCACACCGGGCAGCGTGACACCGCAGGCGATTGGCCCCGCCGTCTATGCGGGCGTGTTCGATGCGCTGTGGTTTGACCGCGATGGCAGGCTCTATGGCTATTCCAACACCACCAACAACCTTTTCGTGATTTCGACGGCGACGGGTGTGCCGCAGCTGGTTTCCGGCATTCCCTTTGATGAAGGCGGGCGCAGCGATGGTATCTCCTGCCGGGGGCCTGCACCGATCCCGCTGGGGGGCATCTCTGGCAATATCTACGAGGATGCGGACGGGTCGGACGTGAAGGACAACGGGGAGACCAATTTCGGGGCGGGCGTGGGCATCTCGGTCTTTGCCGACAATGGCACCCCGGCCAATACCGCCGATGATACCTTTCTCATCACGACGGACACATTAGCCGATGGCACCTATGCGGTGGGCGACCTGATGGTGAACACGACCTACCGCGTCGCGCTGGATGAGGCGGACCCTGATCTGCCCTCGGGGCTGACCATCGGCACCTCCAACCCGCTGAATGGCGTCCCGGTTTCCGGCAATAGCGTGACCAGTGACCAAGACTTCGGGTTCGATCCGGCGGGGAGTGACCTTGAACTCAGCAAAATCGCCGCCGCGACCGGGACAACGACGCCGATCACAAATGTCTCGGAAGGGGACACGATCGATTGGATCATCACGATCACCAATGTCAGCGGCGGCTCGCCCTCGGGCGTCAAAGTGATTGACCAGATTCCAAGCGGCTTTGCCTATGTCTCGGACGATGCGCCCGCGACCGGGGATACCTATGACCCCGATACCGGGTTGTGGTTCGTGGATGAACTGCTCAGCGGGGAGAGCGAGACCCTGACGATCACCACAACGGTGCTGGGCAGCGGTGATTTCACCAACCAGGCCGAGATTATCTATAGCTCGCTGCCCGATCCCGACAGCGATCCCAATACGGGGCCGTTGACCGATGACCTGTTCGACCAGCTGCCCGATGACGACGAAGCGTCCTACTCCGTGAACCTTGTGACAGGTGAGCGGATCCTGACGGGCCGCGTCTTCATCGATAATGGAGCGGGCGGCGGCACCGCGCATGACGCGCTGCGCAATGGCAGCGAAGAAGGGGCGTCTTCGGCGGTGCTTGAGATCCTCGACAGTGGCGGCGCGGTGCTGGCCACCCCCGGCCTGGCGACGGATGGCACGTGGAGCTATGGGCTCTCCGGCGCCTATAGCGGTCCGATCACGATCCGTGCGATCCCGGCCAATAACTACCGCGCGATCTCCGAAGCCGCGGCAGGTCTGCCCGACCTGGTGAACGCCAACCCCCATGACGGTGAATTTACCTTCACCCCTGAGGCTTTCGGCAATCGCATGGGACTGGATATCGGCCTGTTGCAACTGCCCAGCCTGACCAACGACCAAACCACGACAGTCGCTCAGGGGCAGGTCGCGACCCTGCCGCATATCTATACCGCAACCTCCGAAGGGCAGGTGACCTTCTCCTACGCCGGTGCCACCTCGACCCCGACCGGCGCGTTCAGCGCGGCACTTTTCCAAGACATCGGCTGTGACGACAGTGTCGATGGGCCGATCACCGGCCCCATCGCGGTCACGACGGGGCAAACCGTCTGTATCGTCTCGCGGGTTTCTGCCGGGTCCGGCGCTGGGCAGGGCAGTACCTATGTCTATCAAGTGCTGGCGACCACGGCCTTCGCGCGCACCACGGTGACCAGTTCGGCCAGTAACACCGACGAAATCTCAGTCGGGGGGCAATCGACCCAGATCGAGCTGCGCAAAACGGTGGAGAATGAGACCCAAGGCACCGGTGAAGGGACCATCAACCTCGGCGGTGTGAATGATATCCTGCTTTACCGAATATACCTGCGCAACAATGCCACCACGCAGGCATCGAACGTCAAGATTTACGACATGACCCCACCCTATACGGAGCTGTCGGAACCCATCGTCGATCCGCAACAGGTCTCACCCAACCTCAGTTGTGATCTGGTTCGGCCAGCAAGCAACCTAGCTGGCTATGCCGGAGCGATCGAATGGAACTGCACCGGGCAGATGTTGCCGGGTGAGACCGGGGCGGTACAGTTCAGGGTTGGCATTCAATAGGCCGGCGGCCGAGCAGGCCGGGGGGCCAGCGGTAAGGCGCATGTCGGGGCGCCACGATGCCCCGGGGTTTCGGCCTTTCCTCGCCCGGCCTTTTCCGCCCGGTCTTTCCCGCCGGGGCCTTACCCCGCTCAGGCCTTAACCCGCGTCGCGCGCCAACCGCAGACCCATCATCTGCCAGCGTTGATGCGGATAGAAAAACGTTCGGTAGCTTGGACGCAACTGTTTCTTTGGCGTGGCGCAAGATCCGCCGCGCAACACGCGCTGGTTGACCATGAACTTGCCATTGTATTCGCCCAAAGCACCCTCAGGCGGGCGGAAACCGGGGTAGGGTGCAAAATCAGAGGCGGTCCACTCCCAGACATCGCCCCAAATGCCCTTGCCGGGCAGGGGGCGTAGGGCACCGATCGCATCGGCATCGCCCATCAGGTTGCCGTTGATCGGCACATCGCGAAAGGCAACTTCATGCTCGGCTTCGGTGGGCAAACGGCCCCCGGCCCAACGGGCAAAGGCTTCGGCCTCATAATAGCTGACGTGGACCACCGGCGCATCAAGCGCGACAGGCTGCGGCCCGCGCAGGGAAAAGGTCCACCATGTGCCATCCTGCTGCCACCAGTAGAGCGGATGCGCCCATGCTTCGCGCTGCGCCACGGCATGGCCTTCCATCAGCCACAGCCGCGCATCGCTGTACCCGCCGTCCTCCATGAAAGCGATCCATTCGCGGTTGGTCACCGGACGGTCGGCAATCTCAAAGGGGTCGAGCCAAACCCTGTGGCGCGGCCCTTCGCAATCATAGGCAAAGCCGCCCCCCTCATGGCCAATCTCAACAAGACCGCCCCTGTGGCGGCTGAAGCTAAGCGGCATTTCGTCGGAAACCGCCAGCGGCTCGGGGTCTTTGTAGGTGGGCAGCAAAGGGTTAAAACTCAGCCCGTGGAGCAGGTCGGTGATCAACAGCTCTTGATGCTGCATCTCATGGTGGCAGCCCAGTTCAACCAGTTGAGCGATCTCATCGGCATCGTCGCGGCTGACGTTCATCAGATCGTTCAGGCCGTTCTCCACATGATCGCGATAGGCCCGCACCGCAGCGCCATCAGGGCGCGAAACCAATCCGCGTTTGTCACGCGCATGACGCGGTCCGGCCTGCACATAATAGGAGTTGAACAGCACCGCGAAACGGTCATCGGGCGAACGATAGTCAGCGACCCGGGGTTTGATGATGAACTCCTCAAAGAACCACGTCGTATGGGCCAGATGCCATTTCACCGGAGAGGCATCCTCCATGCTTTGCAACATCATGTCTTCGGGGCAAAGCGGCGCTGCCAAAGCCTGCGTCCGGCTGCGGGTGGTGGTGAAAAGGCTCAGGGCCTCATCAGGGGACATCGGCTGGGGCTTGGCGTTCATTTCGGGCGCTCCTTTGGTGGTCCGCAGACAGGGGCCACTATGGGCAAATTTAAGGCCGCCGCGTAGATTTCAAGCGATAACAGATGCTCACCATTTGGTATGGGCCGCTGCGGCGGCGCCGTGAGCCCGCTATCGCTTGCCTTCCCGCGTGGCGCCTGCAATCCATTGCGTCAGCAAAACAGTCCCCCTGCCGTCACGTACAACCGCCCAAAGGACCACCCCATGACCCAGTTCTGCCTGACCGTGACCTGCCCCTCGAAACGGGGGATCGTCGCCGCCATCGCCAATTACATCGCCGAAACCGGGTGCAATATCACCGACAGCGCGCAGTTCGACGACACGGAGAACTGCCAGTTTTTCATGCGCATCAGCGCAGAGTCGGAAACCGGGGCCACGCTCGAGAGCCTGCGCGACGGGTTTGATGCGGTCGCCGAACCCTTTGGCATGACCTATGATTTCCACGACCAAGACACCACGATGAAGGTCGTGGTCATGGTCTCTCGCTTCGGCCATTGTCTGAACGATCTGCTCTACCGGGTCCGGATCGGGGCCCTCCCGATTGAGATCGTCGCCGTGATTTCGAACCACATGGACTACCAAAAGGTGGTGGCGAACCATGACATTCCGTTTCACTGCATCAAGGTGACCAAAGACAACAAGCCGCAGGCAGAGGCGCGGATCATGGAGGTGGTAGAGGATACCGGCGCGGAACTGGTCGTGCTGGCGCGCTACATGCAGATCCTCTCGGATGCCATGTGTCAAAAAATGTCGGGCCGGATCATCAATATCCACCATTCGTTTCTGCCGTCTTTCAAGGGGGCGAACCCCTATAAACAGGCCTACGAGCGGGGCGTGAAATTGATCGGTGCCACGTCGCATTACGTTACCGCCGATTTGGACGAAGGGCCGATTATCGAACAGGACACCGTGCGGGTCACCCATGCGCAAAGCGCCTCTGACTATGTGTCGCTGGGCCGTGACGTTGAGGCGAGCGTCCTCGCGCGGGCGATCCACGCCCATGCCCATCAACGGGTCTTTCTGAACGGGAATAAAACCGTGGTCTTTCCGGCATCGCCGGGCAGCTACAGTTCCAAGCTGATGGGGTAAGCGCCATGGCCCCGCGTTCGCCGAAACTGGTGTCATCGCGGGGCCCTGGAGGGCTGAGCAGGGCCCACAGGCATCCGTAAACCGCGGGCGGCAGGTATCGGATCAGCGTAAGGATGAGAACGCTCTTGCAAGCAGTGAGCCAACTTCGATCACGCACGGGTGCGCGGTTACGAAGGGTTGTGCTTCTCGAATAGCACTTGGGTCAAAACGAGGCGCTCACATCTTGGCATAGTGGCTCCCAAATTCACCAATGACCTTTCAGTCCCTCAACCACCGCGCCTGACTGCAGGCGCATGACCACGCAGAGGATAACTTGTAGGAAAAATCTTTTTTACCGGTGGGTGAAACAATGTCCTGTCAGGATACTGCGCAACCATTCGATTGAACTGGGTCTGGGCCTGTTGGTGGAATGCAACCTCATCCACGCCCGGAATTGCGCCATCGCGCATAACAAAACGCCCGGCTATCATCACGTCAGACACGTCGCGCCCCGACCCGTTAAGCAGGATGGTCTGAATGGGGTCGATGCTCTGACCGATGTCGGGGCTGTCCAGCCGGATGACGTTCAGGTCCGCCGCACAGCCAGGGGCCAGCCGTCCCAGATCCGGGCGGTTCAGCGCCGCAGCCCCTCCCAGAGTGGCGGCATCGTAGAAATCGGCAGCGCGAACACAGGTCGGGTCGCCCTCCGCGATGCGGGCGGTCATCACGCCGAGCGCCATGTTCTGGATCATGTCGGCAGGATACGTATCGGTGCCCATGCCGACGGGGACGCCGAGGTCGCGGAACCGCGCGAAGGACTGCATGATCTTGCCGCCGCGCGCCATCACCAGCGGGCAATGGGCAAGCGCCGCGCCGGAACTCGTCAGAATTTCAAAGTCCGGCGCGTCATAGGTGATCCCGTTGATGCCCGATAGGAACAGCCCGTGCGGCAGGATCGTCGCGGGGGCAAAGAAGGCCGTGTCGCGCAACAATTCCAGCGGGCTCCTGCCATGCTGCTGAAGCACCAGATCGTATTCCAGCCGCGATTGGCAGCAATGCAAGCGGATCGGCACGTTGTGATCGCGGGCAGCGGCACCGCTGCGACGCAGGAGCTCGGGCGTGCAGGTCTCAATCCGGTCGGGGGCCAGCATCGTGCGGACCAGCCCGCTGTGGGTGTTCTCATGGCGGGTGATGAAAGCTTCTGCATCTGCAAGCCCCTGAAACCCGCGCGCCTCGTCATAATGAAAACCGATTTGCCGCTCGGCGTTCACCACTAGATTGCCACTGCGGTAAGCCGGTCCGAGGTAGACGCGCAGACCGAGGTCCGCCGCCGCCTCTGCAGCGGCGTCAAACTCCTCCTCCGTCTCCCCCCAAGCGCGGTAGAAAAGCGAAGAAATGGGCAGGGCTGTGGTGATCCCGTTGCGTATCAGCCGGGTGAAGGCATAGCGTTTCTGGAAGGCCAATTCGTCGGGGCTGTACATCTCGCGCGGCCCGGCCTGCATGTAGCTTTCAGGCCAAACCCGGCCCTTCAACTCGGGCGGATGGTTATCATAACCCAACACTGTGGTGTCGAGGTCGGCCAGCGCATCTAGGTCGATGAACCCCGGCCCGATCAGCGCCTCTCCGAAGTCTATCGTTTCGGCCACATCGCCGTTGAAATCATGACCGACGTGCAGCACCTTTTCCCCCTCAATGACGACTGTACCGTTGCGGTAGAGGCAGTGCTGGCCGTCTGCATGGCCGACGACCCAAGCGGCGGTCAGGGCGGTGCGTTTTATGCTGCGTGCCATGCTGCCTCCGTCACGCCATCACGTGCCACGATCTGTCCGCCCGAAACGACCAATCGGCGCGGAGGGCGCAGGGTGATCGCCTCGGACAGCGCTTCGACATCCGCCAGCACAAGATCGGCACGGCTGCCTTCGGTGAGACCATAGTCCTTAAGCCCCATCACCCGCGCCCCGTCGGCGGTGCAGGTATCGAGCGCCCAAGCCACCTCAACATCGGCGCGGAAATTGTTGCGCAGGCCGACGAGCATCGCGCGTTCCAACATGCAGGCGTTGCCGTAAGGCGTCCACGTATCGCGGATGCCGTCATTGCCCGCGCAGATCGCGATGTCGCGCTCACGGCAGGCCGCGACCGAAGGCACCGGGCGTGAGGCGGGCGCGGTGGTGGCCAGCGACACGTCCAACGCGGCGATCCGGTCGAGCAATGCGGACACCCGCGCCTGATCGTTCATGCCAAGGCAGAAGGCATGGCTGACCGTCACCTTACCCTGCATCGCCAGCGCCTCGGTCCGGTCGAGGATCATCTCAAGGCTAAATGCGCCCATTTCCCCCGGCTCGTGGAGGTGAATGTCGATCTGCTTGCCGTGTTTCTCAGCCAACCCAAAGACCGCATCAAGCTGACCCTTGGGGTCACGGTCGATGCCGCAGGGGTCCAATCCGCCGACAATTTCGGCCCCGTCGCGTAGCGCTTGATCCATCAGCTCCACAGTACCGGGCCGGATCATCATGCCCGATTGGGGAAAGGCGACGATCTCGATCTGCATGACGTCTGCGTAGCGTTCCCGCGTCGCGGCAACCCCCTCAAACAGGCTCAGCCCGTGGTCGGTGTCGATATCCACATGGCTGCGGATCGCTGTCGTACCTTTGGACAGCGCCAGTGCCACCTGCCGCGACGATTGGCGCTCCGCGTCCATATCCAACTCGTGGCGCAGATGGCGCTCGGTGTCGATCATCTGCTGTAGGCTTTTGCCCTGCTGATGCGGATGCCATGGCATGCCCCAAAGCGTCTTGTCGAGATGCGCGTGGGCATCAATGAGGCCGGGCAGGGCGAGCGCGTCGCCGCAGTCTTCGACGGTGACATCGCCAGTTGGCGTGACCTCCGGAGCGATCCGGGCGATGCGCCCATCTTCGATCAATACGTCGGTTTTCGCGGCACCCAGCAGGCGCAGGTTTTTCAGCAGCAGTGGCTTGGTCATGGCTCGTCCAGTCTATCGTGTCAGGGGGGCGACGCGCGGCTGCGCTTCGGCGGCTTGCTTCACGCGGGGCAGGGCGTAGGCACCTGCCTTGCTGGTCAACAGTCCTGTGGCGGCCAAGCCCGCGGCCATGCGGATCGCGAAGCCCACGCCATCGATCACCGGCACGCCAGCGTCGCGGCCCAGTTGCTCAAGATGCGCGCTCATGCCCGCGCAGCCCAGGACCACGGCCTCGGCGCGGTCTTCTTCGACCGACTGGCGGATCTTGCGGGCGATCAGCGGTAGTGTTTGCACGGGCGCAAATTCAAGGTCCAACACCGGGATATCGGCGGCATGAACTGCGCAGAGCGCCCGGCCACAGCCATAACGATCTCCTAGGTCTTCGATGATCGGCACGGCGCGGGGCAGGGTTGTGACCACGGAAAAGCGCTTGGCGATCCTTCCGGCCGCGATCAGCGCGGCTTCACACAGGCCGATCACTGGCCCCATCGCCACAGCGCGCGCGGCGTCAAGGCCGGGATCGTCGAAACAGGCAATCACATGGGCGACGGCACCCTGTGCTTCGGCGGCGACAATTGCGTCGAGCATTGCGGGCACGGCGCGGGCCTCGTCGGCATAGCCTTCAATGCTGGGCGGCGTGCCGCGTGCGGTGGCGGCCATGATCTCGATCCCCGGCCCGGCATGGGCGCGGGCGGTGCGGGCGATGGCTTCGGTCATCCCCACGGTCGAGTTTGGATTGATAAGGTGGATTTTCATGAAGCGGCTTTCCGTGTCACGCCAGCGGGAGGCTGGGCTGGGGCCTTCAGCTCAAACTGTCGGTCAGAGGTGATGTAATTGTCGGCATGCAGCCGTGCGATCGGCTGGTAGTTCTCAGGGCGCACGTAGCGGCGTGCATCATCAAGGCAGTTGTCGCGGATATGCATCTGCACGACCCGGCCCAGAATGATTTCGCGCCGCTCGTACCGAATGGTCTCGGCCACCACGCATTCCATCGCGCAGGGGCTTTCCGCAATCCAACCACCTTCGATCTGGCTGGCAGGCGTCATGGTCAGCCCCGCGGTGGCGATTTCGTCCACGTCGGGCTCATAGCTGATGCCGCAGGTAATCATCGCTTGCGCCAGCGCCATGTCGACCATGTTGACGCAAAAGCTCTGCCGGGCGTTGATGTTGTTCACCGTGTCCTTGACCGTGCCATCTGGCCGGGTCTGGATGCCTAGGATCACGATGGGCGGCTCTTGCGAGAAGACGTTGAAAAAGCTCATGGGGGCCGCATTGGCCACCCCGTCGGGGCAAAGCGTCGTGACCAGCGCGATCGGGCGTGGGGCGACGAAGCTGGACAGCAGGCGGTAGCGGTCGCGCTCGGGCAGGGTGGTGAAGTCAAATTCCATCCCGTTATTCCGCCGCCAGCCGCAGCCATGCTGGCAGCCGCCCTTCGTCCGCCGCGTGGCAGGCCGATTTTTGACCGCCCGCGCGCAGGTTCAACGCCGGTGCCACGCTGCGGCAGGTGTCATTCGCCAGCGGGCAGCGTGGGTGGAACGAACAGCCGGGCGGGGGCGAGATCGGGTTTGGCACTTCGCCCGCTACCGGGGTCCGTTCGGTGCCGCCGACGGTGAGCTTGGGCACGGTTTCCATCAGCAGACGCGTGTAAGGGTGCTGCGGGTTCTCGAAGATTTGCTCCTTGGGTCCGACCTCGACGATCTTGCCCAGATACATCACAGCCAGCACATCGGCCATGTACCAGACCACCGCCAGATCATGGCTGATGAAGATGTAGCTCATGTTGAACTCATCCTGCAGGTCTTTCATCAGGTTGAGGATTTGGCTCTGCACGCTCACGTCCAGCGCCGAGGTGGGCTCGTCACAGATCAGCAGTTCGGGCCGTGTCGTGAGGGCACGGGCAATCGACAGGCGCTGGCGTTGGCCGCCCGAAAACTCATGCGGAAACTTCTTGGCGTCGGCAGGGTTCAGGCCCACTTGGCTGAGCAGTTTTTCCACCTCACGGGTGACCTCGGCGCGGGTCTTGCAGATGCCGAAGTTTTTCAGCGGCTCGCCAATGATGTCACGCACCCGCCAGCGCGGGTTGAGCGAGGCATAGGGGTCTTGAAAGATCATTTGCATCCGGCGGCGCAGTTCGGGGGGATTGCCGGGGGGCATATGAGTGATGTCTGTCCCCTCAAAGCGGATCGCGCCTGCGCTTGGGGTGTGCAGCCCCATCAGCAGCCGTGCCACGGTGGACTTGCCGCAGCCGGACTCGCCCACTACGGCAAAGGTCTTGCCACGCGTCACTTCAAAGCTGATGTCGTTCACCGCCGTCAGGATGCGGCGCGGGCGGCGTTCCAGCACCCGATTGAGGAACGGTTCGGACACGTCGAAGCGTTTGGAGATATTCTGGACGCTGAGAATGTCGTCGGGGGCGATTTCGGGGGTCATGCTGTCTCTCCATAAAGGTGGCAGGCGACTTGGCCGGTGCCCGCATCCTGGGGGACGGGGCGCAAGCTGTGGCAGTGTTCCATCGCACGCGGGCAGCGGGGGGCAAAGGCGCAACCGGGGGCGGGGTTGCGCAGACCGGGCATCGCGCCTTCGATCTGGGTGAGGCGGCGGTCGCGGTTGCCGATCTGCGGGATCGAGGCTATGAGGCCGCGCGTATAGGGGTGCAGCGGCTCTTCGATCACCTGCTTCACATCGCCGATCTCGACCAGCCGCCCGGCATACATCACCGCCACGCGGTCCGCGGTTTCGGCGATCACGCCCATGTCGTGGGTGACCAATACCACTGCCGTGCCGTTCTCGCGGCACAGCCGTTTGAGCAGGGCGAGGATCTGCGCCTGCACGCTCACATCAAGGGCCGTGGTCGGCTCATCCGCGATGATCAGCTTCGGCTCGGCACAGAGTGCCAGCGCGATCACCACCCGTTGCCGCATCCCGCCAGAGAATTGGTGCGGATATTGGTCGAGCCGCGCCTCGGGGGCCGGGATGCCGACTTCGGCCAGCCAATCGATGGCGCGCTGGCGGGCGGTCTTTTGGTCAAACCCCAGATGCACGCGCATCGTGTCGATCAACTGCTCGCCCACGGTATAAACCGGATTGAGGCTGGTCAGCGGGTCTTGGAAGATCGCGCCGATCTCCTTGCCCCGGATGCGGCGCATCTTTTCGGGGGGCAGATTGTCGATCCGCTCCCCACGCAGGCGCACCTCGCCAGAGCGGATCAGACCAGGTGGTTCGATCAGCCCGGTGATCGCAGCGCCCGTGATCGACTTGCCTGCGCCGGATTCACCGACCAGTCCGAGGATTTCGCCCTCGTCGAGATCAAGGCTTAGCCCCTTGACGGCTTCCAGCGGGCCGCGGCGGGTGGGGAATTCGACAACGATATTGTCCAGTTCAAGAAGTGACATTGGTGTACCTCAGCGCAGTTTGGGGTTGAGCGCATCGCGCAGCCAGTCGCCCAGCAGGTTCACTGCCAGCACGAGGATCGCCAGTGCTGCGGCAGGGAAGACGACGACCCACCAGATGCCAGAGAACAGGAATTCGTTGCCGATCTGGATCAGCGTGCCGAGCGAGGGTTGGGTGGGCGGCATGCCGACACCAAGAAAGCTAAGTGTCGCTTCGGTCAGCACCGCCATGCCAAGGTTGATGGTGGCGATCACCAGCACCGGGCCGAGCACGTTGGGCAAAATATGCTTCATCATGATCGCAATTTTACCGGTGCCAAGCGTGCGTGCCGCTTCGATATATTCCTTGCGCCGTTCCACCATGGTCGAGCCGCGTACGGTGCGGGCGTATTGCACCCAGTTGGTCAGGCCGATGGACAAGATCAGCACGATCAGCGCCGACTCGGCCTGCGCTGAACTGGGGAGCGCTCCGCGCAGCACGCCGTTGATCAGAAGCGCCACGAGGATCGGCGGGAAGCTGAGTAGCACGTCGGCGATGCGCATCAGCACCGCGTCGACGATCCCGCCGAGGAAGCCGCCGAGCAGTCCGAGGGTCACCCCCATCACTGCGGCGAGGATCACACTGGCGAAACCCACCAGCAGCGAAATCCGCATCCCGTGCATGATCGAGGAGAGCACATCGCGGGCCTGTGTGTCGGTCCCGAGCAGATAGGCGGTACTGCCGCCTTCTACCCAAGCAGGGGGCAATTCGCTGTCGAAAAGGTCCAACTCTGCGATGTTGAACGGGTCTTGTGGTGCGAGGCTCGGGGCGAAGATCGCGGTGAGGAACATCGCCAGCAGCACCAGAGCCGAGATGACAGCCACCCGCGATTTGCGGAAACTGTAGGTGATATCGCTGTCCCAGAAGGCGTACAGCATGGGCATGAAGTTTGACATATTCTGCTCCTCAGACGCCGCGCGCGGGCGTTCTCTCGGCCCGCAGGCGCGGGTCGGCGACGTTGTACAAAAGGTCGACCAGCGTGTTGATGACGACGAAGATGAAGGACACCAGGACCAGGTAGGCGGCCATGACGGGGACATCGGTGAAGTTCACCGCCTGGATGAACAGGAACCCCATGCCAGGCCATTGAAAGACCGTCTCGGTGATGATGGCAAAGGCGATCAGGCCGCCCAGTTGCAGACCAAAAATGGTCATCACCGGGATCAGCGTGTTCTTCAGCGCGTATTTGAAATGGAGCATCCGGTTGGGGATGCCGCGCGCCTTGGCGAATTTGATGTAATCGGCCCGCAGCACCTCCAGCATCTCGGCGCGCACCAGCCGCATGATCAGCGTCATCTGGAACAATGCCAGCATGATCGCGGGCAGGATCAGCGCTTTGAGACCCGAGGTGGTGAGGAACCCCGTCGTCCACCAGCCCAGATCAACGACAGTGCCGCGACCGAAGCTGGGCAGCCAGCCGAGGGTGACGGAGAAAACGAGGATCAGGAGGATGCCGGTCACGAAAGTTGGCACGGAAATCCCCAAGAGAGAGACCACCTGCAACCCCTGGCTCAGCCAGCCGCGCGGGTTGAGCGCGGTATAGATGCCCAAGGGGATGCCAAGCGCCAGCGCGAGGCTTGCAGCGACCAGCACCAGTTCGGCGGTGGCGGGGAAGCGTTCGGCCAGAAGGTCCGAGACGGGGCGGTTGTTGCGGTAGGATTGGCCAAAGTCGCCCTGAGCGGCATCGACGATGAAACGTCCGTATTGCACCAGAACGGGATCGTTTAGGCCCATCTTCTCGCGCATCTCAGCGCGGTCTTGGACGGTGGCATCTTCGGGCAGAAGGTTGGAAATCGGGTCGCCCAGAAAGCGAAACATCAGAAAGGCGATCGAGGCGACGACGAGCATCACCAGCGCGGCCTGAATGATACGGCGGATAAGAAAGGCAAACATGCTGGCCTCCGGCTGGCAAGGGAAGGGTGGCGGGCGTGGGGAGGTCGCCCGCCGGGGGAGGTTACTCGATCCGTGCGAGCCAGAGGCGCGGCTTGTCATCCGCGGTCTGGGGGATCTTCACGGCGTCACGGGCGGCCCAAGACAGGGGCTGAGCGTGCAGCGGCAACCAAGCCACTTCCTCATCCGCGATGCGGAAGGCTTCGACCATCATTTCAAGACGTTTCTCGGCGTCGAGTTCGGTGGCCACCGCTTGGGTCAAACGGTCAACCTCGGCATTGGAGTAGCCACCGGGATTCCATGTGCCCATCTGTCCACCGGGCGTGTGCAGCATGGCCGAGAGGACCGAGTAGCCGTCGAGCATCGGCAGGGTCGCCCAGCCGAGCATGAACATATCCGTCTCATTGGCGCGAGCGCGCTCGAAGTGGATCGATTTGGTTTCCGCCGTCAGGTCCGCCTTCACACCAACCCGCGCGAACATCGCGGCCAGCGCCTGACAGATCGCGGCGTCGTTGACGTAGCGGTCATTGGGGCAGTTCATGTTCAGGCTAAAACCCTCGGGGTAGCCCGCATCGGCCAGCATCTGCTTGGCTTTTTCAGGGTCGTAGGCGGGGATCGCATCGACACCTTCGTCAAAGCCCGGCACCTGCGGGGCGACCAGCCCACCAAGGTTGCGAGACTTGCCGCGCATGATCTTGTCGCGCAGCAGGTCATAGCTGATCGCATGAACCAGCGCTTGACGCACTTCGGTCTTTTGCAGCGGATTGCCGTCTTGGTTGGGGTTGTTGGATTTGTCGGACATGTTGATGCCCATCATGATCGCCCGCAGTCCCGGCGCTTCGAGCACATGCATACCGTCGGTGGACTCAATCCGCTTGGCGTCCTGCAGCGGCGAGGGGAAGATCATGTCGAGTTCGCCCGAGAGCATCGCCGCCACACGGGTCGCGTCGGAGTTGATCGGGTTCAGCTCGATGCGGGTCAGGTTGTGCTGTGGCTCGTCCCACCAGTCGTTGTTGACGGTCAGGACGGTCTGCGCGTCGGGGGTGCGGGACTCGAACCGGAAGGGGCCGGTGCCATTGGCGTTCGACGTGGTGTAGCCCTCTTCGCCCTTTTGCGCGTCGATCGGGTCAAGCGCGTTATGCTCTTCGAGCCAGCCGCTGTCGAAGATCAGCACGTTTGTGAGAAAGTTGTTCAGAAGCGGGTTTGGCCCGTCGAGCATCAGGTCAACGGTCATTTCATCGACCATCTTGGCATCGACCAGCCCGGCGATATTGCCGCGAATGGGCGAATCTTCATGTGCCGCGCGCTTTACCGATGCCACCACATCCTCGGCCGAGAAGTCCTGACCGTCGTGGAACTTGATCCCTTCGCGCAGCGTGTAGCGCACGGTGGTCTCGTCGATCTGCTCCCAGCTTGTCGCCAAGGCCGGCTCGATCTTGAGGTCCGCGTCATAGCGCACCAACGCCTCATAGACGTGGTTGAGGAACGAGACGGTAAAGCTGTCCGTCATCGAATGCGGGTCCAGACCGTAAAGGTCGCCATTGGTGCCCAGCCGGAACGTTTCGGCCTGAGCGCCGCCAGCACAGGCCAGCGCCAGTGCGGAGGTTGCAGTGAATAAGAGGTTGCGCGGTGTCATCGTAGTCTCCCTGTTTCTGTCGCCAAGCGGGCTCGAGCGGCCTGCAGTTCAGCAACTGAAGAAAGGCTGGCACAAATCATTTTTTCTGTCTACAATTATTGTTAACAATTTTTGCAAACATTAAATGCTTGCACTTCTGATGTCGTTTCGGCGACTGTTGAACAAGATATGAGCAGAAAAATTATGGGTGGGGATAAGCAGTTGCCGGAAACCAAACTCACGGAAAAGCAGATCTATGAACGGATCTGGAAATCGATCGCAGAACGCCGTTTGCCGCCTGGCACCCGCCTTAAAGAGGAGCGGCTGTGTGAAATCTTTGGCGCGAGTCGTCCGCGAATCCGCCGGGCGCTGGACCAGCTGACCCACGATGGCTTGGTGTGTCACATCCCTAATCGGGGGGCCTTTGTCACGACGCCTTCGGTGGATGAGGCGCGCGATGTCTTCTTCACGCGGCGTGTAGTTGAAAGGGGCGTTATCGACGCGCTTAAGAAACATGGCGCGCAAGATAAGTTGGCGGCGCTCGAGACCCATATCGCCGAGGAACGCGAAGCTTTGGCCGAGGGGGACACCGCCCGGATCATCCGCCTTTCTGGCGCCTTTCACATGCTGCTGGCCGAACTCGCGGCCTCGCCTTTGCTTGCAGATATCCTGCGCGACCTTGTATCAAAGAGCACCTTGGTCACGGCGGTTTTCCAACCGAAATGCGACACGCAATGTGGCCCGGATGAACATGCCGCCATCGTCGCCGCACTGGCTGCGGGGGACTTTGATACTGCTAAAACTGCGATGGATGAACATCTGCAGGAAGCGGAAAGAACATTGAAATTGGAAGCGTCAAGTGAAGGCAACGTCTTGCAGGACGATGTCCTCGGGACGGCCTTGAGCGAGGGATAAGAATGACTGTCCATGCGATTACCAACACCACAGCAATTACAATGGACTCCGACCGAAGGGTGATTGAAAACGCGACGATCCTTTTTGAGAATGATCGCATCACTGCCGTTGGTCCGGCAGATGAGATTGCCGTGCCTGCGGGGGCAGAACGGATTGAGGGTGCGGATATGATCACCCTGCCGGGGTTGATCGACAGCCATGCTCACGCAGGCCACGGTCTGACACGCAACCTTGGCGGGGGCGATGGTGATGCGTGGTTTAAGGCCTGCGAAGACATCTATACGCGCGGGTCAACGCCGGGATTTTGGCAAGCCGAGGCGCGGCTTTCCGGGCTTGAGCGGCTCAAGGCGGGGATCACCACTTGCACCATGCTGCTCGGCGGCGGCGCCGACCATTACCGCACCGATACGACAGAGGCAGGCGATCTGCATTGCGCCGCCACGCGAGAGATCGGCATCCGCACGATGCTGGCAGTCGGGCTGAACAGGCGGCCTTTCCCCAAGACTTATCGCAGCCTTGATCTCAACCGCGACATCAGCCTGACTTTTGAGGACCAGCTTGCAGTCTGCGGACAGTTGGCCGAGGCGCATGGCGATCTTTTGGGGGAGGGGACAGGCATCTGTTTGATCATGCCGGTCTATTCCCCCAATGAAGTTGACCAGTATCCGGATGAAATTCGCCAAATGTGCCGTGTGGCGATGGACCTGCGCGAAAAGCACGGGTTGCTGTTTACCCAAGACGGCCACCGCGAAGGCTCCATCGCACTGGCCGAAGAACTCGGCATCCTCGGCCCTTGGGCCTACCTCTCCCATTCTGTCGATCTTACCCCCGAAGACATGGCCGCCGCGCAACGCAGCGGCGCGACGATCGTGCATAACCCCTCGGCTATTATGTCCGTCCTTGGCCGCTGTCCCGCGCCCGAACTGCGCGACATGGGCGTCAACGTGGCTTTGGGGTCAGATGCGGCGGCTCCGGATCGGGGCTATGATATGTTCCGCCACATGGCCCAATGTTTGCATTACCACCGTCGTCACTTCCGAGATCCCGAAGTCATGATGCCGCTCGACGTTTTAGAGATGTGTACGATCCACGCGGCGAAAGCGATTGGGTTGGAGGATGATCTGGGGTCACTGGAACCGGGCAAAAAGGCGGATATCGTTTTGCTTGATCGCCGAAAGCCGCATCTCTACCCGCCAATGATGCCGCTGACGACCGTGGCGCAATTTGCCAACGCGGCAGACGTAGATACCGTGATCGTCAACGGAGATATCCGCATGCGGCACCGTAAGATCGATCTGGACGAAGATGCGATCCTCAACGCCGCGGCGCGGGAATTACAGGAGGCAGTCGCGCGCTGTAGCCTGACGGACATGTTGATTGAGTAGGCTGGGCGCACCCAAGAACTGGTCAGCGCCTGCAGATTTCGGGCAAACGGGAACGTAACGCATGGGCCACGGGCGAGGCGTTGGCGGGGAAGGAGTTGTTCGACGCGAAGGAGAATTTTGATGGCAACAGCACTGACGTCATCTTCCGCGCTGCGATCGCCGAGATCGGTATCGCCCGTCTGCCATGCTATATGACGGACCGAAAAAATCGCTTCGGGGGAATTGATCCACGTCCTGCCGGGGTATTCGCTCTCGAATTCCGGATATTGTTGTCAATGTTTGCGAATACCCGCAATCTCGCGCGATAGACCCTCGCCTTTATCGATCTCATCGTCGTGCATTTCGGGGAAAAGCACAGTGCCTTAGTTGAAACCGTATCACCACGCCCGGCTGAGCGTCAGATTTTTTGCGCCAGTCGGGTAAATTGTGCCGCCGAAAAACACGCCACTTTGGCCGCGGTCGCGGGGCACATAAAAGGATGGTCTCTGTCCAAAAAAGCAACAACGGAAGGGCTCTGATAAAGAACGGCACGCTATTTCTGTATCAGCGCGTTCTCCCATTCGGCGAGGAAGCGGGTTCGTTTTAACCTATCCAGATAGGTCATCAGTGCGGGCTCCAAGGCTATGGTGCCACGGATGGCCCCTTTTTCGCCGCCTTGGAGTTGCGGTAGGGCAGGCGCTTCTTCGGTTTCGGTCGATTGATAAGCCACCAGATGCGCAAGGAAGCGCCGCGCCGTCTGTGGGTTTTTTGTCCGACGCGAGACCAAGGCCGTGCGCATCATCGTGGTCGGAAAATCCGATGGCATGACAATCTCGATATGGTCGTGATCCGCGGCCCGCGCCGCAGCGTAGCTGCCCAGCACGTTATAGGCCACGACAATCCGACCTGTCGTCAGGTCGTTAATCATCTCACCCGAACAGCAATAAAGCCGCGCATCCAGGCCGCCCATGACCTCCATCAACCGCCAAAAGGTCTCGGAAGCGCGCGAATCTTGGGTGGCAAAAAGATAGCCTAATCCCGACTGGCGCACATCATAGGTGCCGACCCGATCGCGGAACGCCTCGGGCCGGGCACGCAGCGCTTCGATCAGGGCCTGACGCGAACGGGGGATCGGCTGGCCGTTGAACGCCGCGCGGTTCAGCACGATGACGGCCGGCTCCGAGGTGAAGCCAAACAGGCTTTGGCGCCACTGTGCCCAGCCGGGATGCGCGATGTCATCCAGCTGCAGGGCATATCCGTCGTTGGTCAGTTTAAGCTGCAAATCCATTGCGCTTGAGATCGTGATGTCAAAGCTTTGCGGCGCGTCGCGGAAGCGCTGGTTGAGATCCGTGGTTCCAGTCACCAGATATTCGACCGATACATCCGGCTCTGCCGCGACAAAAGCGTCGATGAGCGGGGCAAAAAAGGCCGTGTCGGTGCTGGAAATGATGCGCAGGGACATGCGCGCTCCGGGGTTGAAGACACGCCGGTCCTCCCAGTTCTGCGCGGCCGCAGACTGCACCAGTAGGGTGAGGATCAGAACGATAAGGTAACGCATGCGCCGCCCTCTGGATGGTTGTGCAAGGTAAGATCTCCGCCATGGGCTGTAGCGACGTCCAATGCGATGGTCAGTCCAAGGCCCGAGCCGATGGTCTTTGCCGCGTTGCGGCCACGCTTAAACCGGCTGGTCAGGGTTTCGATCTCGTCGGCATGGAAGCCCGGTCCGTGGTCGCGGATCCTTACCTGGGGGCGCGGGGCAGCGATGATGGCGATCTCAATGACGCTTTCTGCGGGGCCGTATTTGATCGCATTGTCGATCAGGTTGCGCAGGGCGTTCTGGATCAAGATCTGGTCTCCGGTCATCGGCACCAATTGGTCGCCTTTAACATGCAGCCTGAGGTCGCGCATGTCGGCAATCGGCGCCAACCGCTCGGTCAACTCGCGGACAAGGACCGCAAGGTCGAGGTCGTCGCGCTCCAGATGGTCGGCTCGGAAGGTAATCATCGCATGGTCCAGCAACTGTCCTGCCGCGCGCGAGCTTTCGTCGATTGCCTTGATCATGGCGCGCACGGCCTCGCGGTTCTCTTCCTTTTCGACGCGTTGCAATGTCGCTTCGGCACGAGAACGGACTGTGGCGAGCGGCGTGCGGACGCGGTGCGCGGCTTCGGCAATAAAATCCTCGGATTGGCTAAGGGTCTGGTCAAGGCGCCCCATCAGAGAATTAAGTGACGTCACCAAAGGGGCCATTTCCTGTGGCACGGCACTTTGGAAAGGCCGCAGGTCCTGCGGGCCCCGCCGGGTGACGGAGGCCGTCAGTCTGGACAGCGGCGCAATGGTCGCTTTGGTGGCTCCAAGCGACAAGAGAGCGGCCAGAAGGAAGAACCCGCCGCCAAAGAGGGCCGCATCGCGCGAAATTCGGTCGAGCGTCTCGGAAAGGGCATCTTGGGTTTGGGCCAGCAGCAACTGAAGGTCCCTGCGCCCCTCGGCGCCGATGATGGTTCGGCTGGCCTCGATGATCCGCACCGGAGAGTCTTGTAGATGACCCGCGCGGAAATTTGGTCCAAGATCGTCCCCCGCTTCCGCCAGTGTTAGCTCCGCGTAGCCCGACATGAACTGACCGTCTTGAAAGACCGCATAGAACAGCCGGTCATCGGCGGGGGTACTGAGCATCGAAAAGGCGGCATAGGGAATATCAACCTGTACGCTCCCATCCCGGATCGCGGCCGAATCGAGGATCGAGGTGGCCGACGCCAACAAGATATTGTCCTGTCCCTCCTGCGCCACCCGGATGGCATGGCTGCGCACCGCCAGCACCAGCAAGAGCGCCAGCAATGCCGCCCCACCAAGGAGGGTGAGCACCAGCCGATTTCGCAGCGATCCTGAGACCCGGGCGCTATTCATTTTGGTCCAGCCGATAGCCAAGACCGCGCATCGTGGTGATGGTGAGATCCGAGTGTTCGAGATGTTTGCGCAGCCGCCCGATATAGACTTCGATGGCGTTTTCCGAGACATCGTTTTCGTAAGAAAACAGCCGGTCGGCCAGCTTTTGCTTGGAAAAAATCTGCCCCCGCGCATTCAGGAAAAGCTCCAGAAGGCGCAATTCGCGGTTGCGCAGGATGACCGGCGTGCCGCGCACCGACAGCGACCCTGCGACAGGATCAAACACGATGCCGCCAAGCTCGATCCGGGTTTTTGAACTGCCTGATCTGCGGCGCATCACTGCCCGGCAGCGGGCTTCAAGTTCGGCGTGGTCAAAGGGTTTGGTCAGGTAGTCATCCGCGCCCAGATCGAGCGAGCCGACACGATCCGAGACCTGACTGCGGGCGGTCAGAACGATGACCGGCGTGTCCAGACCACGGGCGCGCTGCTGCTTGAGAAAGTCGCGTCCGTCCCCGTCTGGTAACATGATGTCAAGCAGAATGAGATCATACTCCCCGGTCGCGACAAAGTCCGAGGCATCGTCGAGTTTCGACGCGTGATCGATGACATGACCATCTAAGCGCAGGCGCGAAGCCACCGCTTGAGCAAGATCGGGATTGTCCTCAACCAGCAAGAATTTCATGCAGCCTCGCCCATTTTTTATGCCGTGACAGGTTTGTGTCAGCTTCACGTGTTTGTTTCCCCGTCAACTGATCCGCTGGACGGACGGTTGTCAAATGGGAGGATAACATGACGACATTCACACTGGGCCGCCGCGCCTTCATCGCCGCCATTGCCGCTATGGGCATCGCGGGGCCTGCTGCTGCAGAAGGTCACCAGATGCTCGACAGCATTCACTTTCTCATTCCCGGCGGCGCCGGCGGCGGCTGGGACGGCACCGCGCGCGGCACCGGCGAAGCGCTGACCAAATCCGGTCTGGTCGGCACCGCATCATATGAGAACATGTCGGGCGGCGGTGGCGGGAAGGCCATCGGCTATCTGATCGAGAACGCCGAGAGCAATCACAACACGCTGATGGTCAACTCGACCCCGATCATCATTCGCTCGTTGACCGGCGTCTTCCCCCAAAACTTCCGCGACCTCACTTTGGTGGCTGGCACCATCGGTGACTATGCCGCCATCGTGGTCGGCAAGGACAGCCCGATCAATTCGATGGAAGACCTGCTGGCGGCCTATGACGAAGACCCCAGCAACACCGCCATCGGCGGCGGTTCGGTGCCCGGCGGGATGGACCATCTGGTCGCGGCCATGGTGATGGAAGCGGCGGGCAAAGACGCGCTTGGGGTGAAATACATCCCCTATGACGCGGGCGGCAAAGCCATGGCGGCGCTGCTCTCGGGCGAGATCGCGGCGCTTTCCACAGGTTTCTCCGAAGCGGTCGATCTGGCCGAAGCGGGTGAAGTGAAGATCATCGGTGTGACCTCCGAAGAGCGCATCCCCGCGGCACCTGACGCCAAAACCATGATGGAGCAGGGCATCGACACAAGCTTCGTGAACTGGCGCGGGTTCTTTGGCGCGCCGGGTCTGCCCGAAGAGCAGAAGACAGCATATCAGGAAGCCATTGCCAAAATGTACGACACTCCAGAGTGGGAAGAAGTGCGGGCGCGCAACGGCTGGGTTAACATCCACAACTCCGGCGATGATTTTCAGGCATTCCTCGAAAAGCAGGAAAAGGAAATCGGCGACCTGATGAAGAAGCTCGGCTTCCTGTAAGAAACTCAAAGGGCAGGGCGGTCCATCGCCCTGTCCATATTTGATCTCTGGGAGGAGACCACATGGCGCTCGATCGCTGGATTGCACTTATCTTGCTGGGCCTCTGTCTGGCCTATGGATACACCGCCTGGTTCACGATGGACGCAGAGCTTGCCCCCTTCATGCGGCGCAACCCGATCTGGCCCAGCACTTTTCCCAAGGTCTTGTCGATCCTCGGCGTGATCGCCTCGCTGATCATCCTGCTGGGGCTGGAAAAGAGCAGCACCGAGATAGGCGAGATCGATTACCGCCGCTTGGGCGACTACCACTTGTGGCAGGCTTTGCTGCTTTTGGCGCTGATGGTGGCCTACGCGCTTGGCCTGCGCCCCTTTGGATTTCTCTTCTCCACCTCGGCTTTTCTGATCCTCGGGTCTTTCATCCTCGGTGAGCGCAAGTGGCATGTGATGCTGCCGGTGGCGCTGATCGCCACGTTCTCTGTCTGGTACCTCGTTCAAGAAGTGCTGGGCATCTACATGCGCCCGCTGCCGGGCTTTTTGGGAGGCTGATATGCTTGAAGGACTGTTGATGGGCCTCACCACGGCCCTGTCCCTGCAAAACCTGCTGATGGTTGTCGCGGGCTGTTTGATCGGCACTTTCATCGGCATGTTGCCAGGGCTGGGGCCGATGTCGATCATCGCCATCATGATCCCGGTGGCGATCTCCATGGGCGACCCCTCGGCGGCGCTGATCCTGCTGGCCGGGGTCTATTATGGGGCCATCTTTGGCGGCTCGACCTCCTCGATCCTTCTCAATGCACCGGGGGTGGCGGGCACCGTGGCGTCGAGCTTTGACGGCTACCCGATGGCGCGGGCTGGCAAGGCGGGCAAGGCGCTGACCATCGCCGCCATCGCGTCTTTTGCCGGTGGCACCATCGGGGCGATTCTTCTGATGATCTTTGCGCCCGCGCTGTCCTCGGTCGCGCTGCTGTTCCACTCGGCCGAGTATTTCGCGCTGATGGTGGTGGGGCTCTCGGCCATCGCCGCCTTTGCGGGGACAGGGCAGGTCGCCAAGGCGCTGATCATGACCCTTCTGGGCCTGATCATGGCCACCGTGGGCGAGGGGGCCTTGTTCAACATGCCGCGCTTCACCATGGGCATCATGGACCTGCAATCCGGTTTTGGCTTTATCACGCTGGCGATGGCGATGTTTGCCCTACCTGAAGCGCTGTTTTTGGTGCTTAAGCCCAAAGACCTCAAAGGCGGCGAGGGGGAGATCAAGGACATGCGCATCTCCCGCGCTGAGGCCCGCGCCATTGCCCCGGTGATCGGGCGGCAATCGCTGCAGGGCTTCTTCATAGGCGTGTTGCCCGGTGCGGGGGCTACCATCGCCAGCTTCCTCGGCTACGCGGTGGAACGTAATATCGCGCCCAAACATGAGCAGGACGAGTTTGGCAAAGGCTCGATCAAAGGGCTTGCCGCGCCGGAGACAGCGAACAACGCCGCCTGCACCGGGTCCTTTGTGCCGCTCTTGACGCTCGGCATCCCCGGCTCGGGCACCACGGCGATCCTGCTTGGCGCGCTGATCGCGCTCAACGTTACCCCCGGCCCGCGCCTGATGATCGACGAGCCGCAGATCTTCTGGGCGGTGATCATGTCGATGTTCATCGGCAATCTGGTGCTCTTGATCCTGAACCTGCCGTTAATCCCCTATATCGCTAAGGTGCTGTCGGTGCCGCGGACTTTCCTGATCCCCTTCATCCTCTTTTTCACGCTGATGGGGGCCTATATCGGCCAGAACAATGCAACCGAGCTTTTGCTGCTGGTCGGCTTTGGGGTTTGTGCAACCGCGCTCAAATTTGCCGACTACCCGTTGGCACCTCTGCTGATCGGCTTCATTCTGGGCGGCATGATGGAAAACAACTTCTCCCGCTCGATGCAGCTTTATGATGGTGTCGCCTTTATCTGGGAGCGCCCGATGACACTGGGTCTGCTAATCATTGCAGTCATTCTGGTGGTGTTGCCAAGCTACCGCGCGCGCCGAGCCCGGGCACGGGCTGCCGGGGTCGCCGAAGGGGACTGATCAACGACAATTTTTCAAGTCCGAGATTGGATGAATGGTAAAAAAGCGGGGGTGTCGCGGAAGTTTGCTGAACCCCTGCAGAAGATGGATGGAGGCCAGCTGAAGTAGAGTTCACCCGCCCCTTTATAGTCGCATTGGCCGTGACCTGGGCCGCAAGGCTCCCTCAGTCATAACGAGAGTTTGCGGGTGTTGTTTTCATATTCTTCGTCTTCGTTTGGGGCAAGCGCGTCGTGCGCGGGGACCCCAGCGGCCCTATCGTAGTAATCACCAGCAAAGGGGTTGGTCAGAGACAGGCCTTGCTCACTGGCGGCAAAGTTTATCACCGCCCTGACTATCCCGAAGACACGGGTCAGACCGCTGCCAGCTAGACCACGTGAAATCAGGGCATCACGGAACGCATTCGCATCAGCTTTGGTGTAGACGTCGAGGTGCTTGTCGCTGCAGGCATCGATCACGTAGCCACACGCTCTCTCAGCAGCTCGACGAAAGGTTATTGGGCAGCCTTTTTCTTTTTGCTCGAGATAGATTTCAACGGCCTCTGATAAAAGTACAAATGAAGACGAGGCAGCGGGCAGGGTGGTGCTAACCTCATTTGACGTCGAATGTCCCCGCCGCAACATATGCTTTCCGGACAGCTCCCCATCTTTCGACCTCAGAACGAACCAGTAATCTTCTAGTTGATCAGCGGACTTTCTAGCTCTCGCCTCAGCTACCCTTAAGGACCTCGTACGTAGAGAGAAGGCGATCCGAGGTAACGAGTAATGACGAAGCACCTCTTTCGGGATGCGACGACTAAAGTAGAATACACCGTCTTATACGAAGGTGAATGCGGGAGAAATGGTCTCCGACATGGTCTACGGCTACTAGCTCAACTTAAAAGCCGGAGTGAAACCAATGTGTTATCTGAAGGAGTGGTGCCCCCACACGGCATTGAACTAACGTCTCATCTAGTATCAGCCTGTTTCAAAAATTATCCAAGCTTCTGTTTTTAATGTGTTTGGTTGTATCATCCTGTTTCATCCGATGTCATGCTATGCTATATGTAGGGGTGGATTGAGAGGGGGATTGAAATTTGGCGGCATTGAACAAGCTTTCTTCGGCCAAGGTAAGGACAGCCCCTCCAGGCAAATACTCGGACGGGGGCGGGCTGTGGCTCGTCAAGCGTGAAGATGGCGGCGCTCAGTGGGTACTGCGCGTTACTGTTCACGGGCGTCGGCGTGAGATGGGCATTGGCAACCTTCAGGCCGTCACCCTGAAAGAAGCCAGAGCGGCGGCAGAGAAGTGGCGGGCAGTGGTCCGAGAGGGCAAAGACCCCATCAAAGAGCGTGAGCGGCAGCGGCGACTATCAGAGCGGCAAGACCACACTCTGGCGTCTGTTGCTCGTGAGGCGTTCGAATCTCGCAAGTCGCAGCTTAAGGGTGACGGTAAGGCTGGCCGCTGGTTCTCCCCTCTCGAACTGCATGTGCTTCCGAAGATTGGTAAGGTTCCCGTCGAGGAACTCGACCAGCAGGATATCAAGAACGCCTTGGAGCCTATCTGGCATGATAAAGCCGATACGGCCCGCAAAGCAATGAACAGGCTAAACATTACGTTGGATCATGCGGCGGCGATGGGCCTCAATGTGGATCTTCAAGCAACGACGAAGGCGAGGGCGTTGTTGGGAAAGACACGTCACAAGGCGAAGAACATTCCCTACATGCCTTGGCCGGAGGTGCCCGCTTTCTATGAAAGTTTGACGGAACAGACTCCGACGCAGCTTGCCTTGCGCTTGCTGATCCTTACCGCTGTACGGTCGTATTCCGTGCGCTTTTGTCACTTAGATCAGATTGAGGGGAACATCTGGACTGTGCCCGAAGGTAACATGAAAGGGCAGGTGGGTGCTGTGAGTGACTTCCGGGTGCCTTTGTCCGATGAAGCACTAGCAGTCATAGAATTGGCAAAGCCGCTGGCGCGTGAGGGCTATCTGTTCCCAAGCGTTCGGAAGGGCGTAATCTCGGACGCAACCATGAGCCGTCACATGGAGCGGAGGGAGTTGCTGGCCCGTCCTCACGGTTTCCGTTCGAGCTTTAAAACGTGGTGCGTGGAGACTACCGACATGCCTGAAGTCGTTGTCGAAACGTCACTGGCTCACGTGGTCGGCAACAAGGTCGAGCGCTCCTACCGTCGAACAGACCTATTAGAACGTCGCCGCCCACTCATGGCGCGCTGGGCGGATCACGTCACAGGCAAGAACGCCAGCGAGGTGATTAGAATTGCTTAAGTTCAGTACCTTAAATTTTGTGGAAACCATCGCCTGCTACGAATGGCATCATTCATTTAGCAAAGAGATAAAAATGACTGATAAAATTCTACGCTGCCGAGAGGTTCAGGAGGCCACAGGTCTCAGCAGGTCTACAATTTACCGCATGATGGGCCGGGATGATTTTCCGAAGGCTACGAAGCTGGGCGTTCGTGCTATTGGTTGGCGGCAGAGCGCTGTGCGCAACTGGATCGAAGGACGGATCAATGGAAATTGAGAATCCGGCAGTCATCCCGATAACTCGCGACGGGCAGCTTATTCCTGAAGCAGGGATGCTGGTCCTCGGTTATATGATCCACCCGAACTGCGAACGAAGCGCTAATCAATTCGCTCAAATCGTCGCGAGAGAAACTCTTGCAAAGGCTCATGATCCTAACTGTCTCCCAAGCCAAGTTTTGGCAGCATTGGTGGATAGAAAGTTGATTAACCGCTTGCTTTTAACCGGGGAGGTGGCCCTCAAGGTTTGTGCAAATTACGTCAGAACAGGAGAGCCTGATCTCTCCAAAGCTGCACATATCGTGTCGGAAGTTAACTCAACTCTGAGAACAACAGATGGCAAGGCTCTGCCAACTGCTGAGAGACGGCTTCGGGAAACATTCTCGGAGTACCAATCCGTTATGGCATTGTGGGCTGCTGCGGGCATAGGTTATTCGCGTGATGATGGCACTTTGTTTTCGGGCATAGATGCACTTGCCGAAATGCATGTTGGATATGAGTTCCTTGGCCGCTTTCTGAATGCGGCTCGGCAGATTGAAATCATTCTTGCCCAGGCGAAGCCGCCCAATACACTTTGGTCCGCAACGGTACCTGCCGAAGAAATATGGGATTTCGACGCGCTTCCCACCCTGTCTCTTGGAGAGGAGTCCGAGGCAATGAAGCTTGCGCGTACTAGCTACCGTAGTCGAAAAAAATCGTAGGGTGGGCAATTTTATTTGCCCACATTATGTGAGCTAAGGCCATCACTTAGGATCATCCCAACGCAACCCAGCGAAAGGATGATCAATGACCGTCTCTGCAAATCTATCCCCCACGAACGAAGAGTATAAACCGGTTGCCGTGAACGCGCTTGCTGCTACGGACCCCCTCATCCGCGACGCTGATGGCGCATTCATGATGGGGTGCTCTAAAGCAACTTTCTGGCGGCGCGTCGCAGATGGCACTGTACCGGCTGCTATTAAGATTGGTGGCATGTCCCGCTGGCGGCTAAGCGACATCGAAACCGTCATTAAGAAGGCTGAAGCGAACAGAGCGCCTGAAGTCGCTTAATGCAAACCCCCGCCCAATCCAAAGGATCAAGCAGGGGTGCTAGTCATTTGACGGTCTTGGCGGACTTCCGAATGTTAGCTGCGCTTGGTCCAAATTTCAAGGACTGAATGTATGAGCATTATCACTAAGGACTTCATCCCGACTGACCGACCCCCGGCGAATGCGCTGCGCGTAGAGCGCTGGAGCGACATGCCCAAAGGCACCGCCCCGGCGCGCTATGAAGTCGTCAGTGAGGATGGAACAACAAAGACCTTCACCTTGGCAAAGGGCAATCGCATCATCCTTGATGCGCTGATCCAGCAGCCTGTTTACTGCGCCAGCCCGGTGCGCATCTCGGACCGGGTTAGCATCCTGCGCCGCGACTATGGGGTGCCGATCACGAAGGAAATGTATTCTAACGACACCGCCACAGACCGGGCGAAGTTTGGCGTCTATTTCCTCATCGGGAGCGTGCGCCGGATCGACGGGGGTGCAGCTTGATTATGGCCCTCAAAATCCAGATTGCCCGCTTGCAACGCCTCTATGGCCTGACCGCAACCCAAGCCCGCCTTGTTGCTGGCCTGCACTACGGGGAGGGCGTGTAATGGACGGGTTGCATATGCCCGCGAACGACCGGGGCCATAGTGCCTCGGTCAACCGCACCGCCAGCCACATTGAAAGCGTATCCCGGTCTCTGGGCTACTGCTTGCACCTTGAGGACACCAATGCATGGCTTGGTTTTGGGACGATCCTGCGCGCCCGCCTCAACACGCGCGAGCGGTTGGCGTTGGCTTATGTCGCGCTGCGGGCCTTGCCGACGCACCATGCTCGGTCTGCGGCGGAAACAGCTATCAGCGCTGGTGCGGGTCAGCCCATCAGCCCCTTATTCAACC